>NZ_JAYWHI010000001.1:0-5445 GCF_043778355.1 Polaromonas sp.
GGCGTGTCCGGTACGGGCGCCACCGGGCGCTTCAGCCGGCGCGCGAGCTGTACTGTGCCGAGTTCGCGCAGTTGCGGCGGCAGCGCGGCCAGCGCCACCTCGCCAATCGAGCGCTGGTAATAACTGGCGGTAAATGCCACCAGCCGGCGCCAGGTGACCGACAAGGGCGCCAGGCCGTCGAGCGCGCCCAGCACGGCGCGGGCTTGCGCCGGTGGCAAGTCGCCGCTGTCGGGCAAGGATTCCCAGACCACCCCCAGCACCTCGCGTTTTCCCAAAGGGACACGCGTCAGCGTGCCGGGTGCGAGTGGCCACTCGCTGGCATAGGTGAGCGCCCCGGCCACACTGCTGTGGGCCGGCGTCGCAACCACAATGCTGAGCCAGTAAGTCATGGGCGAGAAAGCTTAAGAGCGACGTAAAAAGTCGTAAGTGCTGAGATACATTTTGGGAAAACGCCGTAAGTGCTTGATTTCAAACTACTTTGAGAGTGATCCAGAGTTTCTGTGGATAACTTTGTTGATAGATTGCCATAGGCGCTGTCCAGGCCTTGTAAATCAAGGCTTTTCTTAAATTGCCCGGAAAAAAAGCAATTTAAAGAAGCTATATAAATCAATCACTTAGCGGCGCTATGGGTTTGATAGCGCAACCAGGCTTGAAGTCGGTGTCATGCGGCACCGCAGCACGAATTTTGTGAATAAGTCTTGCCTTCCAAGCCTGATTTTGTGTTATCAGGCCGTCAAAAACCGCGCTCAATGGGGCGTTCCGGTACGCATCCTGCGGGAGTGTGCATGCACTGCACGCACCAGCACCTCCACGCTGTCTGGCGGGGTGTGCTGGCTGATGCCGTGTCCGAGGTTGAAGATATGGGTGGGGCCGCTGCTGGTCAGGTCCGCATGGGGCTGGCCGAAGCTGTCCAGCACGGCAGCCACTTCTTTTTCAATCTGCGCCGGCGGGGCAAACAGCACGTTCGGGTCCAGGTTGCCCTGCAGCGCCATGCGGGCACCGACCCGCGCACGCGCCTGCGCGAGGTTCACGGTCCAGTCCAGGCCCAGCACCTCACAGTCGAGCTGCGCCATCTGTTCCAGCCACAGGCCACCGCCCTTGGTGAACACCAGGCGCGGGATGATCACGCCCTCATGGCTGCGCTTGAGCTGGCTCAGCACGCGCTGGGTGTAGGCCAGGCTGAAGGTCTGGAAGGCCGCGTCGGCCAGCACGCCGCCCCAGCTGTCGAAAATCATCACGGCCTGGGCACCGGCCTCGATCTGGGCGTTCAGGTAGGCGGCGACCGCATCGGCATTGATCGCCAGCATCTTGTGCATCAGATCCGGGCGCTGGTACAGCATGGTCTTGACCAGGCGGTAGTCGTCGGAGCCGGCACCCTCGACCATGTAACAGGCCAGGGTCCAGGGGCTGCCTGAAAAGCCAATCAAAGGCACCCGGCCGTTCAGTGCCTTGCGGATGGAGGTGACGGCGTTGAAGACGTAACGCAGCTTTTCCATGTCCGGCACTTCGAGCCTGGCCACGGCCGCCTCGTCGCGCACCGGTGTCGCAAAACGCGGGCCTTCACCGAGCGCAAACGACAGGCCCAGCCCCATGGCATCGGGCACGGTCAGGATGTCGGAAAAAAGGATGGCGGCGTCCAGCGGGTAACGCTCCAGCGGTTGCAGCGTGACTTCGGTGGCGTAGTCGGGCGAGGTCGCAAGCCCCATGAAGCTGCCGGCCTTGGCACGGCTGGCGCGGTACTCGGGCAAATAACGCCCGGCCTGACGCATCAGCCAGACAGGCGTGTAGTCGGTGGCCTGGCGCAGGCAGGCGCGCAGGAAGTTGTCGTTTTGGAGGGGTGCAAACATGCCCTCATTGTCTCAGAGCCGCGAATCTTTCTACTGCGCAGGCCGATCTGGCGCCTGCGGTGCTCACCGTACGTTTGTACGGCTCCGCTCCTCGGCGCCACCTGGATCCGCTCGCTACGAAATCTTCACGACTCTGGGCGCGGCGGCCACACGCAGTAGCGACCGTGGGGCTCTTACCTGACCGGCAAGAACTGCAGGAAGGACGCGCCGGCCAGATTCTGCACATAGGTGATCACGGCGCGGCGGTATTTTTCGGTCAGCACTTCCGACAACAAATCCAGCCGGCCGACGATCTTGCCGAATTCGCGTTCAAAGCTCAGATTACGCTCACGCTCTGACATCTCGTCGGCCAGCAGCAGTGGCTGGCCCGACGCATTGCGCCGGGTGGCCAGCAGCCAGACCGCCGACTCGACATTGCGCGCAGCGTTGTAGATGTGCTGCGCGTCCAGGCCATCGATCAGGTAAAAAGTGGTTTTGCCGTCGTGGGCGGTGATCAGCATGTCGGCGCTGGCATACACAAAGGCGGCGACGCGGTCGCCGCGGAACTCGGGGCTGAGCGCCAGCGACAAGGCGGCAATATCGCGTTTGCCCTGCAGTTCGGGCCAGGGGGCGCGGCTTTCGATGGCGCTGCGCACGCGCTGCACCGCCGCCTCGCGGCTGGCACTGCCGGTTTTGCGCCACTCGGCCGGGTTGCGCCGGTACAACTTGTCGAGCAAGCGGTACAGGCTGTCCAGGTTGTCGCGCATGCCCAGGGTGGCCATGCGGTTCAGGTCGGATTGCGCAAGCTCGCTGGAGGTCAGTGGCGCCACCTGTGTCTCGCCGCGCAGGACTGGCGCTGGCGCCTGTGTCGAACACCCGCCCAGCAACAAAACCAGTGCACAGGCGGGGTAAGGCAGCAAAGGCCGACTCAAAAAAGGCATGCGGCAATTATCCCGAAGAAGCCTGCCCGCGCAAGCGAATCAGCCACAGGGACCTGCTCCGCGATGCCTCAAGCTTTGTATTTGATCGAGCAGCCATAGGCCCGGCTGGAGGCCACGCTGAGTGGTTTGCCGCCCAGCGCTTCATTGAGCCCCTGGCGCACATAGTTGGTGGCGGTCTTGATGTCGTCCACGCGGGCTGAGGCGATGCTGTCGATGCCGCCGGCGTAAATCAGCTGGCCCTGCGGGCTCACGATGTACATGTGCGGTGTGGTCTTGGCGCCATAAAGCTGGCCGATTCTGCCTGACTCGTCCATCAGCGTGGCGGTCGGCGCGGCCTGCTTCTCGCCCAGCCAGCCGGCGAGTTTGACCGGCGCCAGGTAGTCACCGTGGCCGGTCTCGGTTGAGTTGATCGCGAGCCAGACCACGCCCCTGGCGGCAAACTCTTTTTGCAGGCCCTGCATGTTGCCGTTGTAGTGCTTCTGCACAAAAGGGCAGCCGGGGTTGGTCCACTCCAGCACCACCAGCTTGCCCTTGTAGTCGCTGAGCTTGCGGGTTGTGCCCGTGGTGTCAGTCGCTGAAAAATCCGGCGCGGCCTGACCGACGGTGACGGCCGCCATCGCGGGGCTGGCGAGCGACAGCGCCAGCGGGGCGGTGAGCAGCGCGCCAGAAAAAACGCGGCGGTTCATGGGGTGGGCACGAGAACGGTTCGACATGGCATGAACTCCTGGAAAAAAGAAATTACAGTTTGGCCAGTTCGGCCCGGACATCATCAACAGACAGAATTTCCGACAGCACCACGGGCGCGCGGCCGGGCTTGTAAATCACGTACACCGGCACCCCACTGCGGCCCAGCTGGGACAGGGCTGCGGTCACCGCCGGGTCACGGCGCGTCCAGTCGGCGCGCAGCAGCACGACTTTTTTCGCGTCTATATCGGCCAGCACTGCGCTGTTGGCCAGGGTGGTTTTCTTGTTGTACTGGCAGCTCACGCACCAGGCGGCGGTGAAGTCCACAAACACGCTCTGGCCCTGCGCCGTGAGTTGCTCGACCCGGCCCGGCTCCCAGGTTTGCCAGCGTTCCGAGGGCGCAGCTGCGAGCCCGGCTGCGTCCAGCGGCTTGGTGACATATTGGCCCATGGCCCATACCCCGGCTGCACCAAGCGCTATCGAAAACGTAGCAATGGCGAGTCGCGCCCGGCCCCGCAATGTCAGCGACCACAACACCAGCGCCATCAGAACCAGCAGTGCCAGCAAGGCGCCGGCGCCGTCGATGCCGCTTTGCTGGCCCAGCACCCAGACCAGCCAGGCCACGGTGGCAAACATCGGGAAGGCCATCAGGCGGCGGAAGGTGTCCATCCAGGGGCCGGGGCGCGGCAAGGCGCGCGCCACGGCCGGCACGGCGCTGGCCACCAGGTAGGGCAGGGCCATGCCCAGACCGATGGCGGCAAATATTGCCAGCGCCTGCCAAGCGGGCAGGCCCAGCGCAAAACCGAGCGAGGCGCCCATGAACGGCGCGGTGCAGGGCGAGGCAATCGCCGTGGCCAACACGCCGGTCAAAAAGGAATTGACGATCGGATTTTTGGCCTGCAGGCTGGCCACGCGGCTCGGCAGGAAGCTGCCAAATTCAAACAAGCCCGCCAGATTGAGGCCGATCAGTGTGAACAGGGCCGCCAGGGCCGCCACCACCGCTGGGCTTTGCAACTGGAAGCCCCAGCCAAGTTGCTCGCCGGCTGCGCGCAGGCCCAGCAGTACGGCGCCCAGCGCGATGAAGGACAGCAACACGCCAGCGGTGTAGGCCAGGCCGCCGGCCAGCCGTGCCGCCTGGTTTTTTTCCTGCGTGAAACTCACCACCTTGATGGCCAGCACCGGGAACACGCAGGGCATCAGGTTCAAAATCATGCCGCCCAGCAAGGCACCCAGCAGCGCCGCCCAAAACGTCAGCGATGTAGCGGGCGCTTGAATCGGCGCCGCGCCGCTGGTGGCGTTGGCTTTGAGAGCGGCCTCAAGCGCAGGCGGTATTTGCGCAGCAGCAGCTACTTTGGGCCATTCGCCTTTGACGGGTGCTTCAATCCGGTAAGACGCATCGCCCAAAGCAACCACGACGGGCATCAGGGCGGGGCTTTCAGTGCGCTGGCCAGACAGCGGGATTTGAGCCGTCCAGGTTTTGCCTTGCCAGGCTTGCGTCCAGTCGGCGGCAGGTTCAATCACACTGCCTGTTTCAGGGAAAAATGCGAGGGTTTTGCCCGTCAAACGGTCAGGCAAGCCGGTCAATGCAACCTTGATGGCTTTGCCACTGACTTCAATCTGGCTTGCACCTGTTGCCAGGGGCTTGGGGGCAGCATCAAAGGCCGCTTGAAACACGCTGCCTTGCAAAGCGGTTGAGCTCTTGACGGGAATCGTCAACGTAAAGTCGCCCTCTTGCGGTATGCACTCCTTCTTGCATACCAGCCAGGCGGCTTTGAGTTGGATGTCCAACTGCGTGCCGCTGAAGTCTTTTGCCACCGTCAGGGGCACAGGCAGCAGCACAGTATTTTCATAACCGTAGTTGGCCAGCGTGCCAATCGGGATTTTTTTAGGCGTGGGCCAGGCAATCTCGCCCGGGTCAATGCCTGCGGGCAGCTTCCATTCCAACACGGTAGGCAGGCCAGAATCGCCGGAATTCTTCCAGTAGGTGTGCCACT
>NZ_JAYWHI010000002.1:0-37941 GCF_043778355.1 Polaromonas sp.
TTCTTATGCGAAAAAGCTTGCGCATTTCGGGGTGAATTTGAAGGATTGAAGATGCTCAGCCCGCAGGGGGCGAGGGGCTGGGGATAAGCAGGTTTGGAAAGAAATTTTTATGGAAATTGAAGAGCCAGGGCCATTAGAGGAATACGTCCCTGGCGTCGCAAGCGGGCGGCATTACATGGCCAGGTTGTGCCATGTCCCCGACGGTCCCTGGTACATAGACGTCATTCACGTTGAATCGCTGCCGCCCTTGCACGACAGCGACAGGACCTGGCCCACGCGTGATGAGGCTGTTCAGGCGGCAGACAAGCTGGTTGCTGGCCTGGGTCACTGACCTGCGAAGCAAATACGCTATAATTCGAGGCTTAGCGGCTGTAGCTCAGTTGGATAGAGTACTTGGCTACGAACCAAGGGGTCGTGGGTTCAATTCCTGCCAGCCGCACCAGACGTCAAGCCCTGGAATCGCAAGGTTCCAGGGCTTTTTCGTTACGATGTCTTCTTCCGACACGTTCTCCCAGCACCAACACCAGCACCAGCCCCAGCCCCCGAGCTCTCATGAGCAAAGCCTTCACCAAAGAGACCGACGCGGACGACGATGAGGACCTGTCCTTGCCGCCTTTGCCTGCGGGTGGCAAAAATTACATCACGCCCCAGGGTTACGCCCGGCTCAAGGACGAACTGCTGGACTTGATCGACAACGAGCGGCCGAAGATTGTTGACGTTGTGCACTGGGCGGCCAGCAACGGTGACCGGTCGGAAAACGGCGATTACCACTACGGCAAGAAGCGCCTGCGCGAGATCGACAGGCGCATCCGGTTTTTGACCAAGCGTCTGGAGATTGCTGAAATTTCAGACCCCGTGGTGCACCACGGCAATGACCAGGTGTTTTTTGGCGCCACAGTCACCTATGCCGATAACGGTGGCGTCGAGCAAACGGTGACGATTCTGGGCATCGACGAGGCAGACAGTGCGCTGAAGCAGGTCAGCTGGATTTCACCGATTGCACGGGCACTGCTCAAGGCCCGGGTTGGCGATGAAGTGAAGCTGGCGACGCCAGCGGGCGTCCGGGACATCGAGGTGCTGGAGGTGCAGTACCCCGCACCGCCGGCTGCGCGCTGAAAACTTTTCAGAGGCCGGGTTTGGCGCGCTGGACGCGCAGGACCGACGGCGTGCGCTTGACGCTGCGCATGACGGATGCCAGATGCACCCGGTCGCGCACCGCCACGCCGAAGCGCAGATCGGTCGCATCCTGCGCTGCCTCCTGGGCCATGTCCACATGGGTGATGTCGGCCTCGGCGCTGGCCAGTGCCGAGGCAACCCGCGCCAGCACACCTTTGCCGTTGGTCACGGTCACCAGCAGGCCGGTTTCAAACGCGCGCGTTGGTTCGTCGGACCAGTCGACCGCGATGAAACGCTCGTTGTCGCGGTGCTGGAGCTTTTTGGCCACAGAACAGTCGTCGGTATGGACCACCAGGCCCTCGCCCCGGCCCAGGTAACCCACAATGTCGTCGCCCGGAATCGGGCGACAGCAGGTCGCAAACTTCACCGACGCGCCCTCGCTGCCATCGAGCGCCAGGGCACCTTGGGAAATCGATTCATGGGCCGTGTAGCGCTCGCGGCTCATCAACAGTGGATCGGGTTTTTCGCCGGTTTCAGCCAGCAAGGTGACGATGCGTTTGGCCACCATGCTGGCGATACGCTTGCCCAGTCCGATGTCGGTGAGCAGGTCGGCGCGCGAGCGGTTGCCGGAGAAACGCAGTATTTTTTCCCAGGTGGCGTGATTAAGTTCGTCGTCGTCCGGCAAGCGCTCAATGCCCTCGGCGCGCAGCGCTTGCGCCAGCATCTTCTCGCCCAGATCCTGCGATTCAGTCAGCGCCATGGTTTTGAGATGGTGGCGTATTTTCGAACGGGCCTTTCCGGTGCGCACAAAACCCAGCCAGGCGGGATTGGGGCTGGAGATGGCAGCCGTGATGATTTCGATCACGTCGCCATTGCGCAGCTCTGAGCGCAGCGGCACCTGCTCGCCATTGACCTTGGCGGCAACGGCACGGTGGCCCACGTCGCTGTGGATGGCGTAGGCAAAATCGACAATCGTGGCACCGCGCGGCATCGCCATGATCTGGCTTTTCGGCGTGAACACGTAGACCGCATCCGGAAACAGGTCGATTTTGACGTGGTCCCAGAACTCGGCGGCATCGCGCGTTTCGTGCTGGATGTCCAGCAGGGACTGCAGCCATTGCGTGCCGAGGCGCTGCGACGCATCGCTTTCGGGGTCGCTGGCTTTGTACAGCCAGTGGGCCGCAACACCGGATTCGGCGACGATATGCATGGCGTCGGTGCGCATCTGGAACTCAATGCTGGTACCGAAGGGGCCGACCAGCGTGGTGTGCAAAGACTGGTAGCCATTGACCTTGGGAATAGCGATGTAGTCCTTGAACTTGCCGGGCAAGGGCTTGTAGAGCTGGTGCAACACACCCAGCGCGGTATAGCAGCCGGTAACACCCCCGACGATGATGCGAAAACCGTAGATATCGGTCACCTGTGCAAAGGACAGGTGTTTTTCGTCCATCTTGCGGTAAATGGAATACAGGGCTTTTTCACGCCCGTAGATATTGACCTGAATGTCGGCGTTTGCAAATGCGACATCGACCTCGCTCTGGACACGCTTGATCACGTCACGCCTGCGGCCGCGTGCTCGCGCCAGTGCTTTGGTCAGGGTGGCGTAGCGCCAGGGGTACAAATGCTGAAAGGACAGGTCCTGCAGCTCGCGATAGGTGGTATTGAGGCCCAGGCGATGCGCGATAGGCGCATAGATATCCAGGGTTTCACGGGAAATACGGCTCCACTTGCTGCGCGGTACGTCGCTGAGCGTGCGCATGTTGTGGCTCCGGTCCGCCAGCTTGATCAGGATCACACGTACATCGCGCGCCATGGCCAGCAGCATCTTGCGGAAGGATTCCGCCTGGTTTTCCTCGCGGGTGTTGAACTCCAGCTTTTCCAGCTTGGTCAGCCCGTCGACCAGCTCGGCCACCGGCGCGCCAAAACGCTCGATCAATTCCGGTTTGGTGACGCCGCAATCCTCGATCGCGTCGTGCAGCAGCGCTGCCATCAGCGCCTGTGCGTCGAGCTTCCACTCGGCGCATTGCTGTGCCACGGCAATCGGATGCGTGATGTAGGGCAGGCCGCCGTTGCGGATCTGGCCCAGGTGCGCCTCGTCGGCAAAACGGTAAGCGCGGCGGACGTTGTCCACATCCGCAGCGCTCATGTAGTCGAGTTTGGCGGTGAGCGCAGCAAAACTCGCCGCAGCAGCGTTGGCGGCAGCCGGGGTCGACTTGGTGTTTGGAGAGGGAAAGACCAGGGCGCTCATGCCTCAAATGTATCGCGGTGCCAATAAAACATGCAAAAAGCGGGCTTTAGCGAACACCCGGAAAGAAAAAAAGCACCGCATTGCGGTGCTTTTTCAGGGAGCCAAGGCGTTCAGCCTGGGACTTTTTTCAGCATTTCCAAACCAATTTTGCCTTCAGCGATTTCCCGCAAGGCGGTCACGCCAGGCTTGTTTTTGCTTTCAATCTTGGGTGCATGGCCCTGGCTCAACATGCGAGCGCGGTAAGTGGCTGCCAGAACCAGCTGGAAGCGGTTGGGGATTTTTTCCAGGCAGTCTTCAACGGTAATGCGGGCCATGAGAATCTCCGGGTTAGGTAGGAATAGCGGGTTAGCGGTTCGGGCCAACAAGTCAGGCGATGTGCAGGGCCTTGAAGGTCTCGGCACGGGCACGTCGTTGTGCTGCAAACTTGAGCCGTTGGGCGTGAACAATGGTTTTCAGGTCAAAAACCGCGCGTTCAAATAATTCGTTGATTATAACGAAGTCGAATTCCCTGGCCTGTGCCATCTCGATGGCAGCATTTTTCAGGCGCAATTCAATCACCTCGGCCGAGTCTTCACCGCGCCGTTCCAGCCGTGATCGCAACTCTTCCCAGCTCGGCGGCAGGATGAAGATCAACACTGCGTTGCTGAAAATGCGCTTGATGTTGATCGCGCCCTGGAAGTCGATCTCCAGGATGACGTCCGCACCATGAGCCACCCGCTCCTCGATGGTCTGCCGGGACGTACCGTAACGCTGCCCATGCACATGCGCCCATTCGAGAAAGGAGTCACGCAGCACCATGCCGTCGAATTCTTCGGCCGAAATGAAAAAATACTCGCGGCCGTGTTTTTCCTGCCCACGTGGTGCCCGCGTGGTGTGCGACACCGCTGGTTGCACCCGCGCATCCAGCTCCATCAGTGCCTTGACCAGGCTGGACTTCCCAGCGCCGCTGGGCGCTGCGACGACAAACAGGTTTCCGGGGTAATCCATCAGCGATCCTTGTTTCTGAGCACTCGGCCGCCGCGAAGGGCCGCCTCAAGCGAGGCCAGCCCCCTCGGGGGGCAGCGACGCACACGAAGTGGGGGAGCGTGGGGGCCTTTATTCATTCGATATTTTGAACCTGCTCGCGGATCTGCTCGATCAGCACTTTCATGTCCACCGAGACATGGGTGAGCTCCAGCGAGCCCGATTTGGAGCCCAGGGTATTGGCTTCACGGTGCAGCTCCTGGATCAGGAAGTCCAGGCGTTTGCCGACTTCGCCGCCCGTTGTCAGCAGGCGGTCGATTTCTTCAAGATGGGACGTGAGTCGCATGATTTCCTCGGCCACGTCGATACGTATCGCAAACGAGGTGGCCTCCAGCAATGCCCGGTCCTGCGCTGCTTCGGGCAGGGTGCTGCCGTCCGTCAGGGCCATGGCCTCTTTCCAGCGCTCCATGAAGCGGGCCTTTTGCTGTTCGACCAGTTTGGGGACCATGGGGGTGGCCGAAGCGGCCAGCGCGCGCAACTGGGCGGTGCGCTCCAGCAACATTTGCGCGAGTCGACCGCCTTCGCGTTCGCGGGCTGCCAACAAGTCTTTCAGGGCTTTTTTGGCGAGTTTGAGCAAGTCCTCGCTGTAGTCGTTGGTGGTCTTGTCTTCTCCCGCCGCCATGCGCAGGATGTCCGCGACGCTGAGCGCCGCCGCACCCGGCAGCCAGGACCGCACCGTGTCTTCCATGGAGCCCAGGCGCTGCAGGGTGCTGCTGGCCGGCGCCTTCAGACTTCCACCTGAATTGCTTTCCAGCGAAACGCGTATTTCCACCTTTCCGCGTTTGAGCTTGCCCGTCAGCAGCTCGCGCAAGGCCGGTTCGGCCTGCCGCAATTCGTCAGGAAGGCGGAAGGCCAGATCTAGAAAACGGCTGTTGACCGAGCGTATTTCCACGCCAAGGCGCGCATGGCTGCCGTTGCCGGCATCGGCTTCCGGCGCTGTGCGAGCGGGAGTGGATTGGACAGCTGCATAGCCTGTCATACTGTAAACTGACATTAGTAACACGCATTTCTTAGAGTCAACAGGAGGGGTGACCCCGTCACCTTGCTTTAATCCCGAATTATGTCAAAGGTCAAGCCAGCGCCTCTCCCACCCGATACCGTTATTGGTGGCTATCGCGTTGTGCGCAAGCTGTCGGCCGGCGGGTTTGGGGTAGTTTACTTGGCCGTCGACAACGAAGGCCAGCAGGTTGCCATCAAGGAGTACCTGCCGTCTTCGCTGGCCAGCCGTCCCCCCGGTGAACTGCTGCCGCAGGTGCAACCTGAAAAACTCTCGCTGTACCGCCTGGGTCTGAAGAGTTTTTTCGAGGAAGGCCGGTCGCTGGCGCAGATCTCCCACGCTTCCGTGGTGAGCGTGCTCAATTTCTTCCGCGAAAACGAAACCGTCTACATGGTGATGAACTACCTGGAGGGGGGGACCCTGCAGGATTTCATCATCACGGCGCGCGAGCTCAAAAAGCAGAAGGTGTTCCGCGAATCGACCATTCGCTCCCTGTTTGACGAAATCCTGCGTGGGCTGCGTATCGTGCATCAGCACAAGATGCTGCACCTGGACATCAAGCCGGCCAACATCTTCATCACCGACGACAACAAGGCGGTGATGATCGACTTTGGCGCTGCGCGCGAGGTGCTGAGCAAGGAAGGCAACTTCATCCGCCCGATGTACACGCCCGGATTCGCCGCGCCCGAGATGTACAGGCGTGATTCGTCCATGGGCCCCTGGACCGACATCTACGCCATCGGCGCCTGTATTTACGCGACCATGCAGGGCTATCCGCCGAATGATGCGCCGCAACGGCTTGAAAAAGACCGTCTGTCGCTTGCACTGTCCCGCTTGCGCGGCGTCTATTCCGACAACCTGATTGAGGTGGTGGAATGGTGCATGTCCCTGGATCCCCTGTCGCGGCCGCAATCGGTGTTTGCCTTGCAGAAAGAGCTCAGCCGCGAGGGTGAGCGGCGCTACACCAAGCTGACGGTCGGCGAAAAAATGCGCCTGCAGTTCGACAACATGGTGTCGGACACCAAGAAAACCGCTCGCAAGGCCACCGGCTTCGCGACAAGGTTCAAATGAAGTTTTCCGTCTTCCAGGTCAGCCGCAAGGGTGGCCGCGAAAAAAACGAAGACCGCATGGGTTATTGCTACACCCGCGAGTCCGGCCTGTTCGTGCTGGCCGACGGGATGGGTGGCCACCCGGAAGGGGAGGTGGCGGCACAACTGGCGCTGCAGACCATCTCGGCCTTGTACCAGAAGGAAGCCCGGCCGCTGGTCAGGGACACCACCGAGTTCCTGTCCTCTGCCCTGATGGCGGCACATCACCAGATCATTCGTTATGCCAGTGAAAAAGGCATGCTGGACACGCCCCGCACGACCGTGGTCGCAGCCATCCTGCAGGGCACCGGCGCGACCTGGGTCCACTGTGGCGACTCGCGGCTGTATGTTGTGCGCGACGGCGAGCTGCTGACCCGCACGCGCGACCACTCCTACCTGGAGCAGCAAAACGCCGGCATCATCAAGCTTGAGCGGGTCAATCGCAACATTCTGTTCACCTGCCTGGGATCACCCTCCAAACCGGTGTTCGACATCGCCGGGCCGGTCGTGCTGCAGCACGGCGACAAGTTGATGCTGTGCTCCGATGGCCTGTGGGGCAGCCTGACCGATGCTGAAATCGTGCGACATATGGCGGCCAACAGTGTGTCCGACGCAGTGCCCGACATGGTCGAGCATGCGCTTCGCAACGGCGGCGAACATGGGGATAACGTCACCGTGTTGGCCATGGAGTGGGAAACACCCGACGCCTTTGAGTCGACCCGCGGCATATCGACCGACAGCATCATGGATGGCGTTTTTGCATCCACCATCCAGGCCGGCGTGCTCGATACCAGCGTTGAAGACCTTGACGACGCCGCGATTGAGCGGTCGATTGCCGAGATCAACGAGGCGATACGCCGTTCTGCCGCCAAGAAGGTCTGACCCGGCACTGAGCTGACCTGGGTGGCAGCCTGCGCCGACCGACCATGATTTTTTTGCCACTTTTCACAGCCCCGGCGTGCCTCGCCAGAAAGCCTTTTCGTCATGAGTTCATTTGAAAGAAGCGGCGCCCGTGCTGCCGACCAGCTCCGTCCTGTGCGCATCACCCGCGCCTACACCGCCTACGCCGAAGGTTCGGTGTTGATCGAATTCGGCAACACCAAGGTGTTGTGCACCGCCTCGGTCGAAGAAAAAGTCCCTGGCCACAAAAAAGGCAGCGGTGAGGGCTGGGTCACGGCCGAATACGGCATGCTGCCGCGCGCCACGCACACACGCAGCGACCGTGAAGCTGCACGTGGCAAACAAAGCGGCCGCACCCAGGAAATCCAGCGCCTGATCGGCCGCTCCATGCGCGCGGTGTTTGACCTGAAAAAACTCGGTGAACGCACAATTCACCTTGACTGCGACGTGATTCAGGCGGATGGCGGCACCCGCACGGCCAGCATCACCGGGGCTTTTGTGGCGGCGCAG
This sequence comes from Polaromonas sp., assembly GCF_043778355.1. Classification (GTDB taxonomy): domain Bacteria; phylum Pseudomonadota; class Gammaproteobacteria; order Burkholderiales; family Burkholderiaceae_C; genus Polaromonas. The sequence continues at coordinate 7,883 of NZ_JAYWHI010000002.1, forward strand.
GACGCTGTCAACAAGCTGCTGGCCGATGGCAGGCTCAAGGAAACGCCTATCCTGGGTCACGTCGCCGCGATTTCCGTCGGCATTGTGCAAGGCACGCCCTTGCTGGATCTGGAGTACACCGAGGACGTGGGCTGCGACACCGACATGAACGTGGTGATGACTGGCGCGGGCCACTATGTGGAAGTGCAGGGCACGGCCGAAGGTGCCGCATTTTCACGCAAGGAGATGGACGCCCTGCTGCTGCTGGCTGAAAAAGGCATCGGCGAGCTGGTCACGTTGCAGCAGAAGTCGCTCCTGAATTGATAGCTTCTTATGCCCGTTTGACATGGGCTAGAGGCATATTTGACTCATGAAAATCGTACTCGCATCGAACAACGCCGGAAAGCTGGCCGAATTGCAGGCCATGCTGGCGCCACTGGGCGTGACGCTGATCAAGCAGGCTGAACTCGGTATTGGCGAGGCTGAGGAGCCTTTCCGCACCTTTGTAGAAAACGCGCTGGCCAAGGCGCGCCATGCGTCGCTGGCCAGCGGTTTGCCCGCATTGGCCGATGATGCCGGGCTGTGTGTGGACGCCTTCGGCGGTTTGCCCGGCGTCGACACAGCCTATTACGCCACGCAGTTTGGTTATGCCAAGGGCGACGACAACAACGTACGCGCCTTGCTTGAGCAGATGGACCGGATATCCCACCGCCGTGCCGCCCTGGTCAGCACACTGGTCGCGGTGCGGTCTGCGGACGATCCGGAGCCGCTGATTGCCGTGGGGCGGGTCATCGGCGAGATCGCGCGTGAGCCGGTCGGCAGCAACGGATTTGGCTTTGACCCAGTGATGTTCATCCCGTCGTTTGGAAAAACCTTTGCCGAACTGCCGGTCGAGGTCAAAAACGCCAACAGCCACCGCGGCATGGCGGCGCGGCAGATGATGGGCCTGATGCGCGAGCGCTGGTTATGAGCGGTATCTATCAGCCATGAGCTTTCCGATACCGGTCGTCAGTGCAGCGCCTCCCGCAGAAAGCGGCAGCGCGCTGAAAGATATCCAGCACTACATGCGCGGCGGCACCTTGCAGCTTGCCGCTTTGCCGCCGCTGTCGCTGTATGTGCACCTGCCCTGGTGCCTGAAGAAATGTCCCTACTGCGACTTCAACTCTCATCAGAGCCCCGCTGAACTGCCGGAGCAACGCTACCTGGACGCGTTGATGGGCGACCTGGAAGCCTCATTGCCGCTGGTCTGGGGCCGCACGGTGCACAGCATCTTCATTGGTGGGGGTACGCCCAGCCTGTTTTCGCCGCAAGCGATCGACCGGCTGATCGGCGACATCCGCGCACGCCTGCGGCTGGAGCCCGACTGCGAGATCACGCTGGAGGCGAATCCCGGTACCTTCGAGAAAGACCGCTTCCGGGCTTTCCGCAGGGCCGGTGTGACGCGGTTGTCGATCGGTGTGCAGAGTTTTAACGACCAGCATTTGAAAGCCCTGGGCCGTGTGCACGATCGCGCGCAGGCCATCGCTGCGGTCGAGGAAGCTGCGCAGGCCTTCGACACCTTCAACCTCGACATCATGTATGCCTTGCCCAGCCAGACGCTGGAGGGGCTGGAGCGCGACATGCAGCAGGCGCTGGCATTTGCGCCGCCGCACATCTCGATTTACCACCTGACGGTCGAGCCCAACACCTTCTTCGCCAAACATCCGCCAGTGCTGCCGGAAGACGACGACGCCTACGCCATGCTGGACCGCATCAGCGAGATGACGGCGGCCGCAGGCATGGACCGCTATGAGGTCTCGGCCTATGCACGGCCCGGCCACCGCTGCGCGCACAACATCAACTACTGGCAGTTCGGCGACTACCTTGGCATAGGCGCCGGCGCCCACAGCAAGCTCAGTTTTGCACACCGCGTGGTACGCCAGGTGCGCTTCCGCGATCCGAAGTTGTACATGGACAAGGCGCTGGCCGGCACGCCGGTGGCGCAGGACACCGAGGTCGCGCGGGCTGAATTGCCGTTTGAGTTCATGCTCAACGCGCTGCGTCTGCGTGAAGGCTTCAAACTGCAGGACTTTTCAGAAAAAACCGGCTTGCCCTTGAGCGCGATTCAGTCGAGCCTCGACGAAGCCGAACGCAAGGGACTGATCGAACGCGACTTTGTGCAGATCAAACCCACCGAGCGCGGCTTCGATTTTCTGAACGACCTGCAAGCGCTGTTCCTCGAGCCTGAACAGTAAACAACCTTGTTGTTGTGCGATCAGCCGCGAGAGGTGGGCCCACGCAGTCCCCACGTGCTCAATCGCCGCAGTCGGATTCGCCGGCTACCTCTGCGGCCTGCTGGTCTCTGAATCCATGGTGTTGTTTTACGGGGAAATGACGAGGTCTGTAGTCATCTTCCTACAAACCGATGGTCGTGTACGCCTCAAGGTAGCAGCTGAGTTCACTCTTCGTTTGCCTGGTTTTGCCAACAACGGGCACTACCAGAAACGAATCGGGTTTTCTTTTTACAAACTGCCCCATCTTTAGGACGACACACCATGACAGCATCAACACTTCCGGCGACCAAGCGCGGGCTGGGCCTTATCGCTCTGGCTGTACTTGGAGCTGTTTCCAGTTCCGGGGCAATGGCGCAATCTATGTACGAGCTCAATGGCCCGTACATTGGCGGAAACATCGGGCGCACCAAAGCCGACTTTGACAATGGCTCGATCAACCGCACTTTGGCTGGTCAGGGTCTCACGGTCACCTCCACGACCGAAGACAACCGCGACACAGGCTACAAACTCTTTGGTGGCTACCAGTTCAACAGGAATTTTGCTGTCGAAGGCGGGTACTTTGATTTGGGTAGCTCCAGCTATCGTTTCAATACGGCGCCCGCAGGCAGCTTTAGCGGTGAAACTCGCGTTCGCGGCCTCAACCTTGACTTGGTAGGCCTATTGCCTGTGTCGGACCGGTTCTCGGTCTTCGGGCGCGTAGGTGCCGCTTATGCACAAAGCCGGGCCAACTTCGCCAGCACTGGTGCCGTGGCTGCGAACACGTCCGACCCGCGCAGCAACAAAACCGCACTCAAAGTCGGTCTTGGCATGCAATACGCCATTACCGAAGCGCTGTCGCTGAGGGCCGAACTGGAACGCTACCGCATCAATGATCCCGTCCGGAACCGCGGTCATATCGATATGGCATCGGTGGGCCTGGTTTACCGTTTTGGTCCAAAAACTCCGCCCCCTGTTGCTTACGTACCGGTCGCCAGCCCACCACCACCACCTCCGCCCGCTCCGGTCTACGTGGCACCGCCGCCTCCGCCTCCACCTGCCCCGGTTTATGTCGCGCCGCCGCCCGCTTACGAGCCACCAGCCCGTCCGGCCAGAGAAGGTCGTAACTAAAGTCGGCTGCCGGGAAAGTAGGGGTATACGGGGTGAAAGCTTCCGGTCCCTTACTTGACTGAACGAGCGGGGTGGTTTGCCCATTTCGCAATATTGAGGGGTAGCACCTGCGCGGATCGCGCGTTGGTTCTGCTCCTCTTTTTATTTGTCCATAGCGAAGTAGCGGCTCACCATGGAGAAGCGCCTGAACTGCCAAGGTAAAGCACCCAGAATCCGCTGGTTCAGCCCGTCTTGCCGGGTTACCATCCGGTACACAGGAACACCACGATGCCAACCCAGATTCAACGAGATCAACACAGGTTTTGGGCGGGGTCCTTGCTAGCCCGCTTGACACGACCGGCGGCAGTCTTTCTGGTCCGAGGCGTGCTGCTGGGCACAGTTGCGCTGAACGTACTTCCCGTCGCCGCTTCGCAAAACGCGCCCCTTTTGAGCACTTTAGACCCCGCCGTCAGCGCCTCTGCACCTGTCGCACCGCAGCCCGCGCCCGTCCAGCCTGTCAGGCTGGCCAACTTTGGGCAGGAAGAGCCGTCGTCCGAATCCCGGAAATTGGCCGACTGGGTGGTCCACTCGGCTAACAATGGCGTTTTGCCTTTCATGATCATCGACAAGGTACAGGCCCGTGTGTTCATGTTTGATGCACAGGGGCAGCTTCGGGGTGCTTCCGCTGCGCTGCTGGGTCTGGCGATCGGTGATGACTCCGTTCCCGGTATTGGTGAGCGCAAGCTGTCGAGCATTCTTCCTGCGGAGCGCACCACGCCAGCCGGTCGTTTCGTGGCTTCACTGGACCGGGATATCCACGGCCATGAAGTTCTCTGGGTGGACTACGACACGGCGCTGTCGCTGCATCGCGTCGTCAAGGGGCAACCCAAGGAGCGGCGCGCGGAGCGCCTGGCCTCACCGAGCCCACAGGACAACCGCATTTCCTTTGGCTGCATCAATGTGCCGGTCAAGTTCTATGAAAGCGTGGTGAGCCCTTCGTTTACCGGGACAAATGGCATCGTCTACATATTGCCGGAAACACGCTCGGCCCGTGAAGTTTTCGGCTCCTACGATGTTCAGGATGCTTCCCGCGCACAGGCTTCAGCCCGCGTCGCTCCCGCAGGTGGCTCCGGCGTCAGGTAATCCGGGAGCCAGCCTGGCAGGGGCGCCTCGCGGTACTCAGGGCTTGCGTTTGGCCTCGTAGGCCGCGATCGCTTTCTTGAGGTCGCTGTGTTCTTCGCAGGGCATGAAACACAGCTTGTCGAGCGTAGCCAGGTGCTGTTTGGCCTTTGGGAGATCGTTGACCATCAGGTAGGCCTCGCCCACATACTCATGTGCGCCCCGATGTTTCGGGTTGATGCGCAGCGCCTCGCCATAGTGTTTGAACACCAGGTCCATGTTCGGGTTCGCGCCTTTGCGGATCGAATAGGCGTAGAGGTTGTGGTAATCGGCATTTTGCGGGGAGGCCAGCAGCGCTTTCTGCAACTCGGTTTGTGCGCCGGACCAGTCCTTGCGCCCAAACGCAGCCTGGACGGACGACATTACCGGATCGGCGGAGGGACGCGGATCCGCCGAATAACTCGTGTCGCCAGCCGCAAACGCTGCGGCGGACGCGGACAGGCAGGTGATGACCAGCAGGTGTGAGATGTAATTCATGGCCGGAGCTCCTTGAAAACGGGCAGAGGGGAAACTCCAAATCCTACTGCGTTTCAGTTAAACAGGTAAATCAGCGGTTTCTACTCTGGGTCAATGCGGGCGGGCATAAAAAAGCCACCGAGAGCAGGGGCTGTCGGTGGCGGAGGGTTTGGCGGAAGCGGTGAGATTCGAACTCACGGATAGTTTCCCATCGCCGGTTTTCAAGACCGGTGCAATCGACCACTCTGCCACGCTTCCAAGCACCCTAGTTTACCTGTAGTCAGCAGCGCCCCAGATGAAAAGCGTCCTGGCACGGTGCACTGGCAAGTTTAAAAAAGGGGCAAGGCAGGACCGATGAGATTGCGCTGTGCACCCCGGTCGATCACCTTTTTGCGTGATGACCCAACTCTCTTGACTGTATTTATCTGGCGATGGCACAGCTTGCGTCATCTCACGCTGGTGTGGTCAACGCGCTTGCATTGCAGTAAATCCAAGCGCCGCGCCGTCACCCGCCTTGACACGCCAATGGGAGCTCTCTGATGTGACGCTGGCGGTGCCTGTGACAATTTCGGGAGCCAGCGGATAACTTGTTTTGGGCAGGATCCATACCATTTCGCGAAGCGTCACCGGATGGCTGATGTTGAAGTGGCGCAGGCCGGACGCATCCAGCTGTTCTGTCCATCGAACCTCACGCCTGTGAGTCATGAAATCCGCCAAGCGCTCAGCGGTATACCAGCGAAAATGCTCTTCTCCCTTGTTTCTGGCATAGGCCAACAGGTCGAGTACCACTCCTTTCCATTCCAGGGCCCAGGGTGGATGCAGATAAATCAGGCGACTGGTGTTCATCTGGACCACAAAATCAACCATGTCCTGGTACCAGGAAACAATCTCGTGCTTGGGGATGTCATGGTATGCAAACTCCTCAAACACCGCATGGCGCCCCAGGGGGGTGACCGGGAAAATCCACATAGCGGGGTTATGCAGCTTCCCGTCGCGGTAGTGTCTTGTGGGCCCCATGCCGGTATGGCCTGTCATGTATGCGCTGACAACCCCTTGCTGCTCCAGCCAGTTCATTGCCCAGATCGGGTTGTTCCCTTGGGGCGCCGAGTAGCTCCGTTGCGGCCGCCCCAGCACCCGATCAACCGCCGCCTTGTTCAACTTCAGGAGCGGCAAAAATTCCTTGGCGTTGGTTTCATTGGCGTTACCTCCGTAATGGTCGTGTATCCATCCGCCATGGCTGCCGATGGAGTGCCCCTTTGTGTCCAAGCGCCGCAACAGGGCTTGCGCCTCAGGGTTGTTGTTCAGATCCCAACCGAGCTGGTCATCAAATTCAATCGTGTCGGGGCCAGCGGTGATATCGATGGAAAAAGGCCCGTCATTGAAAACCCCGAGCCGTTCGAGCTCCAGGCTTGGTTTTTGCGCAGCCAGGGAGTCCAGGTGCCAGTTCAGCGTCATGCCTGCAATGCCGTTGGGCATCGGCGACAAGCGCGCCATGGACACCACGTTATCGATAAAGTAACGCAGAAATCCGTGCAGCGGCAGCGCGTCTGTCTGGAGTTTGAGGTAGGTCAGTGGCAGGTTGACAAACAGCACCTTGCCGTTGCCCAGGGACCGCACGCCCGCGATAAGGCCGTGATGCGGCGAGCCGGCAAGCAAGGTGCCCCGAAATTCGCCTCGGGTGACATAGGAGGGGTAGGACAGGTTCCCCTGCATGTAGCCGCTGTACGCGTGCAGATCTGACGCTGCATTGCGCCTCGATCCGCCAGGCGGGGCCTCCTTGGGAGTCGCAGCTTTTGACGTGGCCTGCGGGGATACATAGGGAATGGATTTGCCGGGTGGGACCAGCAGCTTGCGCAAGGTAGACGGTGATGAGACGACGGGGCCGGTCGCCGTGGTCTGCTTAAGCAATTCGTCATACAAAATGTAGTCGACGCCGGCCAGATCGCTCAATCGGGCGCGGCTTTCCGCGTATAGCTGTTGATTAAAAGCACCCGGTTCCAGAGCGGCAAAATCAAAGACCAGAAGAGTGCGGCCCCCGGCCATGGTGTAGTTGCGTATCGCCCAGACCACCTCATCGTCGGCGAATCTGTGCGATTGGTCGGGTAACAAAAGACCTGCGTAGATCTGCGCGTTCCCGTTTCTGTTCAGCGCTACAAACTGCTTGTCTGTGATTGCTTGCACCCGTACACCTTCTTCTGCTGCCGCATCGACCCAGGCTGTTATTTCAGGAGCCGTCAGCACCTGATAGTCGTTAACAAGCAATAGCAACACGCCCGGATCCGGTGGGGCAGAAGGCGAAAAAGCGTACGACACGGCAGGCGTGTCCGTTTTGATCTGGTTGAGACACCCAGACAGCGTCCATGAAATGATGCAAAGCAAAATGGCTGAGCAGAAGCGCGCAAGCCCGCGCCGGACTGCGGAGACGGCATCAAAGACCATGATCATCCTAAATCGAGGCGAATTACCAGGGGGAGCCCGAAACGGGGGTACTGTTCAACACGGCAGCGCAGTGGAACATGCAGCGCTTCCCGAATGAATATACCTGTTTTACCGCTGCGCTCGGGGCTCAGCGCGTCCGCCGCAAGCGCTTCAAGAAAAGCGCGTTAGCCTGCGGCCAGCATGCCCTTGCTCTCAATAAACGCCACCACCTCCGCCAGCCCCGTGTTGGTCTTCAGATTGGTCATGACAAAGGGTTTCAGGCCCTTGGCCGTGGTGCGCATGCGGATGGTATCTAGCTCCATCACGGCCAGGTCGGCGCCCACGTAAGGGGCGAGGTCGGTCTTGTTGATCACGAACAGATCGCTTTTGGTGATACCAGGGCCGCCCTTGCGGGGGATTTTTTCGCCAGCGGCGACGTCGATCACGTAAATCGTCAGGTCGCTGAGTTCAGGGCTGAAGGTCGCGGCCAGGTTGTCGCCGCCAGACTCGACAAACACGATGTCGGCGTCGGGAAAATCTTCCAGCATGCGGTCGATGGCTTCGAGGTTGATCGAGGCGTCTTCGCGAATCGCGGTGTGTGGACAGCCGCCGGTTTCGACGCCCATGATGCGTTCAGCATCCAGCGCGCCGCTGACGGTCAGGATGCGCTGGTCTTCCTTGGTGTAGATGTCGTTGGTGATGGCCACCAGATCGTATTTGGTCTTCATGGCCTTGCACAACATCTCCAGCAGGGTGGTTTTACCGGAGCCGACCGGCCCGCCAATGCCGACGCGTAGCGGAGGGAGTTTTTTGGTGCGGTTGGCGATGTGGTGCATGCTCATGAGAAGTGCCTAGCGAATACTGTGTTGTGTTGTGTGTCTGTCATCCCGGACTTGATCCGGGATCCATCCCCGCGTGATGCGCCGCCCGATTCAGACTCATGGATTGCGGGTCGAGCCCGCAATGACAAGTGAGGGGCCCATTTTCATGATCGGAATAACCTTGAGTATTGGGTTTCGTGTTGCGAGGAAAGAATCGCCAGCATGGGCGAAAACGCCTGGCGATCCTGGTCCGCCAGCGCCATGGCCGTTGCGACGGATGCCGGGATTTCTGCAGCCAGCCGGGCCAGTATGCGCTGACCTGAGCTTTGGCCCAGCGGGACCGATTTGAGCGCGGCCTGCATCATGTTTTCGGCCCAGCCGAAAGCGTAGGCTGTCAGGCAGTCGGACACGCCGGCGTCCAGCGGCGAGGCTGCCAGGGCAAAAGCAAGAGGGTAGGTGGGTGGGAGCGCTGCGCAGGCTTGCAGGTGCGCGTCGCTGATGCTCTGGTGGTTGCGCAGCCATTCGAGCAGGGAGCGGCCCATTTGCTCAGCCTGCAGGCGCAGCTCGCTGGTCTCGCGGGTTTGCAGCACCCAGTCGTTCAGTGCCTTGACCCTGTCGAGCTGATTGCTGCGCCAGGCCGGGATCGCCTGGGCAATCACCGCCAGGTCGCTACGCGCCAGACTCAGGTGCAACTGGTCGCTGAGCCAGTTGGCCGCTATGCTTTCTGTAGCTACCCCCGCCCGGTCCACGCCGGCTTCCAGCCCTTCGGAGTAGGAAAAGCCGCCGACCGGCAGGGCCGGGGAGGCCAGCCAGATCAGTTGCAGCAGGCTGGCGGCCGGCAGGGGCTGGGCCGTTGCGCTCAATGGCTGTGCGGCTTGTGTTTGTGAATCTGGATCGCGACCGGCTGCGCCTCATGCGTGTGGGCGTGGCCGTGATCGTGCCCATGGTTGCAGTCGGGGCCGTGCACGTGGGGCGCGGGCGCTGCAGCAGGCGCATGGCTGTGGCCGCCCGCGCTGTAGGCGCCGCCTTCGGGCTCGAAAGATTCGCTGACCTCGTTGACGATCAGGTGCATGGACCGCAGCATCTCGGCCAACACATGGTCGGGTTCGATCTTCAGGTGATCCGGCTTGAGCTCAATCGGCACATGCCGGTTGCCCAAATGGTAGGCCGCGCGGGTCAGGTCGAACGGGCTGCCGTGCGACGTGCAGGCTGTGATGCGCAACACGGTTTGCGGCGCAGCCAGGACTTTGATCAGGGAACCGTCTTCTGCCACCAACACATCGCCGCCGCGCACCAGGGTGCCACGCGGCAAAAAAACGCCGAGCTGACGGCCCTGCGAGTCGGTCGCTTCAAAACGGCTTTTCTGACGGATGTCCCAGTCGATCTCGATCGTGGCTGCACGCTTGAGCAACACGGGCGCCAGACCGGCGCCCTGCGGCATGATTTTGGAAACCTGGAGCATGGAAGAAAAAATTCGGTTCAGAAAAGAAAATAACGCTGTGTCATCGGAAGGCTGGTCGCCGGCTCGCAGGTCAGCAACTGGCCGTCGGCGCGCACCGAGTAGGTCTGTGCATCAACCTCCATCTTCGGCGCGTAGTCATTGTGGATCATGTGGCGTTTTTGCACGCCGCGTATGTTTTTCACGGCGGCCAGGTTCTTGGCCAGCCCGAACCGCTCCTTGATGCCGCCAGCCAGACCGGCCTGCGACACAAAGGTCAGCGAACCTTTGGCGATGGCGCCGCCGAAGCCGCCGAACATGGGACGGTAGTGCACCGGCTGCGGCGTCGGGATGGAGGCATTCGGGTCGCCCATGGCGGCCATCGCGATAAAGCCGCCCTTGAGGATCAGCGCCGGCTTGATGCCGAAGAAGGCCGGCTTCCAGACCACCAGATCGGCCCATTTGCCGACTTCGATCGACCCGACTTCGTGGGCGATGCCGTGGGCAATCGCCGGGTTGATGGTGTATTTGCTGATGTAACGTTTGGCGCGGAAGTTGTCGTTGCGCTGCAAGGCTTCGACAAGCTCAGCCCGATCCTTCGACTGGCTCAGGACGATCGGGGCGGGGGCGAGCCAGCCGCGCTGCACCTTCATCTTGTGCGCGGTCTGCCAGGTGCGGATGATCACCTCGCCGACGCGGCCCATGGCCTGGCTGTCGCTGCTCATCATGCTGATCGCGCCCAGGTCGTGCAGCACGTCTTCGGCGGCAATCGTTTCCTTGCGGATGCGGCTTTCGGCAAAAGCCAGGTCCTCGGCAATCGACGGGTCCAGGTGGTGGCAGACCATCAACATGTCCACATGTTCGTCGAGCGTGTTGACGGTGTAGGGCATGGTCGGGTTGGTCGAGGACGGCAAGAAGTTCTGCTCGCCAACGACCTTGAGAATGTCGGGTGCATGGCCGCCGCCCGCGCCTTCGGTGTGGAAGGCGCACAGGGTGCGGCCCTTGGTGGCGGCGATGGTGTTCTCGACAAAACCGCTTTCATTGAGCGTGTCGCTGTGGATCGCTACCTGGGTGTCGGTCTCGTCCGCCACGTCCAGGCAGTTGCTGATCGCGGCCGGGGTGGTGCCCCAGTCCTCATGCAGCTTCAGGCCGATCACGCCCGCATCGATTTGTTCGTGCAGCGCCGCTGGCAGGCTGGCATTGCCCTTGCCGAGAAAACCCAGGTTCATCGGGAAGGCGTCGGCAGCCTGCAGCATGCGTTCGATGTTCCAGGGGCCCGGGGTGCAGGTGGTGGCGAAGGTGCCGGTGGCCGGACCGGTGCCGCCGCCCAGCATGGTGGTCACGCCCGAGGTCAGCGCTTCCTCGATCTGCTGTGGGCAGATGAAGTGGATGTGGGAGTCGATGCCGCCAGCGGTGACGATCATGCCCTCGCAACTGATGATCTCGGTGCCGGGACCAATGATCATGTCCACGCCCGGCTGGGTATCGGGGTTGCCGGCCTTGCCGATGGCCGCAATGCGTCCGCCCTTGAGGCCGATGTCGGCCTTGACGATGCCCCAGTGGTCGATGATCAGCGCGTTGGTCATGACGCAGTCCATCGCACCTTCAGCCCGCGTTTTTTGAGACTGCGCCATGCCGTCACGAATGGTTTTGCCGCCGCCGAACTTCACTTCTTCGCCGTAGCTGCCGGCACGCAGCGTGTAGTCGGCCTCGACCTCGACCATCAGTTCGGTGTCGGACAGGCGCAGGCGGTCGCCCACGGTGGGTCCGAACATTTCTGCGTAAGCGCGTCTGCCAATCGTTGCCATGCGTCGTCTCTTTCCTGATCCAAAGATATCTGTCATCCCGGACTTGATCCGGGATCCATGGATTGCGGGTCAAGCCCGCAATGACAGCGCCAAATTCTTGCTGCGTGTCGGCACTCCAAAGCGCGTTTAGATTGCGCCGTTCACCAAGCCGCGAAAACCGTAAATTTTCCGTTCTCCGGCGAAGTCCACCAGCTCCACCGTGCGTTGCTGGCCCGGCTCGAAACGCACGGCCGTGCCGGAGGCGATGTTCAGGCGCATGCCCTGCGCCGCAGCGCGGTCGAAGGTGAGGGCGCCGTTGGTTTCGGCAAAGTGGTAGTGCGAGCCGACCTGAATCGGCCGGTCGGCGCTGTTCTGCACCACCACGGTCAGGGTGCGGCGCCCAGTGTTGAGTTCATGGTCGGGGCCATCGGTGAGCAGTTCGCCGGGGATCATGCCTGCCTCACTTGCGGCGCGACAGCCAGATGGCCACTGCCAGCCCTGCTGCCACAGCTACAAAGCCCAACACGTCGGTGGCGTGCCAATGGGCCCCCGTCATCGCGTGGCCTTCATGGCCAAATACGGCTGTAGCCCACGTCGATATTGCGTAAGAAGCTATGAGTTTAGGAGCAAATTTAGGCGTCATGGGGATCTTTGGCAAGGTCGGTTGGAGGATCAAACAATCGGCTGGTGCACGGTGACCAGCTTGGTACCGTCGGGGAAGGTGGCTTCGACCTGGATGTCGGGAATCAGCTCGGGGATGCCGTCCATCACGTCGGCGCGCGTGAGGATGGTCCGGCCTTCGCTCATGAGCTGGGCCACGGTTTTGCCGTCGCGCGCGCCTTCCATCACGGCGGCGCTGATCAGTGCGACGGCTTCGGGGTAGTTCAGTTTCAGGCCCCTGGCCTGGCGGCGTTCGGCCAGCAAAGCGGCCGTGAAGATCAGCAGCTTGTCTTTTTCTCTGGGGGTCAATTCCATGGTCTCTCCGGGGGAGGCTGCGGCAGGTTTGCGTGTGCCTGGGTGCAAGAATGGTGCCACAGCAATGGCGTGTGCGGCCCTCTGTGGCATGGAATCTGCACTTAAGCAGATCCGCCTGATGACGTATTGACACCCCCACCCATGGACACCCCGGCCGCACCGCTGCCCCTGCCTGCACAGGCTGTGCCCCCGTGGGCTCCCGCGCCGCTGGCCCAGGCCGAGCCCGAAGCGCCGGTCCAGCGCATCATCAAGGTCAGGCGCGACTACAACAGCTGGGTCGCCAGCGAAACCATGGAAGACTACGCGCTGCGTTTCACGCCGCAGCGTTTTCGCAAATGGTCCGAGTGGCGCGTTGCCAACACCGCCTTCGGCGCGGCTTCGTTTTTGATCCTGGAAGCGGTAGGCGCTACCCTGCTGGTGCAGTATGGTTTTACCAACGCCTTCTGGGCCATCGTTGCCACCGGGCTGATCATCTTCATGGCGGGCCTGCCGATCAGCATTTATGCCGCGCGTTACGGCGTGGACATGGACTTGCTGACGCGCGGCGCCGGCTTCGGCTACATCGGCTCCACCTTGACCTCGCTGATCTACGCCTCCTTCACCTTCATCTTTTTTGCGCTCGAAGCCGCTGTCATGGCCTATGCGCTGGAGCTGGCGCTGGGCATTCCCCCGAGCTGGGGCTACCTGATCTGCGCGCTGGTGGTGATTCCGCTGGTGACCTACGGCGTGTCGGTCATCAGCCGCTTGCAGATCTGGACGCAGCCGCTGTGGCTGATCATGCTCGTGGTGCCTTTTATCTATGTTTTGGTGCGAGACCCCGGCGCTTTTGCAGGAATAACGCACTACAAAGGTGAAAAAGGCGCCACTTCAGGATTCGACTTGCACTTGTTTTGTGCTGCCTTGACGGTGGGTATTGCCCTGATCACCCAGATGGGCGAGCAGGCCGATTACCTGCGCTTCATGCCGGCCCGCACCGCAGCGACAAGCCGCCGCTGGTGGGCCGGGGTGCTGGCCGGTGGTCCGGGCTGGGTGCTGCTGGGGGTGGTCAAGATGCTGGGCGGCGCTTTTCTGGCCTACCTGGCGATCCAGCACATGGTGCCGCTGGACCGCGCGGTGGACCCGAACCAGATGTACCTGGCGGCCTATGAGTACGTGTTTCCGCACTACGGCTGGGCCGTGGCCGCCACCGCGCTGTTTGTGGTGATCTCCCAGCTCAAGATCAATGTCACCAATGCCTATGCCGGCTCGCTGGCCTGGTCCAACTTCTTCTCGCGCCTGACGCACAGCCATCCGGGACGCGTGGTCTGGGTGGTGTTCAACACCCTGATTGCCTTCATGTTGATGGAGATGGACGTGTTCCAGGCCCTCGGCGACGTGCTGGGCCTGTATTCCAACATCGCGATTGCCTGGATGATGGCGGTGGTGGCCGACCTGGTCATTAACAAGCCGCTGGGCCTGTCGCCCAAAGGCATCGAGTTCAAGCGCGCGCATCTTTACGACATCAACCCGGTCGGCGTCGGCGCGATGGCACTGGCCTCGGTACTCTCGGTGGCTGCGCATCTGGGCTTGTTCGGGCCGCTGGCACAGGCTTTTTCGGCGCTGATTGCGCTGGGTACGGCTTTTGTCACCTCGCCGCTGATCGCCTGGGCGACGAAAGGGCGTTACTACATTGCAAGAAGCGACGACCCCCACGCTCGGCACGATGTGTCCTCGCTGCCCCCCGAGGGGGCTATTCCGCCTAGGGGCGGCCCGTCGGCGGAATGGGCGGGTCTGAAACGCTGCGTGATCTGCGAGCGCGACTACGAAGGCCCGGACATGGCGCATTGCCCCGCCTACCAGGGCCACATCTGCTCGCTGTGCTGCACCCTGGACGCGCGCTGCGGCGATTTGTGCAAGCCGCAAGCCAGCCTCTCCGCGCAGTGGTCGGCCACTTTGCGCTGGCTGCTGCCGCGTCGCATCTGGCCTTACCTCGACACCGGCCTGGGGCACTTCCTGCTGCTGATGCTGGTGATCGTGCCGCTGCTGGCCAGCGTGTTCGGTCTGCTGTATCACCAGGAGATGCGCGCGCTGCTCGATCTGGAGGTGGCGTCCGAATCGGCGCTGCGGTCGGGCTTTTTGAAGGCTTACATGGCGCTGCTGGTGATTGCCGGTCTGGTGGCCTGGTGGCTGGTGCTGGCGCACAAAAGCCGGCAGGTGGCGCAGGAAGAGTCGAACCGCCAGACCCATTTGCTGATGAAGGAAATCGAGTCGCACCGCCAGACCGACGAGGCGCTGCAGCAGGCCAAACGGGTGGCTGATCTGGCCAATCAGGCGAAAAGCCGCTACATCAGTGCCATCAGCCACGAGCTGCGCACGCCGCTCAACAGCATCCTCGGTTATGCGCAACTGATGGGCGAAGACACGTCCATCCCGCCGCACCGGCAGCAGGCCGTGGGTGTGATCAGGCGCGGTGGTGAACACCTGCTCTCGCTGATCGAAGGCACGCTGGACATCGCGCGTATTGAAAGCGGCAAACTTACGCTCAACGTCAAACCCATGCACTTCACCGACTTCGTGCAGGAGCTGACCGGCATGTTCGAGTTGGAGGCGCAGGCCAAGGGCCTGGGTTTTCATTTTGAGTCCGAGGGCACGCTGCCGGTGGTGGTGCGCGCCGACGAAAAACGCGTGCGGCAGATTTTGATCAATCTGCTGGGCAACGCCATCAAGTTCACCGCACGCGGCGGCATCAATCTGCGCCTGAAATACGCGCGCGAGATGGCCAGCATCGAGATCGAGGACACCGGCCCCGGCCTGTCGGCGCAGGAAATCGAGCGCATTTTCGAGCCCTTCACCCGCGCGTCCACGCCCGGCCCGGCCGCGCCCGGTGCCGGCCTGGGGCTGACGATTGCCAAGATGCTGACCGACCTGATGGGCGGCGAACTCACGGTGGCCAGCACGCCCGATGTCGGATCGGTGTTTCGCGTCAAGCTGTTTTTGCCCGAGGTGCGACTCGCGCCCGGTGCGGCGCTGCCCGTCCCGTCATCGCGCGTACACAAGACGCGTTACGGTTATGCGGGCGCGCGCCGGCGCGTGCTGGTGGTGGACAACGAAGAGGCCGACCGTGAGCTGCTGGTCAATGTGCTCGAGCCGCTGGGTTTTGAGCTGCGAACGGCCGCCAGTGGCCACGACTGCCTGGACCTGCTGGCCGCGGGTTATCGGCCCGAGGTGATCCTGATGGACCTGGCCATGCCCGGCATCGACGGCTGGGAAACCCTGCGCCGCGTGCGTGCGGTCGGGCATTCTGACATCCACCTGGCGATTGTTTCTGCCAATGCTTTCGATAAGGGTCTCGACAACGATGTCGGCATCCGGCTGGAAGACTTCATCCTGAAGCCGGTGCGCCACAGTGAGCTGCTCGATTGGCTGGAGCGGCGTCTGCAACTGGTGTGGCTGGAAGCGCCGGCGCAAGCCCCAGCCGCAGCGACGCCGGTGGTGCTACCGCGCATCTACCCGCCGGCCGCGCAGCTCGATGCCTTGCGCGAGGTGGTCAACCTCGGCTATTTTCGCGGCATCATGAACACCCTCGACGAGATCGAAAAAACCCAGCCACAAAGCGCCGGTTTTGCGGCCGAGATGCGCGGCCTGGCACGCCAGTTCCAGTTCGAGACCATGAGCCAGCAGCTTGGCGAGGTGCAGCCATGAATGACCGCGTGCTTGCACAGACGCTGGACCGCGCCAACAGCGACGTGGTGCTGATCGTCGACGACGTGCCCGACAACCTGTCGGTGCTGCACGATGCCCTCGACGAGTCGGGCTTCACCGTGCTGGTCGCCACGCATGGCGAGGCGGCACTGCAGCGCGCCGCGCAGGCCCTGCCCGACATCGTGCTGCTTGACGCGATGATGCCAGGCATGGACGGCTTCGAGGTCGCCAAGCGGCTGAAAGCCGATGCCCGCACCGCTCACATCCCCATTATCTTTATGACTGGGCTGACCGAGACCGAGTATCTGGTGGCAGCGCTCGCTTCGGGCGGCGTCGACTATGTGACCAAACCGATCAAGCCCAAGGAGGTGCTGGCGCGCATCGGCGTGCATCTGCAAAGCGCGCGCGAAAAGCGCCAGGCGCGTAACGCCCTTGATGCCTTCGGTTACGCGACCATCACGGTGCGGGTCAGTGACGGCAAACTGATGTGGCAGACGCCGCTGGCGCGCGAGCTGCTGCAGCGGTATTACGCCACCAGCGCGCCGCAAACGCCGGACGCGGTGCTGACCTGGCTGCGGCGCCACCTGCCTGACGCCGAACGGCAGATTGAGCCGCCGCGCCTGGTCTGCGAAAGTACCGCCTCGGTGGCGCGGCGACTGACCTTCCGCTTGCACCAGCAGACTGGCGACGATGACTGGCTGATTATCATGCGCGAGGAGTCGGACGACACCGTGATCCAGGCGATGAGCCTGAGCTTCAAACTCACCGCGCGCGAGGCCGAAGTGCTCTATTGGGTGGTCAAGGGCAAGATCAACCGCGACATCGGCGACATCTTGGGCACCAGCCCGATGACGGTCAAAAAACACCTGGAGCGGGTGTTTGCCAAGCTCGGCGTGGAAACCCGCACCGCAGCGGCCGGCATGGCCATGAGCCGGATCCGGCAGTTGCATCCGCAGTTTGAAGCCTGAGTGCCGGGCGCCAGAAAACTTCAAGCCTTTTTGGACTCCAGCCCATACCCTGAAAGGGCTAAGCGCTATAACTTTAATAGCGTTGCGCGCGTGGCCTTTTACTCCGGCTGGATCAGCGCGGCATCCTTGCGTATCGAATCCCGGTCGCGGTGGTCCTTCAGGCGGTCCAGCGTGCTGTCCAGCGCGCGTTTGAGTTTGCCCTCGGCGCCGCGGAAAGCTTCGTCGATGCCGGGCGCATGGTGCGTCACCGCGACAGGCGCATGATTGGCAAGGCGGGCCTCCATCAGGCAGCGTTTGTCGGCGGCGCCGGCCTTGCCGCTGTTTTCATCGCTCAGGTGCACTTCCACACGTGTGATCTCATGGCTGAAGCGTTCCAGGGTCTGACTGACTTCGGCCTGGGCCCAGCGCTCCAGCGCTTCTCGGCCTTCAATGCTGTGGTTGGTGTTGACTTGAACTTGCATGCTGAGTGTCCTTGTGTTGAGCCATCCGCGACGGCGATAGGCGTTCAGTGTGGGCGTTTCGGCGGCGCGGCTGTGTAGGGGTTTTTCCACAATCGGCAGGGGAGGCGGTCAAGCGCCGCGCGTTCCTGCAAGAAAGCGCCCAAGCGGATACAATAAGCGCTTCGGTAACGCATCAGCCTTTTTCAACGAAGTCCCTTCCTCTGGCTTCCTTCTCAAATGCGGCGCTTCTCAGAGCCCGGATTCACAGTGTCTTCATTGCCCTCACAGCATTGAACTCTCTCAGCACTGTTCCCTTTCCTAGCGAGCACTTCTCCCAACGGTGCCCACTCAAGGCTCACCCACCCGGCCCCTCCAGGCCGGGCAGGCAGAACCGGATACCTGTTGGCTTGCTCGCAAGCCGTTTATTTCTCCTTTTATCAAGCCGGGAAACATACCCGGCACAGACTTTTATGACGATTGATCACAACCACATCGCGGTGGGCAAGTACCTTGTCTCGCCGCTGGCCAAGCCCCAGGGCGAGGGCCAATATGCCGCCTCCGTGTCCATTCGGTCAGGGCGTGGCAGCGCCACCCATGACCGCGTGATGCGCTTCAGCGGGCTGTTTGACACGGCGGCTGCGGCCGTGCATTACGCGACCGAACACGCGTTGGGCTGGATCCACGAACGTTCGGTACCGGCTTGCGCCTGACGCGCCTGCGGCCCCCCACTGACATTTTTTCAAATTTCCAAGGAGTTACATCGTGGCCAAAGAAGAACTGATTGAAATGCACGGGCTGGTCAATGAAGTGCTGCCCGACTCGCGTTTTCGCGTGACGCTGGACAACGGCCACAAGCTGGTGGCCTACACCTCCGGCAAGATGCGCAAGAACCACATCCGTATCCTCGCCGGCGACCAGGTGTCGCTGGAGCTGTCGCCTTACGACCTCAGCAAGGGCCGGATCACTTTCCGGCATATTGCCGGCCGTGGACCCGGTCCTTCGCGCCAGGCAAGCTGACCGGTTTTTCGCTTAGACAAGGCGTACCGGTACACCGTAGAAAACTCAGGGTGCCTGACCGCTACCCGACGTGTCGGCGGGTGGCCGCGCCATCCAGGCGATCAACGAGGAGCGCATGGCTTCTTCAACCGACATATTGATCGGTTGCACCCATTCCAGCGGTACAAACACGGTGTAGCCGCCAATCATGTAGCCCATGGGCAGGTACACCGCCACCCGCTGGCCAGGCAAAAATCCATCGGGCAAATCAGCAAAGTCACGGCGAGTCACCAGGCCCACGATCTCCATCGCGTAACCGGGCATACGCAGAATCACCACGCTTTGCTCCCCCTGTTTGCCAGTGGGGGAGAAATAGTCGGCAAAACTTTTGAGTGAGCTGTAAATGCTTTTGACCACCGGCAGGTTGGTAAACGGCAGTTCGGCAAAGGCCAGCAATTGGCGCACTTTCGGTTTGGACACCAGGTAACCGATCAGCAGGATGATCAGCACGCCGGACACCAGCCCCATGCCCGGAATATAAAAGCTGCCGATGATGGGGCTCAGCACCCACAGCGTGAGTTTCTCCGTCCAGGCCAGGAAGATGTACAGCAGGTACAGCGTGAGCGCCACCGGAAGCACAGTGATCAAGCCGCGGAAGAAATATTTGTAGAGTTTTTTCATCATGCTGTTGAAACAGGCTATTTTCAGGACCGGTTGTTGCCGCAGAGCAATAGACAGAGTGTGGCTCGCGTTTTGCGCGTCCTCAAGCATTCGCTGCGCCGCCTGTGTGTAGGCGTGGCCCTACCTGTGCTTTCGGCCACCTCCCGCACCCCGTGCGAAGCAGTGCATTTATCTTTTGCTTTCTTAAATCAATTTTGGAGAAACAAATGCCCATCATCGCCTGGCTACTCGGTGTCCCCGTCACGGTCATCATTCTTCTGATGTTGTTCGGCGTGTTTTAAGGAGCCGTACGCATGTTACGCAAACTGATTGTTTTCGCCATCACCTCCGGCCTGGCTGCCAAGTTGTACCGCAACTACGTTAGCAAGCGCAGCGGTACGGATATCGCGGCAAATCCGCCGGCCACGACGCGTCGGCGTCGTGCTGGTGCCCCGGTCAGTCAAGACTGAGGTAGGTTGCCGCCCGGATCCGGACGCTGTGGCGTCCGCCCGGCTTGGTAAATCACCATCAGCGCCAGACCTGCGGTCCACGCCAAACCGCCGTCAATGGTCCCCTGCCGCTGGACCGTCATGAAGCTGCCTGGCAGCGACATGGATGCCCTGGAGGAACCGGACCCGACCCAGCTCCTCCGCCATCACGCCGGTTGTTTTTCCCCCGTGCGCATTTCAGCACCTTCGAACCGTCAGGGTATGCGCTTTAGCGGACCGAAGCAGGCGCTGAGTGCCGCTGTTCGGCAAACCAGCAGTTTGTCGCCCTGCGGGCTGAACTGGATGAAGCGAATAGTCTGTTCACCCGGCTCCGGCAAGGTCGCGCCGGAACAGTCTGGTTTATCGTTGTGGCGCACCACGGTTTCTACCAAGCGGTAGAAACCTCCAGCGTCGGGCGTTGCAGCGATCTCATAGCTTTTTTCCGCGACTTCTCCGCCGCTGGTGCCGAGCATGGTCCGGTTGTGACGGAACTGCCAGGTCTCGGTGCAACTTCCGCCAAAAGTGACCCAGCTCCAGGTGCCCACGACAGGATGACCGAATGACGCAGGCGGCGGGCCGGCGGCATGTAACCAGGAGGCGGAGGCCAGCAGGCTGGCGGCAAGAAGCAGTTGATGCAGGTCGTTCATTGGGGTGGCAGGCACGCGTTAGTAACAAGTCGCGATGCTACTCCCCTCCAGCGCACGCGCAGGTCGCCAACAGGCGCACATTCCGTAACCAGTTTCACGTGCCGTGCCCTCCCGGCACACCGGGGAGACACGCTGTTGCCTTGCAATGGGACCGCAGTGTTTTGGCTGCATCACCGGAGAATCCCATGAAAAAATTTTCCCTCTTGCTGGTTGTCGCTGCGGGCGCTCTGGCGGGTTGCGTGGCCGTGCCTTACGATACCGGCCCGCCGCACCGGGCCCATGGCGGCCCGTATCAAGGCGACCGTGACCGTGACGGCGTGCCCAACCGCGCCGACCGCGACCGCGATGGCGATGGTGTGCGCAACCGGGACGATCGCCGCCCCAACGATCCGAGGCGCTACTAGTCCGGCCGGGTCGGCGGTTTGCGGCGCGCGGACGCCGCGTCGTTATAGTGGGGTATTGACGCTTGAGGATTCACATGACCGCCCACTCCGCCCTGATACTCGCCTTGCTCTGTACTGTGCTTGCGCCGCTTCGCGCCCAGACCATTGGCGAGGTGGACACGGTGTTCAAATTCATCGGACCGGACCACAAAATTGTGGTTGACGCGCACGATGACCCGAAGGTCAAAGGTGTCACCTGTTACGTCTCGCGCGCCAAGACCGGCGGCATCAAAGGCGCGGTGGGCCTGGCGGAGGACAGGTCGGAGGCCTCCATCGACTGCCGCCAGGTCGGACCGGTGTCCTTTGCCAAACCGCTGTCCGTGCAGGAAGAAGTCTTCAGTGAGCGTATTTCGCTGATCTTCAAAAAGATACGCATTGTGCGCATGGTCGATGTTCCTCGAAACACGCTGGTGTACCTGACCTATTCGGACCGGGTGATTGAAGGTTCACCGCAAAACAGCGTCGCCTCTGTCCCGATTGACCGCGCGCTCAAGATTCCCCTGCAGTGAACCTGGCCTGCAGTGCGCTGGCATCCGCACCCACAGACAACAAGGACTTATCCCTATAACAATGGCAAAGGTGATAGCGCACACTTGCGCTGACACATATACACCTGCTGCGAGCAGGCGCGCGTCCTCCCACTGAAGGACAGGCAGACCATGACAACACGATTTGCTCCGACCGCCGATGGTGACTTGCCATTGACTGCCCCTATTGGCCAGCGGCTGTCCCCGCCCTGGATGCAGCCAGGCAACCGCCGGAGGCTAGATTGACACCTGACCGGGCAGAAGGCGCGGCGCATGAACGCCTGAAAGCCGAGGCGCTAGAGCTCGCGCGCGCCAACGAAGTCCTCAGGCGCGAACTGGCCGAACAGAAAATTGCCCTGAGCCGACTCAAGGCCAATGCGCTGCGCAGCCTGGCCGAGATTTCCGGCGATTGGTACTGGGAGCAGGATGCCGACTACCGCTTTGTCGAGTTTGTCGTTGATTTGGGAGACGGCACATTCAACAGGGAACTGATCAACGACGCCATCGGCAAGTGCCGATGGGAGCTGCCCGGCATCACCTCACTGAGCAGTTCGTGGGAAGCACATCGCGCGACGCTGGAAGCGCGCCAGCCTTTTCGTGGCTTTGAGTACATGCGCACGCTGCCCGACGGAACAGCCAGTTACTTTTCAATCAGCGGCGTACCCCAATTCGACAGTGACAACCGGTTCACGGGATATCGAGGCACGGCACGCGACATCAGCGCCAGAAAACGCGTGGAAGAGACCCAGCGCCAGGTCGCCCGGTTTCTTGACGACGTTGTGGACAATATTCCAACTGCACTCCATCTCAAGTCTGTTCTGGACGACTACAAGGTGGTGACATGGAACAAGGCCGCCGAGGCGCTGTGGGGGATCACGCGTGATGAAGCGGTGGGTCGCTCGGTACATGATCTCTGGCCAAAGGAGGATGCCGATCGCATGTATGCCAACGACCTCGAACTCGTTGCCAACGGCGTCATGCAGGACTTTCCCAACCGCGTCGCCCCCACCAAAAACCGCGGCACCTTGCATGTGCACATGCGCAAGGTCCCGCTCAAAAATGCTGCTGGCGTTGTCACGCATATCCTGATTACCGCAGAAGACATCACCAGACGACTGGCCGACGAGGCCCGCCTGCGGTACAACCAGGAGCGCTTTCGCAGCCTGACCAGCCTGTCATCTGACTGGTACTGGGAAATTGACGAGGAGTATCGCTTCACCAAAATGTCCAGTGGTGCAGCCCGCTTCAACAGGGCGTCCGGAAGTCCGACAGACCAGGTCGCTGTCGCCGAATACATCGGCAAGACGCGCTGGGAGATCGACGATACACCGGGCAACCGGGCGGCCTGGTTACTGCATCGTGCGCAGCTTGAAAGGCATGAGACATTCCGTAATTTTGAGTACGAGCGCGTGAACCTGGAAGGCAAGCGCGTGGTGTATTGCATCAGCGGTGAGCCCATCTTCAATGAAGATGGACAATTCTCCGGTTACCGGGGCGTCGGCACTGACATCACCGAGCGCAAGCAGACCGAGGCGGCGCTACTGGCCAGTGAAGCGCGTTTTCGTACGGTGGTGGCCGCGCTGGCCGAAGGGGTGGTGCTGCGCGACGCAAACGGTCGTATTGTCGATTGCAATGCCAGCGCCGAGCGGATTCTCGGTAAAACATTGGCCCAGATGGAGGGGCAGGTGGTGGTGGGGCCCGATTGGGAGATGATCCGTGAAGACGGCTCGCTGATGCCCGAGGAGGAGCACCCCAATATGGTGGCGCTACGCACCGGTCAGGCCCAGCCCAACGTGGTGGTCTGTTACCGCAAGCCCGACGGCAAGGTGTTGTGGGGGCTGCTCAATGTTCAGCCGCTTTTCGCTGCCGGTCCTGGCAAGCCGTCAGGCTTTGTCACCACCATCACCGACATCAGCGAGCGCAAAAAGGCCGAGATGGAAATCGTCCGGCTCAACGTGGACCTGGAAAACCGGGTGTTGCGCCGTACCGCCCAGCTGGAGGCAGCCAATCAGGAGCTGGAAGCATTCTCATATTCGGTGGCGCACGACCTGCGCTCCCCGTTGAGTTCGATCAACGGTTTCAGCGCGCTGCTGCAAAAAGCACTGCCGCCCGGCACCGGCGAAAAAGCCGATCACTACCTGCTGCGTATACGCTCGGGAGTGCAGCGCATGGGTGAGTTGACCGACGGCCTGCTGTCGCTGGCCCAGTTGTCGCGCACCAGCCTGCGCTGGGAGCCGGTGGACATCAGCGCGGAGGCGGCCCAACTGGTCCGCCAGTACGCCGAGCGCGATGCCGGTCGTGTCGTCAGCGTGACGATCGAGCCTGGACTGATGGTGCGGGCCGATGCCGCACTGCTGAGGCAGGTGCTTGAAAACCTGATTGCCAACGCCTGGAAATTCAGCGCCAAAACCCCGCTTGCCAGCATCAGCATCGGCAAGGAAACCGGCGCCGATCAGCAGCCGGTTTATTTTGTTCGCGACAACGGGGCGGGTTTTGACATGGCTTACGTGGACAAGCTGTTCGGTACCTTTCAGCGCTTGCATTCTCCCGATGAGTTCTCCGGCAGTGGCATTGGTCTGGCAACGGTCAAGCGCATCATTACCCGTCATGGGGGCCGCGTCTGGGCGCAATCGGCGCTTGGCGAGGGCAGCACGTTTTACTTCACGCTGGGTAGCGAACAGATCAAGGTGGCACCCGGCGACGATGCAGGCATTGCGCTGGCCGGGTTGCCACGCTCCAGCCGCCTGTTTACCGACAGCGGCGGGGGCTTTGGTGCGGGTGCCCATGGCGAGGTGGTCAGCACCGACAACGATGCTTTCGCGCTGAGTGACCGGCAGTTCAGCAATGCCTTCGAACATTCAGCGATTGGCATGGCCCTGGTGGCGATTGACTCCCGCCGCCTGCGCGTGAACAGCGCTTTCTGCCAGATGCTGGGCTATTCCGAAGCTGAAATGTTGTCTCGGACTGTTTACGACATCACCCATCCCGATGATATCGACTACGACGTGCATCAGCGCAAAAGAGCGCTGGCCGGCGAGATTGAAACCTACCAGTGGGAAAAACGCTATCTCCACAAATTGGGCCACATCGTCTGGGCCCATTTGAGCTGCTCACTGGTACGCGACGCTGACCGCCGGCCCCTGTTGTTCATATCGCAGGTGCAGGACATCACTGAGCGCAAACATGCCGAGGCCGTGCTGCGCGAAAGCGAGGAGCGTTTCCGCGCGCTGACCGAGCTCTCGTCGGACTGGTTCTGGGAGCAGGACGAACATTTTCGCTTCGTACAGATTTCCGGTGAAGTGCGACATGCACACACGCTGGCGTTCAGCGGCAACGGCGCCATTGGCAAGACGCGCTGGGAACTGCCCCACGTGAACATGGGCGACGATGTCTGGGCGGCGCACAAGGCGCAGCTTGAACGGCATGAGGTTTTCCGAGATTTTGAGGTCACCCGGCTCGACGGCCATGGGGAGGTTCGCTACGTCAGCATCAGCGGTGTGCCGATTTTCGATGCGTCCGGTTGCTTCACCGGCTACCGCGGAACGGGTCGGGACAATACCGAAATGCGCCGCGTCAGCGAAGCACTGCGTACCAGCGAAGCCCAGTTGCGCGAGATCACCGACACCGTTCCGGCCCTGATCGCCTACGTCGATGTCGGGCATCACTTCCGCTTTCACAACCGCGCCTATGAAGAGGCTTTTGGGCTCTCCCATAAAGAAATCGACGGAAAACACATGCGCGAGGTCATGGGTGAGCGGTTTTATGACAGCCTGCGTGCCCGTGTTGATGAAGTCCTGTCCGGCTACCCGGTGGTCTATGAACGAACACAGGTGACGGCGCGCGGCGACCACCGCGACTATGTGGTGAATTATTTTCCGCGTTATAGCGATGAAGACGGCCGGGTCATCGGGTTTTATTCACTGGCCAGCGATGTCACCGAGCTCAAGCGCATTGATCGCATGAAGAGTGAGTTTGTCTCGACGGTCAGCCACGAGTTGCGCACGCCGCTGACATCCATCCGCGGGTCGCTGGGATTGATCTCCGGCGGGGTGGCGGGCCAGTTGCCCGAGGCCGTCAAAACATTGGTAGGCATCGCCAAAAGCAACTGCGAACGCCTGATCCGCCTGATCAACGACATCCTGGACATCGAAAAAATCGAGTCCGGCAAGATGCGCCTGGATTTGCAGGTGGTGGCGCTCAAGCCGCTAATGACGCAGGCCCTGGCGGCCAACGAAGGTTTTGGCACCGCGCAGAACGTGGGCCTGAATCTGCATTTTCCCGACGATGAACTGCAGGTTCATGTCGACAGCGACCGCCTGATCCAGGTCGTGACCAACCTGCTTTCCAATGCCATGAAATTTTCACCACCAGGCAGCCCGGTGGAGGTGCACGTGACGCGCGGTGGCATCGGCGTTCGGGTTGAGGTGCGCGACCGCGGCCCCGGCATTCCGGAGGAATTCCAGAAGCGCATCTTCCAGAAGTTCTCCCAGGCTGATTCATCCGATGCGCGGCAAAAGGGCGGCACCGGTCTGGGCCTGAACATCTCACGGGCCATCGTCGAGCGCATGGAGGGCATCATCGGTTTTCACACACAAACCGATGTGGGTACCACCTTCTTCTTCGAGCTGCCGGAATGGAAGGACCTGCCCACGCCAGTTGCTCCGCAGGAACGGGCGACCAGTCGTGCCCGCATTCTTGTCTGCGAAGATGATCGTGACATTGCCCGCCTGATCTGCATGATGCTGGACAAGGGCGGCTTTGACGCCGACATGGCTTTCAACGCAGCGCAGGCACTGGCTTGCCTGGCACTCAACAACTATGCCGCGATGACGGTGGACCTCAAACTCCCTGACCAGGACGGCATCACGCTGATTCGCACCCTGCGCAGCCAGGAAAACACGCGTGATCTGCCTATTGTGGTGGTTTCCGCCATGGCTGAAGAAGGCCAGCTCCAGTTCAATAACCAATTGCTGTCAGTCTCCGACTGGCTGGACAAGCCTATCGACGAAAACCTG
Source organism: Polaromonas sp. (assembly GCF_043778355.1). Taxonomy (GTDB): domain Bacteria; phylum Pseudomonadota; class Gammaproteobacteria; order Burkholderiales; family Burkholderiaceae_C; genus Polaromonas. Next base: position 34,160 of record NZ_JAYWHI010000002.1, read on the forward strand.
CTGATTCGGGGCTTGCGCCGCGCCATCGACGGCATGGCCGAGGGCAAACCGCGCATTCTGCATGTGGAAGACGACCTCGACATTCAACGTATCACCGCCGCCATCGTGCAGGACTTTGCCACCTTCGAGTTCGCTGCCACACTCGACGAAGCCCGTGAGCGGCTGCTCAAGCAGCGCTTTGACCTTGTTTTGCTGGACCTGACCTTGCCCGGTGGCTCGGGTTGGGACTTGCTGGCCGACATCGAAGCGCTGGACCGGTCGCCGCCTGTGGTGGTGTTTTCTGCCACCGAGGTGGATCGCGCCCAGCGCAGTCGCGCTGCAGCCGTGCTGGTGAAGGCGCAAACCTCCAACGAGCAGTTGTTGCAGACCCTGCAGCGTGTGCTGACGCAGGGTCGGGCCTGAAACTGGGCGCCGCTCTGAGCTGTTCGCTTCGTCTCACAGCCTGCATAAAATACGGCTGAACCCCTTGCCATAAGGGCCCAGACCGCTATTTATTTGATAGCTTCGTAGGAAATTTCAAGCCATCAGGGCGGTCGGTTTCCAGCCGCCGGCCCTCCTGTCGCACTGGGACGCTAGATGCGGCCCAGATCCTGGATCGCGTCGACGATCAGGCCGGTGCCCACGGCAATCAGCAAAATGTCTGCTGCGACACGCACGTATTTGTGGCCTGCTGGCGGAACGCCAAGTTGCAGCACCACCGACTGCGGCACCGGGTAGAAACGTACATCGCTGGGCAGCGGCTGTCCGACGGCCCATTTTTTTGCCTGGCCGGGGGGCAGGCAACCATTGTTCTTTTTGGCCAGACCGGGCGGGCAGCGGCCGGCGCGGTACTGCTGGCCGTAGTATTCCTGGACCACCACCCGTTGCGGCGCGCCGAAGTAGCCGCCTACGCTGACCTGGGCCGGTGCCACGCGGACCGCAGCGTCTTTGTTCCCACCGCTGCGGTTGTCGTTGCGGTTGTCGCCGCGATTTTCTTTCTGCTCGTGTTTGCCGCCTTTGCCCTGGCCAGCCCATTCGGGTTTTTCGGCCCAGACCGATCCGGCCATCAGCGCGGCGACCAGCACCAGGGGAAGCGTGGAAAAGCGGGAGTGGGAATAGGTTGTCATCGTGTCACCTCGTGGTTGTTGAGTTTGCAATGGGGCAGCGGACGCGGTCCGGTCGGGCTATCGACCACTTTATAACGCGACGGGTCTGGTTTCGTTGGCCACAGACCCGTCAGAACAGCCTTGACGCGGCCTTGTCCTACAACAATTTTTCACACTTTTCCTGCATGGCGGACGCGCGCAAACCTCGACCGATCTGACAGTCGTTGACGGGGCGCGGACGTACCGGCTCCGCTTCAGCGGCCTTTGTTGTTGCTCAATGCGTTTTCAAACTCCTGTCGTGACAGCGCGCCATCCTTGTTGGCGTCAGCCTCGTCAAAGTGGCGAGCCACGCCGCGAAAACCGGCGGCCTCGGCCCGGCTGATCTTTCGGTCCTTGTTGCCGTCAATGAAGCCAAAGGCCTGCGCGATCTGCGCGACCGTGTATTTGGACTCGACGGGTGCGGCTGCGGTTACGGTTGTCGTTGAGGGAGCGGGTTGATTCGTTTGCGCTTGCACATTGGCGCCGAACAGTACGACCGCAGTCGCCAACGCCAGCGCGGTGCCGAGCACGAAGAGGGTGGGTGCGATGATTTTGTCGGTGCATGCATCGGCCGGACGTGCGGCGTGCGTGCAGGCCTTGGAAGGCCGTTGCCAGTCTGTATGAATAGTCATGGGAGGTCATGGCCGGTGGTAAGACAGCGTTCTATTGGAAGCCAGCATGCGCCATGAAGCCAGCGGCTTTGCAGGGTGTTTCGCCGGTTTACATCCTGCATGTGATGCGACACATTTCTTTGCGCAGGCAGCGCGGATGTTCTGCGCGGCTGCGCATCTGCGCGGTGGTCAAGGCCAACCAAAAATTCAGGAAAATCGCCCTCCAGCCCATGACTGACATGCGCAAGCAGCTATGAATTCAGTAGCGGATGGCAAAGCGACCGTGGGTGCGCGTGATTTGCCGATACCATCGCTGTGAATTCCGGCCCTTTTTTTGTACAGGCACCGCATCATGAAACTATCCAGCATTGCCCGATCGTCTTCCCTGGAGAACCGGTTCTTCCTGCTGCTGCTGCTGCTGGTATCGCTGGCCTTTGTCTGGGTGCTCTGGCCGTTTTATGGCGCGGTGTTCTGGGGCGCCATCTTCGCGCTGATGTTCATGCCGCTCTTTGCGCGCCTGCTCAGGGCCATGCCGGGCCGGCGCACGCTGGCTGCGCTGGCCGCGCTGGCCATCATTCTGGTGGCCGTGATCCTTCCCCTGGGCCTGATCGTCGCCTCGCTGGTGCAGGAAGCGTCGGCGCTGTACCAACGCATGCAGTCGGGCGAGTTCAGCGTCGGCATGTACTTCCAGCAGGTGTACGGTGCGTTGCCAGCCTGGGTCACCGGCCTGCTGGACCGCTTCGGCCTGAGCAACACCAGTGTGATCCTGGAGCGGGTGTCGGCCAGCCTGTCTAAGGGCAGCCAGTTCCTGGCCACGCAGGCGCTCAATATCGGGCAGAACACCTTTGACTTCGTGGTCAGTTTTTTCGTGATGCTCTACATCCTGTTTTTCCTGCTGCGCGACGGTGGCGCGCTGGCACGCCGCATCCGCGATGCGGTGCCGCTGGAGTCCGGCATCAAGCGCGAGCTGTCAGGCAAGTTCGTCACCGTGATTCGCGCCACCGTCAAGGGCAATGTGGTGGTGGCAATGCTGCAGGGCGCGCTCGGCGGCCTGATCTTCTGGATGCTGGGCATCCACGCCCCGGTGCTGTGGGGCACCTTGATGGCGTTTCTCTCGCTGCTGCCCGCCGTCGGCGCGGCGCTGGTCTGGGGCCCGGTGGCGATTTATTTTCTGGTCACTGGCGCCATCACGCAAGGCCTGGTGTTGATCGCCTTCGGCGTGCTGGTGATCGGCCTGGTCGACAACATCCTGCGCCCTCTGCTGGTGGGCAAGGACACCAAGATACCTGATTATGTGGTGCTGATTTCGACGCTGGGCGGCATGGCGATCTTCGGCCTGAACGGTTTTGTGATCGGCCCAGTGATTGCGGCCATGTTCATGGCGACCTGGGACCTGTTCTCCAAGGCCCGCGAGGAGGCGGCGCAGCCACACGCGTTGGCGTCCGAGCCTGCCACTCCAGCGAAAAATGCGAACGAAAAACAGATGTAGCCCATGTACCACGGGCGCGGGCAGCTCCTGATTCGATAGCAGACTGAATGGCCTGGGGTCGCCAGCCCGCAGCTGGAACCCGCAGTGTTCATGGCTTGGAGTTGCGTGTTGTCGTCCCCATCCTACATACGCCACCCGGCGTATAGCCCGTTCGCCCTCCGGTCCCCAGAATCACTTCATCGCTTCGTCAAGGCCGCTTGAGCGGCTTTTACGGAGCGAAAAGTGATTGACCACCTACCCGGAGAAGCTACACATGCAACGTCGTTTTACCCTCAAGGCGCTCAGCGCCGCCGTCGCCCTGGCGGGCCTGTCTGTCCTGCCAGCCCATGCCCAATCGGGCGGCACCATCAAGGTGGGCATTCTGCACAGCCTGTCGGGCACCATGGCCATTTCGGAAACCGTGTTGAAAGACACCGTGCTGATGGCGATTGACGAGATCAATGCCAAGGGTGGCGTGATGGGCAAAAAACTCGAGCCCGTGATCGTGGACCCGGCCTCCAACTGGCCGCTTTTCGCTGAAAAAACCAAGCAGTTGCTCGGCCAGGACAAGGTTTCGGT
>NZ_JAYWHI010000003.1:0-15287 GCF_043778355.1 Polaromonas sp.
CTTGACTGCGGCGACCAGGGTGGTGTGGTCTTTGGAATTGACGGCGTTGTCAATGATGTCCTTGGTCGGGAACATGGCCGCGCCGCCGACCATGACCGATGGGCCGCCGGACATGGTGTTGCCGGACATGCCGCCTGCGCAAGCACTGAGAAGAACGGCAACGCCGGCTGCAATGAGTAGTTTTTTCATGAAAGGACTCCTGATAAAGATGTAGTTGTGGTCTGTGAAGCCGTCACAGGGCGTGAGCGTTTTTTGGCCGCTTGTAAAGAGTACGCGGTCAATCGTGAATTGGATGTAGGACAAGGCAGCGACCGGCGCACGGGGCAGTCGCTTTGCTGCGGTGCAGCCAACCAGGGCTGGACCGCAAGGTCGATTTTTATGCGTCAAATTGCCCTCCAGCCCATATCGCAACTGGATGAGTAGCTATTGATTAGATAGCTACACAGCGATCCATGCCGGTTCAAGCCCGGCATGACCCCCGTGGGCTCAGGCGCTACCGGCCTTCACCTTCAGCCGCCAGGCATGCAGCAGCGGCTCGGTGTAGCCGCTCGGCTGCTCCAGCCCTTTGAGCACAAGGTCCAGCGCCGCCTTGTAGGCCGCAGAGGTCGTGAAGTTGCCGGCCATCTTCTGGTACAGCGGGTCGCCGGCGTTCTGGCCATCGACCACAGCGGCCATGCGCTCGAAGGTCTTGACGATGTGCTCTTTGGTGACCACGCCGTGCAGCAGCCAGTTGGCCATGTGCTGGCTCGAGATACGCAGCGTGGCGCGGTCTTCCATCAGGCCGACGTTGTGGATGTCAGGCACCTTGGAGCAGCCCACACCCTGATCGATCCAGCGCACCACATAACCGAGGATGCCCTGCGCGTTGTTGTCCAGCTCGGCCTGGATCTCGGCCTCGGTCCAGAAAGGCACCAGCGCGACCGGGATCTGCAGAATGGCGTCGAGCAGGTTTTCCTCCATCGCCAGCGACTTTTTCTCGTTGACGAAGACTTCCATGTCTTTTTGCAGGGCCGCCACATCGACCTGGTGGTAGTGCAGCGCGTGCAGTGTTGCGGCGGTCGGCGAAGGTACCCAGGCGGTGTTGGCGCCGGCCTGGGGGTGGGCGACTTTCTGCTTCATCATGTCGGCCATCAGGTCGGGCATGGCCCACATGCCCTTGCCGATTTGCGCCCGGCCACGCAGCCCGCAGGCCAGGCCGATCTGGACGTTGCTCATCTCGTAGGCGCGCAGCCAGTTGGTGTTTTTCATCAGCGGTTTGCGCATCATCGCGCCGGCATGCATGGCGGTGTGGATCTCATCGCCGGTGCGGTCCAGAAAGCCGGTGTTGATGAAAGCCACGCGGGCCGCGGTTTCGGCGATGCAGGCCTTGAGGTTGACGCTGGTGCGGCGCTCCTCGTCCATGATGCCGAGCTTGACGGTGTTCTCCGGCAGGCCCAGCAGCGCCTCGACGCGGCTAAACAGTTCGGAGGCGAAGGCCGCCTCGGCCGGGCCGTGCATCTTCGGCTTGACGATGTAGATCGAGCCGGTACGCGAGTTGACAATGGCTTCCTTGCCGATGCGCTGCAGGTCGTGCATGGCAATTGCCACGGTGATCACCGCGTCGAGGATGCCTTCGGGAATTTCCTTGTCGCCGTCGTACAGGATGGCCGGATTCGTCATCAGGTGGCCGACATTGCGCACAAACATCAGTGAGCGGCCATGCAGCGTGAGCGGCTGGCCGTCGGCGGTGGTGTACTCGCGGTCCGGGTTCAGGCCGCGCGTGAAGGTCTTGCCGCCCTTTTGCACTTCTTCGGTCAGTGTGCCCTGCAGGATGCCCAGCCAGTTGGCATAGGCCATCACCTTGTCGTCGGCGTCGACCACCGCCACTGAATCTTCCAGGTCCATGATGGTGGACAGCGCCGCTTCCAGCACCAGGTCACTGATGCCGGCGGCATCGTCCTTGCCAATGGTGGTGCTGCGGTCGATGCGGATGTCGATGTGGATGCCGTTGTGGCGCAGCAGGATGGACGATGGCTTGTCCGCCTCGCCCTGAAAACCCACGAACAGCACGTGGTCGGCCAGGCCGGTGGTGGCGCCGCCCTTGAGCGTCACCACCAGTTTGCCGTCGATAACGCTGTACAGCGTGGCGTCTTTGTGCGAGCCGGTGGCCAGGGGCGTGGCCTGGTCCAGCACATTGCGGGCGTAAGCGATGACCTTGGCGCCGCGTGCCGGGTTGTAGCCCTTGCCCTTTTCGAGGCCCTCGGTTTCGGGAATGACGTCGGTGCCATACAGCGCGTCGTAGAGCGAGCCCCAGCGCGCATTGGCGGCGTTCAGGGCGTAACGCGCGTTGAGCACCGGCACCACCAGCTGCGGGCCGGCCTGCAGCGCCAGCTCGTCGTCAACATTGGTCGCGGTGGCTGTCACCTGGGCCGGCGCCGGCACCAGGTAGCCGATTTTTTCCAGAAAGGCGCGGTAGGCCTTCATGTCGCGGATCGGGCCGGGGTTGGCCTTGTGCCAGTTGTCCAGTTCGAGTTGCAGGCGATCACGCTCGGCCAGCAAGGCGATGTTTTTTGGCGCCAGGTCACTCACGATGGCGGCGAAGCCCTTCCAGAAGTCGGCGCTGTTGATGCCGGTGCCGGGCAAGACCTTGTCATCGACGAAGCTTTGCAAAACCGTGGCCACCTGCAGGCCGTGCAGGGAAGTGCGTGGGGTCGTTGTGCTCATGGTGCGTCCTCGGATAAAAAGAAAAGTAAAAGTAAAAGTAAAAAATCAAATCGGTCAGGCGGGCTGGAAAAAATCGAGCACCTCGCGCAGGCTGCTGCCGGTGCGCGCAGGGAATGTGCCCAATTCCTCAAATGGCAGCGCATACCGGTTGACCCACAACGTGGGGTAGCCACACCAGGTCGCGCCCAGCGCGTCCCAGCTGTTGCAGCTGACAAAGGCGATGTGTCGTGCGGCCAGACCTGTCGCCTGCGGGCCCAGCGCATAAGCGTCGGGGTGGGTTTTGTACTTGCGGATGGCGTCCACGCTGAGCACATGGTCGAGCAGGCCGTCCAGCCCGGCGGAGCGCACCGCAATATCCAGCATGCCGGGGTCGCCATTGGACAGGATGCCCGTGACGATGCCGCGGTCCTTCAGCGTCTGCAACACCTCGCGGGTTTCAGGAAAGGCCGACAGATGGCGGTACTGGTTCATCAGCCGCTCTTCGGCGGCGGCGCCCAGGTCCAGCCCCAGGCGTTTACACGCATAACGCAGGCCGGCGCGGGTCAGGTCCCAGAAGGGCTGGTAGTGCTCGCCACCATTGCTGGTGGTCACCAGCCGGGTGTATTCAATCTGTTTGTCGCGCCAGAGCACACCGAGGGCCTGGCCCTGTCCGGGAAACAACTGTTCCGCAAGCAGACCCACGCTGTACACATCGAACAGCGTGCCGTAGGCATCAAATAAAACAGCCCGTGGCACAGCGTGCCCGGCTTTGGGTTTTTCCATACCTTTGACTGTATTTGATACTCGAACAAAGATTAATATGGGAAAAATCAGTTAATCGATTACTTTTAAGGATGTAATTGGTGAGGGTGCACAAAATTTAATGCGGATGAGCGCCGCATAATTTGTCGCCTCCGCCGCGCATTTCGCCGCCCGGCTTTCGACAAGGATTTGCGTGCCTCCTTTGCCTCCCCCCGTCCAGCCCCCCGAAGCGGCACCGCTGCCGCTCGCCGGTGTCCGAGTTGTCGAATTCACCCACATGGTGATGGGCCCGACCTGCGGCATGGTGCTGGCCGATCTGGGCGCCGAGGTTATCAAGGTCGAGCCGCTGGCCGGGGACAACACGCGCCGGCTGCTGGGTTCGGGCGCTGGTTTTTTCCCGCTGTTCAACCGCAACAAGAAAAGCATCGCGGTGGACCTGCAGCGGCCTGAGGGGCGCGAGCTGGTGCTCCGGCTGGTCGCCACCGCCGACATCGTCAGCGAAAATTTCAAGCCGGCCACCATGGTCGGGCTGGGGCTGGACTACGCCAGCCTGTCCAGCCTGAACCCGCGCCTGATTTATGTGAGCCACAAGGGCTTTTTGCCCGGCCCGTACGACCACCGCACCGCGCTCGACGAGGTGGTGCAGATGATGGGCGGGCTGGCCTACATGACGGGACGGCCCGGCGACCCGCTGCGCGCCGGCAGCAGCGTCAACGACATCATGGGTGGTTTGTTCGGTGCCATCGGCGCGATGGCGGCGCTGACGGCGCGCGCCACCACTGGCAGAGGCCAGCAGGTGCAGGCCGCGCTGTTTGAAAACAATGTGTTTCTGGTGGCTCAGCACATGATGCAGTTCGCCGTGACCGGCGCGCCGGCCGCGCCCATGCCCGACCGGATCTCGGCCTGGGGTATTTACGACGTGTTCACCGTGCGGGACGGCGCGCAGGTTTTTCTGGCGGTGGTCAGTGACACCCAGTGGCTGCTGTTCTGTGAAGCCTTTGGTTTTGCCGACCTGAAGGCCGATACGCGGCTGGCCAGCAACAATGACCGCGTGCGTGCGCGGGAATGGCTGCTGCCGCTGCTGCGTGAACGGCTGGCGTCGCATTCTGCGAGCGAACTGAGCGGCATTTTCGAAGCCCAGGGCTTGCCGTTTGCACCGATCACACGACCGGAGGAGTTGTTCGACGATCCGCATTTGAAGCAGACTGGTGGCCTGGCGCCCCTGCGACTGCCGGACGGCCGCGACACGACGGTGCCGCTGCTGCCGCTGACGCTGGACGGCCAGCGTCCCGGCGTGCGCCTGAACCCGCCGGTGCTGGGCGAACACAGCCGGGAGCTGCTGGCCGGTTTGGGTTACAGCCAGGCCGACATCCAGCGTCTGCTCGACCAGGGCGTGCTTGTGGCGCCCGATTGACGATGGCGTAATCAAGGCCTTGCTGCAGACAATTACCACCTTTCATGCGCATAATCGGGCCGCATGGACAAACTCAAGCAGCTTGAATCTTTTGTGTCGGTGGCCACGCGCGGCAGCCTGACCGCCGCCGCCAAGGCCGAAGGCGTGGCGCCGGCCATCATGGGCCGCCGTCTCGATGCGCTGGAAGAGCGTCTCGGGGTCAAGCTGCTGGTCCGCACCACGCGCCGCATGTCGCTGACCCATGAAGGCAGTGCTTTTCTGGAAGACTGCCAGCGCCTGCTGGTGGACTTTGCCAACGCCGAGGCCAGTGTCTCGGCCGGCGGCGTCAAGGCCAGCGGGCATTTGCGCATCACCGCGCCGGCCGGTTTTGGCCGCCGCCATGTGGCGCCGCTGGTGCCGAAATTCCGCGAGTTGCATGCCGATGTGACGATTTCGCTGAACCTCAGCGACCGCGTGGTGGATGTGGCCGGTGAAGGTTTCGATTGCGCGGTGCGCGTCGGCGAGATGCCCGATTCCTCGCTGGTCAGCGTGCGCATGGCCGACAACCGGCGCCTGTGTGTGGCTTCACCGGCCTACCTTCAGCGCCACGGCACACCGCAACACCCGACCGACCTGGCCAAATGCGCCTGCTTGACGCTTTCCAGCGACGCCTCGCAAACGCGTGGCTGGGCGTTTCAGGTGGAAGGTGAAGTCATCCATCTCAAACCCGGCGGTCCGCTCGACTGTTCGGATGGCCAGGTGCTGCATGACTGGTGTCTGGACGGTTACGGTATTGCCTGGCGCAGCACCTGGGAAGTCGAGGCGGAAATTGCCGCCGGCAAGCTGGTGACGGTGCTCAGTGAGTTTGATGCGCCGCCCAACGGCATCTACGCCGTGTTTCCGCAACGCAAACACTTGCCGCTGCGGGTGCGCCTGTGGATCGACTTCCTCAAACACAGCTACAGCCAGCCCGAGTTTTGGGGCGGTGCGCGCAAGGCGTGAGGCGATTTGGCAGCAAGGACTGGCTTAGGATCAAAAAAGGCCTTCAGCCCATGACGAACAAGCGCAAGTAGCTATTAAATTCATAGCAGTCTCGGCGCGCCGAACCGCCGCAGCCCGCGCCCGTAAAATCAGCCCATGCTCCTCGTCAAACAAGAATTGCTCGCCGCCCTGGCTGCCGAGCTGGACCAACTGTCTCCTGGCGCCGGCCAGAGGGCAGCTTTTGAGTCGCCCAAGGTGGCGGCCCACGGCGACTTCGCCTCCACCGCAGCCATGCAACTGGCCAAGCCGCTCAAGCTCAATCCGCGCCAGGTGGCCGATGGCCTGAAGGCCGCGTTGCTGGCCACGCCGGTCTACCAGCGTTGGGTCGATGCGATCGAGATCGCCGGCCCCGGCTTCATCAACTTCCGGCTCAAGCCCGAGGCCAAGCAGCAGACCGTGCGCGAGGTGCTGCAGGCCGCCGGCCTCTACGGCGTCAAGCCGCAACAGGCCGGGCAACGCGTGCTGGTTGAGTTTGTCTCGGCCAACCCGACCGGCCCGCTGCACGTGGGCCACGGCCGGCAGGCGGCGCTCGGGGACGCGATCTGCAACCTGTTCGCCAGCCAGGGCCAGGATGTGTACCGCGAGTTTTATTACAACGACGCCGGTGTGCAGATTCACACGCTGGCCACCAGCACCCAGGCGCGCGCCCAGGGCCTCAAGCCTGGTGATGCCGGCTGGCCCGAGCCGGCCTACAACGGCGACTACATCGCCGACATCGCGATTGACTTCATCGCGAAGAAAACCGTCAAGTCCGACGACCGCGAATTCACGGCATCGGGCGACATCACCGACCTTGACGCGATCCGCCAGTTTGCGGTGGCCTATTTGCGCCGCGAGCAGGACCTGGACCTGCAGGCCTTTTCGGTCAAGTTCGACAACTACTACCTGGAGTCCAGCCTGTACAGCTCGGGCCGGGTGGAGGACGCCGTCGCCAAACTCAAGGCTGCCGGCAAGACTTACGAGCTCGACGGCGCCTTGTGGCTACGGTCTACCGACTACGGTGACGACAAGGACCGCGTGATGAAGAAGAGCGACGGCGGCTACACCTACTTCGTGCCCGACGTCGCCTACCACCTGGCCAAGTGGGAGCGCGGCTTCAGCAAAGCCATCAACATCCAGGGCATGGACCACCACGGCACCATCGCGCGCGTGCGGGCCGGGCTGCAGGCCGCTGGCGCCGGTATCCCCGAGGGCTACCCCGACTATGTGCTGCACACCATGGTGCGTGTGGTCAAGTGCGGCGAAGAGGTCAAGATCAGCAAACGCGCGGGCAGCTACGTCACCCTGCGCGACCTGATCGAGTGGACCAGCAAGGACGCGGTGCGTTTCTTTTTGCTCAGCCGCAAACCCGACACCGAGTACACCTTCGACGTGGACCTGGCGGTGGCAAAAAACAACGACAACCCGGTGTATTACGTGCAGTACGCGCATGCCCGCATCTGCTCGGTGCTGGCGGCCTGGGGCGGCGACGAAACCACGCTGAAGAATGTGGACCTGTCGGCACTGACCAGTCCGCAGGCGCAAGCGTTGATGTTGCTGATCGCGCGTTACCCCGAGATGCTGGCCAACGCCGCCGCCGGACTGGCGCCGCACGACGTGGCCTTTTACCTGCGCGAACTTGCCGCCTGTTACCACAGCTATTACGACGCCGAACGTATCCTGGTCGATGAGGAAGCGGTCAAGCTGGCCCGCCTCGCGCTGGTCGCGGCGACCGCGCAGGTGTTGCACAATGGCCTGGCTGTGCTGGGCGTCGATGCCCCGCGCAAAATGTAAGGAATGATGACGACCATGGTGCGCAAGCTCTCCAACACACCTTCCGGGCGAAGCATGAACACACAACGCGGCGGCACCCTGCTGGGGTTGATCATTGGCGCGCTGATCGGTCTGGGCGCGGCGCTGGCCGTGGCCGTCTACATCACCAAGGTGCCGGTGCCCTTCATGAACAAGGGCCAGTCGCGCAGCCCGGACCATGACGCTGCCGAAGCCAAGAAGAACCAGAACTGGAACCCGAACGCCCCGCTGTATGGCAAAAATCCGGCCAAGCCGGCAGCCACGTCGGGTGCGGTGACCGACGTGACGCCCCAACCTGCATCACCAGCCACTGTGCAAAAACCGGTGCCCGACCCCACCGTGGCCAAACCCGGCAAACCGGCGGTGGACCCCATTGGTGATCTGGCCAAGGCGAAGATGACGGCACCTGCGACTGCGCCCGCTGCCGCGCCGGGTGCCGACCCGTTCAGCTATTTTGTGCAGGTCGGCGCTTTCCGCACGCCCGAGGACGCCGAGCAGCAGCGCGCCAAGATTTCGCTGATGGGCCTGGAAGCCAGGGTCACCGAGCGCGAACAATCGGGTCGTACGGTGTTCCGTGTGCGCCTCGGCCCCTTCGACAAAAAAGAAGATGCTGATAAAGCCAAGGAACGCCTCGATGGCAACGGCGTCGAAACCGCCCTGGTGCGCGTCCAGCGCTGAACTTTCTGCTGGCAGGGTGTCCAACCTTCTCGCACCATCCAGCACTACACGGAGAAATGATTGATGCAACGACGTGAATTTTCGATCGCCACCGCCTCGGTGGCCACCGCCGCCAGCCTGGGCGCCCTGAGCACCCCGGCCCTGGCCCAGGCGCCGGCGGCACCGCGCATGGGAACCGACTTCCTGGTCCTCGACAAACCCGCCCCCGTGGAAGCCCCGTCCGGCAAGATCGAGGTGGTGGAATTCTTCTGGTACAGCTGCCCGCACTGCAACCGCTTCGAGCCGGCGCTGGAAGAGTGGATCAAAAAGGCGCCGAAAGATGTCGTGGTGCGGCGTGTGCCCGTGTCTTTCCGGCCGGACTTCGAGCCGCAGCAGCGCCTGTATTACGTGCTGGAAGCCATGAACAAGGTCGATGAGCTCCACAAGAAGGTGTTTCTGGCCATCCACGGTGAGAAGCAGCTGCTCAATACCGCCGAGCTGATAGCGGCCTGGGCCGAAAAGCAGGGCCTGAACAAGGTGAAGTTCCTGGAAATGTACAACTCGTTCGGCATCGCCACCAAGGCCCGCAAGGCCACGCAGTTGCAGGATGCCTACAAGGTGGACGGGGTGCCGGCGCTGGGCGTGGCCGGGCGGTTTTACACCTCGGGCGAGCTCGCCAAAAACATGGACCGGGCGCTGCAGGTGACCGACTACCTGGTGATTCAGGCCCGCAAAGGTTAGCCAACAGGGGCTTTCCCGCGCCCTTGGGGATGCGAATCCCGTTGATGGACGCATAAACCGCCGCCTCGCCGGCGGTTTTTTGTTTCCCGCGTCATTTGGCAGAGCTGCGTGGCTACAATGAGTCAACCCAATCAAAGCAGCAAGATTCGTGCCTTTTATGAACTATCCCGCCCGTGTACTGATGCTGGCCGCTGCCCTGGCGGCCTTCCCGGCCGCTGCTGAAAAGGGCGACCGCGACAAACCCATGAACGCCGAGGCCGATGCGCTGCGTTATGACGACCTCAAGCAGACCAGCGTTTTCACCGGCAACGTCGTGATCACCAAAGGCACCATCATCATCCGCGGCGCGCGTGTCGACGTGATGCAGGACCCCGAGGGGTATCAGACTGCCTTTGTGTATGCCGCGCCTGACAAGCTGGCCTTTTACCGCAAGAAGCGTGACGGGGTCGACGAGTACATCGAGGGTGAAGGCGAACGCATCGAATACGACAGCCGCGCCGACACCGTCAAGTTCATCAAGCAGGCCGTGCTGCGCCGTTATGTGGGCGCTGCGCTGGCCGACGAAACCACCGGCAGCCTGATTGTTTATGACAACCCGACCGATGTGTTCACAGTCGACAGCAGCGGCCTGAACCGCACCGCCAACAATCCCTCCGGGCGCATACGCGCGCTGCTGGCGCCGCGCAACAAGACCGGCGCTGCCGTCACGCCGCCGCCGTCCGGACCAACGCCCACCCTGCGCCCCAGCACCACGCTGGGCGATGACAAAAAGGTAAACCCGCCTCAATGAATGTGCCCCCGGACACCGCCCCCGTCAGCCGCCTTGTTGCCAGCGGCCTGCAAAAATCCTACGGAAGCCGCAAGGTCGTCAAGGATGTCTCGCTAACGGTTCAGAAAGGTGAGGTTGTGGGCTTGCTGGGCCCCAACGGCGCCGGCAAGACCACCTCGTTTTACATGATCGTCGGGCTGGTGCGCGCCGACGCCGGCGAGATCACCATCGACGGCGAGTCGATCGAACACATGCCCATTCACAAGCGCTCGCGCCTGGGCCTGAGTTACCTGCCGCAGGAAGCCTCGATTTTTCGCAAGCTCACGGTCGAGCAGAATGTGCGCGCTGTGCTGGAGCTGCAGACCGACGAGGCCGGCAAACCGCTGGCCGCCGATGTGCTCAATGGGCGCCTGGACGCCCTGTTGCAGGATTTGCGCGTGGACCACCTGCGCGACTCGCCGGCACCGGCGCTGTCTGGCGGTGAGCGCCGCCGTGTCGAGATCGCTCGCGCACTGGCGACCCAACCGCGTTTCATCCTGCTCGACGAACCGTTTGCCGGCATCGACCCGATCGCGGTGATCGAGATCCAGCGCATCATCGGTTTCCTCAAATCGCGCGGTATCGGCGTGTTGATCACCGACCACAACGTGCGCGAAACCCTGGGCATCTGCGACCACGCTTTCATCATCAGTGACGGCCAGGTGCTGGCCACCGGCACGCCGTCTGAAATCGTCAACAACGCCGATGTGCGCCGGGTCTACCTCGGTGAGCACTTCAAAATGTAGGCCATGGCTCCCCCCTGTTGCGGACTCACTTCGTGTAGCCGCCTCTCCCCCCAGGGGGACGGCGCCTGCGGACTGGCAAAGCCAGATCCGCGGCCCCCGCTGGAAAAGTTCGGGTCCCGTCTGGAAGCCTTATGAAACAAGGCTTGTCCCTTCGCGTCTCGCAGCACCTGGCACTGACGCCGCAGTTGCAGCAGTCGATACGGCTGCTGCAGCTCTCGACGCTGGAGCTGAGCCAGGAGGTCGAGCAGATGCTCGACGAAAACCCGTTTCTGGAAGTCTCCGAGGACGCCGCACCGCGTGAGGACTTCGGCCTGGGCCAGACCGACACGCCGGTCAGCCAGGAGACACGCGAGTTTGAGTCCACCACGGACGTGTCCAGCAGCCTCACGGGCGACAGCGGCCCCTCCAGCAGCAGTGAGTCCGAGCCGAGCAGCGAAGCCAAGCTGGAGGAAAGCTGGGAAGGCGACGGCAGCGTGGAGACCGCGCCCGACGACAACGAGTGGGGCGGTGACGCCACGCCGCGCAAGAACAACAACAACGACGACAGCGATGTCGATGCGACCGAACTGGCGCGCAGCCAGGAGTCGCTGCAGGAGCATCTGCACCGCCAGGCGCTGTCGCTGCGCCTGTCGCCTGAAGGCAAGGCCGCGCTGCATTTTCTGATCGAGTCGCTCAACGACGACGGTTACCTGGAAGACAGCCTGGCGTCGCTGGCCGCCGGCCTGGCCGGCGACGACATCGAGCAGCTTGAAGCAGTGGAGCATGAATTTGCCGTGGCCCTCAAGCTGCTTCACCACATGGAGCCAGCCGGTGTGGGCGCGCGCAACCTGGCCGAGTGCCTGGGGCTGCAGTTGCTCGACTGCAAAAACAACGACGAGACCCGCGCCGCCATCGCCATGTGCCAGCAACCGATGGAGCTGCTGGCCAAACGCGACGTCAAACGGCTGTCCCAGCTCTGCGGTTTTCCCGATGCGGTGATCAAGGGCGCGATCGCGCTGATTGGCCGGCTCGACCCGAAACCGGGCCGGCGTTTTGTCAATGTCGAGCGCAACCTGGTGGTGCCCGATGTGCTGGTGGTCAAATCGGGCCGCGGCTTCAAGGTCTCGCTCAACAGCGACGTGATGCCGCGTCTGCGTGTGCACGACATTTACGCCAATGCCATCAAACAGAACAAGGGTCAGGGCGGCGCGGCGCTGCAGCAGCGGCTGCAGGAGGCGCGCTGGTTCATCAAGAACATCCAGCAGCGTTTTGACACCATCCTGCGTGTCAGCAGCGCGATTGTCGAGCGACAGAAAAATTTCTTCACGCACGGCGAGCTGGCCATGCGCCCGCTGGTGCTGCGCGAAATTGCCGACGAACTCGGCCTGCACGAGTCGACGATTTCACGCGTGACCACCGCGAAATACATGAGCACGCCTTTCGGCACTTTCGAGCTCAAGTATTTCTTCGGCTCCGCGCTCGGTACCGAGACCGGCGGCAATGCGTCGAGCACCGCAGTGCGCGCGCTGATCAAGCAGTTCGTTGCGTCCGAAAGCCTGAAAAAACCGCTCAGCGACAACCAGATCTCCGAGATGCTGAAAGAGCAGGGCATCGAGTGCGCGCGCCGCACCGTCGCCAAATACCGCGAAGCGCTGCGCATTGCGCCGGCCAATCTACGTAAATCTTTATGAACCAACTGCAACTGTTTTTACCCTGCGCCGCCGGCGTCGAGGAGCTGCTGGCCGCCGAGGTCAAACACATCACCGGCAGCAGCGGCAAGGCCTGGCGCGCCGGTGTGCAGGTGTCCGGCTCCTGGCGCGACGCGCTGCAACTGAACCTGCACAGCCGGCTCGCGCAGCGCGTGCTGATCGAGCTGCAGCACAACAGTTACCGCAGCGAGCAGGACCTGTACAACGCGGCGGCGGCCGTGGCCTGGGAGATCTGGTTCACGCCCAAGCAGACTTTCAAGGTCGAGATCACCGCGCAGCACAGCCCGCTGACCAGTCTGAACTTCGCCGCGCTGAAGATCAAGGACGCGATCGCCGACCGCTTCCGCGACAAATACGATGTACGTCCCGATGTCGATACACGCTGGCCCGATGTGCGCATCTACGCCCACCTGACGACGGACACCGTGACGCTCTACATCGACACCTCGGGCGAGCCGCTGTTCAAGCGTGGCTGGCGCGAGGACAAGGGCGACGCGCCGCTCAAGGAAACCCTGGCCGCCGCCATGCTGGCTGCCAGCGGCTGGAGCGGCGAGAACGGTTTGTGCAAACAAGGTGTTCCGCTGTATGACCCGTGCTGCGGCTCGGGCACCATCCTGATCGAGGCAGCGCAGATCGCGCGCAACGTCGCCGCCGGCATGGGCCGGCGTTTTGCGTTTGAAAAGTTCGTACCCTTCCAGTCGCATGTCTGGGAAGGCCTGCTGGACCAGGCCGAAGCCGCCATCACCGCGCCGACCGCGCAAGTGTTCGGCAGTGATGTGTCTTTCCGCATGGTCGATTTTGCGCAGCGCAATGCTGAACGCGCCGGCGTCGCCGACGTGGTGCAACTGCGCGGTGGTGATGCGCTGCAGCGCATGCCGCCCGCGCCCTCGGGCGTGATGCTGGTGAACCCGCCCTATGGCGAGCGTATTGATGTGGCCGGTGTCGCCGGCATCCCGTCGGTGCAGGGGCGTGACCAGCGCCGCGTCACGCAGTTTCAAGGCGAAGCGATTGACGAGTTCGGCCAGCCGCTGGCCCGCGACCCTGGTGATACGCGTGATGAATCTGGTGACATGGCGCGGCGTGACCGCGGCGCCAACCCCAGCCGTGAGCAGGCGCTGACCGACAGCGGCGAGCAGGCCCCGGACTTCTTCCCGCAACTGGCCAGCCACTGGAAGAAGAACTACGCCGGCTGGACCGCCCATGTGCTGACGCCGGACATGAAGCTGCCGCAGAAGATGCGCCTGAAGGAATCGCGGCGCGTGCCGATGTGGAACGGCCCGATCGAATGCCGTCTGTTCCGCTTCGACATGGTGGCCGGTTCTGCGCGTGAGAAAAAACCTGCTGCTGCGTCCTGAGCGACACGCCATGGAGACACAGCCGCAGACCGGCGACCGGGTGGTGCTGGACACCAACATCGTGCTGGACCTGTTTGTGTTCAGGGATGCGGCCACCGCGCCGCTGCTGCAGGCGCTGCAGGACGGCGCGATCGACTGGATCAGTACATCGCCCATGCGTGACGAACTCGAACGCGTGCTGGCCTATCCGCAGATTGTTCCGCGCCTGGCGTTTTACAAATTGCAGGCGAACGATGTACTGGCTGCCTTTGACCGCCACGCACGCATTGTGGAGGCCGCAGCCAAGGCCCCGGTGACCTGCAGCGATGCTGACGACCAGATTTTCATCGACCTCGCAGTCGCCCACCAGGCCTGGCTGCTGAGCAAGGACCAGGCCGTACTTTCCATGCAAAAAAGGCTGCTGGCCCTTGGCGCACAAGCGCAAGCAGCTATCAAAAGCGTAGCAAATTGAAGTTCAGGCGGCAGCTGGCGCCAGCTCGCCGGTGCTCGACACCTTGTCGCCGGGCTTGCTGACCGCAAAACTGTGCGCACTGGCCAGCGGCCAGTAAAGCTTGAAGACCTGGTGCTGGCTGTCGAGGTCGGTCAGCAGCGAGCCCTCCTTCACCCGCATCACCAGGTTGGAGAGCAGGCGCACCTCGGTGTCGTTGATGCGGCGCACGATGTGGTGCGCGCTCACATCGTCAGTGTGATGCAGGCCAGCGGCCTCCAGCAGTTCCTTGAGCGCCTTCAGCGTGCTCTGGTGGTAGCGCCAGACACGCTCGGCCTTGTCCGGCACCACCAGCGCCTGCTGGCGCACCGGGTCCTGCGTGGTGACACCGGTCGGGCAGTTGCCGGTGTGGCAGGTCTGGGCCTGGATGCAGCCCAGCGCAAACATGAAGGCACGGCCCGAGTTGCACCAGTCGGCGCCCAGCGCCATCATGCGGGTGATGTCGAAGGCGCTGATGACCTTGCCGGCGCAGCCGATGCTGATCCTGTCTCGCAGGCCCACGCCCAGCAGCGTGTTGTGCACCAGCAGCAGGCCTTCCTGCACCGGTGCGCCCACATGGTCGGTGAACTCCAGCGGCGCCGCACCGGTGCCGCCCTCGGCGCCGTCGACCACGATGAAGTCCGGCGTGATGCCGGTTTCCAGCATGGCCTTGACCATGGCAAACCACTCCCAGGGGTGGCCGATGCAGAGCTTGAAGCCAGTGGGTTTGCCGCCCGAGAGCTCGCGCAGGCGGGCAATGAATTGCATCATTTCGACCGGGGTGGAGAAGGCGCTGTGCGAGGCGGGCGAGATGCAGTCCACCCCCACCGGTACACCGCGAGCCTCGGCAATTTCGGGCGTGACTTTGGGGCCGGGCAACATGCCGCCGTGGCCGGGCTTGGCCCCTTGGCTGAGCTTGAGCTCGATCATCTTGACCTGCGGGTCGCGTGCGTTGGCGGCAAACTTCTCGGCGTTGAAGCAGCCGTTGTCGTTGCGGCAACCAAAATAGCCCGAGGCCACTTCCCAGATCAGGTCGCCGCCATGCTTGCGGTGGTGGATCGATATGGAGCCTTCGCCGGTATCGTGCGCAAAACCGCCCCGCTTGGCGCCGGCGTTCAGGGCCTGGATGGCGTTGGCGCTGAGCGCACCAAAACTCA
>NZ_JAYWHI010000004.1:0-15119 GCF_043778355.1 Polaromonas sp.
CTGCGTCCGCGAAACTGATCTGGTCCATCGCTGCTGCTCCTTTGTGTATCTCAACGGTCAACACATCTGATCGGTGGACTTGTTCAGAGTTTCCCTAGACGTCAGTGGTTTGTAGATCCAGAAAAAGCGGTAAATCATCGATATGTTGCAACTCAACTTTTCGACAAGGAACTCAGACAACTTCGCACTTCTGTCTTAGAACCTATTGATCCCGATAGATTTGAACGTGGCATCGCCTCTTTGCTTTTCCTTCTAGGATTTTCACCAGCAGTGCAAGTGGAGTCTCAAGCGCCTGATTTAATCGTTGCAACTGCGGGAGGAAAGCTTGCGCTGGTCGAATGCACTTTAAAGATTGCTGATTTTCAGAACAAGCTAGGCAAGTTGGTTGACCGACGAAATGCACTTCTGACAGCATTGGAAGCAAATGGACAAGCCATCGATGTCAGCGCATTTTTGGTCTGTGCACTACCCAGAGCGCAAGTAGCAGTAGATGAGGCTCGCCTGAACCAGCTTCGTGTGATCTTGCTATGCAAGGACGACTTAGTCCAGGCGTTTACCCAACTTCGCTCACCCAGGGACGCAGATGAGATGTTAAGCACTGCCGCAGCTAAGCTTGCACAGCAGAAGCTGACTATTGGATAGCCGCCCAGCTCACCTATACGTTATCAAACTGAATTGGCAATGAATCAGCACAAAGTTACCCGAGAAGAGAATTGTTCTATCGTGGCTGCAGTCAGTTTGTTTTGCATCGGATTGCTGGCGTTAGCTGGAACAGCCCACGCCCAACCCCTCGAAGAAGTCCCCTTCATCACCTCCCCTGACAACGTCACGCTCGAGATGCTGAGCAGCGCCGGCGTCAAGCGTGGCGACCATGTGATTGACCTCGGTTCGGGGGATGGGCGCATCGTGATCCTGGCGGCGAAGAAGTTTGAAGCGACCGGCCTGGGCGTCGAGATCGACCCATCGCTGGTCGAGAAAAGCAAGGCCAATGCGCGCAACGCCGGTGTGGCGGACAAGGTCGAGTTCCGGGTGCAGGACCTGTTCACCACCGACCTGGCGCCGGCCACGGTAATCACCATGTACTTGTTGCCAGAGGTCAACCTGAAGTTGCGCCCTGCCCTGCTCGCGCTCAAGCCGGGCACACGCATCGTCTCGCACGACTGGGACATGGGTGACTGGAAGCCGGACCGCACAACCGTTGTGCCGGTGCCCGACAAGGCGGTGGGCCGCGAGAAGTCGAGCAAGATTCATCTGTGGACGGTGCCTGCCAAGGTGGGCGGCCTGTGGTGCGCAAGCGGGCTGCTGCGCGGCGCCAGCATCACGCTGACGCAAACCTACCAGACCTTCACCGGCACGCTGGCCTGGCGCGACCGCACGCGGGAGCTGGCCGGCAGCATCAGCGGCGCCGAGCTCCGCACACCGGCGGGCAGCAGCGGCGAGCTGGTGCTGCAGGCCAGCGGCGACGAACTGCGCATTGCCTCGGCCCAGGGCAACCTGGCGCTGGCCCAAGGGGCGTCGTTCAGGCGCGCGTCCGGCACAACCTGCAGCTAAAGACCCTGACGGCATTGCGGAGAGAACGCGCGATTGGCTGACACGCGGCACGTCGTCGCTCATGCTTAATGTGGTGAAGCGACCGACCACCGCCGAAGGTGTCGCACATACCCTCAAGGAGATTTCCATGCCCCAATTCGCCACAGTGACCGGTGACGTGACTTTCACCCCCGGCGATGGCGCGCCCATCCCGATTCCGCCGGGGCGCATTGAAGTGGCGCTGCAACCGGACAGCGCCACCCTGAGCTGGGATGCCGGCGACGGTGTGGCCGGCGTGACGGCGATTCCCCGCATCCAGTTCGATGACTACGTCGACGACGGCAAAATCGTCTGGGAAAAACAATAATCGGAACTGTGCGTTCTTCCGCTCAATCCTCCCTCCCTACAGCCGAGCTGTCGCGCCGCAAGGCGCTGATGGCTGCGCTGGGGCTGCTGGCTCTTCCAGGCGCAGGTTTTGCGGCGACTCCCTCCACTTCATCTCTTGTCTGGCCGCAAGCCCTGCAGGTGCCCGGCGGCGTGGCGCGGCTGTCGCTGGGCTCGTCTGCCACGCGGCCGGTCGCCCACCAGGGCGAGCTGCCGTTGCTGGTGGTCGGCGACGCGATCGAATGGACAGCCATCGTCGGCATACCGCTGTCAGCCGCGCCGGGCGAAGCCAGCATCAGCGTGCGCACGGCGGAAGACGGCCTGCGCCCGCTAACCTACGCCATCACGCCCAAACGCTACAGCGAACAACACCTCAAAGTCTCCCCGCGCACGGTAGACCTCTCGCCCGAGGACCTGGCGCGCCACGAACGCGAGCGTAAGCACCAGGAAGTGGTGATGGCGACCTTCAGCCAACCGCTGCCGGGTTCTCTGCGCATGCGGGTGCCGGTGCCGGGGCGCAGGTCGAGCTCTTTCGGGCTGCGACGGGTCTTCAACGGCCAGGCGCGCAATCCGCACAGCGGCATGGACATCGCGGCCGGCACCGGAACGCCAGTGGTGGCGCCGCTGCCGGGCCGCGTCATCGACGTGGGCGACTACTTTTTCAACGGCGGCACGGTCTGGCTTGACCACGGCGGCGGGCTGCTCAGCATGGTCTGCCACCTGAGCGCCATGGATGTGCAGACGGGCGATGTGCTGGCCACCGGCGCGCGCCTGGGTGCGGTGGGCGCAACCGGCCGCGTGACCGGCCCGCACCTGCACTGGGGCGTGATGCTGAACCGCACCATGGTGGACCCGGCGCTGTTTCTGGCCTGATTTGAAGCCAAATAGGCCTCCAGCCCATGTCCAGAAAGCGCAAGCCGCTATTAAAAGCGTAGCGCACCCGAAACTCAAGACCCTTCACGTTCTGGACAGGCGCCTCTAAGAAAGTGGGCTGGCTAGGTTGTAGCCACTAGCAGAAACCCTGAAGATCAGGCATCTTCCAACCCACCTCAAGGAAACCTCATGACTGCCAAAAACCTGTCCACCGTGGCCACCGACCTGATCGAAACCTACGGCAACACCGCCAAAAACGTGATCGATGCCTACCGCGCCGGCGGCGAGCGTGTGGTCAGCCTGCTGGAGCAGCGCTGGAACAAGGCCCTGCGCGAGTCGCGCTCGGAACTGACGGCCGAAACCGCCAAGAACGCCCGCGCCGCCCAACTGGCTTTCAGCGTTTATTACACCAAGGGCTTGAACCTGACCAGCAGCGGCGCCCAGCAGGTCGTGAACCAGCTCGTCAAGGTGGCTGAGGCAGGCGTAGAGCGCGCTTCTGCCAACGCCGCCCTGTTTGAAGAAAAGACCGGTGTCAACACCCTGTCGACGATTGCCCAGGTCACGGCGCCCGGCGCCCTGGCGCTGAGCAAGCTGGCTGCACAGATCGAGCAGAAAACCGCCGACCTGGCCGGCAAGATCGCCGGTGACGACGTCACCACGGTCAGCGCCAAACGCACGTCAGCCTTCAGCCAGCGCCGCGCCAAAGCCGCCTGAATCCGGTTTTATAAGTAAAAGTGGCTCCAGCCCATATCGGGCAGGCGCCATCAGCTATTAAAACAATAGCAACTGGAAAGGTGGGTGGCCGCTGACCGCGGCCTCCGACCTTCCGCCCCACGCCCTCTCTTCAGCCTTCCCCGGCCCGCCATCCGGGCGTTGGCGCGCCCATGCCGCTGCGCGGCTTCAGGCATGATTCAGGCTCCTGTGGGCCCCGCCCGCAGGCCCCGCCCCGTCCATGCCCCCTATTCAAACACCCCTGCCCATGAGCCGTTTGCGGCTGCTTGTCTGCGTCTGCCTGGCCATGGCGGCGTTTGCGGGCAACTCGCTACTGTGCAGGATGGCGCTCAAACACACGGCCATCGACGCGGCCAGCTTCACCGCGGTCCGGCTGGTGTCGGGCGCCTGCATGTTGTGGCTGCTGGTTAGGCTGCAGCGCGGTACCCCTGCCGCACAGGGCAAGGGCGACTGGCTGTCGGCCAGCGCACTGTTTGCTTACGCGGCGGGTTTTTCGTTTGCCTACATCAGCATGTCGGCCGCCACGAGCGCATTGCTGCTGTTCGGATCGGTCCAGGCCACGATGATTTTCCATGGCATCAGCCAGGGTGAACGTCTGCGGGGGCGTCAACTGCTGGGCCTGGCCGTGGCCCTGGCAGGGCTGGTGGCCCTGTTGTTGCCGGGGCTGGCAACACCGAGCCTGTCGGGCGCGCTGTGCATGTTGGGCGCGGGGGTCGCCTGGGGGGTGTATTCGCTGCGCGGCAAACGCCAGCCGTCGACGAACACAGGCCATCCGACGGCGGTGACGGCGGGCAATTTCATGCGCACGGTGCCGATGGCGCTGGTGCTGGCCTTGGTGATGGTTGATCAATTGTCCCTGGACAGCAGCGGGCTGGTGCTCGCCATGCTGTCGGGGGCGCTCGCCTCGGGCATCGGCTATGCGATCTGGTATTACGCCTTGCCTGCCCTGAAAGCCACCCATGCCGCCACGGTGCAGTTGAGCGTTCCGGTGATCGCCGCATTGGGCGGCGCGTTGTTTCTGGGCGAAGCGTTCACCTTGCCGCTGCTGCTGTCTTCCTGCGCCATTCTTGGCGGCATTGCCTTGCTGATTCTGGACCGGCCGGCCGAACGCCAGCATACGCCCGCGCCACCACCCGGCCCATGACACCGCGGGGGCGGCTTCAGCGGTCGGCCGGTGCGGCAGGCTTCAAGCTGAAGTAGAAAGTCGCGCCCTCGCCGGGTTTGCTGTCTGCCCAGATCCGGCCACCGTGCCGGTCGATCACACGTTTGACCGTGGCCAGGCCGATGCCGGTGCCCGGAAAGTCGCCCGGTGAGTGCAGCCGCTCGAAGGTGCCGAACAGCTTGTGCGCAAACGCCATGTCAAAGCCGGCGCCGTTGTCACGCACAAAAAAGACGGTATCGCCGCCGGCGGCCGGCTCGCAACCCACCTCAATGCAGGCGACTTCCTGCCGGGCACTGAACTTCCACGCATTGCCCAGCAGGTTTTGCAGAACAGCCGCGAGCAAACGGGGGTCGCCTTGGGCGTACAAGCCCTCCTGGATGCGGAACTGCGCCTGACGCAAGGGCTCGCGCTCGCGATGCGCCTGTTCGATGGCGCGCGCCAGCAGCGACAGATCCACAGTCTCGGACTTGATCTCTTCCCGCGACAGATGCGCCAGGGTCAGCAGGCCTTCGATCAAATCGCCCATCTGCTTGACGCCGGCGCGGATGCGGTCGAGGTAATGCTTGCCCTTGTCGCTGACATTGGCTGCATCACTTTTGAGCAGCAACTGGCTGAAGCCGTCCACGGTGTTCAGCGGCGAGCGCAGGTCGTGTGAAACCGAGTAGGCAAACGACTCCAGCTCCTTGTTGACATCGGCGAGCTGGCCGGTGCGCAGCACCACCCGCTGCTCCAGTTCGCCATTGAGGTTGAGGATTTCCTGCTGCTGCTGGCGCCGCTCGCTGATGTCGCGCCCCACCGCCACCCAGTGCTTGAACTTGCCCGACGCACTGGCAATCGGGGCAATGTCGAGCTCCAGCCAGAGCAGGGCGTCGCTTCGGGTGCGGACCGAAATCTCGGTGCGTACCGCCTGCTTGCGGTCCATGGCGGCGCGTATGCGCTGCAGCTCGGCCTGCTGGCGCGTGGCTCCCCAGAGCTGCATCACGCTCTGGTCCATGGCCTCGGCGCGGCTGTAGCCGGTCAGGTGCTCGAAGGCATCGTTGACAAACACCACGCGCGGGTTGCCCGCGTCGCCGCTGCGCACTTCGGTGATGACAACCATGTCGTTCAGGCGCGAGACGGCCGTTTCCAGCAGATGCAACTGGGCTTGCTCCTCGCGCCGCGCCGTGATGTCCTGAAAATACACCGCGGTTCCCGCCTGCGTGGGATAGATGTGAAACACAAACCAGGTCCGCAGTGGCCGGTAAAAAGCCTCGAAACGCGCGGTGCGCCGCTGGGCGACAGCGTCCCGGTAGCCGCGCTCGACCGGTGTGCCGAGAACGTCGGGGAACTCTTCCCACAGGTTTTTGCCGAGCAACTGGCCGAGCGGGCGCTGCAACATGATCTCGGCCTGGCGATTGAGAAAGGTAAAACGCCAGTCGTCGTCCATCAGGGCGAAACCGTCCGTGATGCTCTCCAGCGTGGAGATCATGCGCGCCTCCAGCGCCAGCGTGCGCGCTTCGGCGGCCTTTTGTTCGGTGATGTCCTGGAAAGCGCCCTGCAGCCGGATGATGTTGCCCATTGCGTCACGCACCGCCTCGCCGAGCGAGCGCACCCAGATACGCCGCCCTTTGGCGGTCATCTTGGGCAGGACAAATTCGTAGGCCGTGCCCTGCTCGGCGCAGGCCTGCACCAGCTGGATCACCTTGGGCCGGTCCTCCGGCAAAAAGTAGTTGATGCCTTCTTCCAGC
Organism: Polaromonas sp.; assembly: GCF_043778355.1. GTDB lineage: Bacteria > Pseudomonadota > Gammaproteobacteria > Burkholderiales > Burkholderiaceae_C > Polaromonas. Next base: position 6,409 of record NZ_JAYWHI010000004.1, read on the forward strand.
GTCGGCAGATAGCCCGGCGGGGTATCGTGGATGGCACAGTTCTCGTCCGACCAGGTCAGCTTGCGCTCCGGCAGGTCAATGGTCCAGCCGCCCAGCCGGGCCATGCGACCGGCGATGCGGTTCATGAACATGTTCTTTTCAAGGAGCTCGGTTGCGCGCTTCAGGTCGTCAATATCGGTCAGCGTGCCCAGCCACTTTTCAGGGCGGCCAGCGGCATCGACTTGCGGAAGCGCGCGACCCAGCATCCAGCGGTACACGCCGTCAGCCCTGCGCAGGCGGTGTTCGATCTCGCAGGGCTCGCCGCGACTCAGCGCGCCGGTCCAAAGCGTGTTGGTGCGTTCGGCGTCGTCGGGATGCAACAGCACGCTCCAGCCCTGGGTCAGACTCGCCTCCATGCACAGACCTGTGTAGTCCAGCCATGTCTGGTTGAACCAGCTGTGCTGGCCGTCTGCGTGCATGGTCCATACGATGTGCGGAATGGCGTCAGTCAGCCGGCGAAACTCCGCCTCGCTGACGCGGAGGGCGTCCCGTGCAAGCTTGCGTTCAGTGATGTCCTGCACGGTTCCCGACAGCGTGACAGGCCGGCCGTGTTCATCGAGCACCGACTCGCCCAGCCCATGCACCCAGCGCACCTTGCCGTCAGCCCGCACAATGCGGTGCTCAATATCGAGCTTGCCCTGCCCGGAAAAAAACAGTTTCTGTGCGGCTTCGTAGGCCTCGCGGTCGTCTGCAAACACGTGGGCGAGCACACCCTCGTAGCCGCTCACGGGCGAGGTCGGCGCACCGCGCGGTACCCCGTAAATGTCATAAGTCTCATCGGACCACCAGACCCGGTTGCTGGCGATGTCGAAATCCCAGTTGCCGATCCGGCCTATGCGTTGCGCGGAGCGCAGGCGGCCCAGCGCCTGTTGCAGCGCATGTTCGGTACTGGCCAGCGCCCGCGCGGCCTGTTGCTGCGCAAGTCGCATCGGCACCAACACCAGCGCCTCACCCGCCCATCCGGCAAGCACCAGGCCAAGCAGCGCCATCGCAACAACAAGCGCTGTTGGCGGCGCCGGAGACAAGGCGGTCAGCAACAGGGGCAACAGCGAGAGCAGCGCCACCAGCACCAGACGGGTGCGCAAACCAGTCAACCAGACTTTCCAGCCCCTGGACTTCATGAAGGCTCTTTCGTGGGTGGCTTAGTGCCTCATGGACAAACATTCGGTGTTGAAACCAGTGTAGCGCCTGCGGACGCGCGTTCGCTAGCCCCGGCATCAAGATTGACACCGTCACGCCTGCGCATAATGCAGCGATGAATTCAAGTCCCCCACCCGTTCGCGCCAGCGTGCTGGCTTTTGATGTTTTCGGCACCGTGGTCGACTGGCACAGCAGCATCGCGCGTGAGGTGCAGGCGCTGCGTCCGCAAGCGGATGGCGACGCCTTTGCCTTGGCCTGGCGTGCCGGTTACCGGCCGGCGATGGCCCGCGTCATGTCGGGCGAACTCGGCTGGACGCGAATTGACGACCTGCACCGCATCATCCTGGACAGCATCGTGGACCAGTTCGGCCTCGCGGATTTGAGCGAGGCCGACAGGCAGCATCTGAACAGGGCCTGGCACCGCCTGGACCCCTGGCCTGATGTGGTGACCGGCCTCACCCGGCTGAAGTCGCGCTACACGATCTGCACGCTGTCCAACGGCAATATTGGACTGCTGACCAACATGGCCAAACGCGCCGGCTTGCCCTGGGACTGCGTGTTGTCAGCCGAGGTCTTCCGCGCTTACAAGCCCGACCCCGCGACCTACCTCGGCGTGGCCAGGGTGTTTGATCTGCAGCCGGCCCAGGTGATGCTGGTGGCTGCGCACCAGGACGACCTGGCCGCCGCGCGCGATTGCGGTTTGCAGACCGCCTACATTGAGCGGCCGACCGAGTTTGGCGCCGCCCACCCAAAGGACGTGTCACCCGACGCCGCCAACACCTGGCACGCCAAAAACTTTCTCGCGCTGGCCGATCAGCTGGGCTGTTGATGCCTGTTGCGCCAGCGCCTCGCCTGATTGTTTTCAACAAGCCCTACGGCGTGCTGAGTCAGTTCACGCCCGAGGGGCGCTGGCGCGGACTCAAAGACTTCATCACCATCCCGGACGTGTATGTGGCGGGCCGGCTTGACGCTGACAGCGAAGGCCTGCTGCTGCTGACCAGTGACGGCAAGCTGCAGGCGCGCATCAGCGACCCGCGCTTCAAGATGGAAAAAACCTACTGGGTGCAGGTCGAGGGCTTGCCCGATGAAGCCGCGCTGCACGCGCTGCGTGAGGGCGTGGTGCTCAATGACGGCCTCACCCGGCCGGCTCGCGCCCGCCGGATGGCACCACCGCCTGCACTGTGGCCGCGCGACCCGCCGGTGCGTGTGCGCCAGGCGATTCCCACCACCTGGGTGGAGCTGGTGATTCGCGAGGGACGCAACCGGCAGGTGCGGCGCATGACCGCCGCCGTCGGTTTCCCGACCCTGCGCCTGGTACGCGCCAGCATCGGCCCCTGCAGTCTGGACGACCTGGCACCGGGAGCCTGGCGCGAGGAACCGGCCGACGGCTGGGACTGACGCAGGGGCGCCAGCCCCTCAGGTCCACTTAACCGCGGCCGCGGCCGTTGCGCATGGCGCGTTCAACATCATCAAGCAAGTCCCTGAGTTCAGAGCGCAACTGGCGGCGCTCCTGCTGCGTGAGTCTGCCGTCGGCTTTGAAACTGGCCTCGTGTTGCGCAATCACACGCTCCCGGTTGTGCAGGCGACGTGCTTCACGCTGCGTGATGTGGCCGCTGCGAACACCCTCGTCGATGCGCTGGCTGATGCGGTACTCCTGATTATCCAGACCGGGCGTGCCGACGGCCCGAGGCGCGTTGTACACATTGTTGGCCATCATGCGCTCCACCTCGGCGCTCAGCGCATCAAGTTCTGCGCGCAGTTGCTGGCGCTCCTGCGGCGTGGCCTGATCGTTGGATTTGAAGTAAGCCTCGCGTGCGGCGATGTCACTGTCGCGGCGGTACAGCACCTGGGCTTCCGAGGGCGTGATGTGGCCAGAATTGAGGCCCTGCTGGATGCGCGCGCCGATTGCCTGCTGCGCGCGGTCCACATGGGGGGTGTTGGTATGTTGCGCCATGGCCGGGGACATGCCCAGGCCAGCGAACAAGGCGGATGCCAACAAGGAAGTGGTCAACAGTTTCGATTTCATGCGGTTCTCCTGCTTTCGGGATGAAGGGCCAGCAACCCGTCGTGGCTGCTCCTGAATCGCTGCTTTTCAAAGGCTTGAGATCCAGTGAGTCCATGGTGGACGGGCGGTGTGAAGCAGGGGTAAGCGCCGTGTGTATTTACCGGCTATTTACCTGGCGGATGCATGGGTATCCGGATGCGTGCGGCGCAGGGCCGCATCGGCGCTGTCGGTCAGATTGTTAATCGAAAATTTCGCTGAGCCAGGATTTCTGCCTGCGTGGATAACCGCGCTGCTGCTGGTGGCGAAAATCGGAATCCACGAAGTCGGGCTGGCGGCTTGGCGGCGCTTGCCGGACGGGTGATGGCGCGGACGCGGGGGGCGCTGCTGACAGGTTGATCAGCTTGTCGAGTTCGCCGCGATCGAGCCAGACGCCGCGGCACTGGGGACAGTAGTCAATTTCAACACCCTGGCGTTCAGACATCAGCAAGGTGGCGTCGGGGCAATGGGGACATTTCATCAAAGGTTCTCCGTCAACAAGTAAAAATACGCCGACGCCTTATCGGCGGCGACTGATGGCACGCGGGGTGTTGCGCGGCGGCTGGAGTTTACGCAGCAAGGCGCGGACCGCGCGCGCCAGTGCACTTTGCAGCGCAGAACCCCAGTCGCGTGTGACCGATGTCACCACCACAGAGCCTGTACCTTCGGCCGTGAGTTCCACCTCGCAGCGCTTGTCGATGCCGCCCTCGGCGCCCTGAACATCCGAGACCCGCACCCGTGCGCGCGGCGCCAGCCAGCCCAGGTGCCGCGTGGCCTGCCGCACCCGGCGCACCGCCAGGCCGCGCAACTGCTCCAGCCACGGCTCCCGCGATTCAAAAATGATTTGCATGGAAAGCACTCCATCAAGTTGAAAAGCATCACCATACGCAGTTATGGGCTTCTGTAAAAGCAGACAATAAAGAAGAGACCTTTCGGATAAAACTGACAATGAGCAAAGACTTCAGCTACCACCATTTGTATTATTTCTGGGTCGTTGCCAAGGAGGGCGGCATGACCCGCGCCGCCGATCGTCTGGGCATGGCGGTGCAAACCGTGAGCACGCAGGTGCGCGAGCTGGAACGCTCGCTCGGCTACGCCCTGCTCAAGCCCAAGGGCCGTGGTCTGGCACTGACCGACGCAGGCACGGCGGCGCTGCACCAGGCCGAGCAGATCTTCCAGCTTGGCGAGCAACTGCCGGCGCTGGTGCGCGATGCGGTCAGCGCGCCGGCTGTGCGGCTCGCGGTCGGCATCTCCGAGGGCCTGCCCAAACTGGTGGTCAGGCGTTTGATGCAGCCCGTCATGCGCGCGCCCAGGCTCAGGCTGGTCTGCCATGAAGATGAGTTTGACGACCTGCTCGGCGACCTGGCACTGCATCGGCTCGACGTTATCCTGGCCGACCGGCCGGCGCCGCCCAACCCCAACGTCAAGCTCTACAGCCATTCCCTGGGTTCCTCGCCCCTGGCTTGGTACGCCGCTCCGTCGCTGCACGCAGCCGCGCGCAAGGGCTTTCCGCAGTCACTCCAAAAAGTGCCGGTGCTGCTGCCCACCACACATGGCGCGGTGCGGGTGCCGATCAACCAGTGGTTTGAGCGGCTGGGGATCACACCCCATCTGGTGGGCGAGTTCGAGGACAACGCGCTGCTCAAAACCTTCGGCGCGGCGGGCATGGGCGTGTTTCCGGCTGCCGAGCTGGTGCACGAGGAACTGGTCACGCGTTACGGCGTCAAGCGCATTGGCCCCTGCGACGGCGTGGAGCAGCACTTCTTTGCCATCGCAGCCCACAAAAAATTGCTGCATCCGCTGGTGCAAAAACTGTTGCCTGCCACGCGGTGATCCCGTTTGCATGGGGAAAATGCGGATGGCCTGGCTTCACAGGCCGCCTACGATTGGGGCTGCAGGGGGGGGGTAGCTCAGCTGGGAGAGCGCCGCGTTCGCAATGCGGAGGTCGGGAGTTCGATCCTCCTCCTCTCCACCACTTCTCAGGCAGAACCACCACGCCGTAAAGCTCTGTAAAGCTGCCAACTCCCGGTGCCCCTGGGACGTTAGACAGGGGTATTCTGGCGCTGGAGACCCCATGAACACACACCGCCCACCGACATCAGCCACTTTGCCAGGCGCGATGCTGCTTGCCCTGGCCCTGCTGGCGGCAAACCACACCCACGCAGAAACTGATTCCAGCACCGCCAGCGCGTGGCGTGCCACCTCGCGCCTCGGTTATGGTCCGAGCGCCTCGACTGCAGACGCAGCGCAGACGGGTGCCAAAGCCTGGGCGCTGCAGCAGATTGATGTAGCTTTCGACGCGAGCCAGCGTGCGCCCGCCATCCCGGCGGCGCTGGCAGGTTTCAACCAGCCGGCCAACCAGCTCGCTGCTGATTTTTATGCCGAGCGCCAAGCGCGTCGCATGGCGCGTGCCACCGTCGACGGCGCGCCGTCTGCGGCCATGCCCGCCAACACAGAAAATTTCAGCCGCGAAATGCAGCAAAACGCAGCTGCCTGGCGGCTGATGGCCTGCAGCGACCCGGCGCTTGAGCAGCCGCTGCTGGCACGCATGACCGAGTTCTGGTTCAACCACCTCAATGTGTTCGTGGGCAAGGGCACGGTGCGGCCCTTCGTCGGCCACTATGCGGTCAACGTGATACGCGCCAACGCATTGGGCAGGTTCGAGGACATGCTGCTGGCCAGCGCGCGCCATCCGGCGATGCTGTTTTACCTGGATCAGGCGCAGAGCAATGCGCGCGGCCTCAACGAAAACTATGCGCGCGAGTTGATGGAGCTGCACACCCTGGGTGTCAGCGCGGCTTATACCCAGACCGACGTGCGTGAGCTGGCGCGTATCCTGACCGGCTGGACCGTCGGTCTGCAACAGGGCGAGGCGTTTCGTTTTGCCGAGCGCCTGCACGACAGGGGCGACAAGACCTTGCTGGGCCGCACCTTCCCGGCCGACGGCCTGCGCGAGGGCGAGGAAGCGATCCGCATGCTGGCGCGCCACCCGGCCACCGCGCAGCGTATCGCGCAGCGGCTGGCCTCGACCTTTGTTGCCGACAACCCACCGCAGGCCTTGACCGACAGGCTCGCCGCGACCTTCACACGCACACAAGGCGACATCCGCGCCGTGATGCGCACCCTGATCGATTCCCCCGAGTTCTGGCGCGAGGGCAACACGCTGTTCAAAACCCCACTGGACTTTGCCTGCTCGGCCCTGTTGGCGGGCGGCGGCGTGAAGGACAGACGCGACATCCTGCTCACGCTGGGCTTTCTTTCCCAGGCCGGCCAGCCGATGCACGGCTGGCAGACACCCGACGGCTACAAGACCGATGCCGCCACCTGGCTCGCGCCCGAGGCCCTGACACGGCGCGCCGACTACGCAATGGCGCTGGGCGCGCGCATGGCCGAGCCGCTGTACCTGCAGCCCTTTTTGAGCCCGGTCAGCCGTGAACGCATTGCGCGTGAAACGCCGGCGACACGCGCCGGCCTCACACTGGCCAGCCCCGACTTCATGCGCAAATAGGCGGCGCAAGGACACACCATGCAGCACACCGTTTTCTCACGTCGACGTTTTTTTCTCGCGGCAGGCAGCGCACTGGCCACCGCCCATGCCCCGCAGATCTGGGCGCAGCCCGCGCCGGCAGGCGCCCGCCCCGAATCCGGTCGCCTGGTGGTGGTGTTTTTGCGCGGTGCCTATGACGGGCTCTCGGCGCTGGTGCCGTATGCCGATGCGGACTACTACAGCCTGCGGCCCAACATCGCGATTGCGGCGCCGGATGGCAGCGCCTTGACCGCGCTCAAACTCGACAACACCTTCGCGCTGCACCCGGCGCTGTCGCCCCTGCTGCCGCTGTGGCAACAGGGCGTGTTGGGCTTTGTGCCAGCGGCCGGCCTGCCGACGCCGAACCGCTCACACTTCGACGCACAGTACCAGATGGAGATCGCCCAGAGCGGCAAGACCAGCGCCGCGCCGGGCTGGCTCAATCAGGTCGCGACCTTCAACGGCGGCGCCACTTCTGCGATCGGCGTGGGTGAAGCCAACCCGGCCATCCTGGCCGGCCGCGCGGCCGTAAAACTGATCCCGCGTGGCCAGGCGGCGCAGCGCACCGGCGTGCTGGCCAACGACACCACCCGCCAGGCCCTGCTGGACCTGTATGCCGGTGACGATAAACTCGGCGAGGCTTTCCGCCTGGGCGCGGGCAGCCGCATGCAAAGCGCGCAGGAACTGAGCACCGAAAAAATGGCGTCGGAGAGCCGACGTTTGGCCGCGATGCCGGAAGCCGCCGCCAGGGTCGATGGCGCGCTGCCCGGTACGCAGGCGCAAAACGCGCAAATGCTGGCCGCCAGCAACGGCGCCGCCGACCCGGTTGGCCTGCAGCTCGACGCACAGCACCTGGGCACGCTGATGCGCAACGACCGCAGGCTGCGCATCGGCTTCCTGTCGGCCGGTGGCTGGGACACCCATGCCAACCAGGGCCATGCCACCGGCCAGCTTGCCGGGCGCCTGGGCAACCTGGCCACCGGCATCACACAATTGCGCCGGGATTTTTCCGAGCCCGACGACGTGATCGTGGTGATGAGCGAGTTCGGCCGCACCGCCTTTGAGAACGGCAGCCGCGGTACCGACCACGGTTTCGGCAACACGCTGTGGGTGATCGGCAACCGCATTCACGGCGGACGCTGGCACGGCCAGTGGACCGGTCTGGCGCAGGGCAACCTCAACGACAGGCGCGACATTCCCGCGCACCACGACTACCGCGCGGTACTGGCGCAAGTTCTGCGCGGCAGCTTTGGCCTGCCTGACTCGGCGCTGGCTACCGTGCTGCCGGGCGCAAGTTGGGACACACGCCTGGACGGCCTGCTGCGAAAAGCCTGAGTTGTGCGCCTGGGCGGGAACAAAGTGCTGCATGACCAGCTCCATCCCGACTGACATATGCAAGGAACCCAACGCATGCTGCGAAGCCTCAAGGATTTGTTCGACTCTTTCTCTCGCCCCGCGTCCCTGTCCGCAAACGCGCAGCAACACACGCTGCAACTGGCGACCGCCGTTCTGCTGGTCGAAGTGATGCGCGCCGACCCGGACATCGGCCCTGCCGAGCAACAGGCGGTGATGACCACGCTGCGCGAAAAATTTGTGCTGGCCGATGACGAACTGGCGCGGCTGATGGATCTGGCCGGAGAAGCCGCCAAAACAAACTACGATTACCACCGCTTTACCACCCGCCTGAACGATCATTTCACGCATGCACAGAAAATCCAGGTGGTTGAAAACATGTGGCAGGTGGCCTATGCCGACGCACATCTGGACGCCCACGAAAACCACCTGATCAGCAAGGTGGCCGGGCTGCTTCACGTCACGCACGGCGAGTACATTGGCGCAAAAATGCGCGCCAAAGAGGCCACCGGCCCGACCTGAACGGACGCGACAGACAAGGCACCGCAGGCCCCGCTTCCTGGTGGGCCAACGGTCAGTTTGACGCCGACACCTGGAAATCGCTCAACTACC
>NZ_JAYWHI010000005.1:0-37068 GCF_043778355.1 Polaromonas sp.
GGCAGTCGAAGCCGGCACGGCAGCGGGCAGCAACGCCACCGGCAACGTGTTGACCAACGACACCGACGTGGACACCGGAGACACCAAGACCGTATCCGCGCTGACCGGCGGTACAGTGGGGACCGGGCTGGTGGGCACCTACGGGACATTGACATTGAACGCGGATGGCACTTACAGCTACGTCGTGAACAACGCAAATGCCACGGTGAATGCGTTGCGGACCTCGGCGCAGACAGTGACGGAGACTTTCACGTATACGGTGGCTGATACGGCAGGAGCGACCAGCAACAGTACCCTTGTGATCACTGTGCAAGGCTCCAATGATGCGCCAGTGGCCACCGGTGCGATCACTGGGACGGTCACCGATACGGCGGCGGCCGACACCTTCACGAGCCTTACGGGCAGCTTCGGCGCTACTGACGTGGACACTGGCGATACGAAAACCTGGAGTGTCAATGGCGGAACGGTTCGGGTCGGTACTTACGGCACCTTGACCATCAACGCGACAACGGGAGCTTATACCTACGTTGTGAATGCTGCGGCAGTCAATGCCTTGCCAGCAGGCTCGAATCCGACCGACGTATTCACGGCGACGGTGACGGACGCGGCCGGTGCAACAGCGACGCAGGTCCTGACTGTCACGGTCAATGGGGTGAACGACACACCCGTTGGCAATGTGGATACTTATACCTCGGTCGAGGGTGCGACCGTTATTCGCGGAAGCATTCTGGCTAACGATTCAGACGCAGAGGGAACAACGCTGACAGCTTTGCAGGTGGCGACCAATTCAGGCGCATCAGCGGTACCCGTCAATGGGTCGAATGCCATCACCACCGCGTTGGGTGGTACGGTTGTCATGAATACCAATGGAACATTCACCTACACGGCACCAGCGCGAAACCATTCCGATGTAACGCCTGATATTGATAGCTTTGTTTACAAGGCATCGGATGGAAGTGCCACATCCCCCTGGACCACCGTCAACATCACAATTACCGATACTGCACCGGTTGCGAATGCTGATACCGACACTGTGGGTCGCAATAGTTCCGGCGGCGGTAATGTCATCACCGGCACGGGCGGCGCCACGGCGGACACCCTTGGGGCCGACAGTGCTTTGCTCAGCAACGTGACTTTCAACGGAACGGCGTTCTCGAGTTCCAAAACCGGCGACACCTGGACCATCAATACCGGAACCGGTACCCTGGTTATCAAAGAGAACGGAGACTACACCTACACGACCTTTGGAAACCGTGTGGCCAATGCGCCCACGTCGGTGGCCGCCTGGGTTGCCGCTGGTGTCAATGTCCATGGTTTTGAAAGTACCGGCGTCCAGCCTTTCACGACAGGTGCGACAGCTTCATCGGGCTTGAACCTGATCAGCCTCGATGCCACCCAAGCCGGACTGGTTCGCTACCGTGGCGGTGGCATCGGCGCTGAGGCGGCTGGAACAAGCAGCAATGCCAATGACCAGATGCAGGCAGGCGAAAACCTGGTACTCAATCTCAACATGTTGAGTAAATCCGCGACTTTCGCGTTGACAAATCTGGGCGCTGGAGAAACTGCGACCTGGTATACCTATGCCGCAGACGGCACCTACATTGGCACCGGGACGGTGGTGAACAACACAACGCTGACCATTACCTCTGCGACAGCATTTCAATATGTGGTGTTCGGAGCAACTGGAACCGCTGCTTATCGTGTGAATGGCGTAACAGCGATTCCGGATATTCCTGAAGTCAGTTTTAACTACACCCTGACAGATGCCGATGGAAGCGCTTCTTCCAGCACCTTGACCATGACCACCTTGTCCACGGTAGCCGCAACAGCAGATACGGCCACTGTTTCCGAGGCTTCGCTCAGCACGGGAACCTCCCCGAATGCGGTGGCGGTGGTTGCCTCAGGCAACCTGACCGATAACGACGTCGGCCTGACCGGCACCACGAGCATCACCCAGGTGACCAGCGGCGCGACCAACTACACACCTGACGTCAACGGCGTCATCACTGTGACCGACAGCTTCGGGACTCTGACGGTTTACACGCAGGCGTACAACGGTCAATTGGCAGGCGCATACACCTACACCTTGAGTGGTGCTACCGCCCAGGGCGTCAGCGATACGAGGACCTTCAGTTACCGGTTGACGGATAGCGGCACGGGCCAGACAAGTGACGCAAACCTGGCTATTTCGGTGCAGGACGACGCCCCTCTGGCTGCCAATGCGACTTCTGCGGTCTCAGAAGCGGCTTCGCCTTCCTACAATCTGGTGTTGATGCTGGATATCTCCGCCAGCATGTTCGGAAATAACGCGGGTGGCCAGGTTCGTTCGGTTGACGCCAGCGGCAATGCGACTATTACCACGCGCCTGGCCATGGCCAAAGCCGGCATGGTTGCACTGGTGCAAGAGTACTTCAACCAGTCTCCTTCGGTCACCGTCAAGGTTGGCCTGTTTGCCAATGGATCGTTGATGTTGAACAGCGGCAATGCGTACACCGACGAGACCACCTTGGTCAATGCCATCAATGCGATCACCGGTACAGAGCTGCCCAGCTCAACCGACTATGTGTCTGGTATTACGGCCATGCAAAATGCGTTTGGTACGCCTTCTTCGGCGGTGACGAATCTCTCGTACTTCCTGTCGGACGGGGCCCCCACCAGTGGTGCCGCAGCCACCAACACTGCTATTTCCAACTACACGGCATTTGCCACCACCAACAACATTCGATCTTATGCGGTGGGCATTGGCACCGGCATTGCTGATGTCAGTTATCTAAATAACCTTCATGGTGTTGATGCCGATGTCAGCGGCGCCAAGGACGTGGCCATCATCGTGCCGGACTTGAACAAGCTGGACGAGACCCTGGTTTCTACGGTACCAAGTGCTTTCAGCGGCAATGTGGCGGGAGCCGGCGGAGCGAGCAATGTGACCTTTGGCGCCGACGGCGGTTATATCCGCTACATTGAGGTGCAGCTTGACAGTGACAACAATGGAACACTCGATCAGACGGTGCGTTTTACCTACGATCAGGGGACCAATCAGATCACGCAGAACAGTACGTTCCTGACGGGCTACCCTGTTACAGGCAACACAGTGAGCCTGGGCAGCAGCAGTGGCTTCACCAAAGGCTCGCTGGTCTTTGACTTCTCCACCGGTCAGTACACTTATTTCACTGCGGGCGCGGCGGTGGAGGGCGATCAGTTCACCATTGCTTTCCAGGTGATCGACTCTGATGGCGACACCGCCAATGCTGTTCAGACGATCGTGGTCGTTGATGGCAAGCCGATTGCGCGCGACGACTATCACACCTTGATGCCCAAAGAGACTTTCTTCGAGGGCAACGTCATCAATGGCATCGGGACAGACGGCGGAGCGACGGCCATCATCACCGACTTCACGTCGTCTTCGGTCAGCAAAGACACGATTCTCGATGGCGCCAGTATTTCGTCGGTGACTTTCAAAGGCACCAGCTTCAGCTTGCTGACCAACAGCAGTGGCACAGTATCTGGCGGGACTTACACGGTTTCAGCGGGCAAACTGACCTGGACCAGTTCCACCGAGCCAGCGAACGTGTTGGTGTTTGACAAGGAGGGCTATTACAAATATACGCCGCCTGCAGCGCAGACTGCGGCTCCCGCTGAGTCTGCTGCACTCACTACCAACTTCACTTCTTCCGGTAACGCAAGCGGCAACGGCATCACGCTTAGCGGGTTCACCCGAACAGCCAATTTGACCGGAACGGCATCCTATGCCCATGCTGCGCTGACTTTCGCCGCTACCGGTGTGGGCGTGCCTGGAGGGGAGGCGGCTGGCATGGTTGACGATCTGGAGACGCTGGTCATTAACTTCAATGCGGCCACTCATCCTTTCGGTGTCCAGAATGTGACGATCAACATCAATACAGCCAGCAATTTGAGCGCGAGCACCACCATCACCCGTGCGGATGGTGGTACCGGGTATAGCGGCGTTGTGACTTCGGTGACCTATACCGTCTATGACATCAGCGGCAATCTGATTGGGCAGTTCTCGAGTTTTGCGGAGGGGGCAATTGCTGTGCCAAGCAGCTTCAGCAATATTGGACGAATCGAGGTGGAGTCGAACAGTGCGGCTCAGGCAACTGTTCAAAGTGTCGCGTTCCGTGCCATTACCGGCGGTGGTACAACGACAGCTTATGCCCCAGAAGACATCAGTTACACGCTGACCGATACCGACGGTGACACATCGACTGCGACGCTGAGTCTGCACGCGATGACCAACCATTACGCGGGAACCGCGGTTGCCAATACGATTACGGGCACCACTGCCAATGATTACATGTCAGGCCAAGCTGGCAACGACACGCTCAACGGTGGTGCCGGCTTCGACCTGATTCGTGGCGATGCGGGTGATGACATCATTGACGGTGGCGCCGACGACGATCGCCTGTTTGGCGGCATCGGCAATGACACCATTTCCGGTGGCACTGGAAATGACGAACTGTATGGCGAGGACGGTAACGATGTTCTCAATGGGAACGACGGCAACGACCTTATTTATGGCGGCGCCGGTGCCGACACCATCAATGGCGGCCTGGGTGCAGACACGATTCTCGGCGGCAAGGGCAATGACCTGTTGACTGGCGGCAGCGCAGGTGTGTCGGATGTCTTCAAGTGGGAGTTGGCCGATGCGGGAACCAAAGGTACGCCGGCCGTGGATACCATCACGGACTTTGACGCAACTGCTGTCGCCTCTGGTGGTGATGCGCTGGACCTGCGAGATCTGCTGGTCGGGGAAAATCACGATGTAGGTGTTGGCAACCTGGCCAATTACCTGCATTTTGAAAAATCGGGTGCAAATACCATCGTGCACATCAGTAGCGCTGGGGATTTCGCATCGGGTTACAGCGCTTCCAAAGAAGTTCAGACGGTCGTCATGCAAGGGGTTGACTTGATCGGCACGATGAATACGGATCAGCAAATCATTCAAGACCTGCTGACCAAAGGCAAGCTGTACACCGACTAGGAAAGTACTGAATAAAACCCTGCGAGCGTCCTGTAGCCCGCAGGGTGGTAGGCAATCCAGAGCCCCCTGTCAATGGGGGGCAATGGAAAAAAAGATCAACGCAGCAGGCTGCCAGGGGTCGGGGTGGTCATGCGTCACGGGGATCTTTTTCGCCGTCTGTCAGGGCTTGCCTGATCAAACAGGCAGGGCGGCCGTTTCCGTTATTGACTCCATCCGCCGTTGGCAACAGCGCATCAGGAGGCTTCTTTGACTGCTGCTCCGGTTGCCCCGTCAAATCCTATCTCTGCCAGCGCAGCCAGCTCGGCGCGGTCAATCACACCTTCACCGTAGACCCGAATATCCATTTTGTGCGCGGCAAATGCGAGGTCTTTGAGAAAGGTTTGATTGTCCGTGCTGTACTGCAATCCCCGGATGAAGCTGGAGTCCACTTTCAGGAAGTCGAGTCCAAAGTCGTGCAATGTATCCGAGTGGCTGAAGTGACGACCAAATTGGGTCAGTCCGATACGGGCACCGGCTTTTCGAACGTCTGCCACAAAAGCTGGGAGAACAAGCGTGTGTTTCAGCACATCGGCCTCTGGCACTTCCAGCCAGAGACGACCAGCCAGGGCGGGTTTTTTTCTGATCGATTGCAGCAGGCGCGATCGAAAGCCGTCCTCGCGCAAGGAGGAGGCAGACAAGCTGATCGCCACCCCGGCGAGATTTGGGTTGCTGCGCAACTCTTCCAGCCCTAAATCAAGTGTGATCAGATCGATCAATGGCGTGAGCTGGAAGTGTTCTGCCAGCTGCAGGAAGCGGTTGATCGGCTGCCATTCGTCTGCGTCGTCGAGCATGACTTCCAGCGGACACTCCCGGTGCACCAGCTTTCCGGTGAAGTCAAGCACAGGAACCGATGCCAGCCGCACTCGACCTTGCTCCAGTGCCCGTCCGATCAGTTTCGCAGTCTCTTCCGCGCTGCTGACCATATTGCCGTCATTGACGCCACTGCTTTCCCGGATGGCGTTGGTGCCCTGGGCCTCGGCAATGGCCAGCGCGTTTGCTGCCTGAGCCAGCAAGCTGGCAATATCCTGCCCACGCTTTAGTTTTGCAATTCCGATATGAGCCGCTGGCGCCGAGCCGGTGAACGGGGTGCTGGCTTCTGCCAAAGCGCGCATCAGGTTGTTGGCAGCTTCATGTGCATCGGCTGGGCTTGGCAGCAACAGTACAAAATCGGAGTCTCCAATACGAGCGGCCACACCATGGGTTTGGACCTGCTGTTGATGCAGAACCTCGGCCAATGCCTTGAGCAGCTCGTTGGTGGCCGGCACGCCAAGCAAGGGATTGAGTCCGGAAAAGTTTGCAATGCGCACCAACAGCAAGTGACCGCCCGCAGCCTCTTCGCTATCGAGCAAGTCGAGCAATTGAACCAGGAAGAAGGTTCGATTGGGCAAACCCGTCAGCGGGTCGTAGTTGGCTGTGACTCGCAAGACCTCCAGCCGCTGCGCTTCCTCTGCGAACATGTCCTTGAGGCGGCCGACGGTGCTGTTCATGGCCAAGGCAAGCTGTCTGAGTTCCGGCACGTCTGGCAGGTCGATCGACACAAAGCGGCGCTCGCTGATGGCGCTGGCCTGATTGATGACCCGTTGCAAGGGTTCTCGCAGCCGCCGCAACGTCAGTGTGCCCAGGAAACCGCCGACGAAACCGGAAACCGCCAGCGCCAGCGTCAATTGCAGGACAGTTTTCCACAAGGACTGGTAGGCAAAGCGGCTGGTACTGACGACTGTCAAGGTGCCCAGCTGGTTCCATCCATTGCTGATTTGTGCCTTGCCGGGTGTGGCCGTCAGGGGCAATGCCTTGATAAACCAATCAGGTACAAACTGCCCGTTCGCTGGTGCAACACGCTCCACGATGGTTTGACCGAGAGGGTCCACAACCCGTATCAACTCATAGTGGCCGCTGTCAAACAAGGCCGCTACCGTCAGCTCGATCATCACCGCATCGGCATTTTGCTGGTTCAACGCCAACGCCAAAGCGGTTGCATTGTCTGTATTTTTGGCATTGAGCTGCTCTGACAGATAACTTCGCGCGTTCAGCGTGGAAGCGAGCAAGCCACCCATCAGTGCCAGCAAGGTACTGAGAATGATTGCAAGCCACATTTGGCGGTACATTGACATGGAAAATTCCCCTCGGAACAGTTCTTTATAGCGTTTTCTGGATAGGCTCAGTCAAAACCTTCGGCACGCGCCCGGTTCAGCAATTCCTGCCATCGCGACAGCGTGCCTGGCCCGCCCGCGCCCCGCGCGCCTGAAGCGCCCTGCCAAAGTCCCTGGCTGTTGAAGCTGAAAACAGGCAAGAGATCCGGTCGGCGCGAAGCGGGCCTGAGATCGTTGATCAGGTTGTCGAGAATCATCGGCTCGGCATCCGGGACGGGATAAAAGGCCAGAACCATGTGCGCCTGGGTAACGCTGCTGTTGACACCACCAATCCGCGCTTGCACATAGATCAGCCGCAGCTTTTCGTCCGGAATGCCAAGCAGTAGAAGGGTGAAGTACTTGACGATGGCAAAGTCTTCGCAATCGCCGGCTCCGCGTCCCAGGGTCTCCATCGGCGTCGCCCAGTAGTCGCTTTTGGCCCATACCGTCAGGTCCTCCTGAAACCTGATGCGGCGGTTGAAAAAATCGTTGACGAGCTTGAGTTTTGCTGGTTCTGGCTGCTCAACACCTTGCTGCAGCAGCTTTTGCCAGTCGGTGAATGCAGCTGCGGCTGGCGCACCAAAGCGCTGGGTAAGGACGTTTTGCATCCGGTCAAAATCAAGTGCAGCAACCTTGATTGACCCGATCACGAGCAGCACTACGAGCAGTATTGCCCTGTGGAAATGCTTGAAGTGTGTCGTTTTTGCCCCAACAGTGAAATTCAACGGGATATTAATTGCACTTCGAGAAGGCCTGCGTTAGTATAAAAATATCTATATAAAACAGTAACTAACCGTGTTTTGTTAACCTGATTTCGAATGATTTTTGATCTTCGATGTGCCGGAGCTAACATTGAATTGACTTTCGCCGGAGTGGTTGCTTACCCCAGTAAAGATAGTGAGAGCAAGCAATGCAAGAAAAGCCAGTTAATCGCCTTATTTCCCAAATTCCGGTGACGAATGGCCTGGGTGGACTTACTTTTTTTGCCAGTGTAACGGCGAAGCGGTTGTTCGCATGAGCCGGACCGAATTGATTGCGCAGCAGGATCTGGTGAGAGGCAACACATCGGTGGTGCACCGTCCGCGAAACAACCACTTCAAGGGACGGCTCAGGGGTGCGGCGGCGTTCGCTTGGGCGGGCATGGCCGCTGGGGTATTCATGTTGGGCTTGCCCGAGCTTGCGCGTGCGCAGGACGAAAAACCGCTGACGCTCAAGGAGGCGGCGCAAAAAGCTGTTTTGAACAATCCGGAAGTGTTGGCGCGTTGGCACACGCTCAGGGCGGCTGACAATGAGCGCGATGTTGGTGCCGGTGCCTTGCTGCCGCGCGTTGATCTTCTTGCTGGCGCTGGTGCTGAGCGGCGCAACGACTCCACAGTCCGCTCGCGCTACGACAGAACCTCCTCCTCCTTGACCATCACCCAGGTGTTGTACGACGGTTTCGCCTCGCGCAATGAAATCAAGCGGCTGGACCACGCCCGCCTGGTGCGCCTGTTTGAGTTTTTTGACACCTCCGAAAGTGTGGCTTTGGAGGCTGGGCGTGCTTTCTACGACGTTTTGCGTTTTCGCGATCTGGTCGCCTTGGCCGAGGAGAATTTTGTCCAGCATCGCTCCGTCTTTGAGCAGACAGAACGCCGGGTCAAGGCGAAGATAGCGCGCGCAGTCGATCTGGAGCAAATTGGTGCGCGTCTGGCCCTGGCCGAGGCCAATCTCTTGACGGAAACCGCCAATCTGCACGATGCGTCCGCGCGCTTCCAGCGAATTGTCGGGCAGGTTCCGCCCCCCGCATTGCCCTTGCCGACGCAGTTGACGCTGAATATTCCGGTTGACGCGACCAGTGCTGTGCGAGAGGCCCAACGGCGCAATGGCGCCTTGCGCGCGTCGATTGAGAATGTGCGCGCCTCCGATGCTGCGCTGGCTTCCCGGCAGGGCGCTTACCAGCCGCGTTTTGACCTGCGCCTGCGGCGCGACCGGGGTAGTAACCTCAGCGGTATTCCGGGGACTTCGGAGACCAACGTGGCGGAAGTGGTGATGAGCTGGAATCTCTTCAACGGCTTCAGCGACCGTGCCCGCGAGCGGCAGTTTGCCGAGCAGCTCAATGTTGCGAGGGACCTGCGTGACAAGACTTGCCGCGACATTCGGCAGACCTTGCTGATTGCCTACAACGATGTTCGCAAGCTGACCGAGCAACTCATCTACATCAGTCAGAACAAAGTGTCCGTTGAAAAGGCGAGAAACGCCTACCGGCAGCAATTTGACATCGGACAGCGCACCTTGCTGGATTTGCTCGACACGGAAAACGAGCTGTACCAGTCCAAACGCGCCGAGGCCAATGCCGAGCATGACCTCAACATCGCGTACGTGAGAACGCATGCCGGACTTGGCACCCTGTTGAGTGCGCTTGAGCTGTCCAGGATAGAAACTGGCCCGGTTCCCGGCCTGGCGCAGTGGGACGAAGGTGAGGATGCCGCCCAGAGTTGCCCTCCCGAACCCGTGACCGTTTATGTGGTGGACAAGGCCGCCCTGCTTGGACGGGCCGCCGACCTTCAGAAGCAGACTGCCCTGCTCAATGCACGAGAGCGCGCCATGCAAGAGGTGATGAGCCCGAACCCGGCTGCCACCGATGCCGCAGGCCCAAGGGCTGATAACGCTGCGACTCCGGTGGCACCTGCTGCCCCGGCCACCCCGCAGGTGACACCCAGGACCCCGGCCGGCAGGAGCGCACCGGTGGTGACGCCGGCACCCCCCAGAGCCGTTCCGGTCCTGCCAGCCTCACCTTCGTCATCAACGTCGTCGTCAAACGACGCCAACTACAGCGAGCTCAGGCAGGCGCTGCAAAACTGGCGTGCCGCATGGATCAAGCGGGACGTGGACGCCTACCTCGGGTTTTATGCGCCCGGATTCGTGCCCCCTCTGGGCGATAGCCAGGACATCTGGAAAGAAAAGCGCAAAGCAGCTTTGAGCCGTGCGGCCGATATATCCCTGGAGATTGCCGACCTGACCGTCACGCCGTCGGACGCCACGAATGCAACCATGGTATTCAAGCAAACGTATGGCGCCGTCAATTACCGCGACGTTGTCACCAAAACCTTGCAATGGACGAAAGTCGGTGAGCGCTGGCTGATTGTTCGGGAAAGTTCCGCAGCACCCCTGGCGGCGGGACAATAAGCGCGCTGGTGGCTGAAGAACAGCGCCGCGTGGTGCGTGACCGTCAGCTGATCTCCAGCTTGGCACCAGATGCAGGCTCAGCGCAAAATATTGCTGGCAGCCACGCGGTCGAGTTCGTCAAACACCTTGTCAAAATCCACCGGTTTGGTCCAGTAACCGGTGAAGCCAGCTTGTTCGGCAAGTATTTTGTGCTCGGGCAGGGTATCAGCTGAACACATGAACGCCGGCGTTTCTTCGAGCCCGGCGATAGTACGCATGCGTTTGAGCAGATCAATGCCGTGGATATCCGGCAAGCGGCCGTCGAGGACCAGAACGTCTGGCTGCCAGGTGCTGGCGACTTCAAAGCCCTGGGCACCGTTTTGAGCCATGCGCATCTCGACATCCTCGCGGGTCCGCATCACGTCGTCGAACAGCATCAGGTTGTACATATTGTCTTCAACGTAGAGCACCCGCATTTTTCGTTGAAGGCTGTCTGTAGCGACCGGGACCGGTGTGATGAGGCCGGGTTGGGTGTCTGTGAAGTCGCTTGCCTGTTCCCAATAGACGTCGGTTGATACATGGTCAAGCACCCGGCACAGCCTGGCAGACTGGATCAGCGCATTTTCCACCCGCTTGCGCTCGGTGACGTCCAGGCTCAGTTCAACAAACACAAGGGGGCGTCCCTGGCTATCCACTTCAGAAAACAGCAGCGAGTGAATTTCGAGCAATTCACCATCGGGCCGTACGACGCGGTAGTCGAGCTCGATGGCGCCCGGGCTCATGCGCAATTGCTCCCGAGCCCTGATCAGCAAATCGAGATCATCGGGATAAATCAGACTCATGGCGAAGTCCAGCGTGACGGTTGCACCGACGGGACTCACCCCCAACATCTGGTAAGCGCGGGTGTTCCAGGTCAACTCCTGTTTGGCAAGGTTGAAAACCGACTGGGCCACGCCGGTTGAAGCCATCAGCTGATGCTGCATGCGCCGCTGGGCTTCGGCGAGTCCAAATTCGGGTTCAGGCGCGGTTTGCCGGAAGCCTCTCACGGATTCATTCATGGGAGCAACCTGTCAAGCGGTGGTGCACAGGAAGCGGTCGGGATGGTGTCACGGGAATCTCCAAAATGATCTGGGCCGATGGCGTTCCGAACTGTCGCTGTGGCCCGTGTTCCGGGAAATTAGATGGAATTTTTCCGAATTCAGAAACCATCTTATGCCAGAAAAGGGCGATCAGGCTTCGCTCTTTCACTTCGGGCCTGGCGATCACTGCCTGTGGAGCAAACGCGTTGAAACCGAGGACTTCCTGTCAGTCGGGCAGCACGGCAGTCACTTCAATTTCGATGCGTGCCCGGTCCTCCACCAGGGCCGACACTTCCACGCAGGTCATGGCTGGAAAATTCTTTCCCATGACCTCGCGGTAGGCTGCACCCAGCTCTTTCAAGCGGGCAATGTATTCGACGCGGTCCACCACATACCAGGTCATGCGAACCATGTGTTCCGGGCCCGCGCCGCCGGCCTGCAGCACCGCCCGGATGTTCAGCAGCGCCTGCCGCGTCTGGGCGATAAAGTCATCGCTCCCAAACTGCTGCTGCGCGTTCCAACCGATCTGGCCGCCCACAAAAATCATCGCTCCGCGCGCCATCACCCCGTTGGCGTAGCCTTTGGGCTCGGCCCAGCCCGCAGGTTGCAGCAGTTTCATCATGGTTTGTCTTCCTTGGTTGTCTCGAGGTAAGGCAGCAGCGCGGCGCGCAATCCGTCAGGAATGGGCAACACCTTGCCGTGTGGTATTTCCGAACATACCACCACGGTTTTTGCGATCAATTTAAGGGTCTGGCCCATATCTGGCAGGCCTGAGCAGCTATGAATTTCATAGTGCATGCCGATGCTGGCGTTGCCGATGCGGCTCAGGCCCAGGCTGATCTCGATCTCATCGCCGTATCGGCACATGCCGCGAAACTCGGTTTTCAGGTCCACGATGGGAACACCCACACCAGAGGCAATCAGTCCATGTTCCGGGTGGCCGATGTGCGCCAGAAAGTCTTCCTGCGTTTCGTGCAGGAGGTAAAAATACTGTGGGTAAAAAACAATGCCGGCCGGATCGCAGTGGTGGAACCGGATCTGCTTTCGCACTGAGAACTTCATGGCTGGCGCAGCCGGAAACGCTGCAGCTTGCCGGTCTCGGTGCGTGGCAGGCTGGCGACGAACGCCACCTGGCGCGGGTACTTGAAGGGCGCCAGGGTGGACTTGACGTGGTCTTGTAACTGCTTGCACATGGCCGCATCCGGCGCATGGCCCGGCTTGAGCACCACAAACGCCTTGACCACCATGCCGCGTTCGTCGTCGGGCACCCCGATCACACCGCATTCGGCCACCGCCGGATGTTTGAGCAGCGCGTCTTCAACTTCCGGTCCGCCGACGTTGTAACCCGAAGTGATGATCATGTCGTCGGCGCGGGCCTGGTAGAAAAAGTAGCCGTCCTCGTCCTGCAAAAAGGCGTCGCCGGGGTAGTTCCAGCCGTTCTTCACATACTTGGCCTGGCGCTCGTCGTCGAGGTAGCGGCAGCCGGTGGGCCCGATCACTGCCAGCTTGCCGATGGTGCCGCGTGGCACTTCTTCGCCGGAATCGTCAACCACTTTGGCGGTGTAACCGGGCACCACCTTGCCGATGGCGCCGCGGCGCACCTGGTCCGGCGCGGCGGAGATGAAGATATGGAACATTTCGGTCGCGCCTATGCCGTCGGTCATCTCGATACCGGTGGCCTCTTTCCAGAGCTGGCGGGTCGCGTCCGGAAGACCCTCACCAGCGCTGACGCAGGTGCGCAGGCTCGGCACGCCATGTTGTTTGGCAAAGGGCGCCATCTGGCGGTAGAAGGTCGGCGCGGTGTAGCAAATGGTGGCGCCGACCTCGTTGATCAGCTTGACCATGGCCTCCGGCGTGTAGGCGATGCCGGGGTAATACACGGATGCACCTGCCCACAACGGGAAGATCAGCATGCCGCCCAGGCCGAAGGTAAAGGCCAGCGGTGGCGAGCCCATCACGATGTCGTCAGGTGTTGCCTTGAGCACGTGTCGTGGCCAGGTTTCGCAGGCAGCCAGCACATCGCGGTGGGTGTGCACCGGCGCTTTCGGCGTGCCGGTGGTGCCCGAGGTGAAGGCCATCATCGCGATGTCGTCGGCAGAGGTCCGGCAGGGCAAGAACTGCCCGTCCTTGGCCGCCGCCAGCACGGCCAGCGATCCGGCTTCGTTGGTGTTGAAAGGCACGATCTGCGCCAGCACCGGGTTCACCTTCTGGGCCGCTTCCAATTCAGCCAGCAGGCCGGCATCACAAAGCGCCACGGTGGCCTGTGACTTGGTGATGACTTCGCCAAGCTCTTTGGCACGCAGCAGCGGCATGGTGGCCACCGCCACCAGGCCGGCTTTGACGACACCGAGCCAGGCCAGGGCCATGCCGATGGTGTTGCCGCCGCGCAGCAACACGCGGTTGCCGGGCAGCAGTTGCAGGTCTTCGGTCAGCACCTGGGCGATGCGTTTGATGCGCGCATGCGCATCGGTATAACTGAGCGTGATTTTGTCGGATCGCAAAAACGGTCGCCCCGACAGGTCCTGTCGATCAATGCGCTCAAACAGCACATCCACCAAATTGGCTTGGGCGCTGATCAGCAGTTCAGGCAGCTCATAACGCATCTGCGGCCATTGGTCTGCTGGCGGCAGCCGGTCGTGTACAAAACGGTCGGTTTGCACCGAAGGCGCAGTGGGCTGGTTCATGATTGCAGCATGGCTTTGCCAATGATCAGTTGCTGGACCTCGGTTGCTCCTTCATAGATGCGCAGCGAGCGGATGTCGCGGTACAGGCTTTCCACCTTGGTGCCGACCTTGACGCCCAGGCCGCCGTGCATCTGCAGCGCCATGTCGATGACGCGCTGGGCGTTTTCGGTCGCCGTCATCTTGGCCATCGCTGCTTCGGCGGTGATGCGTTTGCCGGCGCCGCGCGCCTCGCTGTCGTCGCGCAACCAGGCGGCGCGGTAGGTCAGTAGCGCGGCGGCATCGATCAGCGCCGCCATCTCGCCAATTTTGGCCTGGGTGAGCTGGAAGTCGGCCAGGGTCTGGCCGAACATTTTGCGTTCACGCGAAAATCGCACGGCCTCGAACAGGGCACGGCGTGCCATGCCAAGCGCTGCCGCCGCCACCGAAGCGCGGAAGATGTCCAGGGTCTGCATCGCGAGCTTGAAGCCGCCGTTGAGCACGCCCAGTTGCGCCCCGCTGGCGAGTCTGCAATCCGCGAACTTCAGCGTGGCCAGCGGGTGCGGCGCCATCACGGCAATGTGTTCGCTGCTGTCCAGGCCCGGCGTTCCGGCTTCGACGATGAAGGCGGTGATGCCGCGTGTGCCGGCCGCCCTGTCGGTCTTGGCGAAGGTCACGTAGAAGTCGGCGATGTCACCATTGCTGATCCAGGTCTTGCTGCCGTTGAGGGCCCAGCCGCCTGCCGCAGGATCTGCGCTGGTCGTCATGGCGCCCGCATCTGAACCCGCGTCAGGTTCACTCAGCGCAAAGGCGGCGATCTTGTCGCCGCGCGCCACTGCCGGCAGGTAAGCGGCCTGCTGCGCCGGGGTGCCTGCCAGCGTGATGGCGCCGCTGCCCAGGCCCTGCATCGCAAATGCGAAGTCGGCCAGTGGCGAATGAAAGGCCAGGGTTTCGCGCAGGATCACCAGTGCGCGCGAGTCGAGTTTGGCGAGCGCGCCGCCGGCGCTGCCGGGCACGCAATAACGCAACCAGCCGCCGTCGCCGAGCAAGCGCACCCACTGCCTGCAGGCGCGGCGGTCGTCACTTTCATCGACCTGCTGCAGCGGCGCCCACGCGGCCAGATCCTGACCCAATGTGCGATGCGCTTCGTCAAAAAATGGAAGTGTGAGGTGATCGATGGAGGCCTGCATGTCAGTCTCCCTGGAATACCGGCTTTTCCTTGCTGGAAAAGGCTTCGTAGGCGCGCGTGAAGTCCCGGGTCTGCATGCAGATGGCCTGCGCCTGCGCTTCTGCTTCGATCGCCTGGTCCAGCGTCATCGCCCACTCCTGGTGCAGCATGGTTTTGGTCATGCCGTGGGCGAAGGTCGGGCCGGCGGCCAGATCGGCAGCCAGCGCCTGCGCCTTGCCCAGCAGTTCGGCTGGTTCGTGCAGCGTACTGAAAAAGCCCCACTGCAGGCCTTCGGCCGCCGTCATGGCGCGGCCGGTGAACAGCAATTCGGACGCGCGTCCCTGGCCGATCAAACGAGGCAGCAGGGCGCAGGCGCCCATGTCGGCGCCGGCCAGGCCCACCCGCGTGAAAAGGAAGGCGGTCTTGGCCTGCGCCGTGCCCAGGCGCATGTCGGCAGCCAGCGCCATCATCGCGCCGGCGCCGGCGCAGATGCCGTCGATGGCGGCCACGATCGGCTGCGGGCACAGGCGCATGGCCTTGACCAGGTCGCCGGTCATGCGCGTGAATTCCAGCAACTCGGGCATGCTCATTGTGGTCAGTGGGCCGATGATCTCGTGCACGTCCCCGCCGGAGCAGAAATTGCCGCCGGCGCCGGTCAGCACAATCACCTTGACGTCGGTGGCGTTGTTGAGGGCGCGGAACAGGTCGCGCAGTTCGGCATAAGACGCGAAGGTCAGCGGGTTCTTGCGCTCCGGCCGGTTCAGCGTCAGGGTCGCGACGCCGGCGTCGAAGCTGTAGGCGAAGTGGCGGGCTTCATAGGCGGCCAGCGCATTGAACTGCGCGTGCATCGGGTTGGCGGGGCGGATGTAATGTTTCATGCGTTTTCCATTTCCTGATTCATGTCGGTCTGGTGTTGCTTGACCTTGCCCAGCAGTTTGTGCAGGGTCTCGATCTCGCGCGCCGACAGGCCGCCGAAGGCCTGGACAATCCAGTCCTCGTGCTGGCGTGCCATGTCGTCAAAGGTTTTGCGGCCGCGCGGGGTCAGGCGCACGCGGTAGGCGCGGCGGTCACCTTCGACGTCCACGCGCTCGACCAGGCCCTCGGTCACGAGCTGGTCGGTGATGCCGGTGACATTGCCGCCGGTGACCATCATCCGGCGCGACAACTCGTTCATCTTCAGGCCGTCCGGGTTGCGTTCAAGCTGGGCCATCAGGTCAAAACGCGGCAGCGTGGTGTCAAACTGCTCGCGGAGTTGCCCGCGCACCTGCTTTTCGATCAGCTGGGTGCAGGTCAGCAGCCGCAGCCACAGGCGCAGCGCCTCGGGGTGTTCGCGGTGTCCGCGTGCTTCCATGTCCATGGTGGTCTCCCTTTGCTACTGTTTTGATAGCTGTTTGCGCTTGCTGGCTATGGGCTCAGGCCTGTTTTTGCTTTGAAAGTTCGCGGTATAGCTGGTCCCGGCCGCTGAGGTAGGGCTTGGGCCAGTCGACGTGCCGGCTCTGCAGCTTGGCCGCCTCATGCAGGGTCCAGGCCGGGTCGGCCAGGTGCGGCCGGGCGATCGCGCACAGGTCAGCGCGGCCAGCCGCGATGATGCTGTTGACATGGTCCACCTCAGAGATGGCGCCGACAGCAATCGTGCGGATGCCGACCTCGTTGCGTATGCGGTCGGCAAACGGCGTCTGGTACATGCGGCCATACACCGGTTTGGCCGCGCGTGTGGTCTGGCCGGAAGACACGTCAATGAAGTCACAGCCGGCCGCCTTGAACAGGCGCGCAATGGCCACGG
Organism: Polaromonas sp.; assembly: GCF_043778355.1. Taxonomy (GTDB): domain Bacteria; phylum Pseudomonadota; class Gammaproteobacteria; order Burkholderiales; family Burkholderiaceae_C; genus Polaromonas. The sequence continues at coordinate 17,002 of NZ_JAYWHI010000005.1, forward strand.
CATCGTCGGCGGTGTTGCCGCCGGGTGCCCAGTCATGCGCCGAGATGCGCACGCTCATCGGCAGGTGGGCGGGCCAGACGGCACGCACCGCCTCGAACACTTCCAGTGGGTAGCGGCAGCGGTTGTCCAGGCTGCCGCCGTACGTGTCGGTGCGCAGATTGGTCAGCGGGGTGATGAAACTCGACAGCAGGTAGCCGTGCGCGCAGTGTATTTCCAGCCAGTCGAAGCCGGCCTGGGCTGCATACCGCGCCGATTGCACAAACTGCGCCTTGATACGGTCCATGTCGGTCCGTGTCATCGCAGCGGGCTCCGCGTTGGTCGGGCCGTACGATACGGCACTGGCGGCCAGCAGTGGCCAATTGCCCGAGGGCAGCGGCTCATCGGGCGACTCCCAGCCGACCTGGGTCGAACCCTTGGGCCCGCTGTGGCCGAGTTGCATGCCCATGCGCACACCTTCGCCGGAGCGGTGCGCAAAATCGACAATCCGCTTCCAGGCCAGCATCTGCGCTTCGTTCCACAAACCCGGACAGCCCGGCGTGATGCGGCCTTCGGGGCAGGGCGCCGTCATTTCGGCAAACACCAGGGCTGCGCCGCCCAGCGCGCGCGCGCCCAGGTGCACCAGATGAAAGTCCTGGGGCAAGCCGTCGATGGCGCTGTAGGTCGCCATGGGCGAGACCACGATGCGGTTTTTCAGGGTGATGTCGCGCACCTTCAATGGCAGCAACATCGGCGGTGGCGCGGGCTGACCGGGGCTTTTCGCGAGCCACTGCTCGTAGCCCTCTAGCCAGGAAGCGTCACGCACGCGCAGGTTTTCATGGCTGATGCGCTGCGAACGCGTCAGCAGCGAATAGAAAAACTGTTCAGCGTCGAGCCTGCTGTAGCGGTCCACGTTTTCAAACCATTCGGTCGAATTGCGCGCGGCGTTCTGGATCTTCAGCACTTCCACCGAGCGCAGCGCTTCATAGGTCTCCAGCGCCTTCGCCGGTTCGGGGGTTTGTGCAAAACACTGCGTGAGTTCGATGGCGTCTTCCAGCGCCAGCTTGGTACCGCTGCCGATCGAAAAATGCGCGGTGTGCGCTGCATCGCCCATCAGCACGATGGGCACGTCTTTGCCGTTAATGGTTTCGTGGTGCACCCAGCGCTCGCAGACCACGCGCGGGAAACGTATCCAGATGGCTGAGCCGCGCACGTGGGTGGCGTTGTTCATCAGGGGATTGCCGTCGAGGTACTTGGCGAACAGGTTTTCGCAGAAGGCGATGCCTTCTTCCTGGCTCATGGCGTCCAGGCCGTGGGCCTTCCAGACCGCCTCGGGCGTCTCGACGATGAAGGTCGAGGTGTTGTCGTCGAACTTGTAGGCGTGCGCTGCAAACCAGCCGTGTTCGGTCTGCTCGAACGCAAAGGTGAAGGCGTCGAAGGTCTTGTGGGTGCCGAGCCAGACAAATCGGCAGGCGCGCAGGTCCACATCGGGCTTGAAGGTCTCGGCGTAGCGATTGCGGATACGGCTGTTCAGGCCGTCGCCGGCGATCACGATGTCGGCCTGGTACCTGGCGGCCATCGTCTGGTCGTCCTGTACATCGGTTTCAAACACCAGATCCACACCCAGCTCGAGACAACGGTCTTGCAGGATGTTGAGCAGGCGTTTGCGACCTATGCCGCAAAACCCGTGGCCGCCCGAACGCACGGAGCGGCCCTTGAAAAAAACCTCGACATCGTCCCAGTGGTTGAAGGCGTCACCGATCAACTGGGCGCTGACCGGGTCGGCAGCGCGCAGATTGCCCAGGGTCTGGTCTGACAGCACCACGCCCCAGCCAAAGGTGTCGAAGGGGCGGTTGCGTTCCACCACGGTGATCTGGCTGGCCGGATCCTGCAGCTTCATCAACAGCGCGAAGTACAGGCCGGCGGGCCCGCCGCCCAGGCAAAGGATGTGCATAAGATCCGTTCCTTGATTGATCGAATCTTAATTGTTTAGGGTTAAACTATTTTCGTCAAGCGATTTCCAGGGCCAGAACCTCATGGTTAACGTTGCCCCGGTGCGTGGCGCTCCGGTTGGCGCTGTTCAGGGGCTTTGGAAGCCGTCCGCCCGGTAGGTCAGCACCAGGGTGTCGCGGTGCCCGTTCTGGGTGCCGGCTTCAGCAGGCAGGATGGGTGTGGTCTCGTGGATCACCCTGGCGTCGTCCAGCAGCAGGGTGGTCAGCGGCTCTTCCATCACAAAACGCAGGCCTTGCGGCCCGTTGGCATCAAAGACCCGGGTCTCTCCGCCTTTGACGCCACGTCGCGCAAGCAGCATCACCACCACGAAGTCGACACCGTCGCGGTGCGCGCCTTCTGGCGTGGGGCGGCCCACGCCGCCTGCAGTGTCGATGCGAAACTGGTGCGCTTCAATGAACCAGCGCGCCACGGGCCGCACCTGCGCGAACAAAGCGCCGAGTTCTGCCAGCAGCGTGGTCCAGGCCGGCGCAGCGGTGACGCTGGCTTCAACCGGCTCGAACCAGCGTTCGAAGCCGCCATGCAGCGCGTTGTAGTCGGTCGGTTGCCAGTGCGCCCGGTGCGGCGTCTGAATCAGCGATGCGTTGGCCAGATCCTGAATGAAACAACTGTGCCGGCGCCTGCGGTAGTGGCCGCCGTCTTTGAGGTGCGCATCCGGCGGCAAATCCTCCCAGGAAGGAGCCAGCGCGGTCCAGCCTTGAACCCAGCCCGGCGGCAGTGCCTCGGCCAGATCCGCAGGGGACAAGAGCCGCAGTCCGTCCTGGCTCAGCGCTTGCACAGTGGGTTTGGGGGCGGTCGGAATATTGAGCATAGGCTGATATTTTGCGTCAGGGCGGCACCGGGGCGGGCGCCTGACGGGAAAGCAGCCTACAGACTTCCCTGGGGGGCCGTTTCATAATCAAAATGAGTCACACAACACCCAGGAGCTTTCTCATGCTGTACAAATTCAAGTCCAAAGCTGCCGGTGACCTGATCATGCTGGAGGTCAATGGCCGACGTGTTCTGGAGATCATTGGCAAGGACGCGGGCCCCAAGGGCATCATCCTGCCCGAGCAGATGCCAGCGGCCATTGCCGCACTGCACGCCGCCGTGGCGCTCGAAGAGTCACACGACCAGAACGCCGAAGCGCCGGTCCCCGGGGAAGGTCTGGGCCTGCGCCAGCGCGTCGTGCCCTTCATCGACATGCTGGAGCGCAACCACAAGGCGGGCCATGAGGTGGTTTGGGGAGTCTGAAATAAGGCCCCACGCTTGTCGCTTCGCGTACTGCGCTGCCTGCCGAGGGGGCCGCTGCGCCTGCGGGCCGGCAAAGCCGGACCCGCGGCCCCAGCTTGAAGAGTACGGTTGCAGCGGGCGCTAATCCACCTTCGCGCCGGAGACCTTCACAACTTGCGCCCATTTGGTGATTTCCGAGTCGATCAGCTTGGCAAACTCCTGTGGCGTGTTGCCGCTGGGAATAGCGCCCTGCGCCAGCATTTTTTCCTTGATGGCCGGCGTGGCCAGTGCCTTGGCCACTTCCTGCTGAATGCGGCTGACAATCTCCGGCGGCGTACCGGCGGGTGCCAGCAGGCCGAACCAGCTGCTGGCTTCAAAGCCCTTGAGCTTGCCGGCCTCTTCGACAGTCGGCAGCTCAGGCATGGCGGCTGAACGCTCGGCGCTGGTCACGGCAAACGCTTTGAGCTTGCCGCCCTTGATTTGCGGCATCGCCGAGGGCAGGTTGTCGAACATCACGTCCACATTGCCACCAATCATGTCCAGCAGCGCCGGGCCGGAGCCGCGATAGGGAATGTGGGTCATGAAGATGCCGTTTTGCGACTTGAACAGCTCGCCGGCCAGGTGAATGGACGTGCCATTGCCGCTGGAGGCCATGCTGAGCTTGCCGGGATTGGCCTTGGCGTATTTGACAAAGTCGGCCACGTTGTTGATGCCCAGCTTGGCCGCTCTTTCGGTGTTCATGACCATGACGTTGGGCACGCCAGCCACCAGGGTGATGGGCGCGAAGTCCTTTTGCGGATCAAACGGCATCTTCGCGTAGATCGATTTGTTGATGCCATGGGTGCCGACGGTGCCCATCAAAATGGTGTAACCGTCGGCCGGTGATTTGGCGACCAGGTCGGCGCCCACGTTGCCACCAGCACCGGCCCGGTTGTCGACCACAAAGGGCTGACCAAAGGCTTTGGCCAGCTCAGGCGCCACGGCGCGGGCCAGGATGTCTGTGGTGCCGCCAGGCGCAAAAGGCACCACGATGCGCACCGGCTTGTTGGGCCAGCCGCTTTGGGCCGCGGCTGGCGTTGCTATAAAACCAATAGCTGCCAGCGCAATACTGGAAAGGGCTATGCGGCGATTTGATCTGAAAGTTGGATACATGTGGATTCCTCTTGGACGACGGAGTGGAGATGCACCACTTTAGCGTTCAGTGTCCAGCTCGGCCATCGGTGCAATCCCGCCCAGCACCCCTGCCCCTGGATCCCGAGGGCCCTCACGCGGACAGAAAAAAGCCACCCGGCTTGCGCGAGGTGGCTTGTCGGGAAGCAAAAAACCGATCAGTCGGCAAACTGCTTGGCGGCGTCAATCACTGGCTTGAGTTTGGCGATTTCAGCGGCTACAAAAGCCTTGTGAGCGGCGGGTTCCACGCGTTTGTCGGTGACGACCACAGCACCCAGGCCGTCCTGCTTTTTCATGAAGTCAGCGTCCTTGAGCGCGACCTTGAGGGCTGTGTTCAACTGGGCCAGCACGGCAGGCGGCGTGCCTTTGGGGGCATACAGGCCGTGCCAGATGGTCAGATCAAAGCCCTTGAGGCCCATTTCCTGCAGCGTAGGGTAGTCCTTGAGCAGCTTGTGTTTGGACAGGGGCTTGGCGGTGGTCACAGCGAAGGCCTTGACACGACCGGCCTCGATCTGGCCGGTGGTGTTGGTGGTCTGGTCGCACATCAGGTCAACCTGGCCGCCGACCAGCGCATTCATCGCAGGACCGGTGCCGCCGAAAGGAATGGTGGTCATCGCTTCCTTGGCGTTGATCGCCGATTGCCACATCAGGCCGCACAGGTGCGAGGCCGAACCCAGGCCCGCATGCGCAATGTTGAGCTTGCCCGAGTTGGCCTTGATGTAGTTTTCGAAGTCGCGGTAAGTGTTGGCCGGCAACTGGGGCTTGCCGATCAGGGTCATCGGGACTTCATTGACCAGACCGAGGTATTCGAAATCTTCCAGGGGCTTGTACTGCAGCTTGCGGTACAAGGCCGGCGTTGCTGCCATGCCGATATGAAACAGCAGCAGGGTATGGCCGTCCGGATTGGCTTTGGCGACCTTGGTGGCACCGATGGTGCCGCCAGCGCCGTTGACGTTTTCCACCACGAAGTTGGCGCTGCCGCCCATGGCCTTGCGCATGGCTTCGGCCAGGTCGCGTGCCACGCGGTCGGTCGGACCGCCAGCGGCAAATGGAACAACGATGGACACCGGCTTGGAGCCGGGATAGGTTTGCGCTTGGGCAAACAGGGATGTCGCGGCCAGGGCGAGCACGAGCAGGCGTTTCATGAAAAAGTCTCCTTTGAGTTACCCGCCCAGTTTACAAAGCCGCCCGCGCCTGTCCATCGCGGGAACTACGTAAGGGCAAGCACTCGGCCCCTTGAAAGGCCACGCGCCACGCGGGGGCTTTGTTGTTTGCCTGCAGGGGCCGCAGGTCCTGCTCCGCCGGCGCAGCGTCCCGCCGGGGGGGGGCCTTCGACAGGCTCGGGACGAGGGGACAGGAAGCGAGCGAACGTGGCGCCTTATTTGTAGCTGCGCGCGTCCTCGATGACTTTGCCATCATTGGGCAGGCTGCCCGGCGCCAGGAGTTGTACGTTGCCACGCAGCTTTGTGATGTCGCGTATGGCGTCGCTGATACGGTTTTCCAGCCCGTGCGGCAGCGAGGAGGCCTCGACCTTGAGCGTCATGCTGTCGCTGGCCATTTCGCCGCTGACCACCAACCGGGCCTTCAGCACTTCAGGAAAGCGCCTGGCGATGTCCGCCACCTGACCGGGGTGAACAAACATGCCCCGGATCTTGGTGGTCTGGTCGGCCCGGCCCATCCAGCCCTTGATACGCATGTTGGTGCGCCCGGTCGGGCAGGTGCCGGCCAGCATGGCTGACAGGTCCCCAGTCCCGAAACGGATCAGCGGGTAGCTGGCGTTCAAGGTGGTCACCACCAGTTCACCGACCTCGCCCTCGGGAACCGGGTCGCCCGTGCCGGGGCGGACGATTTCGACAATCACGCCTTCGTCCACGACCAGGCCTTCGCGCGCCTCGGTTTCGTAGGCGATCAGCCCCAGGTCGGCGGTCGCGTAACTCTGGTAAATCGCCATGCCGCGCTCGGTGAACCAGTCGCGCAAACTCGGGGGAAAAGCTTCTCCGCCGACCAGGCCTTTGCGGATGCTGGAAATGTCGCTACCGGTCTCCAGCGCCTTTTCCACCAGGATGCGCAGGAAGCTGGGTGTGCCGGTATAACCATCGGGCCGGAGTTCAGTAATCGCCTGCAGTTGTTGTTCGGTCTGGCCGACGCCAGCCGGAAACACCGTGCATCCGACCGCATGCAATCCCGACTCCATGATGAAGGCGCCTGGCGTCATGTGGTAACTGAAGGCGTTGTGCGCCAGGTCGCCCGCACGAAAGCCAGCGGCGTACATGGCACGGCCGGCGCGCCAGTAATCCGGGGTGCTGCCTTCGGGCTCGTAAATCGGTCCGGGCGAAGCAAACACGCGTGGCATCCCCGGCCCGCGCAGCAAGGTGGAAAAGCCACCGAACCAGTCACCGGGCCGACCCGCTTTTTGCAGGTCAAACAGCGCATGTTTGCGCGTGACTGGCAGCTGCGCCAGCGCCGTGCGGCTGGAAATCGCAGCGGCGTCGACGCCAGCGAGCATGGCTGAATAGGCCGTTGCGGCCTGTTGCGCGTGCGCCACCTGGCCCGGCAGTGCCGCCATCAACGCGGTCTCCCGCTGCGCCGGTGACCGGGACTCCAGAAGGTCGAAAAACTTGGTCATGGGGTCCCCTCAGGCCAGCCAGCGTTTGCGGCGTTTGTAACTTTTCACATCCTTGAAGCTCTTGCGCTCGCCACCGCCCACGCCGAGGTAAAACTCCTTGACGTCCTCGTTGTTGGCCAGGTCGTTGGCTGCACCGTCCATCACCACCCGACCGCTTTCCATGATGTAGCCGTAGTCGGCGTATTTCAGGGCCATGTTGGTGTTCTGCTCGGCCAGCAAAAAGGTGACTTTTTCCTTCTGGTTGAGGTCTTTCACGATGTTGAACACCTCTTCGACGATCTGCGGGGCCAGACCCATTGAGGGTTCGTCCAGCAGCACCATGGTGGGGCTGGCCATCAGCGCCCGGCCAATCGCGCACATCTGCTGCTCGCCGCCCGAGGTATAGGCAGCCTGCGAGGTACGGCGTGTTTTCAGGCGCGGGAAGTAGGCATAAACTTTTTCAAGATTCCTGGCAACCTCCGCTTTCGACTTGAGCGTGTAGCCGCCCGTCAGCAGATTTTCTTCAATCGTCAGGTGCGCAAAGCAGTGGCGGCCTTCCATCACCTGAACCACACCGCGCTGCACCAGGTCAGACGGCGACAGGTTTTCGATGCGTTCCCCGCGCAGTTCAATGGAGCCTTTGGTTACCGCACCACGCTCGCCCTGGAGCAGGTTGGACACGGCCCGCAGCGTGGTGGTCTTGCCCGCGCCGTTGCCACCCAGGATGGCAACGATCCGGCCTTGGGGGACTTGAAGCGATACGCCCTTGAGCACCAGGATCACGTGGTTGTAGATAACCTCGATTCCGTTGACGTTCAGGACAATATCGTTGGTGATGTCAGGTTTTTCCATGCGGTGTTTCTGCTTGATAGGAACCAAACGGCAGCGCTGCAACAGGGGCTGGTAGCGCTGGCGTTTGGCGGCTCGGGGGAGCCGCTTGCCTTCCGCCAGGCGGGCGGAAGGGTGGTTCTCAAAATGTCAGGACTGGCAGTCGGCCGAAGAGCGTCGGGCGAGTTTTTTCTCGGCGGCATATTTTTCAGCCGAGGCTTTCACCAGCGGCCGAATAACCTGCTCGTCGGCCTGCAGCCAGTCAGAGGTCCACACAAACTTGCTGCCGTCCCACTGGTGCACCCGCGTCCAGGCCGAGCCCATGTGGTCCACACAGTTGGTCGACACCGGGCGCATCACACCCTTGAAACCAAGCGCGTCCAGTTTGGCCTGGGTCAGGTTCAGGTTTTCGTAACCCCAGCGCGCCTGTTCGCCGGTCACGACCTTGCCTTTGCCAAAGCGCTCCTGTGCGGCACGCACACCCTCCGTCGCCAGCAGTGCTCCGAGCACGCCGCGCATGTACAGCACGCTGCCGACTTCTTCTTTCGGACCTGTCCCCTGTCCCTTGGCATGAACCTTTTCAAGAATTTCCTTGACAACCGCCGCCTGTGGCTCTGCGCCATGCTGCATCATCACGGCGCTGTAGCCCTTGGCGCCCTGGCCAATGTCTTTCAGATCTGGCTCTGCGCCCGACCACCACGTGCCAAACATTTTTTCACGGGGATAACCAACGGCCTGGGCTTCCTTGATGGCGGTGGGTGTCATCACGCCCCAGGTTTGCAAAATCACGTAGTCAGGCTGGTCCCTTCGGACTTGCAGCCAGGTGGCCTTCTGTTCCACGCCTGGCGCGGCGATTGGCAGCAGTTGCAGCGTGAAGCCATACTGCGCTGCGCGCTCCTGCAGAATTGGCAAGAGCTCTTTGCCGAACGGACTGTCGTGGTAGCCCACGCCGATTTTTTTGCCTTTGAGCTTGTCCATGCCGCCGGCTTGCTTGCCGATGTGCTGGAGAACCGTGTCACCCGCGACCCAGTAGTGCCCGATCAGCGGAAAATTCCACTTGAAAATGCCGCCGTCCGCAGAGTCGCTGCGTCCATAGCCGGAGGTGATCATGGGGATCTTGTCGGCAGGAACTTTCTCGGTCAGGGCAAAGGTGATGCCGGTGGACAGGGGCTGGAACACCGTGGCGCCGCCATGTTTGCCCTTGAGCCGCTCGTAACATTCCACGCCGCGATCAGTCGCGTAAGCGGTTTCGCATTCTTCCACCAGGGTTTTCACGCCGTTGATGCCGCCGCGCGCGTTGACCAGCTTCATGTAGTCGTTGTGTCCGTTGGCCCAGGGCGTGGCATTGGGTGCCACCGGGCCTGTGCGCCCTGACAGGACCGGGAAAAACTGTTCTTTGGCCTGGGCAAATGCCCCCGTACCCACGGTGGCCAGCAGGCCGGCCAAAATGAGATTGCGAACTTTCATGTCTGTCTCCTTGAATTTGGCATCGGTAATGCCATTGGTTAACGAACGAAAAACCACCCGGTGACTCCGGTGTTCAGTGCGGGAAAGGCCATAAGCGCATTTTCTGTTTGCCCACGCTCCACAGCTTGGCCAGACCGTGAGGCTCAACAATCAAAAACCAGATGATCAGCGCGCCGAAAATCATGATTTCCGCGTGCGCGACAGCGGCTGTGGAAATATCGATACCGACCAGAAGGCCAACAGCTGGCAAAAACTGGTTCAGAAAAATCGGCAGAATAACAATAAAAGCGGCGCCGAAAAAGCTGCCCATGATGGATCCCATGCCGCCGATGATGACCATGAACAAAAGTTGAAACGACCGGTCGATCGAAAAAGCTGCGGGCTCCCATGAACCCAGATGCACAAAGCCCCAGAGCCCCCCCGCAACGCCAACAATGAAGGAGCTGACCGCAAAGGCGCTCAGCTTGGCGTACATGGGGCGAATGCCGATCACCGCAGCGGCGATGTCCATATCGCGAATTGCCATCCATTCACGCCCCACGGCGCCGCGCACCAGGTTTTTGGCCATCAGACCGAAGACGATCAGGAAGCCGAGGCAGAAAAGGTACTTGCTGACGGGCGAGGCAATGGACCAGCCCATCAGGCTGAGGTCAGACACCGCGACCGAACCGGAAGAGCTGTTGTTGGTGAACCAGCTGACCCGCAGAAAAGCCCAGTCGCAGAAAAACTGCGCGGCCAGCGTGGTAACCGCCAGATACAGCCCTTTGACCCGGAGGCTGGGAATACCGAAAAACAAACCCACGAGTGTTGCAAATACCCCCCCCAGCAACAAGGCGGCGATCAGGGGCATACCCTCGATTCGCACATAACAGTTGTAGGCGGCGTAAGCGCCTACCGCCATGAACGCCCCCGAGCCCAGGGAGATCTGGCCACAGTACCCGACCAGAATGTTGACGCCCAGGGCGGCCAGCGACAGGATGACAAAAGGAATGAAAATCGCGCGCAGCAGGTATTCGTCAGCCAGCAAAGGAATCGCCAGCAGGGCGATGGCCAGCAGGATCAACATGCCCAGCCGATCCTGCGTGATCGGAAAGATCTGGCTGTCGGCCCGGTAGCTGGTTTTGAACTGGCCGTTTTCTCTGTAGAACATGGTATTTTTCTTGACGAGTAAATGAGTCAGACGCGGTCAATGATTTTTTCGCCAAACAATCCCTGCGGACGAAACATCAAGAACACCAACGCCAAGACGTAGGCAAACCAGATTTCTATACCGCCTCCTACATAGGGACCGAGAAACACCTCGGACAGTTTTTCCCCCACCCCGATGATGAGCCCGCCGATGATGGCGCCCGGCACGGAGGTCAGACCCCCAAGAATCACGACCGGCAGGGCGCGTAATGCGACGGTGGTCAGCGAAAACTGAACGCCCAGTTTGCTGCCCCAGATCATGCCCGCCACCAGTGCCACCACGCCGGCCACGCACCAGACAATCACCCAGATGCGGTTCAGCGGAATGCCAATACTTTGTGCTGCCTGGTGGTCGTCGGCCACCGCGCGCAGGGCCCGGCCGGTGGACGTCTTCTGAAAAAACACGCTGAGCATGGCCACCAGCACGGCGGCGATCAGCGCCGCATAGAGGTCTTCCTTGTTGATCAGCAGGCCGCCCGGAAACACCGACGTGAAGGCAAACACCGGCTCTTTGGGCATGCCAATGTCGATCTTGTAGATGGCACTGCCAAACAGCGTCTGCCCGAGGCCGTCCAGAAAATACCCGATGCCCAGTGTGGCCATCAGCAAGGTGGTGCCTTCCTGGTTGACCAGATGGCGCAGCACGAAGCGTTCAACCAGCCAGGCGACGGCAAACATGACCACGGCCGCAATCGCAAACGCGATCAGGTTGGCTGCAATTTTGTTTTCAACACCGGTCCACTGGGGAATCCATTCAGCAAAACGTGCCATGGCCAGCGCCGCAAACAGCACCATCGCGCCCTGTGCGAAATTGAAGACGCCGGATGCCTTGAAGATCAACACAAAGCCCAGCGCCACCAGCGAATACAGCATGCCAGCCATCAGGCCGCCAAGAAGTGTTTCCAAGAAAAAAGCCATCAGCGTATTCCCCTCGACGCTGTTGCAGACTCGCTTCGCGTAGCCGCCTCTCCGCTTGCAGGGGACGCGGCATGCGGCCCGACAAAGCCGGTTCCGTCGCGGCCACTGGTAAAGAAAGTGTGAGTGTGTTGCTTGTCGTACATGGTCATTCACTCGTTCCGAGATAGGCTTTGATCACTTCGGGGTTGTTACGCACTTCGTCGGGCGTGCCATCGCCAATTTTTTTGCCGTAGTCCAGCACCACGACGCGGTCGGAAATGTCCATCACCACACCCATGTCGTGTTCGATCAACACGACCGTGGTGCCGAATTCGTCGTTGACATCGAGTACAAAGCGGCACATGTCCTGCTTTTCCTCCACGTTCATGCCGGCCATCGGTTCGTCGAGCAGCAGCACCTGCGGCTCCATGGCCAGGGCGCGGCCCAGGTCCACCCGTTTTTGCAGGCCGTAGGGCAGTTGGCCCACCGGGGTCTTGCGGTAAGCCTGGATTTCGAGAAAGTCGATGATTTTTTCCACCGCTTCGCGGTGCTGGAATTCTTCCCGTTCGGCAGGACCCAGGCGCAGCGCCTGCAGCAGCAGGTTGCTTTTGATCTTGAGGTTGCGCCCGGCCATGATGTTGTCGAGCACACTCATGCCCTTGAACAGCGCCAGGTTCTGAAAGGTGCGCGCGACCCCCATGACGGCCACCTGGTGGCTGTTCATGTGTTTGAAGGTCTGGCCGCGAAAGGTGATGGAGCCCTGCTGCGGCGTGTAGACGCCGTTGATGCAGTTGAGCATAGAGCTTTTGCCGGCGCCGTTGGGGCCGATGATGGCGCGGATCTCATGCTCTTTCACATTGAAGGAAATGTCGGCCAGGGCTTTCACGCCGCCGAAACTCAGGCTGATGTTGTTCACGTCGAGGATGACGTCGCCGATCTTTTTCATGCCGCTTCCTTCACCGGTGCAAAGGTCTGCGCGTCGGAAATCTTCAGCGTCGCGCTGACGCTGCCGCTGCGACCGTCCTCGAACTTGACCACCGTCTCAATGAACTGCTCGGTGCGCTCGCTGTAAAGGGCATCCACCAACGGCTGGTATTTGTCGGCGATAAAGCCGCGACGCACCTTGTTGGTCCGCGTCAGTTCGCCGTCATCGGCGTCGAGTTCCTTGTGCAGCACCAGGAAGCGGCTGATCTGCGAGCCTGCCAGCAGCGCATCGGCGCTCAGGTCGGCATTGACTTTCTCGACGCACTCCTTGATGAGCTGGTAGACCTCGGGCTTTTGCGCCAGATCGGTGTAGCCGGCATACGGCAGGTTGCGCCGCTCGGCCCAGTTGCCGACCGCGTCGAAGTCGATGTTGAGCATCACGCAGACTTTTTCCCGGCCATCGCCATAAGCGACGACTTCCTTGATGTGCGGGAAGAACTTGAGTTTGTTTTCAACGTATTTGGGCGCGAACATGGCGCCGTCATTGGCTCCGCCCTTGATGCGGCCCACGTCCTTGACCCGGTCGATGATCTTCAGGTGGCCGCTGGCGTCGAGAAAACCGGCGTCGCTGGTGTGGTACCAGCCGTCGGCGGTCAGTACTTCGGCGGTGGCCGCCGGATTTTTGTAATAACCCTTGAGCAGCCCGGCGGATTTGACGAGGATTTCACCGTTGGCGTCCACCTTGATCTCGACCCCCCGGATCGGCACGCCCACGGTGTCGGCGCGCGCCTGGTTATCGGGCTGCAGGCAGACAAACACGGCGGTTTCGGTCGAGCCGTAGAGCTGCTTGAGGTTGACGCCAATCGAGCGGTAAAAGGTGAACAGGTCCGGGCCGATGGCTTCGCCGGCGGTGTAGGCGACGCGCACGCGCGAGAAGCCGAGGTTGTTGCGCAGCGGGCCATACGCCATGATCTGTCCCAGCGCGTACAGCAGCTTGTCGCCGGCGCCCGCGGGCTGGCCGTCCATTAAGGCCGGTCCAACGCGTTTGGCCACGTCCATGAAGAAGTGGAACATCTTGCGCTTGAGAAGGCCCGCGTCTTCCATGCGGATCATCACGCTGGTGAGCAGGCCTTCGAAGACCCGCGGTGGCGCAAAGTAATAGGTGGGGCCGACCTCCTTGAGGTCGATGGTGACGGTGCTGGCGTTTTCGGGGCAGTTGACCACGTAGCCACAGGCCAGCCATTGCGCGTAGGAAAAGATGTTCTGACCGATCCAGGCGGGCGGCAGGTAGGCCAGCACCTCTTCGCTGCTGGTCAGCTTGTCGAACTCGGCGCCGGCCTGGGCTCGGTCGAGCAGGGTGTTGTGGGTGTGCACCACGCCCTTCGGGTTGCCGGTGGTCCCCGAGGTGAAAAACATGGCGGCCACATCATCGGGCCGGGCTTTTTCGATCTCTGCCTGGAAGAAGCCGGTCTGCGCTTGTGAAAAGGCTTGCCCGCTGCTGATCAATGCATCCAGCGCGACCAGCCCTGTTTCCTGGTAATTACGCAGGCCGCGTGGGTCGTCAAAAATGATGTGAGCGAGCTGCGGGCACTGCTCGCGGATCTCCAGCAGCTTGTCGACCTGCTCCTGATTCTCCACCATGGCAAAACGCACCTCGGCGTTGGTGATCGGGAACACACATTCAGCGCCGACTGCATCCTGGTACAGCGGCACGGCAATGGCGCCCAGTGACTGCGCCGCCAGCATGGTGGCGTAAAGACGCGGGCGGTTGGCGCCGATGACAACCATGTGTTCGCCGCGTTGCAGCCCGGCCTGGTGCAGGCCGCAGGCAATCTGCTCCACCAGCGTGGCCATGGCCGCCCAGCTGTGCGCTTGCCAGATGCCATATTCCTTCTCGCGCATGGCGGGCGCGCCGGGGCGCTCGGCTGCGTGCTTCAGGAGCAATCGGGGAAAGGTGGTCAACATTCGGTCAGGTGTCTCCAGCGTGATGCAGCTTCCATGCGGGGAGCCATTTCAGGGTATGGGGCATCCTAGGCCGGGGTTTGACGTTGAGTTGTCGTTTGGACGACAATTTAGGGGACACTCCTCCCCGGACTTTCCCGGATCCGGTTTTTCTTTCTGCATGGACCATGAACACCGAGCTTCCTCTTCACAAACGCGGCCGTGTACCTGATGTTGCAGAGCTGGCCGGCATCCCCTGGCTCGGTCTGCTGCTGCCGGCCGAGCGCGTGCGGGCGGTGGCAGAACTGGTTGTGGGTGACGCCTTGCCCGGTGACTACGTCTGCCGCGTCGGCAAGCCGGTGACCTACTGGTTTGGCGTGATCGAAGGCCTGCTCAAGATGAGCGCCGACAACGCGCAGGGCATGACCATGACCTTTACCGGCGTGCCGCCGGGCGGCTGGTTCGGCGAGGGCACGGTGCTCAAGCGCGAGCCCTACCGCTACAACATCCAGGCGCTGCGCAAAAGCGTGGTGGCGGGTTTGCCAATCGATACCTTTCACTGGCTGCTCGATCATTCCATCGGCTTCAACCGCTTCGTCATGAACCAGCTCAATGAACGCCTGGGCCAGTTCATCGCTGCGCGCGAGATCGACCGCATGAACAACCCCGATCTGCGGGTGGCGCGCAGCCTGGCGGCGCTGTTCAACCCGGTGCTGTATCCGGGCGTGGGTGAAATCCTGCGCATCACCCAGCAGGAAATGGCTTACCTGGTCGGGCTGTCGCGCCAGCGCGTCAACGAGGCCTTGGCCAACCTGCAGGCACAGGGCACCATACGTATTGAATACGGCGGCTTGCGCGTGCTCGATCTGGCGGCGCTGCGGTCCAGTGTTTTTGCAAGTAAAGTAGCTCCCCAGCCCATGACTGGTGGGCATAAGTTGCTATAAAATAAATAGTAAATCCATGTCAGACCAGTCCCCCAAACCAAGTCTCAAACCCACCGCCACCCGCATCCGCGCGGCCGACCCGGCGGTTCCGCCGTCCACCGGCAGCACCGTGCGCCTGAACAAACGCATGGCCGAACTCGGCCTGTGTTCTCGCCGCGAGGCCGACGACTGGATCGCGCGCGGCTGGGTCCGCGTCAACGGCGCGCCCGCCGTGATGGGCCAGCCAGTCGCGCTCAATGCGCGCATCGAGGTGGCGCGCGAGGCCGAGCAGCAGCAGCGCCAGCAGGTCACCATCCTGATCAACAAGCCGGTGGGTTACGTCAGCGGCCAGGCCGAAGACGGCCACGAACCGGCGGTGGTGCTGGTGCAGCCGCAAAACCGCTGGCGCGAATGCAACAGCCGCATGCGCTGGGGTCATGAACAATTGCGCGGCCTGGCGCCAGCTGGGCGGCTGGACATTGATTCCATCGGTCTGCTGGTGCTGACCCAGGACGGCCGCGTGGCGCGCCATCTGATTGGTGAGGACTCCGCGGTGGAAAAGGAATACCTCGTGCGCGTCAGTTACGGCCCCGAGGCGATGAATGTGCAGGCCGCATTTCCACCTGAAAAGCTGGCCCTGCTGTGCCACGGCCTGAGCCTGGACGGTGAGCCGCTGCGGCCGGCGCGTGTCGAGTGGCAAAACCCCGAGCAGTTGCGCTTTGTGCTCAAGGAAGGCAAAAAGCGCCAGATCCGCCGCATGTGCGAGCAGGTGGGGCTGTTTGTGACCGGTCTCAAACGGGTGCGTATCGGCATGGTCAACCTCGGCCACCTGCCGGTGGGCCAGTGGCGCTACCTGGCGCCGCACGAGCGTTTCTGAGATTTGCTCCTGTTTCAGGAGCTGCTTACGCCCGCCCGCTATGGGCTGAGGCTCGATTTTCTTCATAAAAATCTGAAAAAACAGTGGCTGGACGCTTCTGTAGCCTTGCCCCGACAATGTCCGTATGCCGACTCCTGCACCCCCACGTCCCCGCCTCCCTCCTCTGGCTGACCTGCGCACTCACTTGCACCTGTCTGATATTCAGGGCCTGGCGCAGTTGGCCACGCGCGGCACGCTGGGCGTCACCGGGCTGGTTGAAAAAGTGCAGGGCAATGTCTACAAGGCGGTGGCCGCTCCTTTTGGCGCAGCCGGTCAGAAGTTTGTGGACCGTGTCGCCGGCGCCTCAGGTGTCAGGCCCGCGGGCATCACCGGGCTGATTTACGGCAGCATCCGGGGTGTGACGCGGTTGGCTGGTGGCACGGTGGATGCGGTGTTGTCGCGTGTGGCGCCGCAGGCCTCGTCATCACAGCGCGAAGCCATGTTGTCGGTGCTCAATGGCGTGTTGGGCGACCAATTGCGAGACACCGCCAACCCGCTGACCATCACCATGAGCTTGCGCCACGGCGGCCAGCCCTTGCTGCTGGAACGGGCAGCGCTGGCGCAGCGTTTGCCGGGCGCGACCGGCAAAATTCTGGTGCTGGTTCATGGCCTGTGCATGAACGATCTGCGGTGGCGCGCTGACGACTCCGCCGCCGCGCACGCGCACGGCGAGCAACTGGCACGGGCCTTGGGCTACACACCGGTCTACCTGCACTACAACACGGGGCTGCACATCAGCAGTAACGGCGGGCAGTTCGCCGCGCTGCTGGAACAATTGCTGCAGGTCTGGCCGCAACCGGTGGAGGAGTTGAGCCTGCTGACCCACAGCATGGGCGGGCTGGTGGCGCGCGCGGCTTGCCACAGTGCAGCTGCCACCGGCCTGTCATGGCTGGCGCGGCTCAAAAACCTGGTATTTCTGGGCACACCGCACCATGGCGCGCCGCTGGAAAAACTCGGCAACTGGGTGGACACCGTACTCGGCAGCAACCCGGTCACACGGCCTTTCGCGGCGATTGGCCAGGTGCGCAGCGCGGGCATCACCGACCTGCGTTACGGCCATGTGTTGCCCGGTGAGACGCAGGATGCGGACCGGTTCGCTGCGGCGCCCGACTGGCGCTCGCCCTTGCCGCTGCCGGACGGGGTGGCCTGTTTTGCGGTAGCGGCCACGCTGGGCGCGGCTTCCCCAGAAGCAGGCGCCAGTGTGCTGCGGGATGAATGGCTGGGCGACGGCCTGGTGCCGCTGTCCAGCGCGCTGGGCCAGCATGTTGAACCGGCGCGCAGCCTGAGATTCGATCCCGGTCGGCAATGGGTCGCGCTCGACACCGGTCACATCGCCCTGATGCACAGCCCGCTGGTGTGCGCCCAGCTGTTGCGCTGGCTGGCCTGAGTGCCGGGTGTCGCGTCCACCCTAATCCGGGGCTAATTCAGTGCGGTGAAGATACCGTCTCCACTCCTACATTCCGCAAAGCCATGGACACTTTTTCTGAACATGTGGCCCGAGCCATTCTTTTTGCCGCCGCTGTAATCACCCTGTTTGTTCTGCAGGTGCTTCCGTCTGCAGATGGCGTGTTGCTGCTTCACCATCAGGTCCTGATGGCCCTGCTGGCTGTGGCGCTGCTGGGTGCGGCGCTGTTTCGGTCGATTCGCCCGGCCGTGGTGGC
Organism: Polaromonas sp.; assembly: GCF_043778355.1. Classification (GTDB taxonomy): domain Bacteria; phylum Pseudomonadota; class Gammaproteobacteria; order Burkholderiales; family Burkholderiaceae_C; genus Polaromonas. Next base: position 34,720 of record NZ_JAYWHI010000005.1, read on the forward strand.
GGTCGGCCTGCTTTGCCAGGCGGGTTTTGTTGCCAGTGCGCTGGCCATGCCTGATTTCAGCGCCACGACCGTCCTGTATTTGAATCTGGCCGGTCTGGCTGCCTTGCTGCTTGTCGCCTGCTTGCTGCTGCTTTCGGCCAGGCAACAGGCGCGCTGGGATGGCCTGCCGGCACCGCAAAGGGGGGTGTGATGCGGGTCTTGCTGGTGGAAGACGACGACATGATAGGCCGCAGCCTGCAGCAGGCGCTGGAGACCAACGGCTGGTCAGTGGACTGGGTGCGCGACGGCCTGCTGGCGCAGAGCGCGCTGGCCGATGGCAACTATGCCTGCATGTTGCTGGACCTGGGATTGCCCAAGCGCGACGGTGTCGAGGTGTTGCGCCAGGCCCGTGCGCGCGGCGACGCGACGCCGGTGTTGATGCTCACCGCGCGCGATGGCGTGGACGACCGCATCGGCGGCCTCGACGTGGGCGCCGATGACTACCTGGTCAAACCCTATGAATTTCGCGAGCTGCTGGCGCGCATGCGCGCGGTGATCCGGCGCCGCGATGGCAGCGCCCATTCGGTGATAGGCAACGAGGTGATCAAACTGGATCTGACCACGCGCGAGGTGCTGGTCAACGGCGAACCCTCGGCGCTGTCCGCGCGCGAGTTCGCACTGCTGCATGCGCTGCTGGAGCGGCCGGGCGCCATCCTGTCGCGCGACCAGCTTGAAAACCGCATTTACGGCTGGGGCGAAGAAGTCATGAGCAATGCGGTGGACGTGCTGATCCACGGCATGCGCAAAAAGCTCGGCGCCGACGTGATCCGCAATGTGCGCGGCCTGGGCTGGCGCATCACCGCCACGGTGCCCGCAGGCGCATCGCCTATTTCAACGGAACCCACGCCATGATGATTCACGTCTTTCCTTCCGGGCCTTTGTGCTCCCTGCGCCGCGCGTTGCTGGTCTGGCTGTTGCCGGTTTTTGTGCTGGTGGGGGGCGCATCGGCAGGTATCGCCTACTGGAGCTACAACCAGATGGTCAGCACTTTCATGGACAACCAGATGGAGATGCTGGCGGAGTCCTTGTTGGTGCATGGGCCGGACATCATGGTGCCAGCGCTGACCGGCGACCAGGTCCATGAGTGGGGCGCTTATGTAGTGCAGGTGTTTGATACGAACGGCCAACTGTTAAAAAGCTCCTGGCCCGAACTGAAAACGACGCTGCAGACCGACGACGGCTTCCACGACCTCCGGACCGGGGACATGCGCTGGCATGTCTACACCACCGCAGTGAAAGATGTCGGGGCAGCGCGCCGCATACAGGTCCTGCAAAGCGGCGAGTTTCGCCAGCATCTGGCGGCCGGTCGCGCCTGGACGGCGATTGCGCCGGTGATCGTATTGCTGCCGCTGGCCACCTTGATTCTCTGGTGTGTGGTGGCCGTGGTGTCGCGGGCAGTAGGGGTCATCGCACGCCAGGCCTCGGCGCAGGACGAACACAGCATTGCCGAGCTGTCGCTGGACCGGGTGCCCAAGGAAATTGCGCCGCTGGTGATCTCGTTCAACAGTTTGCTGACGCGATTGCGCGATGCCTTTGCCACGCAGCGCCGTTTTGTGCAGGACGCCGCGCATGAGCTGCGGACACCCATCACGGCGGTGAGCCTGCAACTGGAGAACCTGCGCGGAGATTTCGCGCCCGGCGCAGCGGCGCAGCGGTTTGACCAGCTTGAAGCCGGCGTCCAGCGGGCCCAGCGACTGGTGGACCAGTTGCTGCGGCTGTCGCGTCAGGAAGCGGTGGGCGCCGAAGCAGCGCCGCGCCCGGTCAATGTGAACGATGTGCTGCGCGAGAGCATCAACGCGCTGATCGCTCTGGCGGACCAGCGGGGCATTGATCTGGGTCTGGAGACGTCGGGCGGACCCACAGACGCCGCCATGTTGACCTGCGCCAGTGGGGATTTGCGCAGTGTGGTGGACAACATGATTGAAAACGCTTTGCGTTACTCCCCCGAGGGCGCGGTAGTGGACGTGCGCGTGATGAGCCATCAGGGCAAACTCGCCATTGAGGTGGCCGACACCGGCGCAGGCATCCCCGAGGAACTGCTGGGCCGCGTTTTCGACCGCTTCTTCCGCGTGCCGGGGACAGACGTGCGTGGCAGCGGACTGGGGCTGGCGATTGCGCAGTCGGCAGCGCAGCGTTGCGGCATGCGCATCACGCTGCGCAACCGCACCGACCGCAGCGGGCTGATTGCGCGCGTCGAGACGCTGTGAGCGTCATGCTCATCGTCAGCTAAGACTTCACTCATGATCGGCTAATTTGAGCCACTTAAAGTTGATTCATCGATGAGCCGCAACACATAAACGACTCAGCGAG
>NZ_JAYWHI010000006.1:0-84796 GCF_043778355.1 Polaromonas sp.
CACAGCCGCTCTTCCTGGAACTGCTGCATCTGGTAGATAAAACCCTGCCTTCGGCGCCTATCAGATTGCGCTGGGGCGCGCGCACCTCGTCAAAGTAGATGAGGCCGGTGTCGCTGGAATGCATGCCGATCTTGCGGATCTTTTTGGCCTTCTCGATACCCTTGGTATCCATTGGCACCATCACCAGCGTCTTGTTCTTGTGCGGCGCGCCGTCGCCGGTGTTGACCAGCATACACATCCAGTCGGCCTGCAGGCTGTTGGTGATCCACATCTTCTGGCCGCTGATCACGTAGTCATCGCCGTCCTTGCGCGCATGGCTTTTGATCGACGCCACATCGCTGCCGGCGCCCGGCTCGCTGACACCGATGCAGCCCACCGTGTCGCCAGCAATTGCCGGCGCCAGGAACTCGCGCTTGAGCTCCTCGCTGCCAAAACGTGCCAGCGCCGGCGTGCACATGTCGGTCTGCACACCAATGGCCATCGGCACACCGCCGCAGTCAATGTGGCCCAGCGCCTCGGCCATTGCCACGCCGTAGGAATAGTCGAGGCCCGCGCCACCGTATTCCTCGGGCTTGGTCAGACCCAGCAGACCCAGATTGCCAAGCTTCTTGAAAACCTGGTGCGCGGGAAATATTTCAGCCGCTTCCCACTCGTCCACATGCGGGTTGATCTCGGCGTCGATGAAACGCTTGAGGGTTTTCTGGATTTCGAGGTGTTCGTGGGTGTATTGCATTTTGGGCTCCTTTGCTCTCTTTGTTTTGTCATTGCGGGCTTGATCCGCCATACAGGGTGGCGCGCGCATGGATGCCGGATCAAGTCCGGCATGACAGTCACTTCACATTCGCGCAACTCCAAACTGCATCGGCCGCAGTTGCCGCGTGTCGGCCTCGGCACACATGGCCAGACATTGCGCGAGTACCGCGCGTGTGTCGCGCGGGTCAATCACGCCGTCGTCGAGCAACAGGCCCGAGGTGTAAAACGCGTCGGCCTGGGCCTCGAACAGGGCCACAATCTTGTCGAACTGCGCCTGCGACTGCGCCGCATCCACGGCGATGCCCTTGCGCACCATCGCCGCCTCGGTGACGATCTGCATGGTGCGCGCCGCCTGCTCGCCGCCCATGACGGCGGTTCTGGCGTTGGGCCAGCTGAACAGAAAGCGCGGCGCATAACCGCGCCCGCACATGCCGTAGTTCCCCGCGCCAAACGAGGCGCCGCACTGGATGGTGATCTGCGGCACGGTGGCGCTGGTGACCGCCTGGATCATCTTGGAGCCGTGTTTGATCATGCCGGCCTGTTCACTGTCCTTGCCGACCATGTAACCGGTGGTGTTTTGCAGGTAAACGATGGGATGGCCCAACTGGCACAACATCTGGATGAAATGGGTCGCCTTGTTGGCACCTACGACATCAATCGGGCCGTTGTTGCTGATGATGCCGACCGCATGACCGTCGATGGACGCCTGCACGCAGACCGTGGCTGCGCCATACAGCGCCTTGAAGGGCAGGACGTCAGAGCCGTCCACCAGGCGCGCGATCACCTCGTGCATGTCCACCGGCTGGCGCAGGTCGGTACTCATCAGCCCAAGCAGGTCGGACGCCGGGTACAGCGGTTCGTTTGCTACTGAATTGATAGCTGCTTGCGCTTTCCCGATATGGGCTGAAGGTCTGTTTGACCATGAAGAGCGGGCCAGCACCTGGCGCGCAAGCCCGAGTGCCTGCCGGTCATCTTCAGCCAACTGCTCGCCCAGGCCGGAGACACTGGCGTGCATCTCGGCGCCACCCAGTTCCTCTTCGGTCGCCACTTCGCCGGTCGCGGCCATCAGCAGCGGGGGCCCGGCCAGAAAGGCACGCGAACGGTTTCGCACCAGAATCACCACATCCGACAGGCCCGGCATGTAGGCGCCGCCGGCCGTGCCCGAGCCGTGCTGCACCGTGATCACCGGTATACCCGCGCTTGAGAGCCGCGCCAAATTGCGAAACAGCGCGCCACCGTGGACAAAACCCTCAACGCGGTAACGCATCAGGTTGGCGCCGGCACTTTCGACCAAGTGAATGAAGGGCAGCTTGTTTTGCAGCGCGATCTCCTGCACCCGCAATATCTTGTCCAGCCCCATGGCCTGGATCGCGCCAGCCTCGATACCCGAATCACTGGCGACGACCATGCAGCGCACACCTTCGACGAAGCCGATGCCGGCGACAACGCCACCTCCCGGAACCGACAGCGCAGCCTCCCTGTTGTCCTGCATGAAACCTGCCAGCGAACACAAAGGCACGTAGGGTGCGCCGGGATCCAGCAGCAAGGCCACCCGTTCGCGTGGCAACAACTGGCCGCGCTTGTCGAACACCGGTTTTGAGTTGGCCGAGGCCTGCGCCGCTCGCTCTTCCAGCGCCCGCAGTGCCGCGATGCGCGCCAGCATGGCCTCGCGGCGCTGCACGGCCTCGCTGGCTTCTGCATTCCAGGCGGACTGGAAAACAGTCATTTCTGAAAAACCTTGGGCACCGTCGCCAGATGAAACCCGTCGAAGGGCTTGACCGCGTCGCGCTGTTGCGCCTCGGCATCCGGCAGGCGCATCGGCCAGCCCAAACGCACCTGCGGTCGCGCACCGTCCACACGCAGCACCGTGCCACTGATGAAACTGGCCGCCGGGCTGAGCAAAAACACGATTGCTGCCGAGGTTTCCGCCTCGGTACCGAAACGACCCGCCGGCACAGTGTTGCGCATCTCACGCAGCATGGCGCCGGCCTCAGGTGGGTAGTGGTCCATGCCGCTGGAAGCGATGTAACCCGGCGCCACCGCATTGACCCGCACACCGCTGTGCGCCCACTCGGCGGCTGCAGTTTCGGTGAAGCTGACCATGCCGGCCCGCGCCGCCCCGCTGTGACCCATGGATGGCATGGAGCCCCAGATGTCGGCCACGATGTTGACGATGGCGCCGCCCCGCGCAGCCATGGACTGCAGGTAACACTCGCGCGCCATCAAAAAACCACCGGTCAGGTTGGTGTTGATCACGGCCTCCCAGCCCTTGGCCGAGATGCTTTCGAGCGGGGTGATGTACTGACCGCCCGCGTTGTTGACCAGACCGTCGATTCGGCCGTGCGCGAGCACGATGGCCGCCACCGTTGCCTGCACCGCAGCTTCCTGCCGGATGTCGCAGGGGTGGAAACTCACGCGGCCGCCGGCAGCAACGATCTCCCCGGCCACGTCATGTAATTTTTCAATCTTGCGGCCGATCAGCACCACATGGGCGCCGAGTGCGGCCAGTTCATGCGCGGTGCAGCGGCCAATACCTGATCCGCCGCCGGTGACCACCACCACCTTGCCGGCAAACAGGCCGGCAATAAACACGGAGCGGTAACTCATGATCGGGTTCTCCTTGGAGGGGCGGCCTTTGCTTCGCCGATGAACAGCGCCATCGCCGCATCGGCCAGTTCATCGAGCGACGCGCCTTTTTTGGCGTCAAACCACTGCACCGACCAGTTCAGCGCACCGAACATCAGCAGGCGCGCGAGTTTGACCGGGCAGCGCAGCCGCCCTTGACGGTGCAGCGCCTCCAGCACCGGCGCCCAGACGGCCTCGTAGTCACCTTGCAGTTTGGCCAGCAGGCTGCGCTGTTTGGCCGTGACGGAACGCGATTCATACAGCATCACCGGAATGAAGTCGCTGCCAGGGCCCAGCAGCACATCGAAGTGGTTTCTCACCAGGATGCGCAGCAAGGCCGCGGCGTCGGGCGCCGCATGCTCTGCAGCCTGGAGCGCAGCGGTCTGCCGCGTGATGGCCGACTGCATGCCCTCGGCCATCACCGCATGCAGCAGCGCGCCCTTGCTCTTGAAGTGATAAAACGGCGATCCGCTGTGCATGCCGACCGCCGTCGCGATGTCGCGCGTGCTGGTGCCGTCAAAACCCTTGCGGCGAAACAGGCGCGCTGCCGCGTGAACCAGCTCGACGCGGCGGTTGCCGTCGTCGCGCTCAGCCACGGTTTTACGCGGTCGACCGCGCGGGCGCTTGTCGGTTAAACCTGCTGCCCCTTCCAGGCCAGCGGGCAGGCTTTCCGCGGAGCGTTTGCGTGCGTGGGGGGCGTCCATGGAAATCGACCATACCAAAAGTCGATATTTTTAGCAAGCAGGTGCTTTGTATAAATAAAAGCCCTGCGCCAGCCGCCGATCTGGCGGGCTGCTGGGCAGGGCAGTTCTGAGGTCCGGATTGGCAACTGCTACGAAATAGATAGCTGTCGAGACCCATTTTTTATGGGCTCCGAGCCAGTTTACTGCTCAAAGTTTGGAAAAATCGGGTTTGCGTTTTGCCATGAAGGCGCCAAAAGCTTCCTTCGCGGCGGGCTCGCCCAACATTCGGCTGAAACTTGCGCCCTCCTCATCCATCTGCTGTTGAACCAGTTGCTGCTGGCCCTTCTTCATCAGGCGTTTGGTTTCGACCAGCGACGTCAGTGGTTTGGCCGCAAGTTTGCGTGCGACAGCCTGTGCCAGGCCACTGGCTTCGGTAGGTGGCACGACGCGGTTGACCAGGCCCACCTCCAGCGCCGCCTCGGCCATGAAGGGCTCGCCCAGCAGCAAGGCCTCGGCCGCACGGTGGTAGCCCAGCATCTGCGGTACCAGCAGGCTCGAAGCCGCCTCAGGGCACAGACCCAGATTCACGAAGGGCATGGAGAAGGCGGCGTTGTCGCCGGCATACACCAGATCGCAGTGCAGCAGCAGGGTGGTGCCCACGCCAACGGCCGGACCGCAAACCGCCGCCAGCAGCGGCTTGGGAAAAGCGGCGATGCTGCGCAGGAAACGGAATACCGGCGAATCCATGCCGGCAGGCGGCTTGTTCAGAAAGTCACCGATGTCATTGCCCGCGCTGAAAATGGTTTCGTGGCCCTGCAGCACCACCACACGCACACCGGGATCTTCCACCGCCGTGGCCAGCGCGTCGGCCATGGCGCCGTACATGGCGGCGGTGATCGAGTTCTTGCGCTCCAGCCGGTTCAGGGTGATGGTCATCACCCCAGCTTCTGTATGGGTGAGGATGTCATTGCTCATGTTGCTGCTTTCAGTGCTTGTTGTACGAAGTCGAGCCGGTCCTGCCCCCAGAACATCTGACCATCGACGAAAAAGGTGGGCGCGCCGAACACGCCACGTTCGACCGCCTCCTGGGTGATGGCCTTCAGGCGGTCTTTCACCGCCTGCTCGCCCGTCAGACTCAGAAGGGCCATCGGATCAAAACCCGCTGCCTGCAAAACGGCGCCGACAACGACGGGATCGTTCATGTTCTTGGCTTCCGCCCAGATCGCGTTATACACAGCATCCAGGTAAGGTACAAAACGCGCGGGATCGTGTACCTGGAGTCCGACAGCGCCACGCATCAGCATCAGGGTGTTGATCGGGAAATGCGGGTTCTCCTGAAAGGCCACGCTGTAACGCGCTGCGAAGCGGCCCAGATCGTCCATCATGTAGCGGCCTTTTGCCGGCACGGTGGTGGGCGAATGATTGCCCGTGGCCTGGAACACACCGCCGAGCAACATCGGTTTGTAGTCGATGGCCGCGCCGGTTTCACAACACACCTGGGGCAACTGTTTCCAGGCGATGTAGGCGGCCGGGCTGCCCACATCAAAAAAGAACTCGACGGTTTTTGGCATCAGAACTTCTCCATGTAGGGTCGCAGATCCAGCTCGTGGGTCCAGGCATCGCGCGGCTGGCGGTGCAGCATCCAGTAGGTGTCGGCAATGTGGTCGGGATTCACAACCCCGCCCTGGTCTTTCATTGCGTATCGGTCGGGGAAGTTGTCGCGGATGAAAGCCGTATCGATGGCGCCATCCACCACGACGTGCGCCACATGGATGCCGCGCGGCCCGAGTTCACGTGCCATGCTTTGCGCCAGCGCGCGCAGGGCATGTTTGGCGCCGGCGAAGGCCGCGAAATTGGCGCCGCCGCGCAGCGAGGCGGTCGCGCCGGTGAAGATGATGGTGCCCTTGTGGCCATCGCCGTCGCGTTGCACCATGCGTTTGGCCACTTCACGGCCATTGAGGAAACCGCCGAAGCAGGCCATTTCCCAGATCTTGAAATACTTGCGCGCCGTCTCATCAAGAATACTGCTGGGGGCATTAGCGCCAATGTTGAAGACCAACACCTCGATGGGGCCAACGGTGGACTCGATCTGCTCGACCAGCGCAACCACTTCTTCTTCCTTGCGCGCGTCCGATGCAAAGCCGTGGGCCTGACCGCCGTCACTGCGAATCTGTGCGAGCAGCGGCTGCAGCTTGTCGAGGCTGCGGCGCGTCACGCAGGCGGTGTAGCCTTCGCGCGCAAAACGGCGCGCAATCGCGCCACCAGTGGCATCCCCGGCACCAATGATGAGGGCGACCGTGTTTTTCAAAGTCATTCCTTGTAATAAACCACTTGGTGGGTCGTCACGAGCAAGTCGCCGGACTCGTTCCACAACTGCGCCGTCTGGTCAAAATAACCGTTGCGAAAGGCTTGGGCCTGGGTCTGGCCCAGCAGGTAGCCACTACCGGTGGACTGCAGCAACGCGGCGTCGGCGTGGTAATACACCGTCATCGACACCGTGCCTATGGGCACCAGCAAAGGGCGGCGGCGCCAGACACGGGGAAAAAATACGTCTGACAGCGCGGTCAGCGAGGCGAAGTCCAGCAGTCGCGGCGGGTCGTCGCGCAACCACAGGCGGGTGCGGCTGATGCCTTGGTCGGTGCCATCCCAGTCGGCAGGAAGCGCGCCTTCGGCAAAACGCATCTCATACCGCTTGACCCATTCGACCCGCGCCGGGCCCGTGCCACGCACCACGTCGGCTGGTGGCGGAACTTCGGGCATCGTGTGTTCATCCGCGCCCCAGGTGTCGCGCCGCAGCCCGAAAAACGCCGTGGCCGTCAATACCGTCTCGCCGTATTGCTGCATCTCGATGACCCAGTGCTGGGTAGAACGGTTGGTCCGTGCCGGCCGTGCGCTCACGGTAAACGGCCCGTCAGCCAGTGCTGCGGCGAAGTTGACAGTCAGCGAAATCGGATCACCCAGGCGCTGCGGATGCTGCAGCACGGCGCTCAGAGCCTGCGCTGCGGTGACGCCGCCGAATGGCCCGACCATGTTGGCATAGGCTGCGCTGGTGCGACCGAGAAAGCTGCCATCGGCCTGTGCCTGCAGGGCCACGGCCAAATCAAAAGGATGAGAGCTCATGGTGCGAGTATGCCGCCCTTGACGGGCTCAGGCAGTCGTGCCGGCGACGCCAGCCTGCGCGGGCAGCGGCTGCATGCGTTCGAGCATCTGCACCGTGCGCGGCCACAGGGAATCGCTGAACTGCTGACGAAAAAACCCGAAGTGCCCGATGCGTTTGACGCCCAGATCCGCCGGTGTGATGCGTTCAAAACTGCGCGGTGCATCGGTGTACAGTTTGATCAGGTTTTGTGTGCCGCGCCATGTCATCAGTTCGTCGTCGGTGATGGACAGCGCCAGCACCGGGAAACGGGCCCGCGCATAACTCCGACGTGCGCCCTCCCCTTCGGCGCCCACGCTGTACTCCGGGTTCAGACACCATTTGCGCCACTGCAGCATCACGCCGGCGGGCAGGTCGCCCACTTTCTTGAGTTTGCGTCCTGGAAAATAGCCGTACAGGCGCGTGGCCAGCGGCACCAGCACGTACCAGAAATACAGCACCATGCGCTTGAGCTGCGGTGCGTTGTCGCGCCAGTAGCCGCTGCCGGCAGCAATACTGACCAAGCCGTCGATCTTGCTTTGGTTGTTCAGCAAACCTGGCAGTTGCGCGCCCAGGCTGTGGCCCAACAGGTACAGGGGTGCATCCGGCATGGCCGCTTTGGCGCCGTCCACCACGGCCTCATAGTCGCTGGCCCAGTCAAAAAGATCGGCCTTGAAGCCACGCAAGCCGCCATGGGCCGTGTCTGGCAAAGACTCGCCGGAGCCCCGGTAGTCAAAGGTCGTGACACGAAAGCCCTGGCCAGCGAGCCACTCGGCAAACGGCGCGTAGTAGTCCTGCCGCACACCCATCGCCCCGCCGATCACCACGCTGGCGCGTTCAGGACTGGCTGACTCGTAAACGCGAAGTGCGATCATCGCGCCTCCGCTGCTGGCAATCGTCACGCTCTTCATTGCACTCTCCCGATTCTCGGCTGCAAATTTCAAGGCCGTCGTGGAGCCGGCTTTGCCGGGCCACCAACGGCGTCCCCCCGCGCTCGAGGGGAAGACGCCGAAGGCGGCTCAGGGGGGGAGGGTCGTCAGACCCTTTCAAATATTCCGGCGGCGCCTTGCCCCATCCCCACACACATCGTCACCATCCCGTACTTCAGCTGGTGCCTGTGCAGCGCATGGATCACGGTGGCGGCACGGATGGCCCCGGTTGCGCCCAGCGGATGGCCCAGCGCAATCGCCCCGCCCATCGGGTTGACTTTCGCGGCATTCAGGCCCAGGGTGTTGATCACCGCCAGCGACTGTGCCGCAAAAGCTTCATTCAGTTCATACCAGTCAATGTCGTCCTGCTTGAGACCCGCGTAACGCAGCGCAGCCGGAATCGCCTCAATCGGTCCAATACCCATGATGTGCGGTGGCACACCCTTGGCCGCGTAACTGACAAAACGCGCGAGTGGTTTCAGGCCGTGTTCCTCCACCGCCTTTTCACTGGCCAGGATCAGCGCGCCGGCGCCGTCCGAGGTCTGCGAGCTGTTGCCGGCCGTGACCGAGCCGCGCGCGGCAAACACCGTCTTGAGTTTGGCCAGGCCTTCGAGCGAGGTGTCAGGGCGCGGACCTTCATCAAGGCTGACTGTGCGGGTTTTGGCCATCACTTCGCCGCTTTCGAGGTCTGGCGAACGGTCGGTCACTTCCACTGGCGTGATCTCGGCCGTGAACTCACCGTCCTTCTGCGCCTTCATCGCCTTCTGGTGTGACTCCAGGGCAAACTGGTCCTGCGCGTCACGCGAGACCTTCCACTGCTGCGCGACCTTTTCAGCGGTCAGGCCCATGCCGTAAGCGATGCCGATGTTTTCATCGTTGCCAAACATGGCGGGCGACAGCGAGGGCGAGTTGCCCGACATCGGCACCATGCTCATGCTTTCGGTGCCGGCGGCAATCATCACATCGGCTTCACCGACACGGATGCGGTCGGCCGCCATCTGAATGGCGGACAGGCCAGAGGCACAGAAACGGTTCACGGTGATGCCGCCCACACTGGTCGGCAGACCGGCCAGTACCGCACCTATACGTGCGATGTTCAGGCCCTGCGGTCCCTCGGGAATGGCGCAACCGCAAATGATGTCCTCGATCGCTTTCGGGTCCAGTGTCGGCACCTGCGCTAAAGCGGCCTGCAAGGCACGCACCAGCAGGTCGTCGGGTCGGGTGTTGCGAAAAAAGCCGCGGTGCGAGCGCCCGATGGGTGTGCGCGTGGCGGCAACGATGTAGGCTTCCTGGACTTGTTTGGCCATGATAGTTTCTTTCAATTCCTGTTAACTTTTTCGCGGACCGGAAGGTATCCAGGCCCACACGAATTCACATTCGACCGGGTTCACGCCGGTCTCGTCGGTCACGGTGACCGCCACGGTGACTTCACCCTTGTCACTGGCCTGCATCAAGGCGCGCTGCTCATCAGTCAACGTGGCGACGGCACGCAGCGACCCGGTCGCGCGTTTCCTGAAAGCCATCTTCAATTCCTTGGCGAGTGGGATGCAGTCGTCGCGCACATTCATGCCCACCACCATGCCGGTCGCGGTTTCGGCCAGCAGGTTCATTGCCGAGGCATGGATGCCGCCGATGTGGTTCTGCACCTTCTTCTCGTTTTTGACACCGACCTCGACCCGACGGGTCGTCATCTCCACAAAGTCCAGCCCCGCCGTCCCGGTGAAAGGCACGGCACGGTGCATCACGACACCCCGAAAAAACGTGCGCGCAAACACCGGCAGGTCCAACAGCCGGTTCAGCTGGCGTTCGAGGCGGTTGGGATTGTTGTGTGGCGTGTTCATACAGTGCGATTCGTGATTGAGAAAGCGTAGCGAGGAGGCATCAGGCTAGGCGCGGGTGCCCGGAAGCAACCGGAACGTACTCCAGTACGTGAGGATTGGTTCTGGGCTGCAACGACGCATGATGGCTCCGCAGTAGCTTTATCAATTACGAAGAGGTTTGCCCGTGCTCATCATTCCCATGATCCGCTCCTGGGTCTTGGGGTGTTCCAGCAAGGAGCAGAAGGCCTTGCGCTCCAGCGTCATCAAATACTCTTCCGTCACCAGCGAACCGGCATCAACATCGCCGCCGCAGACCACGTTGGCGATCAGACTGGCAATGTGGAAGTCGTGTGCGCTGATGAAACCGCCGTCGCGCATGTTGACGAGTTGTCCCTGGATGGTCGCCAGGCCGCTGCGGCCCACGACGGGAAAGGGCCGCTTGTGTGGCGCGCGGTAGCCCGAATTGAACAGCGCGCGCGCTTCGTTCAGCGCCACATACAACAACTCGTCCTTGTTCGGCACGATCACGTCGCTGTCGAGCAGATACCCAATCTTGCGGCTCTCGATCGCGCTGGTGCCGACCTTGGCCATGGCCGCAGCGGTGAAACCTTCGGTCAGGAAAGGCAGTACGTCCTTGTTGGTCGACGCGGCAGCATTCTCGGCAGCGCGGCGTGCGATGTAGGTCAGGCCACCGGCGCCGGGCACCAGGCCGACACCAACTTCCACCAGCCCGATATAACTTTCCATCGCCGCCACCCGTTTGGCGGAATACACCGCCAGCTCGCAGCCGCCGCCCAGGGCGAGCCCGCGAACGGCGGAGACCACCGGCACAGCCGCATACCGCAGCTTGAGCATGACGTTTTGCATCTCGGCCTCCGCGCCTTCCACGGCCGACACCCCGGCCATCATGAAGGCGGGCAGCATGGCTTGCAGATCGGCACCGGCCGAGAACATCTCGTCGTTGGACCAGATCACCAGGCCCTTGTAGCTCTTCTCGGCAATATCCACCGCCATCGCCAGGCCTTCGACCACGTCGGGCCCAATCGCATGCATCTTGGTCTTGATGCTGGCGATCACCACGTCGCCCTGTTCGCCGTCCAGCGTCCACAGGCGGATCGAATCATCCTCATGCAAGGTGGTGCCGGCGGTGGTGAAGGAAGGCGCCCTGGCGCCGAGCACATCTTCGGGAAAGAACTGGCGCTGATACACCGGCAACTGACGGCGCGGAATAAACTTCTTCGCCGAAGCGCTCCAGGACCCCTCCGGCGTATGCACCCCGCCGGTATCGGCCACCGGGCCTTTGAACACCCAGTCGGGCAGCGGCGCGCTGCTGATGGCCTTGCCCGCATCAATATCTTCCCTGATCCAGTGGGCTACCTGGAGCCAGCCGGCTTCCTGCCAGAGCTCGAATGGGCCCTGCTTGGCGCCAAACCCCCAGCGCATCGCAAAGTCGATGTCGCGCGCGGTTTCGGCAATGGTCGCCAGATGCACGGCAGCGTAATGAAACTGGTCGCGCAAAATGGCCCACAGGAAACGCGGCTCGGCGCCCTCGGCGTTGCGCAACAGCTTCAGGCGTTCACCTGCCGGCTTTTTGAGCATGCGTCCGACCACCTCATTGGCCTTGGCGCCGCCGGGCACGTACTCCATGCTTTCGGGGTCCAGTCGCAGAATGTCGCGACCGACTTTTTTGTAGAAACCGGCGCCGGTTTTCTGGCCCAGGCTTTTGCTCTCCAGCAATTTCGCCAGCACAGGCGGCGTGCCGTAGATATCGGAGAAAGGATCTGCCGCCTTGCCGGGGCCCAGGTTGTCCTGCAGCGTTTTGATCACATGGGCCATGGTGTCCAGGCCCACCACGTCGGCGGTGCGGAAGGTGCCGGAACTCGCGCGGCCCAATTTCTTGCCGGTCAGGTCATCGACCACGTCATAGCTCAATCCGAAGGTCTCGGCTTCCTTGATGGTGGCCAGCATGCCGGCGATGCCAACGCGATTCGCCACAAAGTTGGGGGTGTCATGCGCGCGGATCACACCCTTGCCCAGGCCGCTGGTCACAAAAGCTTCAAGGTCGTCCAGCACCTTAGGCTCGGTCGTCGGTGTGTTGATCAACTCGACCAACGCCATGTAACGCGGCGGGTTGAAGAAGTGGATGCCGCAGAAACGCGGTTTGATGGATGCGGGCAAGGCTTCGCTGAGCGTGGTGATCGACAGGCCGGAGGTGTTGCTGGCGACAATCGCGCCTTCACCAATGAACGGCGCGATCTTGTGGTACAGATCGGTCTTCCAGTCCATGCGCTCGGCAATCGCCTCGATGATCAGGTCGCATTCCTTCAGAACATCCATGTGTTCTTCGTAGTTGGCCTGCTGGATCAGCGCAGCGTCTTCAGGCACACCGAGCGGCGCGGGCTTGAGCTTCTTTAGGCCTTCGACCGCCTTGATGACGATGCCATTTTTCGGGCCTTCTTTGGCGGGAAGGTCGAACAGCACAACCGGCACCTTGAGGTTGACCAGATGCGCGGCAATCTGCGCACCCATCACACCGGCGCCGAGCACGGCGACTTTTTTGACTTGAAAACGTGACATGGTTTTTCCAGAAAATTATTGGATACGGACCCAGGTCTGGGTGCGGCCGATGAACGCCATGCCGACATAGGCATGCACGTCCAGTTTTTTGCCACTGTCGGCGGGAGTCAGCTTCAGGGAATAAATCGTTCCGCCCTCGGGGTCCACGATCTTTCCGCCCTCCCAGACGTTTTTGCCTTCGGCCTTCTTCGCGCCGCGCATCAGCTCCAGGCCAATCAGCGGCTTGTCCTTGCGGTCGTCAGGGCACTTGTCGCAAACGGCGTTCTGGTCAGCCCCCTTGCTCAGCAATTTCGAGATCCGGCCACGGAGCACGCCCGAGCTCTCCGTGATGACGACCTCGGACTTGGCTTCGCCCGTGGCATCGTCGATAGTTCGCCATGTGCCCACCGGCGTCATCTGGGCAAAGCCGGAGACACAACTTGCTCCCAAAATAATAGCTGTCAACGCACGGTACATATGGGCTCCAGGCCTAAAAAACTTAAGGTTTTGGGCCATCACGCCAGTGCGGCGTCGGTGTCCATCAGTACCTTGCTGCCGCTGCGCGCAGTGCGCATCAATGTCGCCGTCTCGGGGAACAACTTGGCGAAATAAAACCGTGCGGTCTGCAGCTTGGCGACATAGAAGGCATCGGTATTTCCAGCCGCAATTTCCCGCAGCGCCACTTGCGCCATGCGGGCCCAGAAGTAGCCAAACACCAAGTGACCCGCGACGCGCAGGTAGTCCACGGCGGCGGCACCTACCTCGTCAGGGTTCTGAAAACCCTTGAAGCCGAGTTCGGTCGTGAACTTGGTCATCTGGTCAGCCAGATAGGCCAGCGGGTTGATGAACTCGGCCATCTTCTCGTTGACGCCTTCTTCAGCCACCAGCGCGCCTATCAGCTTGCCGAATTTTTTCAGCGTGGCGCCGTTGTTGCCGAGGATCTTGCGGCCCAGCAGGTCCAGCGACTGGATGGTGTTGGTGCCCTCATAAATCATGTTGATGCGGTTGTCGCGCACAAACTGCTCCATGCCCCATTCCTTGATGAAGCCATGACCGCCGAAAACCTGCATGCAGGCATTGGTGGAGATATGGCCGTTGTCGGTCAGGAAGGCCTTGACGATGGGTGTCAGCAGCGAGAGGATTTCACCGCTGTCCTTGCGGACTTTTTCGTCGGGGTGGTAATGCTCCTTGTCGAGCAGCACCGTGCAGTAGATCGCCAGCGCGCGGCCGCCTTCGGCATAGGCCTTGGCGGTCAGCAGCATCTTGCGCACATCCGGGTGAACGATGATCGGGTCGGCTGGTTTGTCCTTGGCCTTGACACCCGACAGCGAACGCATCTGGAGGCGGTCCTTGGCATAAGCCAGCGCGTTCTGGTAGGCCACTTCCGTCAGGCCCAGCGACTGGTTGCCGACGCCGAGGCGGGCAGCATTCATCATCACAAACATGCCCTGCATGCCCTTGTTGGGCTGGCCGACCATGGTGCCGATCGCGCCGTCGATGACAATTTGCGCCGTGGCGTTGCCGTGGATACCCATTTTGTGTTCCAGGCCGCCGCAGTAGATGCCATTGCGCGCACCCAGCGAGCCATCGGCGTTGACCAGAAACTTGGGAACGATAAACAGGCTGACGCCCTTGATGCCGGGAGGCGCGTCGGTCACGCGGGCCAACACCAAATGGATGATGTTGCCAGCCATATCGTGTTCACCGGCGCTGATGAAAATCTTGTTGCCGGTGATTTTGTAGCTGCCGTCAGGCTGCGGCTCGGCCTTGGTGCGCATCAGACCCAGGTCGGTGCCGCAATGCGGCTCGGTCAGGCACATGGTGCCCGTCCATTCGCCGCTGGTCATTTTGTGCAGATAGGTTTTTTTCTGCTCGTCGGTCCCGTGGCTGTGCAGCGCGGCATGGGCGCCGTGCGTCAGGCCGGGGTACATGGTCCAGGCCTGGTTGGCGCTGTTGAGCATTTCATAAAAACACTGGTTGACCACCAGTGGCAGACCCTGGCCGCCGAACTCCGGGTCACCGCTCAGGGCGGGCCAGCCACCTTCAACGTACTTTTTATAGGCTTCCTTGAAACCCTTGGGCGTGGTCACCGCGTGGGTCACCGGGTCCAGCTTGCAGCCCTCCTCGTCACCGCTGACGTTGAGTGGAAGAAGCACTTCGCTGGCGAACTTGCCGCCTTCTTCCAGAATGGCGTTGATGGTGTCCACATCGGCATCGGCGTATTTGGCGATCGGCTTGAGTTCGTCGGTGACCTTGAGCACTTCGTGCATCACAAATTGCATGTCACGCAGCGGCGGGGAATATTGGGGCATGGCTATGTCCTTTGAAAGGGAAAATTAAATGGGAAAAGTAAAAGGCTAGGCGGGCCTGGCCAGCGGCGACGTCAGCGCATCGCCATTGCCGTAACGCGCCAGAATGCTCTGAAAAGCCTGCTGGGTCCGCTCGATGGAACCCGGCGTTTTGAGAAACCGTGCCTCGTAATGCAGCGCCAGAATCAGGCCGTGGATTTCGAAAGCGATCTGGCGTTCGTCGGCGTCGGGGCGCAAATGACCGGCCTCCTTGGCCAGCACAACAGCGCGGTACATGGCGGCCAGCCAGGTCTGCACCGAGGTCGCCAGTGCGTCGCGCACCGGGCCGGGGCGATCGTCAAATTCGACCGCGCCGCTGATGAAGATACAGCCCGATTGCAGCTCGACTGCCACACGTTTCATCCAGTTGCCAAACAGCGCCTGCACACGCGGCAGACCTTTCGCTTCCTTGAGGGCGGGGTAAAACACCTCTTCCTCAAAACGCGCGAAATATTCGCGAATCACGGAAATTTGCAGCTCTTCGCGCGAGCCGAAGTGGGCAAACACCCCGGATTTGCTCATGCGCATGACCTCTGCCAGCGCGCCTATGCTCAAGCCTTCGAGGCCAATTTGGGTGGCCAGGCCCAGGGCGGCATCCACAATCGCGGCTTTGGTTTGCTGGCCTTTTTGCATGCCAACCGGCGCCGCACGGGCGGCCTCTCGCGTTGCGGAACGGGCAGACCTGACAGGTAGTTCAGTAACAGACATGGCGGCCAGACAAAAAAGAACGACCGTTCTATTTTGCAGCAAAAGCACTGCTGAACAGGACTACCCATCAAAAAATCGGGGTTTATAGAGACCGACGTCTAGGCGAACCGAGGGTAAACCCGGAAACCCTAGCGACTTCCCTCGGAGATGACGGCCGACAGTTGCAGCGGGTCGAAAGGTTTGGTCAGGTGCAGATCAAAGCCCGCAGCCAGTGCTTTTTGCCGGTCATCCTCCTGGCCCCATCCGGTCGCCGCGATGAGCAGCGGACGGCTGCCCCAGGGCTGGGCGCGGACATGACGGGCCACCTCATACCCGTTCATACCCGGCATGCCGATGTCCAGCACCAGCACATCGGGCTGCAGTTGCGCGGCCAGCTTGACGGCTTGCAGCCCGTCGTTGGCGGTGTGAACAAGGTGGCCGTCCAGCCGCAGCAGTTCTGCCAGCACATCGACCGCATCGCGGTTATCGTCCGCCAGAAGTACCGTTCGGGTGCTGCCCGGCTGCGCGACCGGCATATCGATTGTCGGCGCCGCGGCCAGCGCCGCCGCCGCTCCGGGCAGCGTCACGACAAATCGGCTGCCGAGGTTGGCGCCCTCGCTGTGCGCCGAGACACTGCCACCATGCAGCTCCACCAAGCCCTTGACCAGGGCCAGGCCAATGCCCAAGCCGCCCTCCGAGCGATCCAGCGCCGACTGCTCCTGCGCAAACATGGCAAAAACATGGCCGATGGCCGCCTCGCTCATGCCGATACCGCTGTCCGTCACGCTGAAGCGCAAGCTCTGCCCCTCAAGCGCCACCTCCAGCGAGATACGCCCCCCCACGTCGGTGTATTTCGACGCGTTGTTCAGGAGGTTGGACAGAATCTGCGCCACCCGGACCGGGTCGGCGACCAGGTGCAGACCGGGGCTGGCAACGCTGGCACGCAAGGTCTGTTTTTTGTCGTGCGCCAGCGGCCGCGCGGTCTCCAGCGCGGTTTCAACCAGTTCATCGACCGACACCCACTCTTTCTTGAGGACAAGCCGCCGTCTGGTGATGCGCGCAATGTCAATCAGGTCGTCGAGAAGGTGCGCCATGTGCCCCACCTGGCGCCCGATAACAGCGGTGGCGCGTTCGCGCACCTGCGTCGTCGAAGCGGGGGTAGTCAATAGCTGCACCGCCGTTCGGATCGGCGCCAGCGGATTGCGCAACTCATGCGCCAGCGTGGCGAGAAACTCGTCTTTTTGCCGGTCGGCATGCTGCAGCATTTGCGCCGCGGCTCGTGCGTCTTCGATGTCGGTGGTGGTGCCGAACCAGCGCAACACGCGGCCAGCCGCATCAAGCTGAGGCACGGCATGGGCACGGAACCAGCGGTAAGCGCCATCCGCGCCGCGCAAGCGGTATTCGACCTGCCAGGCCTTATTGTCGGCGCGGACACTCTCCCAGGTCTGCCGGGCCACGGGATGGTCATCCGGGTGCAGCGCAGCCGTCCAGCCGTGGCCCAGGGCACTTTGCTCCGTCTGGCCGGTATAGGCTTGCCACTGCGAATTGAAGCGCTCCAGCCGGCCATCGGCTGCAGCCACCCACGCAATGGCAGGAATGCTGTTGGAAAAAGCCAGCAGCGCCTGCTGCGTGCGCTGCAACTCGGTGACCTCGTGGCCTTGCACAAACACGCCGTTGACTGCGCCGGTCGCGTCCCGCAGCGGCTGGTATACAAAGTCCACCCAGGCTTCGGTGGGCGGCGCATCGCGTTCACGGTTGAGCATCAGGCGCACGGACCGGCCCACATAGGGCTCCCCGGTGCTGTACACCTGGTCCAGCAGTTTGACAAAACCCTGCTCGACCACCTCGGGCAGCGCCAGGGCCAGGGGCTTGCCGATCACGTCACGAAAGCCGGTCAGTTGCACATAAGCCTGGTTGGCGATTTCAAACACGTGGGCTGGCCCGCGCATGATGGCGACAAAGCCGGGCGCCTGGCTGAACAGCGACTGCAGCCGCTCCTGCTCCGCACGCTGATGGCGTTCAGCCAGCACCATGCCGGTGGTTTCGGTACACGCGCAGAAGAACCCCGCAACGGCTCCGGTCTCGTCGCAGACCGGCGAATAGGAAAACGTGAACCAAGTGTCTTCGTCGAAACCCCGCCTATGCATGCGCAAATGCAGGTTCTCGACAAAAAGGGATTCACCACCCAGCGCGCGCGCAACCAGTGGCTCGATGTCGGCGCGAATGTCATACCAGACATCAAAAAAGGGTTGCCCCAGGGAGCGCGGATGTTTGGCCCCGAGGATGTCGGCGTAAGCCTCGTTGTACAACATGTGCAACGACGGCCCCCACGCCACAAACATCGGAAAAGCCGAACCCGCCATCAGGCTCACGACCGAGCGCAGGGACTGCGGCCATTGCTGTGGCGGGCCCAGACCCGAACCGGACCAGTCCTTCTCACGCATCAAACGGGATGTGGCGGTAGCGCCCGACAGAAAAGGCAGATCGGGTGCGGCGCTCATAAGCTGAAGTTTACCTGCCGAAGTGCCGCCAGGGCGGCGAGGCTCAGAGCTTGAACGGGACCACCAGCTGGCGCTGCTCGCCCAGGCCCTCGATACCGAGCGTCATCACGTCGCCCTTTTTCAGGTACATCGGCGGTTTCATGCCCAGGCCGACGCCGGGCGGCGTGCCGGTGGTGATCACGTCGCCGGGCAGCAAGGTCATGAACTGGCTGCAGTAGCTGACGATTTTCGCCACGCTGAAAATCATGGTTTTGGTGTTGCCGGTCTGCATGCGCTTGCCGTTGAGGTCCAGCCTCATGGCGAGTTTTTGCGGATTCGGCACATCGTCGCGCGTCACCAGCCAGGGACCGAGCGGGCCGAAAGTGTCGCAGCCTTTGCCCTTGTCCCAGGTGCCGCCGCGTTCGATCTGGAACTCGCGTTCGCTGACATCGTTGATGGTGCAGTAGCCGGCGACAAAATTGAGCGCGTCCTTTTGCGAGACATAACGGGCGCGCGTTCCAATCACCACACCGAGCTCGATTTCCCAGTCGGTCTTGACCGAACCCTTGGGCAGCATGACCGGGTCATTGGGACCCTGGATACAGCTGGTGGCCTTCATGAATACCACCGGCTCGGGCGGGATCGGCAGGCCCGACTCAGCGGCATGGTCGGCGTAGTTCAGGCCGATGGCGATGAACTTGCCGACACCCGCCACCGGACTGCCCAGGCGCGGCGAACCCTTGACCAGCGGAAGATTGGCGGTCTTGAGCTTGCGCAGTTTGGCCAGCGCAGCATCACCGAGTTGCTCGGGGCCGATGTCCTTGACCACCGCGCTGAGGTCGCGCAGCTTGCCGTCGGCATCGATGAGACCGGGCTTTTCCTTGCCGGGGTTGCCGTAACGAACGAGTTTCATGGTTTTCCTTCTGGTTAAACGAATCAGTATGTAGAACGGCCGCCGGACAAGTCAAACACGGCGCCGGTTGAGAACGAACACTCTTCGGTGCAGAGCCAGCCGACCATGGCAGCGACTTCTTCCGGCGTGCCGAAGCGGCCCATCGGGATTTTCGACAGCATGAAGGCGATGTGTTCAGGGCTCATCTGCTCGAAGATCGCGGTCTTGACGGCGGCGGGCGTCACGCAGTTGACCCGCACACCGGTGTCGGCGAGCTCCTTGCCCAGCGACTTGGTCAGCGCGATCACGGCGGCTTTGCTGGCGCTGTAAGCGCTGGCGTTCGGGTTGCCGTCCTTGCCGGCGACCGAGGCGATGTTGACGATGCGGCCGTAGTTGCGGGCCCGCATCAGCGGAACAATCTCGCGGCAGCAATAAAACAGGCCGTTGAGGTTGACCTGCATGACCTGCTGCCAGGCCTCGGGCGGGTAGTCCCAGACCTTGACGTTCGGGCCGGTCACGCCGGCGCTGTTGACCAGCACGTCGACGGCGGGCGTGTGCGCCACCGTCTGCAACACGGCGCGCACCACGCTGGCATGGTCGCCCACGTCCACCACAACAATACGCACACCGGCGCCGAGCTGAGCGGCCGCACGTGCCAACGCCTGGCTGTCCAGGTCCCACAGCGTGACACTGGCGCCCGAGGCCAGCAGGCGCTGCGCAATCGCCAAACCCAGTCCCGCCGCGCCGCCGGTGACCACCGCATGGCGATCCGCCAGGTCAAGCTGGTTCATATCGTCATGCCGCCGTCGATGTTGTAGGACTGCCCGGTCACAAAAGCAGACTCGTCGCTGGCCAGAAAGGTCACCAGCGGTGCGATCTCATGCGCTTGCGCCAGCCGCCCCATGGGCTGGCGCGCCACGAAATTCTTGCGCGCCTCCACCGGGTCCTCAAACACATTGATGCGGTCCTGCAGCGACGGCGTATCGACCGTGCCAGGGCAGATGGCATTGCAGCGAACGCCCTGCATCACGAAGTCAGCCGCCACGCTTTTGGTCAGACCGATCACCGCGGCCTTGGACGCGCCATAGATGAAGCGGTTCGGCAGCCCCTTGATGCTGCAGACACTGGCCATGTTGATGATGCTGCCGCCGCCCTTGCCGCCATGGTTGGCCAGCATTTTGGGCAGTGCGGCCTGAATGGTCCAGTACTGCGAACGCACGTTGAGGTTGAAGGCGAAGTCCCACTCTTCGTCGCTGGCCTGCAGGATGGAGCCGGCATGCACAAAGCCGGCGCAGTTGAACAGAACGTGTAGCGCCGGCATATCCGCAATCACTTTGGCGATCGCCGCCTTGTCGAGCACATTGAGCGCGACCGCATGGATGTTGGGCACACCGGCATAGGCGGTCAGCAGCTGCTCATTGACGTCGGTAGCCCAGACTTGCGCACCTTCTGCGGCCATGGCCAGCGCGCTGGCCTTGCCGATGCCCTGCCCGGCGGCCGTGACCAGCGCGGTTTTTCCTTGAAGTCTCATGGCTGCTTTTCCTTGTTGTTGCAGGTGCGGCATCGGCAGCTCACCCCGCACAGGGTTTTGCCGGATATGGGTACCGGGGAATTCGTGGGATTATGAATTGGCCTTACCACTTGTCCAATTCTGGCTAACCCTTAATTTTCGAACTCTTTCTGCCGTGCCGCTGCAAACCGTCGAACCCCAACGCCTGTATCGCCAGATCGCGGGGCAATTGCGTGCGCTGATCAGCGCCGGGGAATTTGCCGTCAACACCCGGCTGCCGGCTGAACGTGACCTTGCCAAGCAGCTCGGCGTGAGCCGGCCCTCGGTGCGTGAAGCGCTGATTGCCATGGAAGTCGAGGGCTGGGTCGAGGTGCGCACCGGCTCCGGCGTGTATGTGCTGGACCGCAGCAGCCACGCCGCTGCCGCCGCCGCCAGTCGTCCGCAGATCGCACCCGACGAATGGGGGCCGCTGGAGCTGATACGCGCACGCCGGGTGATTGAAGGCGAAATCGCCTCGATCGCAGCGCTGCAGGCCAAACGCAAACACGTCACAGCCATGTGCAAGGCGCTGGACGTCATGAAAAAAGACGCCAACCGTGGCGTGTTGCCGCTGGAAGGCGACCGGGCCTTCCACACAGCGATTGTCGAATCGTCGGACAACGTCGTGCTGATCGAAACCGTGCAGCGCTTCTGGGACTCGCGACGCGGTCCGCTGTTCGAGCGACTGGGCGGGTACTTTGAAAACATGGAATCCTGGACCGCCGCCATCAGTGAACACGAGGCGATCCTGCACGCGGTGCGCGACCACGATGCTGCGGCCGCCCGGCTGGCCATGCATGCCCACATGGACAACTCGCACACCCGCTTCAGTGTGAGCTGGCGCCAGGCGCGGCAACTCAAGGAGCCCTTCGCCAGCCTGGCGAACGCCAGATAAGCCCTGAAATGCGGTGCACGGCTGGCGTGTGCATCGTTTCCCTTTGAAGCCAGTAACCACCCCAAGAGGAGACACCATGAAAGCGCTGACAAGAAAACAATTTGCTCTCAAAACAATAGCTGCTTGCGCAGTGCTGGCAGGGGCTATCGCCCCTTTTGGCATCGCAAATGCGCAAACCAAGCTGAAATGGGCCCACGTGTATGAGACCTCCGAGCCATACCACAAATGGTCGGTCTGGGCCGGCGAAGAGTTCAAGAAACGCACCAACGGCAAGTACGAGATCCAGGTCTTTCCCGCTTCCAGCCTCGGCAAGGAAAGCGACATCAACCAGGGCCTGCAACTGGGCACGGTCGACATCATCCTGACCGGCGCCTCGTTTGCGTCCAACTCCTACCCACGGCTGGCGGTCAGCTACTACCCCTTCACCTTCCGCGACGCCGACCACGTGATCAAGTACGGCAAGAGTGATGTCTTCAAGGAACTGACCGAGGGTTACAAGAAGGCTACCGGCAACACCGTGACGGCACTGACCTACTACGGCGCGCGCCACGCCACCAGCAACAAGCTGTTCAAGAACTGCGACGAGATGAAGGGCATCAAGATGCGCGTGCCGGACTCCCCGGCTTACACCGCGCTGCCGCGTGCCTGCGGCGCCAACCCGACGCCGATTGCCTTTGCCGAGGTTTACCTGGCGCTGCAGAACGGCACCGTCGACGCGCAGGAAAATCCGCTGCCCACCATCGAAGCCAAGAAGTTCTTTGAGGTACAGAAGAACATCATCCTGACCGGCCACATTGCGGACGCCCTGCTCACCGTCGTTTCGCCCGGCCTCATGGGCAAGCTGACGCCAGCCGAGCAGAAGCTGCTGGCCGACATCACGCAGGAAGCCGCCGAGAAGGCCACCAACGACATCAGGAAGCGTGAAGGCGAGCTGGTCGAGGAGTTCAAGAAGAAAGGCAACAACGTCGTGACCGTGGACCGCGCCGACTTCCAGCAGCGTGTACTCAAGGCCATCACCTTCGAGTCCATGAAGCTGGACAAGAAGGACTGGGACCGCATCATCGCAATCAAATAACCCCCCGAAGCGGCTCACTGGCGTGCGCCGCCTCCCCCCAGGGGGCGACACAGCGGCCCGGCAAAGCCGGTTCCGCGGTGTCCCTGAAAAAAAACAAGGCACTATTTCCATGACCCCATCCATTGACGACATGCCCAAGGTGATGGGCGACGACGGCGAGTTCCACGCGCAGGACGAAGCCGTGGACCTCGCGGGCACCACGCTGGAAGGCTGGGTGGCGCTGGGCTTCTTCTGGATCCTGGGCGCCACCGTCTTCTACCAATTCTTCACCCGCTACGTGTTGAACGATTCGGCCGCCTGGACCGAGGAGATTGCGCGTTACCTGCTGATTGCCGTGGTGTTCACCGGTGCCACCATCGGCGTGATCAAGAACAACCATATCCAGGTGGATTTTTTCTACAAGTTCATGCCCAGGCTGATGGGTCGTGTGATGTCGACGGTGGTGGACCTGATGCGCATCGGCTTCTTCGCGGCCGCTACTGTTCTGACCGGGATGATGATGCTCAAGCTCGGCAGCAACTCGCGCATGACCATGGTTGACTTGCCGATGAACTGGGTCTACGGCGTCTGCCTGCTCGGCTTTGCTGCGATGACCTTCCGCTCGGTGCAGATTGCGCTGTTTCACCGCCGGCGCGGCTACAGCGTTCTGGAGCGCCCCGAATCCTCGATGGACGACAAGTAACACCCACCCACCATGCTCAAAATCATTTTTCTGTTGCTCATGAGCGGCGGCATCCCGGTCGCCATCGCGATGGCCGGCTCCTCGCTGATCTACATCTGGTCGACCGGCAACCTGCCAAGTTTTGTGGTGATCCACCGCATGGTCAGCGGCATTGACAGCTTTCCGCTGCTGGCCGTGCCCTTCTTTATCCTGGCCGGCAACCTGATGAACAACGCCGGCATCACCAACCGCATCTACAACTATGCACTGGCGCTGGTGGGCTGGATGAAGGGCGGGCTGGGCCATGTCAACGTGGTCGGTTCGGTGGTGTTTGCCGGCATGAGCGGCACCGCGATCGCCGACGCGGCGGGTCTGGGCACCATCGAGATCAAGGCCATGACGGAGCACGGCTACAGCAAGGAGTTCGCGGTCGGCGTGACGGCGGCTTCGGCCACGCTGGGGCCCATCATTCCGCCCAGCCTGCCCTTCGTGATCTACGGCATGATGGCCAACGTCAGCGTGGGCGCACTGTTTCTGGCCGGCATTTTGCCGGGCCTGCTGATGGCGCTGATGATGATGCTCACCGTGGCTTATTTCGCCCACAAAAACGGCTGGGGGGCTGACGTCAAGTTCGAATGGCCACGTGTGATCAAGGCGCTGTCGGAGACGCTGGTGGTTGCCGGCTGGCCGCTGATCCTGTGGTTGTTGATCGTCAAGGCCGGGTTTCCGGCGCAAATCACGGTATTCGCCGGACTGATCGTCCTGTTCGCGGCAGACAAATTCTTCAAGTTCCAGGCCGTGTTGCCCATCATGACGCCGGTGCTGCTGATAGGCGGCATGACCACCGGCATCTTCACGCCCACCGAGGGCGCCATCGCAGCCTGCCTGTGGGCCATGGTGCTGGGTTTTGCCTGGTACCGCACGCTGAACTGGAAGATGTTTGTCAAGGTCTCGCTCGACACGGTGGAAACCACCGCCACGGTGCTGTTCATTGTTGCGGCTGCGAGCATCTTCGGCTGGATGCTGACCGCCACCGGCGTGACGGCAGCGATCTCGGAGTGGGTGCTGGGTTTTACCAAGGAGCCCTGGGTCTTCCTGCTGCTGGCCAACCTCTTGATGCTGTTTGTCGGCTGCTTTCTGGAGCCCACAGCAGCCATCACGATCCTGGTCCCTATCCTGATGCCCATCGTGCTGCAGTTGGGCATTGACCCGGTTCACTTCGGGCTGGTGATGGTGCTGAACCTGATGATAGGGCTGCTGCACCCACCGATGGGCATGGTGCTGTTTGTGCTGGCGCGTGTCGCCAAGCTGTCGGTGGAGCGCACCACCATGGCCATCCTGCCCTGGCTGGTACCCCTGCTGGGCTCGCTGGCCCTGATCACCTACTTTCCGAAGATGGTGCTCTGGCTGCCGAAGATGTTTTATTGAAAGATTAATGGCTATGTCAGCCCCGCACAGCGATAAAGCCGGCGCGTGTCTCAGCTACGCGGCTGTCCCCCGGCCTGCGGCCTCCTCCTTGATGCCGCTGCGCCGAACGCCGCACCGGCATGACCGTTGTCCAACTGCGTACGCCAAACCTGCGGCCAGCCTGGGAAGCTGGGGTGGGTAGCGAAGCGAAATCAAGGAGGAGCAGCGGCCTTAGGCCGCGCGGGGGACATTCGCGGAGCTGCTCACCCCGGCCTCCCGGGCCAGCACTGCACACAATCACACCACGAATTAAACAACTCGCAACACAAGCAACACCGAAACCATGACCCCCTTCATCAGACTCCACTCCGCAGACGATGTACTCATCGCCAGATCGCAACTGGTGGGCGGCACGCAAGCCGAAAACGTCACCATCAAGGGCCTGATTCCACCAGGCCACAAAGTGGCCACACGCGCCATCGCGGCCGGCGAGCCGGTGCGGCGCTACAACCAGATCATCGGTTTTGCCAGCAAGGCCATCGCGCCGGGTGACCATGTGCACACGCACAACCTCGACATGGGCCCCGACAAGGGCGACTTTGCGCGCGACTATGCCTTTGGCGCCGACGTCAAACCCGCGCCGACCAAACGCGAAGCGACCTTCATGGGCATCAAACGCGCCGACGGCCGCGTCGCCACGCGCAACTACATCGGTGTGCTGACCAGCGTGAACTGCTCGGCCACCGCCGCGCGTGCGATCGCCGACCACTTCTCGCGCCAGACCAACCCGGCAGCGCTGGCAGCCTTTCCGAATGTCGACGGTGTGGTCGCACTGACCCACGGCACCGGCTGCGGCATGGACGACAAAGGCATGGGCATGCAGATCCTGGAGCGCACGCTGACCGGCTACGCCACCCATGCCAACTTTGCCGCTGTGCTGGTGGTTGGCCTGGGCTGCGAGGCGAACCAGATCAACGCCTGGCTGGCGCACAGCGCGCTGCGGGAGGGCGACAACTTCCGCGTCTTCAACATCCAGGACACCGGCGGGACGCGCAAGACGGTGGACAAGGGCATCAGCCTGATCAACGAGATGCTGCCGCGCGCCAATGCGGTAAAGCGCGAGCCCTGCAGCGCGGCCCACATCACCATCGGCCTGCAGTGCGGCGGCTCCGATGGCTACTCCGGCATCAGCGCGAACCCGGCACTGGGCGCGGCGGTGGACCTGCTGGTGGCCCATGGCGGCACCGCCATCCTGTCAGAGACCCCCGAGGTCTACGGCGCAGAACATTTGCTGACACGCCGCGCCGTCAAACGCGACGTTGGTGAAAAACTGGTCGAACGTATCAAGTGGTGGGAGCACTACACCGCCATCAACGGCGGCGAGATGAACAACAACCCCTCGCCGGGCAACAAGGCCGGCGGCCTGACCACGATTCTTGAAAAATCGCTGGGCGCGGTGGCCAAGGGCGGCACCAGCAACCTTGAAGCGGTTTACGAATACGCCGAACCGGTGGGCGCGCACGGTTTTGTCTACATGGACACGCCGGGTTACGACCCGGTCAGCGCCACCGGCCAGGTCGCTGGCGGCGCCAACCTGATCTGCTTTACCACCGGACGCGGCTCGGCTTATGGCTGCGCGCCTTCGCCTTCGCTGAAGCTGGCGACCAATTCGGCGCTGTGGCGCAAGCAGGAAGAAGACATGGACATCAACTGCGGCGAAATCATCGACGGCGCCAGCACGGTGGCCGAAATGGGCCAGCGCATCTTCGAACTGGTGCTGGCGACGGCCTCCGGCGACAAAAGCAAAAGCGAGGCACACGGCTACGGGCAAAACGAGTTTGTGCCCTGGCAGGTCGGCGCGGTGATGTAGCTTGGTTCCACGCTCCCGCTTGTCATTGCGGGCCTGACCCGCCATCCATGCAGCACACGCCCGCGCTGGTAGTTCCTGAGGCATGGATCCCGGATCAAGTCCGGGATGACAGATGAATGCAGCATCACGGTAAAAACACACTTTTTCTTATGCAAAAAACCCTTCAAGCCCATGATTTGCAAGCGCAAGTAGCTACTGTTTTGATAGCAGCAGGCAGTACCCAAGAAGAAGCTGACACCGTCGCCGCCAATCTGGTGTTTGCCAACCTGAGCGGCCACGACTCACACGGCGTTGGCATGTTGCCGCGGTATGTGGACGCGGTGCTCGAAGGTGGCCTGATTCCCAACAACAAGCTGCGCGTGCTGCTGGACACCGGTTCGCTCTTGAGCCTGGACGGTCAGCGCGGTTACGGCCAGGTGGTCGGCCAGCAGGCCATGGCGTTGGGCATGGAACGCGCCAAAACCCACGGCAGCTGCATCATGACGCTGGCCAATTCGCACCACTTGGGGCGCATCGGCCACTTTGCCGAGATGGCGGTGGCACAAGGCCTGGTCTCCCTGCATTTCGTCAACGTGTTGTCGCGGCCGGTGGTCGCGCCATTCGGCGGCGCCGATGGGCGTTACGGCACCAACCCCTGCTGCATTGGCATTCCGCTCAAAGGGCGGGAACCTTTCATATTGGACTTTGCGACCAGCCGCGTGGCGCAGGGCAAGATGCGTGTGGCCCACAACGAGGGCAAGCAGGTCGAGGCCGGCATGTTGATCGACGAGTTCGGCCGCGCCACCACCAACCCTGGCGTCGTCGTGGTGCCGCAAAGCAATGGCCTGTTCGGCGCGCTGATGGCGTTTGGGGAACACAAGGGTTACGGCATGGCGGTGGCCTGCGAACTGCTCGGTGGCGCGCTGACCGGCAGCGGCACGGCGCACAAACCCGCCGACCCGGCGGTCCGCGCCGTCATCAACGGCATGCTGACCATTCTGATCGACCCAGCCAAACTCGGCACCCAGGCCAGCTTCGAGCAGGAGGCGCTGGCTTTTGCCGACTGGCTGAAAGCCGCGCCGGCCGCACCCGGCACCGATGCGGTACTGATCGCCGGCGACCCGGAACGCGCCAAACGCCTGGCGCGCCAGCAAAGCGGCATAGAGGTCGACGGTCAGACCTGGCTGGAGATCGTGGCAGCCGGCCGCAAGGTCGGGGTGTCGCTGCCGGACTGATCCCGCCAAGCGCTGGACACTCTGAAATTGATAGCTGCTTGCGCTTTCCGGCTATGGGCTGGAGGCATCAAAGACCATCCATCCTGCTGACAGAACACCTGCGGCCAGACGGCACTGGGAATTTTTGCCGGATTTATGAATAAATCGGCCTCTAGCCCATATCAGGTGGGCGTCACCAGCTCCTGTTTGGATAGCGCAACAGCACTCCTCGATGCTTCGACAAACGCAGGACAGGCCAGGCTCAGGGGGAACGACTCAGTCAATCAGCCCAGCAGCATGCCCAGGCTGGCGTCCAGATGTTCGGACGGCAGGCGCTTGAAGCCGGAACGCGAAAAGCGCTGCAGGCGGCCCATCATGAAAGCCACGATGACCGAGGCCTGAACCTGGGCCTGCACCGTCGGCATGGCGGCGCCATCCGAGGCTGCACCCTCACGAAGGTTTTGCTTGAGGCTG
Organism: Polaromonas sp.; assembly: GCF_043778355.1. GTDB lineage: Bacteria > Pseudomonadota > Gammaproteobacteria > Burkholderiales > Burkholderiaceae_C > Polaromonas. Next base: position 28,034 of record NZ_JAYWHI010000006.1, read on the forward strand.
GCTTCGAGCTTGTCGAAAAACTGGTTCATGCGTTCCTGCAGGCGTTCGTTTTCAAACACCAGCGCGTCGCCAGCCATGACGCGGGTCATGCCGGGGTTTTTCTCGGCGAACTGCAGCAGCATGACGACCAGCTTGCGGGTGCGCACGGCCGGATCGGTTTCGCGTTCAGCAATCTGGTTGACCAGCGTGAACACGGTCTGCTCGATGAACTCGATCAGGCCCTCGAACATCTGCGCCTTGCTGGCAAAGTGGCGATACAGCGCCGCTTCGCTGACATCCAGCCGCGAGGCCAGCGCCGAGGTGGTGATGCGCTCCGCGCCGGGCTGCTCCAGCATGGTCGCCAGCGCCTGCAGGATCTGCACACGACGCTCGCCCGGCTTGGGCCGCTTGCGCGGTGCGGCTGCTGCGGGGAGGTCAGGACTCACTTCGGACTCGAACTCAGACATAGGCAGCGTTGTAAGAGATGTTTCAAAAGCTAAAAGACTGACTGGATTCTCTCACAGCTTATAGGGTTTTCCGGACGCTGCCGAGAGGGGGTTGACCCCCGAGGTGGGCTGGAAAAACCGTCACTTTCAGGGCGTCAGCGGCATCCGCAGGCGCACGCGCAGGCCGCCACCCGCCGCGCTGGCAGGCTCAAGCATGAGCTGGGCCCCGTGCAGGCGCGCAATCTCGTCGGCGATCGCCAGGCCCAGGCCATTGCCCTCGCCAGCGGTGCCGGGCACACGGTAAAAGCGTTCGACCGCGCGCGTGTATTGAGCGGCAGGGATGCCGGGGCCGTCGTCTTCCACCTCCACAAACACCTGCGCCCGCCCCGTCGCCGGGTGATCCTGCTGCCCGCAGCGCAGGGTCACGGTGCCGCCGGCCGGGGTGTACTTCACGGCGTTGTCGACCAGGTTGCTCACCAGCTCGCGCAGCATCCATTCATGGCCGGCCACCTGGGCAAAACCGGCGTCGAGCCCGAGATCAATGTTTTTGGCACTGGCCGCGTCCAGGTGCAGGGCCAGCACCGATTCGCACAGGTCCTTGAGGTCCACCCGCTGCTGCGGCTGGCTCGCCATGCTGGAGGCATCGGCGCGCGACAGCGCCAGCAACTGGTTGGCCAGTTGCGAGGTGCGCCGGGTGGCGCTGCGCATGGCAGTGATTTTTTCCGCAGACAGCGTCAGTTGCCCGCCCGCCGCCGGCGCGCCCGCCGCCTGGGCCCAGGCTTCCACCTGGGCCTGCAGCCCGGCCAGCGTCGTGCGCAACTGGTGCGCGGCATCGGCCACAAAGCGGCGCTGGCCTTCAGCCTGGGCGTTGACCAGCGCAAACAGCCGGTTCAGCGAGGCCACCAGCGGCTGCACCTCCGCCGGCGTGCTGCCGGGATCAATGGCGCTGAGGTCGCGCGGCGAGCGGCGCTCGACCGCGTCCTTGAGCGCCAGCAAGGGCCGCAGCGCGCGGGTGACCGCCCAGTTGACCGCAATCCCGGCCGCCAGCACCAGCACGAGGTTAGGCAGCAGCACCTTGAACATCACCGAGCGCACCCACTGCTGGCGCGCATCCGAACCGTCGGCCAGTTGCAGAATCAGTTCGCCGGCGGCGGTCCGGGCGCGCTGCACCGCAATCCGGTAGGTCACGCCGTTTTCCTCCATGCTGTGCAGCTCGGGCTCGCGGGTGGCGGGCACCACCACGCTGATCCAGCTCTCGCCCGCCAGAAAATTTCCGGCTTCGTCGGAGATGCGAAAACCGGCAAAACCACTGTGCGCCTTGATGAATTCTTCCAGCGGCGGCGCCAGCAGCATCACCGGCGCGCCGCCCGGCGCGCCGGGGGCCAGCACCGAATCAGCGAGCAGCGGAATCAGCCGGGTCAGTTGCTGATCCTGTTGCAGGGCGGCATTGCCAGCGGTACGGTAATCGAAATAAACGCTGACCAGCGCAAACAGGCTCAGCGGCAGCAGCAGCAGCAGCAGCAGCCGGCGCTGCAGGCCGGACTTCATCGCTGCTGGCAGGCTCCCGGCGGCGGGCGGGGTGGCCGGGCTGTCGACAAAAGCGCCGGGGGGCGGGCTCATGCGTTTTTTCGCCAGGTCTCAGGCGCCAGAGGGCGGCGCATCGACCAACTCCAGCCGGTAGCCAAACCCACGGATGGAACGCAGGGCCACGCCATGCGGCTCCAGCTTGCCGCGCAGGCGCGAGATGTAGACCTCGATGGCATTGGGCGTGATTTCCTTGTCCCAGCCGGTCAGCGCGGCCAGCAGCTTTTCCTTGCTGGCCGGTTTGGGCGCATGCACCAGCAGGTATTCCATCACCGTCCACTCGCGCGGGCCCAGCTCGATCAACTGCCCATTGGCGCGCGCCTGGCGGTTCGCAGAATCGAGCTCCAGGCTGCCGAAACTCAGGACGGCGCTGGTGGCCGCCTGGGATCGGCGCAGCAAGGCGCGCAGGCGGGCCAGCAGCTCGGGCAACTCAAAGGGTTTGACCATGTAGTCGTCGGCACCGAGGTCCAGCCCCTGCACCCGGTCTTCCAGCGCATCACGCGCGGTCAGGATCAGTACCGGCATCGCCAGGCCGCGCCCGCGCAGGCGGCGCGTGAGCTCCAGGCCATCGGTACGCGGCAGGCCGATGTCAATGATGGCGGCATCAAAACTCTCAGCCAGCAGCACCTCCTCGGCACGCTCGGCGCTGCCGACCCAGTCCACCGCATAACCAGCGTCACTGAGCCCCAGCTTGATGCCACTGGCCAGCATCACGTCGTCTTCAACAAGGAGCAATCTCATAAAGCCTCAACAACGTAGGGAAACGCGTCCAGGAAGCCTAGCGAGCGGCTGTCAGGCTAGGCGCACGGAGCGCAGCAACCGGAATGTGCTTGACGCACATGAGGATTGCGAGCACCGCGCAACGACGCATGGCAGACGCGCAGTAGCTTCATGGGCGCGTTTTCAATGACTCCGGATCATGGTGCCGTACGCCTGATCGGTCAGAATTTCCAGCAGCATGGCGTGCGGGACCCGGCCGTCAATGATGTGCACGGAGTTGACGCCGCTTTTGGCGGCGTCCAACGCACCTTCGATCTTGGGCAACATGCCGCCAGAAATCGTGCCGTCGGCAAACAACTCATCAATCTCGCGCGCGCTCAAGTCGGTCAGCAACTCGCCGGCCTTGTTGAGCACGCCGGGGGTGTTGGTCAGCAACACCAGCTTTTCGGCCTTGAGCACAATCGCCAGCTTGCCGGCCACCACGTCGGCATTGATGTTGTAGCTCTCATTGTGTTCACCAAAACCAATCGGGCTGATCACAGGGATAAACGCATCGTCCTGCAGCGCCTTGACCACGCTGGGGTCTATGCTGACGATGTCGCCGACGTAGCCGATGTCGTGCTCCCTGGCCGGGTCGTCCTTGTCCAGCATCTTGAGCTTTTGCGCGCGGATCAGCCCGCCGTCGCGCCCGGTCAGGCCCACCGCCTTGCCACCGGCCTGGTTGATCAGGCCCACGATGTCCTGCTGCACCTGGCCGGCCAACACCCATTCGACGACCTCCATGGTTTCCTCGTCGGTGACACGCATGCCCTGGATGAACTGGCCCTTCTTGCCAAGCCGATTCAGAGCCGTCTCGATCTGCGGCCCGCCGCCATGCACCACCACCGGGTTCATGCCGACCAGCTTGAGCAACACCACGTCCTCGGCAAAGTCTGCCTGCAGCGCCGGGTCCGTCATGGCGTTGCCGCCGTACTTGATGACCAGCGTCTTGCCATGGAACTTGCGGATGTAAGGCAGCGCCTGCGCAAGGATCTCGGCCTTGTCGCGGGGACCGACGTGGGAGAGATCGGGGTCGGTGGGGGAGGTGATGGTCATGGCCAGGGTGTGAAAGTGGGGAATATGTGAATTGTGCCGCATGCATCCCGAAGCGCACCCAACCTCTAACTCGGCTGGTATCCCTGCACGTGGCGTTTAAGCATAGCCTTGATGGCATGAACGTCGTTGACTTGCGCAGCGATCCGGAATGCTTGCAATTCAGGGGCCAGCTCTGCCCAGGACAAGAAAGGCTCATGGGCTTTCATGATCCGAGGGTGAGCCGTGGTTTCAGGGCTGTCGCCGATCAGCAGCTCCTCAAAGAGTTTTTCTCCGGGTCGTAATCCTGTGACCTTGATCTCAATATCACCAGTATCCGCACCTTCTTCCCGCACAGTTAACCCTGACAGCTCAACCATGCGGCGCGCCAGATCCATTATTTTCACAGGTTCGCCCATGTCCAGCACAAAGACATCACCACCCACAGCCATGGCGCCGGCCTGAAGAACCAACTGCGCCGCTTCGGGAATGGTCATGAAATACCGGGTGACCTCGGCATGAGTCACCGTCAGCGGACCGCCATCGTTGAGCTGCCGGCGAAACAGCGGCACAACGCTGCCGCTTGAGCCAAGCACATTGCCAAATCGAACCATGGTGAAGCAGGTATTGTTCGCATGAGCGATGCCAAAGCCAGGACGGGAGTCGATGAAGATGGGGGTTCTTTCGTCCGCCAGCGCTTGCAGCACCAGCTCGGCCATTCGTTTGCTGGCCCCCATTACATTCGTGGGGCGCACCGCCTTGTCGGTCGAAATCAGTACGAAACGGTCGACCGAGTTCTCAAGTGCGGCGCGAGCCATGTTAAGCGTGCCGAACACGTTATTTGCAATACCTTCACCGGCATTGCCCTCCACCATGGGCACATGTTTGTAAGCGGCTGCATGGTAAACGATGGCTGGCTGGTACAGCTTGCACAAGGCCGACATCCGGTCGTAGCTGACCACGCTTCCGAGCAAAGGCACAAGCTCAACCCGCAGTTCAGCCCCGGACTCCCCGGCGGAGCACAGTGCCTGAAGCTCCTGGTGGATTGCGTACAGTCCGTACTCGCTGTGGTCCACCAGCAACAATTGGCGTGGTCCTTGCAGAAGAATCTGGCGACACAGCTCGCTGCCGATGCTGCCGCCCGCACCGGTCACTAGCACGACCTTGCCAGTGATATCCCGCGCGAGTAGTTGCCTGTCAGGCGGAATGGGGATGCGCCCCAACAGATCTTCCACATCCAACTCACGAAAATCCCTCACCGTCACCCGACCGCTGGCCAAGTCGGCCCAGGCTGGCAATGTACGGATATGAACAGGCAACCCACGCAAGCTTTCGATAATGCTATTTCGGCGTTCCCTCGATGCACGGGGCAATGCCAGCAAGATATCAGTCACCTGATGCCGGTCCACAACCTGCGGTACGTTGATGAGGCCAAAGACTGGAACACCATTGATGCTGCGCCGCATCTTCGAGGCATCATCATCAATAAAGCCCATCAGCTTGTACTGGCCCGTGATGCCAATCGCTGTGGCCGTCTGTACGCCGGCATTGCCTGCACCGTAAATCAGCAAACGCCCTTCCACATGACGAGCCATGCGGCCGGGGTCCGACAACCAGAACCGAGCCAGCGCGCGGCTGGTGCCCACCAGCACCAGAAAAATCACCGGCTGCAACAACCCAATGGTTCGCGGTATGCCGGGCCACTGCTGCCACAACAACAGGGTGAAAAGCAGCGCCCCATAAACAGCTACGGCCTGCGCGGTCGCCACCAAAGCGGCCAGTCCGGTGTACCTGAAAATAGCGCGATAAAGCCCGAATTTGACAAAAATTGGAATGGCCAGGACTGGCGCCATGGCATATGCCAGCCACTGCACACCAGCCGGCCAATGCAGCATGTCCAGCCGCAGAGAAAAAGCCAACCACATGGAAACAACGGCCATGACCGTATCCAGCGCCATGACCAGCAGCCATTTGGTCCAGCGCGACCAGCCGAGAACATGGCTACGCATGGGTTATGGCCAACGAAGGTAGACGGCAAGGGTTTTCCACACTGCTCCCAATCTGCGAATCAATGGCTCGCTTCCCTGTCTTCATATTTCTACCCACCCGTCTTCACATTTGTTGATGGTTCTAGACCGCCGCTATTTTGCCGCTCGTCCTCTTCCCGACTATAAAAACCATAAGCTAACAAGACCCCCAGCGAAACACAGAAAAAATCACCGATGTAGGCATCGTACAGGGAGGAATTAGACAGACACGAAACAACCAGCGCAAGCAACACCGACTGACACGCCCAGATCACAGAACGGTCCATCTTCCGCAAGTCAAGCAATACCGCACCCAAAAAGGCAAACAACAGCAATATTCCGCCCACTCCAAGCTGCACACCCCACAGCAGAAACTCCTGGTGCGGGTTGCCATGTGATTTGGGGCCAAAGTCCTGGTGCCCGGGATTTTTCAATCGCTCAATCCTGTTGTATTCCGTGAGCCAACTGCCGGCGCCGAACCCAATCAATGGTTTCTGGGCGATGGCTTCGACTGATGTTTTCCACAAGCTCAGCCGCACCCCGCTTGAAGTCCGGAACTCAGGCTTCACGGAGTATTCCGAGACCTCTATTTTGATAGCAGACAACCTCTGCGCGACCTTCTCGGAACTGGAAAAGACGATCAAAAACAGCAGTGGCGGCACCAGCAGCGACGCCAGGCGATAGCGGCGGGGCAAAGCCCAGAAAATGGCCAGCGATACCACAGCCACACCCACCAGATAGCCGGTACGTCCCATGAAGACAATAAACACGTTGCCCAATGCCAGGAGCGAGAGCGCGATGGCAGCGTAAAACCAGCGCCGATCGGGTACCAGCCGTCTCAAATGCCAGAAAACGGCAGCAAGCACCGCGCTCATGATGCCTTGATCCAGGTAACTGGAAAACACCGCAAAATAATCCCTCGCCATCTTTGACGTAGCCCACGGAATCGGTACCTGGAAATAGAGCAACCAAGAACTGATCACCAAAAAAGCCTGCGCGCCCAGAAAAAACACCAAGGCATGGAAGGCCTCCTGGCGCGTTCGAATTAACACCAGAAGCGCAGGAATGACCAAAAATTTCCCGTACTTGCCGAGCGCCCCCAGCGCCTGGTCCAAAGGAGCGGAAGTCCAGAGAAGACTGAGCGCGAAAACAAACACCGCAAGCGTGGCAAACAGCGGTGCCCACATCTTGCGCAGGGCCGCTCCGTCTGCGGGAAGCCTTCTGCAAAAAAGAAGGACTGGCAGCACCGCCAGAACAAGCAAAACCTTGCTGATGCTGATGATGGCCATCGAGAGGCCGACCGATGCCGCAGCCAGGCAAACCAGCCCCAAGCGCAGACCAGGAATTCGAAACGTCACCGGCCAGCCTTCAATGCGATACACCGTCCCGGCCCAGCACTTTCACAAAAGTGAGCCAGAGAATATGCATGTCGAGCCTCGGCGACTGGCGCTGCAGGTACTCGACATCCAGCTTGACCTTGTCAGGTATCGGCAACTCATCCCGCCCGTTGACCTGCGCCCACCCCGTCAATCCGGGCACCAACTCATGCACGCCAAATCGTGTGCGCAGGTCGATCAGGTCATGCTGGTTAAAGAGTGCAGGGCGGGGGCCAACAAAACTCATGTCGCCCGCCAGAATGCTCCACAACTGCGGCAGTTCGTCCAGGCTGCTCTTGCGCAAAAAACTTCCAATCGGCGTAAGGTGTGCTTTGGGGTCGGCCAGCAAGTGTGTCGCAACCGCAGGGGTACCCACCCGCATGCTGCGGAACTTGGGCATTTTGAAAATTTTGTTGCGGCAGCCGACCCGGTCCGACCAGTACAAGGCTGGCCCCGGAGAAGTCAGGCGCACCAGCGCAGCCACCAGCAGTATCGGCGCGGCCAAAATCACAGTCGCCACCGCGGCCAGCGATAAATCGATCATTCGCTTTAGATGCATGTCTTTTAGTTTACCTCCGCGATTCATCTGGCTGGACTTGCTTGGAATGCAAAACGAACCCGCCAAAAGGGCGTGCGCTTCCCTGTGCACCTTGGCATGGATTTGCTACCCCTGCCAAGGCCACACACTCTTCGCACGCCAGCTGTGCACACCACCTGGCTGGCATCACGTGTCTTCTGCATGCCAGCGGCTCTTCGAATTTGACCTGGATGGCGGCGGTCTACGCGTTCGACACCTGCATCACCAAATGGTGTCTGTCGGTGTTCGACTGGATACCATTTCGCGCCAAAACCCGCACCCATGGATCGGCAAAAGTGCTCGACGAACTTGAACGCAATATGATTTGCGCGGAATTCCATGACGTGCCGCTGCGCGCTGCACCGGCTGGTCTGCGGTACGGGCGGGTGCATGGTGCGCTCACAGTAACAGACGAAAAGTCTGCAAGTCGGATCCGTTTGCCACTTTGGATCGGCATCACTCAGGAACAGCAAAGCTTCATAGCGGCCACGCTCAGATCTGCGATTGATCTGACCCAGAACTCCTGACGGGTCCCAGTAAGCAATCCACGACGGCAGCGTTGCCCAAAAGCCCCTCGTTTGAAGTCTCTTCAGATGGATTCAGCGGCCCATGGAGACATAGGCTCGGGTGCAGGTGCAGGTTAAATTGACAAAAACTTTTTCAGTACTTCATTCCTGGACAACTTCGAAGTAAGCCAATTTATACCGTCCAAAGTAAGGTGCTCTCTGTCAAATATTATTGGTCGCGACATGGCGCCATCCAGAAATAAAGGGCACTTTGTGCTGTCGCAGCGAATTTTGTAAAAGTCGACGACAGGCACTGCATCCAAGCTTGCCCGCAAGCGCGACGCTATCTGATCTTGTCCAGATCTGTACATAGAAAAATCGTCGACCTCCACTTCAGCTGGAATGCGTTTATTAGCGTTATATTTTTTTACAATGAAGTTATCGATGCTGTCGAGGAAGGAAGGCATGCCTGCCATCACAATCAACGGAACGTCCAATGACTCAATTTTCTTTATTCCCGCAATATATTCTGGAATTTGCTCCGGGAACACCCGGGCTGCCAAAATAATCCCGCCCAGTTTTTTCTGCTTTGTCAACGGTTCAATTAAGGCAAGCAAATCCTTAAAGCATGATTTTCCCGCAATGTTTTTGAATTCAACAGCCATGCAGCTGGACTGATGCAGCATTGAAAACTGTATGGATGGAAATGCTTGCCTTAGCGCGAAAAGCGTGTCTCTGCCAATGCTGTCTCCAATGATTAAATATGAGGAGTCTGCGACAGAACTTTGAAGACAGGTATTTAATCTTGCAAGAGAATTATCGTCGTCATAACTGCAAGGAAGTTGCCTATGCAACACGCCCGAGTAAGCGCCGCTATCACCATTAAACGATCGATCCACCTGCTTCATATATCGCTGACGTTCGTGGTGAATTCCGCTCAACACCACGCCCGTTTCTCCGTATAAAAAACTTGCACGCGAATAATTGGCGCTTGGGATTTTCGCCGAAAGCACTACGAGTCCGACGAGCAAGCAAAAAATTGAATAGGCCTGAAGGAGTTGTAGGGTCTCCGAAAATATTCTTCGCTGTCGTATTGGCTGTTCAAAAAAATGAAAAGTTATGACCGAAAGAACGACCGTGATGGCCATAGCCCAATACACCCAATCATCCGATCTAGGCATAGCTGACTGTACCCCAATAAATATCGGCCAGTGCCACAAATAAAGGCCGTAGGATAATCTCCCAATATATCGGATGGGTTGCAATGAAAAAATTCTACCAATTACGGATGAGGGGCCGGAAATGAGGAGAAGTATCGTACCAACAACAGCTGGAACAGCATTCCAGCCAGGAAATACGGTTTGCTTGGTATAGGTAAAAGCTGGATACAGAACGAGGAGAATGCCGATCAAAGCAATCGAATTGGCTTTAACTTGAGTTTGATATGCAGATAATTTCCTGCCCTCAACATTCATTGACTGAGCGATACCCAAGCAGCAGCCTGCCAAAATCTCCCAAAATCTTGCCCACGAATTATAAAATAGCGATTGAGTGCTACCCTGTAATGCCAAGTAATATGAATAAAGAAAGGAAGCAGCAGCAAGTGCAGCTATGACAAATAATACTTGCTTATTGCTTAGTCTTCTCCATAAAACCACAAGCAATATTGGAAATAGTAAATAAAACTGTTCCTCAATACCAAGTGACCAGGTATGGAGCAGCGGCACATCAGAGGCAGGGCTGAAGTAGTTTACATCATACAGAAAAAACCAATTCGAACTGAGGGCCAGGAATGCGATGAGGCTCCGCCCGAAGTCTTCATACTCTTGAACATAAAATCGGGATGAAAACCAAAATGAGGTAGTCAGAGCAACAATGAATGCCGCAGGAGCCAGCCGCCGGATTCTGCGTAAATAAAATTCTGAATAACTGAATTTTTCTGCACGAATTTGAGTAATTATTAAATTACTTATCAAATAACCCGAGATGACGAAGAAGACGTCAACACCAATATATCCACCCGAAACAAATGCAAAGTTTGCGTGATATAAAATGACTAAGACAACGGCAATTGCCCGCAACCCATCTATATCGGACCGGTATCGCAAAGATGCAGATGGCGTTTTCTTGGCATTTGTAATCATGTCGCTGCGTGCATTCAGGTTGAGATCCGACAGAAGAGCTATTTATTACGCAGCAGGCTGCTGAAATATAAAGTCGATGAATTATGAGGTCACCAGACGGCTCTGGTGAGATATGTCGCCCAGCCGGAACGACGCCCGCAACGTATGGAGCGCTTCAGTTCAGTTGTCAATATAAAAACCTGACGAAGCTCGGAGCCGTGAAGGTCAGCAGCAAATCTGACGCCTTGCCCGCGTCAACCAGGTGCATGCTGCACTCCAAAGCGTGCTCTACTATTTCTTGCTGCATCCTGAAGAGTGAGGAGTTCGGACGCCCATCCCTCACAGGAGTAATAGCTTCTGAGCGCATCCGAGACGGCTACGTAAGGCTGTTCAAGAAACTCGGTCGGAATCTCTGGGCTAACTCTGCTGATCACATGGACCCGCGACGGGTGGTAAAGATTGCTGATCAAAATTTGCTTGTTGGTTGTTACAAGCTTCTTGCCCGCCAGTAGAGTTTCAATAGTGCGCATGGTGAAACCGCGCTGACGTGGATGCTCCACGTCCAATACAGCCCTGGAGCAGGCGACCTTCTGCGCAACTTCAGCAGCAGGCATGGGCTTTACTGAGAGAGAGCCTTTCGGCGCAAACCACAAGGTCCAGTCACCCAGCCGGCGCATGAAAAGTATCAGCGGACTCTGAAAATAGGCGAACACGAAGCTTCGTCCTTGCATGCCATCACGCTGGCGCAAACGATGAATCACACGGTGGCGATCAGAGTGAACAGTTCCGATAAAACACCAATCAAACAGTGGTGCACTCGGCATTTCGCTCCCAAGTGAGGCACTCCGCCAGAACAAGGGGCGGTAGGCCCAGCCGAAGCTCTTCGCATCCACGGGATCGAAAGTTGCCACTGAGTCAAAGGCCGACAGAATATTGGACACACCTTTGACGTTCTCGACGCCATCCCACAGATAAAGCCCCATGCTCGCCTGTGGCAAAGCGTCCCGAATCTCAAGTGCCATCCGCTTTGACAGCCCCTCTCCCTTGATCACCAAAACATGCGAGATTGACGCCAGATCCAGTTGACTCAATCGCTCCATAAACACGCGCTCTGACCAGCGAACTGTCAGCGCGGGAACCAACCGAAGTGCGAGCTTGTACCAGGTGGCACTACTGGCGCGCTCATCCCACCAGGATACGGTATATCCCATCGAGCGCAGGGTCTCCGAGATCGAGATGTGGTAGGAGAACGTCCGTGGTGAAACCAGGAGAACATGGCCACGACTAGCCGCTTGCGTACCTGTTTCCTTTTCACTGTGCGTCATGCTCGGTCTGTTTCCTATCTACAGTTTTGGCCGGGATGCCCACCGCAACCAACCCCGGTGCGACATCCGATAGCACCACAGCGTTCGCACCAATACGCGACCCAGAACCCAAAGTTAGCCCACCCAAAACCTTGGCACCAGAACCAATCGTCACCCCATCGCCCACTGTGGGGCGTGAGGCCTCCAGATAGGAAAAATCGAGTTCGCGTGCGCCCAGTGTGACGCCTTGAAAAATCGTGGCATTTTCACCAATGCTCCAGGCGCCAATAACCGTTCCCTGGGTATGCGGGAAAAACAAACCTTTGCCAATAGGGCACCTCACCGCTATTTCAATGCCAAACAAGAAGAAGTTAAGCAAGGAAACGAGCTTGGCAACTGGCCCAATCTTCATGCGATAAAACCAGTACGCCAACCTGCACAGCAGTACCGGAACAAATCTTGGCGACAGAACGCCCAACCAGAGCCTCAGGCCGGAAACCCGATCGGCCGTACCGTGCATCACGACCTGCGCCCTCCGCAAATCAGCCGCCAAATAGGGCAGCAGTCTGAAGTCTTCAGCCGGACTGATCTTGGCAGCATCACTCATGTGGCGGCCGCGCTTCCCATCAGGCCCCTTGCCGCCAGTTCGTTGACAGAGCGCAAATAGGCCGCCTTGTCCTCCGGCGCTTGCTCCGCAGCCCAACCCAAGAAGTTAGCAAGCCCCTGCGTGAAAGGCATCTTCGGCACAAAGCCCAATACCTGCTCAATCTGTGTCACATCTGCAATGTTGTGTCGAATGTCTCCCATGCGGAATGCGCCAGTCACGCCTATGACGCTCTCGCTATTGAAGAAGGCTTTGATCTCTTGGGCCACTGTCATCACGCTTACGGCCTCGCCGGAACCCACGTTCAAGGCGCCGACGAATTGCCCGGGGTAGTTGATGCTTCGTACCGTGGCTTCTACCACATCATCGATATAGACAAAATCCCGCGATTCCAAACCATCTTCATAAATCTCAATAGGCTGGTTTTGACGCGCAAGATTCGAAAAAACGGCCAAGATACCTGTGTAGGGATTCTTGAGAGACTGCCCTGGCCCGTATACATTCTGGTAGCGAAGGCCAAACCCGTTGATACCCCTGGTTTGGGCAAACAACAAAACAGCCTGCTCCTGCACCTGCTTGGTCAACCCATACATCGACATGGGTCTGAAAGGTGCTGATTCCGGTGTTGGCAACAACTTTACCGCCGATCCACAAACAGGGCACAAAGGCTCGAACTGCCCCTGCGACATGAGCGTCCGACCCCTCTGATCCGGAAACACCATGCCGTCTGTATCGCACAGGTAAGCTCCTTCGCCATAAACTGCACGACTGGAAGCAACCACAACTGAGCGGATCGACTTGGCGCAGTCTTCGTTATGCAGCAGGTCAAGCATAGTGGCGGTGCCTTGGACGTTGACGCTGAAATAACGATCAATCTCATACATTGACTGCCCGGTACCCGTCTCAGCGGCCAAATGCACCACGGTGTCTACTCCCGTCAATGCCCGCCGCATTGTGTCCCGATCACGAACATCCGCCTTGATCAAATTGACATGTCCATCGAGATCGACAGGAAGAGCTTCTGTGGAGTGAATCTGTGGACTGAAGTTATCCAGAAGTCGAACTGAGCAACCCTGCTTCAACAAAGATCTCGCCAAGCGCTGGCCAATGAAGCCTGCGCCGCCAGTGATAAGTATTAAATTGGGCATTAATATTTTTCTATCTAATCTGAATTGGTTGTATCACTACTGCTAAATCAATATCTACAAAATAACAAGATGATGGCAGTTGGTTTGAAGTGAAATACGCTTGGAGCCACGCCTGCATCGTCTCTAGCTATTCAATTTAAGAGAGCGAGTCGGGTATGCCTGCTGCACAGCGATGTCGTTCCAGCGCTGCCTGTACAGAGCACAAGCATAAATCAATGAAAATAACGGAGCGGATATATAAAATTGACTCAAAAATATCAACGGAACTGCAATCAAAATTATTTGCCCCAACAGATTTCGAGGTTGGTTAACAAATAACCGATGTATGAACATGAACAGAAATGGCAGGACCAGGATTCCCCCTTGAAATAGCAACAACCCAAAACCAGATGGTGGCCCCGTCAGACTGAGGTCGAGAAGCCAGTCATATGTTTTCAGTATCTCGGTTCTGGCTTGTAGCCACGTATCATGTGAAAGACCGTGGGGTTGCAAACCAGATCGAATAGAGTCGCTCAATACCGCCCATAACCCACCAAGCCGCATGTTTACGCTGTGATCTATCACCAGAAAAGTGGCTGGGTCTTCGATCGCTTCTTTCATCAGGCTGATCAAACGGCTATCCGTATCTCCCATAAGCTGTAACAGGGACGACAGCACTGCCAAGAAACTCAAACCAATAAGGACCAGCGCGATGCCCCATAAGGTTTTGTATCTCATTAACCAAATTAATGTGGACGCCAGCAATATCAATGCAGCACTACTGGACGCCGCTAAAACAACTGCCGAACCTATGCAGCCGAAGACCAAAAAGCGGCTGATTTTGCTGCTGTCCAGCAAAGCAAGTGCAGCACCCAATAACAAAGTGTGAAACGCATTGTGTGTGGGCTCAGGTGCAAGTCCCAACACGCCACGACCAGATAAAACTATATCCGTAGCGCTGTTGCCCCACTCACCCAGAAAGGATGTAGCGAACTCGGGATTTATCAGCAGTTGAATTATGGATACGAACAACCAAATTACGATAGAGCCTTGCAGAATCAATATAGTCTGTCTGGTCTTATGTTGAATAACCGCAACAAAACCAGGAACCATCAGCAAGGGGCTGAGGTATGTTAATAAATATTGATACTCGAGGGGGTTATCGTAAGGAAGACATGTGATGATGTATAGCATCACCCCAACAAAACCAAGGCCTGCAATGGCGATCTGATCGTATTTACGCCATTGAAAAACGACGCCAAAACAAAAAACAAACAGTATTAATCCCACAAATAATGCGTAAGGTTGCGTGTAACCGCTGCTAGGCACTATTTGCACGTATGGGAATGTGCTGGCCAGCAATAATAGTGGAGCCAATATTTTCACCACTACTGCACCAGCACCCAACTGTTTTTTCATGTCGAAAGTTTCACGCGAGTGAGCGCCCAGCTCAATATGGCTACCTGTAACCAGCGAGAGATGGCCGCAGCACCGACAAAATACTCCACCGACAAGGATTGATAAATAGCGGTAGCAAAAAGTATAAAGAAGAGAAACCCCGCGAACACACTTGCTACCAGAATAAAGCGCTCGCCATCATTGGCAATAAGATGAAATTCAATCAAACTGTATATTTGTCCCGCCGCTATCATTCCGGCTAACACCACGGAAATATCCGATATGGAAAATTTCGCCAGGAAAGCATCGATAAACGATAAATTTTTACCCAACAGCAATGCCACCACACCAATGAGGGCAAGTAATGCCAGAAGAACCGCCTGCATGCCCAGTGCACTGATGCGAGATTTATCCTGATGCCGCAAATGTACAAATTTGATGATCAGTGGACCAATATATTGTGTGACCACATTGACAAGCATCTGGAACACCTGTGGTAGCAGCATGATGACGCCATAAGCCCCCGCTGCCGAAGATCCCAGTGCGGATCCAATCAGTGCACGATCAGCCATGCTTGTTGAAGCTGTGAGCATGCCTGCCACATAGAGACTTCCATGACCTTTTTCACTTAGTCGCGCGCCATCCGCCTTCAAGCTATGAATGCCTTCCGGCGCTCGGGCATACAATTTTCGCAAGGCAGAAGTTGAATAGACGCTTGTGAGCACAGCAGCCAGAATTTCTCCGCTCATTGCGCCGAACCACCCCCAAAAAACTCCGCCAATCAAAGCAAGAAGGAACCCCAGCCCACTGCGCCATAAAAAGAAAGTTCGCAATACTTCACGCGAGTCTGCAGCACGATGTAAAGAGGCAAATATTGAGAGCCAGGCGCTGAGTAATCCCAGAAGGCAAATGCAGGCAACATGCCTCCAATCGAATGACACCTCCCCGACGGCCACGACGGCCATTCCAGCCGAGGTCAGGAGAGTAAAACGCAATAATAATGTCTTCAGAACAGCTTTAGCGTTGTCCACGATCTCTGAGCGTTGACCTTCTGCCCATTGCCGGGGGTACTGCTTGATGGTTCGCTCGATTAAACCGAAACTGGCAATGGCACCACCTAGAGTCGCCAATCCGAAAATGGCAACGTATTGGCCATAGTCGGGGGCATCCATAAAGGACGCCAAAACAATCAACTTTAAAAATCCGAAACTGGATGCCAGTAGCATCCAGAACATAAACCAGCCCATCTGAACACTAGCTCAACTGCAGCATCGCGCTGAGGAGCTCTACACCCAAATCGGGGCGTACTTGCTGGGCAGCCTGGAAAATTCTCTCTCGGTTTTCTCTTATGAGGGGCACCGGCTGAACATAAGGAAACCATGAGCTGAAAGTCACAAAGATGGCAAGACGGGATTCTTTGCAGCGACTGCCGTAGTGGTAGCAAACTGATGGATCAACGTAAACCATCGAACCTGATCGCCCCAGAAATTGATGGCGAGGATTATTGCCGAGCTCTCTAGCAAACTGGTCATCAGCAATTCGCCTGACGATCATCGATCTTCCGATTTGTTGAGTTGCCGCTTTGTCAACAAACACAAAAGGGCCATCGTCGTCGCCATTCACATCATTTAGATAAATAATTGCGTGAAACGATTTTCGGTCTGCATAATCCAAATGCCAGTGTTGGCTTTCTCGAACATCTCCCTTGGTCGAGTAGGAATACAGCACCTGTATGCTGTCCAGGATTAGCTTGTTCCCGAAATAATCTGCAGCGACATCCAATATTTCTGGCGAGAAGGCCAGACGAAATACCGGGTTGTCCGGATGAATATCCTCTTTGCTGAACAGGTTAACAAACGGGTGACCACTATCTTTAGGAACGACGGAAGTCGTGCGGGCTCGATACATCTCCTGCGCCTCTACGACGTTAGGTCCATCGAGCGCATCGGGCACCTGGTAGCCAGATCGCTCCACCTCCTGACAGATAGAAGTCCTTACTGGATAGGGCTTAAAAATATATCCCCACCTCATATCAAACAGCTTGGTCAGATAGCGAACTGGCACGAGTCTCCATCGGATAAAACTCGCAATTTTTCTGACACTTGACATTTTAAACCGCCTATCCAATCAATACTGGTGACACTATTCGCAAATACATCAAAGGGAATTGAGCGCGCCATTTTTTCTAAAAATCGCAATCATCGGATCCCCCATCACTTTGGTTTCCGATCCGTCACTCTTAAATATATAATCTTTCGGCTCGATTTTAAAAATCTCATCAATCTGATCAAGAGAATTTAGCACCTCGTTGCTGCCGATTTGATATGTAACACCCACATTAGCAGAAACAATCTTTGAGTCAAATTCCACATATGCATTACCAACTGCAACAATCCCCCCAGGCTTAGTTATGCGCAAAATTTCAGCTGCAGCCAGCTCCCGATTATCACTATAGCCCAGAACCCACCCACAAATTACTACATCAAAGCTATTGTTCTCGTATTGCATTGAATGCATATCTCCGACATCAATTAATGGAGAATATGAAAATAAATCTATCGCAAAAATATTCTTACGCTTAAAACCATAACCCATCAAATTATATATTTCACCCTCAACCCTTGGACCAATAGACAGCACTCGCAAGCTCTCTATATTTCGCTTTACCCAGCCGATACTCAACAGTGGTCGTATCAATATATGTGATCGAGGTGCCGAAAGTTCCCCCACGCCTCGCATATTATGTTCAATAGTATTTTTTGAATTTGCATCGCTTATTATTGCGGAGAACTTGCGCCTCCTCAGCAAAAGATAAAATAGAAAATAGCGAGGCAAGCAAACGACAAATCGCACGAAGTCGATTTGCAAAAGCTGTCTGGGCGCGGCAATTATTGATTCAACAAAAAACTTCAGGAATATGAGAAAGGGTAGAATAGCCGTATTTAATCTAGGCCTTGTCTTGATGTAATTATTATAAAAAGTTTTTGCGTTCATTTTAATGCGATTAGTTAAGGTTTTTTATCGTCAAAAGATCTAAAGGCAGGCAATCAAATCCAGGAAAATTACACATTGGCGAGCACTAATTTTAATCAATCAACTCGCTCCGGATTGCGTATATTATTTTTTCTATGTTTTGCGGATCGTAGAGGCCGTAGGCCGGTTGCGGATCGCCAAGATAAGTGTGCCGTCCGAACTCAATTAATTCACCAGTTAGGGCAATGATGTTGTCCCGAAGTCGGTAATTGCTTGGTTCATTTAATTCACGAGCTAACTTTTCATAGGAACAGGTTTGTATTGCCCCACTAAACCGGTCAAAAAAAACTCTTCCAGCCACCAGCAGGCAGCGGCCAAGCAGCAGCGCATCCATTCCCATTGTGCTGGAAATGGTAACAATCAACGAAGAACGTTTTATGAGTTCTCGACCGTTTTGCCTGCCATGAACGAATCGCAAATTGCCATACTTTATCTTGAGCTTGCGCCAAGCCGCATTAGAAAGTGCACCAAACTGATTGGGGTGCTCTTTTACCCAGAGAATACGATCATCTGGCAAAGCTTTCAGAATCGACTCAACAAACGAAATTTGATTGACGACGTGGGGTGCGAAGTAAAGCAATGAGGCCTCAGGCTCATATTGCAGCGGATAGACAACATTGTTCTCTATCGGCCCCTGTGGCATCAAGTCGTAGATACTATGTCTGGCGAACAAACAAGACAGATAAAATTGATGCTCAGATACGGAGCCTGCTGTCATGTAGTCACCGTTGAAACGGAAATTCATCCGATACCACCGTGCACGCGCTAACCGCGCTATCTGAATCAGTCGACTTGACCAACCTGGTCGCAACACCAGCGGCGACTCCCCTCTTCGCTGCTTAAAATACCCCAGTTTATTCTGTTTTGGTCCTGAAAAAGCGTGATGGTATAACGGGCCGGTTTTATCTGCAATTATGCCATCGACATATTTTTTTATTATTTTAGTAAGACCGGGAATTCCATCCTCGTCCAGAGGCTGGCGACGAACTGGAACCGAGATATTTGTTTGATCAGAAAAATAGAAATGGTCGGAAAAATAGGTATTGCACCAGAGTAACGGCTTAACACCATTTTTTCGGCAGTGATAGAAGATCAGGTGGGTAACAAATAGCGCCACAGGCTCACCAAGAAATCCTTCAAACCGATGTTCCTTGAACAGTTTTTCGACGGCTTGTTGCAATGCACCGGCAATAATTCGGCGGTGAGATTCGTCATAGTGAACCAGATAGCGGTCTGAATACGTGGCCGACCAATCAAAGCCCGTCACCTGACGCATATCTTCGGGTTCTTGCCACAATACCGAATTGGCATGTGAGAAGGCGTCTCTGACGGCTTTTTGCATGTTGAGCACAACCACTCCACCCAGAGATTTGACGATTTTCTCTTCTCTATCCGTCTGAACAATATGCAGGTAGGTGAAATCGTTGTCATATTGAGCAAGGGTCGGCATCAATTTTGACAAATATGAACGCGATAGACAGAGAATTTTTTGTTGCTTGTTCATCTACTGCGCTCTAGTTCTTAATCCGGGGTTACAAAAAACGTTTGAAATATTAATGCGCGGCATGATTAACTATCCCGGATACCCCTTGCCAATCGTGATGTAGGCAGCATCTTTATCAAGACTAAGATTGTGTGTAGCTTTAAACTTGCCGGCCGAGCCTAGCGAGGCAAGAGTCATATCGCCCCCCTCTACCCCTGATTCACTGCGTTTTTTCCAGGCTCCTGGTTGCACTGGCTCCCAAAATCTCGGATTGCGGTGCTGGTTGAGAATGAACTTTAGAGCATTCTCATTTACGCCCAACCATTTACAGAACAGATCAATATAAGGGGCCGGCGCGGACGCGTATTTCTCTACAAGCGCTTGACCCTCTTCACGGGTCAGGCGGCCGTGGCGTATTTCCCGACATGCGTGATCCGTCACTTTTCCGTAACCATGCTTGTATTGCTTTATCAGGTCGTGAAGCCCCATGAAGTTGTAGCAATCAACATGATCGTAGGCGTCGAAAGTTCGCGCGAAGAGACTGGTTTGATAGCCATGGCTGGCGATCATTTTTTCATGCTGCTCTTTGGGGTCCCAGCGGACGTAGTTACCTAAATAGATTCCCCGGACACCGACCGTGTTCAATATGGCATCGTCGGGATAGCGATATTGCCAGATGTCATCTTCTTTTAAAGTATCAAAAATAGACAATAGATCATCAGCTTCGTGTCCCATCAGATCGTGGTCTTTGCGATACCGTCTGGTCATCTCCACCTCATGCTCGTGAGAGAACATGCCTACCTGCTCAACGCCTTGATGAGCCCCCCAGATAATTAACGGTATTTTGTAGTTGACAGCTGTCTGCACCGGAAAGACTGTTTGTCCAGCCAAACAAGGCCAATACATACTGCCCAACTCCCGCAAAGTGGTTCGGGTGATATTTTTTACCGCAGTCGGATTGACGTTTTGAATCAAGATATCGCAATTGAAACGAATCCGGAGATTGGCAAGATTTCGTATGCCCAATGGCGTATTGAAATATTTGTTATACGTCACCAAAAGCGGATTAAGACCTAACCGCTCCTTCACCAAATGGACAATGTAGTAGCTATCATTCGCTCCACTGATGGGAACAATGCAGTCATACGTTTTGCCGCTTTCAACACGGTACGGTGCCACGAGCAACTCTAGCTTCTTCCATCGGGCCGCCCAATCTAGGAAGTCTTTTTCTTCGTGCACGCGACAACCGGAGCAAATGCCATCATCATCTACTGTCAGCCCAAGCGGATGTTGGGTTGTGTAGAGGCATCGCTTACAAGAATAGGTTTGGTAGTCTGTTTGGGTGTTCAGATGCTGACTCATAGGAACTACTCTTCTTTTTCGTAGTGCGCAGCCCGCATGGGAATGCCAACCACATTTTTTTTAAGCCTTTGGATTGCATGTTCCTTGTGGCTGAGAAAATTCCCTACGGCAGCAGCAACGACATTTGCGTTTGACAGCACCTGCTGTAACTGGACAGGATCAGACAAACCACCGAACACCAGCAAGGGCTTGCCTGCCAGTGGAAAGTTGGCCGGTATGGATTGATCAAATCCTCCTTGCTGTCCTTCATGTTGCCAGTCTGTCAGCATGACTTCGGATACCCAATCAAGATGCATTCGCGACGCACACGCCGAGTTGAGCGTGCATTCTTGACCATCTCGATAGTTAAGCAAGGTCAATTGGTGCCCTTGTGAGCGCACGGGCATATGCGCGATGAGTGCCTGGGTGCCGAGTTCGCGGGAGAGGGTTTCCAAACGCTCAGGCGCATCCCATAGCATGGCATCCAGCGTTAACCGATCCGCCCCTAGGCTCACAGCCCTCACGCCGTCATCTTTGTTCCGGATGCCGCCCCCATATATCAATGGTGTCGACAAGCACAAGGCCCCAACCCTCTTTAGGAGATCAAAGTCAGGTCCAAGCTGCGCATGGGTTCGGTCGATACATTGAACAAGAATCTCATCCGCACCCCATCGATCCAGATTTTCGATGAGCATCTCTGGCTTGCCTAACGGCATATAGCGACGGTAGCCTACGGACTGAACAGCCCATCCGTTGCGCACGGTAACCACGCCAATCAGTCGTTTCTTAAGCACGCGTCAACCTCTCGACCATGTTCCTGAGCATCGTACGACCAGCAGTCTGGCTTTTTTCTGGGTGGAACTGCAGCCCAACCACGTTGCCACGTCGCACACCTACGGTGAACGGCTGATCCAACCGAGATACCGCCACTTGATACTCTTCAGGGGCGGAAAACACATGCGAGTGATTGAAATAGAACGCTTCACCGTCATTCGGCTGGAACAACTCATCATTTTTGACCACCTCGATAGTGTTCCAACCTATGTGCCACCGTGCTGATTCCAGCGGAACCACAACCCCAGGGATCAGCCCCAGTCCCGCGGTTACTCCGTGCTCTAGCGACTCGTCAGCCAACAATTGCATACCCAGACACAGCCCAATTATCGGCTTGCCCTGGCGCGCCAGGTTTTGCAAGGGTTCGGTCAACTCACGTTCGTGCAACGCACTCATGGCGGCTGGATAAGCACCGACACCTGGCAGTACAAGCACGTCACTCGCCGCTAGTATTTCGAACTGACTTGAAACTCTGCAACGGTAACCCAGTTCGTGGAAGGTACGCAGAACCGAAGTGTGGTTCCCAACGCCGTAGTCGACTATGCCAACTGTTTTTGGAATCACAAGCCAACTCCCACCTTGAACTTGCGCGTGATCCGTCCATCAGACTGAATGTCAAACAACTGACGATTCACAGAGGCGTGAACCTGTTTCCAGAACTGCTCCACTGAAATGCCGATGTAGTCGGAAAATGTCGCAATGTAATTCGCGCCGCAAGCGTCATCGTACTGTTCTACCAACTCGACTGCCGCCGCTCGCGTCATACGATCAAGTCGAATTTCTTCGTTAACGTAGTCAGTGACACGACCAAATCCAAACTTGTAGTATTTGATCATCTGGTTCAAAGTGACCCAGTCTTCATCCAGCGAGGTGACTCCATGCAGGTCGCCGGTATTGGCCACAGTGTCTTCACGGATCTCGAGGCCGGATGCAGCTGCGTACATGCCGTTGTTGACTAAAGACCAGTCACCAAGGAACCATCCCAGGTAAACGATCTGCAGTTGGTGCCGCTCGAACTCGTCTGGCGTTGGATACTGATAGGGGATGAGGTCATTGAGCTCAAAGCCTGCTTCGCGGATCCAGTCCAGCGCCCCACCTGAGAGGGTGTTCATGTAGCGCAAGTTGTTCCCGTCGTATCCCGTCCGCCCAAGCGTCTTTAGGTCTCCCAACTGGAGCCCCGGGTTTTCACCCCATAGAATCAGTGGGATGCCGTAGTGAATGGCAAGCTGAGGCACAGAGCTGAACAATGCCAGTTCAGTCGAACGCGCCCAGTTGGTGAATTTGTCAAAAGAGGCCCTCATTAGACGCTTCCAGGTACCCGGAGCCGGTGCGGAGATCACCACGTCAAATCCCAGCTCAATGAGGTTAGAGATGTTGTCTGTGCCGCGCTCGGTCACCTGCTCGGGCGGATAGCTGAGGCAGACTAATAGTGGATTGAGTCCCAATTTGTCTCGCACCCATAGCGCTTGACGGGAACTGTCCTTGCCACCACTGACACCAATGATGCAATCGAAGCGACCTTTGCCTGTGCGTCTTTTCTTGTACTCCTCCAGCAAGTCTTGGAGAATGTCGTAGCGCTCTTGCCAATCTACGAACTGAAGGCGTTCAAAGTAATCGCACGCAGAACATATCTCTTCGGCCGTGAACTTTGCATTAGGTCGAGTGTCTGGCTGTAGGCAACGCTTGCAATATTTCATGATGCGATCCGATGTCGGATTTGCTGAATGCCTGCATGAGGCAGGCGCAGCGCGGGCGCCCAAGGGGGCAGACTGCTGTAAACAGGTCGACCGACAGCCAGCGCCAAAATAAGTGCGAAGGATTCGACGCCGACTACCAGATCTGCGCAACTGAGCGCGTCCGATATGTCCACAGAGCAATCCATGCGCACTCGCGCATCGCGCGCCAGGTAGTCTTGGTACTTCTCGGGGTCTTCCGAAGGATGTGGCCGCAGAAGGATTTGATGTACGCCGGAGGGAGAGAGTGAATCCAGGTGGGCCAACGCGAAGTCAAGCGCCTGGAATTCCCCTTCCACATCTTTCCCCCAAGTCTGGCGCACCGGCTCCAGGACGTAAAGCAGCGTACCTTTTCCGGGCGCAGGCCGCACACACTCCACTTGAGCCTTCAAATAGAGGTTTTCGAACTGCCGTACCGGAATGCCAGGCAAAACGGCGTCTGCCAATCGCAGCGCATATTCATCTGCCACCCACAACTCGTCCGGCCACTGCACCTGACCGCCCCGCTCGAAGCGCTGAGGATAATTCACCCAGTGATCCAGTACAGCCACTGTATGGATTCCCTGCGATTTTGCGCGCACACGAGCGACGTGCTCCAGTTCGGTAGCCCAGCCCGTGCCACTGACCAAACTGGCGGCCCCGTCCAACGCAGAGTCCAAAGATTCGCACAGCGGTATATCGGGAAATGTTCTTCGCCAAAGAACTGCGGCAGGCCCTTGCATGTATGCGCGCACCGCGCCCCCCTTCCAAGCCTTCAACCAAGCCAAGATCAGATTGGTTGCGCCGGCGTCATGGCAGACCACAGCAAGTGGTGTGGCGAGCTCATGCATGGCAAAACTTTGCGAAGTACAGCAAATCGACCGGTCGACCGTCGAGCAGCTCCTGTCCCTTACGGGTAGCTTCACATTCAAAACCGACCTTCTGCAAAATGCGGACCATCCCCACATTCAGGGCAAGGGTGCCGGCCGTGATCTTGCGCACCATGCCGCTTTCCAGCGCAAGCACAACAGTTCGGAAGGCATCCTGACCGACCCCTTTTCCCCAGGAGTCAACATGACCCACCATAATCCCGATATCAGCCGTACCGTGGTGAATATTATGGTAAACGGTAAGTGTGCCGACCATGGAGTGGCTATCGCGGTCACAAATTGCCAGGAAATGGTTGTCGCTGTCCTTAAAACTCGAGAGGTACTGAAGGCTGCTTTCCAGCGTGTGCCGACGAAGTCTCTGGTTGCTGAACCGAACCACGTCGGGATCATTCAACCAACCCAAATATGTTGGCCCGATATCAGTCTTCTGGAAAGGGCGAAGCATGACCTTGACCCCTTGCAGGGGTTCGCTCAGCAGCGGCAGTTTCGACGTGAAGGAATTCGTCATGCCTTAAGCTGATCGAGTTGACCCCACACCTTGTGGAAGGCATCGACGATCAGCGCCACGTCTTCAGGTGGCAGTTCGTTCATGCAAATGTTGATGCCCAAAAAGGTCTCGTTGTGTAGCTTCTCCGCGGTTGGGCACAAGCCCGGACCGTATGTAACGTCGCTGGTGCAGTATGGTGAGTTCCAAGGGAAGCCCTTCGTGCCGTAGGCAATCTTGTTGCGAAAGAGCGGCAGCAAGTGCAAGTTCTGATAGCCCACGACCAATGCGGGGACACCCTCCGCACGCAAGGCATCAACCAGCCGAGCCCGGCTCACACCAACCAGTTCTGTATCAAGGGTCATTCCATAGACATAGTAGACATGCGTTGCGCCATCGGCCACCTTCGGCGTCTTGAGGCCCGTGAGTCCAGCCAGACTTTGGTTCAGTTCGGCCGCGATTCGCTGGCGACTCAGGATGCGCCCCTCCAGCTTGCGCAACTGCACCGAAGCAATAGCGGCCTCAATCTCACCCATACGGAAGTTGAAGCCTAGCATGTTGCTTAACTCTCGCGGATCATCAGAGCGAACCACCGCCTCTGCATGGTTTCGAATCAGGCACAAACGCTTGGCCAACCAGTCGTCGTTCGTGACCAGCACACCACCTTCGCCGCAATGGATGTGCTTGTGATAATTCAGGCTGAATCCCCCAATATCCGCTAACGTTCCCGTATATACGCCACCCGTTTTCGCGCCTGGCGATTGGGCGGTGTCGCAAAGGAGTTTGAGTCCGTGACGTGTGGCGATCTCGCGAAGCGAAGCCATGTCTGCAGTCTGGCCAAAAATATCCACTGCGAAGATCGCCTTGGTTTTATTGGTAATCAGCTTCTTCACACTTTCGGGACAGATGTTGAAGGTCGTCAGATCGATGTCGGCGAAGATGGGGATCCCGTTCCAATGCAAGATGGCCGTCGCCGTAGCCGCCATCGTCCAAGGCGAGGTGATGACCTCATCGCCGGGTTCAAGTCCGATCGCACCCACGGCAGCGATAAGGCCGGACGTCCACGAGTTCACGGCGATCGCATGCTTGACGCCAAAGTATTGAGCCGCCTCGGTCTCGAACTGCTGGACCTTCGGCCCCCCCATGAAGCCGGGGCCAGGTGCACCGATATAGGCAGACAGCACACCTCCGCGGATCACCTCACTGGCAGCAGCCACTTCATCCTCGCCCATGCTTTGGAAGCCGCGGAGGGGACCTGGAATGGCGGGCGTGCCTCCCAGTAATGCAAGTTTAGAATTCGCCATATCAGTCTCTCAAATCGTTGAAGGGGTGGCATTCGTCGCGGCCACAAGCAGTTGGTCACAAATCATCTGGACGGCCAGCGCGCTCTCACCAGTGCCGCGGAGAGCTTGCCCATGATTCAAAAAATCATAGATCTCTGTTGCGGCCTGAGTCATCGCTTGCGTGTAACCACCTTCCGACAGTTCGGCGTCGGCAAGGGCGTGGTAACCCTTAAAGTGGGAGCTGTTCTTGGTACGTCGAACTTCCCAGTTTAGCCCTCCATCCCGCATCCGGATCACACCCAGCTCGCAGATCAACTCCAGTTCGAACAATGCGTAATCTTCTGCATGAGCGGGATTCAGACTCACCGGCACACGGCCCACCTCGCTCAATAGCAGCCCTGCGACAGTGGGGTCGTCATCCCAATGGTCGCACACTGGCGCTGCAGCCGCCACTACGTCAAGTGGCCCCAGGATGCGCAACAACAGGTCGATCAGGTGCCCGCCATTGTTTAGCACGCCCTTATTGTAGAAGCCCACGGCGGAGCGTATAGAACCCCAGACTCCTGCACGAAGCTCCTCAACCAACTTCGCTACGGACGGATCCCATTGGCGGGTGTAGTTCACCACCAGTCTCACGTCCTGGTCGGCACAGGCACGGATCCAATCACGCGACAGCGCCACCGACTGGGTCAGGGGCTTCTCGCAGAAAATCAGCCTGGGGGTGAGCTTAAGAGCGGCCTCAAGGTGCTCATGGTGGAGCGCTGTAGGAGAGCAGATGCCGATGACGTCAAAGTCGCCGCACTGGGCCCCGAGCGCATCAATGCTTGGGGCACTCAGTGGGATCTGCCAGTGCTTCGCGAACTCAGCTCTGGCTAGATCGAGGGGATCGACGCATGCGGCCAGCTCAAATCCGCCATGACGACGAAAAGCCCCCGCCTGCGTGACTGGCAAAGCCTCTGCTGGCCGAGCCATGTCAAAGCCGCCGGCGATGTTGCCGCATCCCACCAGTAGGACACGAGGACGTATGATGCTCATTCAGCTTTATCTCAGTAACTTCCAGCTCAGGGGCGTGCCCCGTTCCACGTCAACTTTGACAGTCGTGCCAAGAATTTCGTCCAGATGCTGGGGAGGCAAGCCGAACCCGGGACGGATGGCGCGGACGTTCTGCGTCGTAAGCTCATCACCAGCCTTGAGGTCCTGTGTGATGTATAAAGATCGGCGGAACTGCAGCGAATTCTTCTCTGCCTGCGTGGCCCCGTACTGCACTGTGCCAATCGACTGCCAAGCGCGCTCGGTCTCAATCACGAGTTGGCGGAGTTCTTCCGGTTCTAGCGAGAAGGCGCTGTCCACACCGCCATCGGCGCGTGCCAGGGTAAAGTGCTTCTCGATCACCGTGGCGCCGAACACTACGCTCGCCACGCTGACGCCGGTACCCATCGTGTGATCGGACAGTCCTACTTGGCAATCGAATAGCTCGCGCATGTGAGGGATTGTGGCAATATTGGTGTTCGCTGGCGTGGCCGGATAGGTACTGGTGCACTTGAGAAGCACAAGATGCTCGCAGCCAGCCTCACGCGCTGCCGTCACCGAACGGTACAACTCCGCCACCGTCGCCATCCCGGTAGAGATGATCATCGGCTTACCGGTACGCGCCACCCTCCGGATCAGCGGGATATCGGTGTTCTCGAACGAGGCGATCTTGTAGCAGTCAACATCCAGCGACTCAAGGAAATCCACCGCCGTGAAGTCGAAGGGCGTGCTGAAGGGGATCATGCCCAAGGTGCGGGCTCTTTCGAAAATGGGCTGATGCCATTCCCAAGGGGTGTGAGAATCCTTGTATAACTCGTACAGTTGAGCGCCAGCCCAGAGGCTTTTCGGATCCTCGATTATGAAGCCTGGTCTGCTGCAGTCCAGTGTCATCGTGTCCGCAGTGTAGGTCTGCAGCTTGAGGGCATGCGCGCCAGCCTTGGCGGCCGCCTCAACCAACTCCATAGCCCGGTCCAGAGACTGGTTATGGTTACCCGACATCTCCGCGATGATGAACGGAGCGGCATCGGGTCCGATCATCCGCTGACCGATTTTGAAACTCATGTTAGCTCGCATCTAGGCGACCTCCTTCTCAAGACGGCTAATCCGTGTGGAATAGCCTAGCCGATTGAACATCTTCAAAGACGACGGGTTGTCCTTACTCACCCACGCGTCCAGCCAGCGGACATCCGGGCGAGATGCCTTAAGCTGGCGCTCCGCCACCGTCAGCAGAGCACCGCCCAGCCCAGCTCCTGCCGTATCGGGCGCAAGAAAAATTGAAACCTCCGCGCGCCCAGCCTCAATATCGAAGCGAATCACACCGATATCCCGCCCCTCATGCACCCCTACCAAAAGGATGCGGTCGGGATCGGCCAGGGTTCCACGCATCCAAACCCTGTGATCATCATAAGAAAACTTCGTGGCGACGCGAGACACATCAAGCACGCTGGCGTGGGTGCGCCACTCGTAGATCATCCGTGCGTCCGCCTCAGTAGCGGTACGCACCTGCACCTGTCGCGGTAGCAAGACATCCGCAACTCGGCGAGCCCCCCGCGCGTCGGTGACGGCCAGCGCTTGTCGGGACAAGTGTGCCAACAAGCCCGGAGCCCGGTCGATGACGCGCAACACTTCAGCCAGTTCTCCCACCTCGGGTACGCTGTCAAAACCCAAAAGAAACCCAGCAGCAGCCCCTTCTCGGACTACCTCCCGCTGGTTGTCGGCCAAACAGATCGTCACTGTAGGCAAGCCACAAGCGCAGCGCTCCCATGTGCTAGAGCCTCCTGCTCCGATCGCCAAGTCCGCAGCCAGAAGATGGGGCGCGATTTCCTTTACCTGCACCTTTAACTCAGCTGTACCACGCTGGACACACCATGCCTCCAAGGACGCGAGCGCGGGATGGGAGGCCCCCGCAATTACGGTGACCTCCACGCTGTCAGGCATACCAGCCTCGACCGCCTGCAATGCTCGGATGGTCACGTTATCAGCATCCATACCTCCGAAGAAAACCAAGACGCGCCGGATGCCCTGGTCACGCACCTTGGCCTGCTTTCTTGCCGCCTCGAACTCGGGCCGGAGAAGCGCAAACATTGGACCCCACAGGGGTTGCACGCCTTTCGCTAGTCGCCCAGCATACCGTCGCACTGGTTCGGCATAAAAATTTTGGTCAAGGACCCAGCGGGCCACATGGTCCCGGCCGAGATCATCCAGCGCCAGCACCGGCGCATGCTCCTGCGCAAGACTCTCCCAGACCGGGCCAAGCTCATAGTGATCCAAGATGCAGGCCCACACCCCATACTCGCCATCAAGCGTCGCACGTACGTCTGCTGCGGCGTCGCAGCGCGCCGAAGTCGGCAAGCGCTTAAAGCGGTAACCTTCCTCCTCGATCATCACTACCAGATAGGCCGGCATCTCCAGCGCAGCGAAGCATATCTGCGCTCCGCGAAGACGCAACTCGCGAGCAAGGCTCAGGCAGCGCATCACATGGCCGGACCCAATGGTCTGGGTGGCATCGGCTCGAAAAATGAACCTCACACCAGCCCTTTGGCGAGCAGTGCCGAGTAAACCAGTTCCGCGCGCTCCCAGTCAGAGGGTGTATCGATGTCGACTACGCGCCACTCGGGAATGACGAGGGTTGTTGCGTTGAGATGGATATTCAGCCCTTCGAGCCATGCATCTCTTCGCCCCCAATAGAACTGCCCCACATCAAAATAACCTGACTCAAGGTCTTGAGTTCGTGTCGTCGCATATTCGGGTTGAAAGGGCATCACTGATCCGTCAGGTAGACGGCGCAGTGCGCGCTGAATCGGAGAGGGAAAGCCAGTAATGGGAAACACGTAATGCGCGCGCGAACTTTCGAGTTGCTTATAAGCCTGAGTCAAATCGTTTGTAGAAATGAATGGTACGCCGGGGTAGATGCAGCAGACCTCGCTCACATCCCAGCCCAACGACTGGCATGTGCGTATCGCATGAGCGATCACGGGCACAGTAGGCGTATGGTCGTCTGCCAATTCGGCGGGGCGAATAAATGGGGTTTCGGCACCATAGGCAATTGCAATTTGGGCGATCTCATCGTCGTCCGTCGACACAATGACCTTATCAAAAGCCTTTGAGGTTAGCGCGGCTGCCACCGCATAAGCCACCATCGGTTTTCCATGAAACGACTTGATGTTTTTGCGCGGAATGCGCTTGCTGCCGCCTCGTGCAGGAATCACCGCTAGTTTCATTGGATCGTCAACGTCAGCGCATTGACAACTCTGTCCTGCTGATTCTCAGACAAGGTCTGGAACATGGGCAGGCTGATGGCCTCAGCGTAGTAGCGTTGAGACTGCGCAAAATCACTCGCCTTGAAGCCCATGCGTTCGTAATACGGCTGGGTGTACAGCGGAATGTAGTGCAAATTCACACCAATGCCCTCTGCGCGCAGTCCATCAAACACCTCGCGGTGAGTCTTCGCAATCTTGTCCAGTTGCAAGCGAACCACATAAAGGTGCATTCCCGAATAGCCATCAGGGTGCTGCCATGGGGTGGTGATGGGCAAGCCCTGCAGCAGTTGGTCATATCGCCTGGCCAGTTCGTGACGGCGCGCGACGTACACATCCAGACGCTGCATCTGGCTCACGCCCAAAGCAGCTTGCAACTCAGTCATGCGGTAATTAAACCCCAGTCCGATTTGCTGGTAATACCAGGGCCCGTCGGGAACGTGCGTCATCTGCTCAGGATCACGCGTGATTCCGTGGCTGCGCAACAGCGCCATCTGCCGCGCCAATTCGTCGCTGTTGGTAAGGGCCATCCCGCCTTCCGCCGTGGTGATGATCTTGACCGGGTGAAAGCTGAAGACGGTGATGTCACTGTAGCGGTTGTTGCCAATAAACTCGCCTTTGTACTTGCCCCCGATTGCGTGTGAAGCGTCTTCAATGATCCTGAAATCATATTTCTGACCCAAAGAATGGATAGCCGCCATGTCGCAGGGTTGGCCACACATATGCACAGCCACTAAAATCTTGGGCAATAGACCAGCTTTTTCGGCTTCGATCAACTTGCTTTCCAACGCCCGAGGACAAAGGTTGTAGGTGGATGGGTCAATGTCAACAAAGTCCACTTGAGCACCGCAATACAGACCGCAGTTGGCCGATGCTACAAAGGTAATGGGCGTGGTCCATAACCAATCACCAGGACCAAGCCCAAGCGCCAAGCAGGCGATGTGCAAGGCGGATGTGGCGCTGTTGACTGCCAGGGCGTGTTTGGCCGATACATGTGCAGCCACAGCCTGCTCAAAGCGCGGAACCAAAGGGCCTTGTGTCAGGTAGTCCGACTGCAATACCGATACGACAGCGTCAATATCAGCTTGGGTGATATCCTGATAACCATAAGGGATCATCAGATACTCCCTATTTTTTCGCGGCTGACCTCAATCCAACCCCGTAGCTGGGTGTCGGTCATCCATTCGGTGTTGTTGTCGCTGCTGTAAACAAACCCTTCGGGCACTTTTTTGCCGTCCTTGATACGCTCAGGGCTGCTGCCCCAGTCGTTGATGGTAGGCAATATCTTGAAATGCTCGGGATATTCAAAGGTGTAATGAGAATCTTCTGCGCCAATCATCTGCTCGTGCAGCTTCTCGCCAGCACGGATGCCGACCACCTCCTGCTTGCACTCGGGGGCCACCACGCGGGCCAGGTCGGTAACCTTCATGGAGGGAATTTTCTTGACATATATTTCGCCACCCACCATGTCTTCAAATGCGTGCCAAACCAACTCCACCCCCTGCTCTAAAGAAATCATGAAGCGAGTCATCCGATCATCGGTTATGGGCAGGACGCCCTTATCGCGAATCGACAGGAAAAACGGTATGACAGACCCTCGCGAGCCCATGACGTTGCCATAACGCACCACAGAAAACTTAGTGCCGTGTTCGCCTGAGTAGGCATTACCAGCCACAAAAAGCTTGTCAGATGTGAGCTTGGTTGCGCCATACAAATTGATGGGGCTGCTGGCCTTGTCTGTGGACAGCGCAACCACGCCTTTAACACCTTTGTCAATGCAGGCGTCGATGAGGTTCATGGCGCCGTTCACGTTAGTCTTAATGCATTCGAACGGGTTGTACTCAGCGGTAGGGACAATCTTAGTCGCCGCTGCATGCACAACGTAGTCCACGCTATCCAGAGCGCGGTACAGACGATCCTTGTCGCGTACGTCACCAATAAAGAAACGAACTCGCTCATCACCAACAAATTTTTGGGCCATGTCCCATTGCTTCATCTCGTCGCGCGAGAAAATAATAATTTTTCTTGGGTTGTATTTGGCCAATGTCATCGGCACAAAGGTGTTACCAAAAGAGCCAGTGCCGCCGGTGATAAGAATTGTTGAATTTTTCAGCATGATTCGAATTGATTATGATTTTTCAGAACGCGACGGTCGGTCAAAATATGCGTCCATTTTATCCCCCGCTCTAGTTGGGCCTTCGACTGAGCTGAAAAAGCCGAACATTAAGCGTCTTGACCAGTGGACTACCTGATCGCTAGTGGCTTGCGCCAAGAGACAGAAGATCTCTAATATGGGTCCCTATCAAACACTTCAGCTTCTGCAAAACTTCTGGCCGCGGCGTCTTTGGCAGACAGTGACGGCCGTCCGTCTTGGATGGGCCATCTAATAGCCAAATCAGGATCGTTCCAGTTAATGCAGCGCTCGTATTCGGGCGCGTAATAGTCGGTAGTTTTATAAAGAAAGTCAGCTGAATCACTTAGGACCACAAAACCATGCGCAAACCCAGACGGCACCCACAGCTGTTTGCAGTTGTCCTCGCTAAGTTCAACCCCCGCCCACCTCCCAAACGTGGAAGAACCCTTGCGAATATCCACCGCTACATCAAACACTGCGCCTCGCACCACGCGCACCAGCTTGCCCTGGGGTTGGCACACTTGGTAGTGCAGACCGCGCAATACGCCTTTAGCGCTACGACTATGGTTATCCTGCACGAAGTTCAAATTCAGGCCAGTAGCGTGGTTGAAGGCCTTCTGATTAAAGCTTTCAAAGAAAGAACCACGCGCATCGCCGAACACTTTGGGCTCGATGATCAACACTTCGGGTATGGCCGTAGGGGTGACCTTCATGACTGGGCACCCTCCTTCAGCAAACGCAACAAGTATTTGCCATAGCCGTTCTTCGCCAGTGGCTGAGCCAGTGTTTCGAGCTGCTCTGCGTTGATGAAGCCGTTGCGCCAGGCGATTTCTTCCGGACACGCGATCTTTAGCCCTTGGCGGTGCTCTAGAGTGGCGATGAATTGACCGGCGTCAAGCAGGCTGTCATGGGTGCCAGTATCAAGCCACGCATAGCCGCGCTGCATGATCTGCACATTGAGTTGCCCCAGGTCAAGATAAGCCTGATTCACGGCCGTAATTTCCAACTCGCCTCGGGCGCTGGGCTCAACCGCTTTTGCGATATCCACCACTTGATTGTCGTAAAAGTACAGGCCGGTGACGGCGTAGTTACTTTTAGGCTGGGCGGGCTTTTCTTCAATGCTGCTGGCTTTTCCGTACTGGTCGAAGGCGACGACGCCGTAGCGCTCGGGGTCTTGTACGTGATAGGCGAACACGGTGGCGCCGCAGGTCCGCGCATCGGCGTCAGCCAGCAGCGGTGCAAAGTCGTGACCGTGAAAGATGTTGTCGCCCAACACCAGGGCGCAGGAGGCACTTCCTACGAACCGCTCGCCAATGATGAAAGCCTGCGCCAGCCCGTCCGGGCTGACCTGCACCGCATATTGGAGGTTCATACCCCACTTGCTGCCGTCGCCCAGCAATTGCTCAAACCGTGGTGTGTCTTGCGGGGTGCTAATGATCAGGACTTCGCGTACTCCCGCCAGCATAAGGGTACTGAGCGGGTAATAAATCATGGGCTTGTCGTACACCGGCAGCAGTTGCTTGCTGATGGCCAAGGTCGCCGGATGGAGACGACTACCGGAACCTCCGGCGAGAATGATGCCTTTGCGCTGGGTCATGTTTTTATCCTTGGGTCGCATCCACCAAATCGTACTGCCTGCTCACCCAATCGCGATAGGCACCACTTTGCACATTCGCCACCCAGTCCGGGTTGGCCAAGTACCACTTCACAGTTTTACGGATCCCGGACTCAAACGTCTCCGCCGGTCTCCAGCCCAGCTCGCTTTCCAATTTACTAGCGTCGATGGCGTAGCGTCTGTCGTGGCCAGGACGGTCTTTGACGGTTGTGATTTGTTCTTTGTAGGGTTTGCCATCTGCCTTGGGGCGCAGTTCGTCTAGCAAAGCGCAAACAGTGTGGACAATTTCGATGTTGGGTTTTTCGTTCCAGCCGCCCACGTTGTAAACCTCCCCCACCCGCCCCGCCTCCAATACACGACGGATTGCGCTGCAATGGTCTTTCACGTACAGCCAATCGCGCACCTGCAGTCCGTCGCCATACACTGGTAGAGATTTTCCAGCGAGGGCATTAACGATCATGAGCGGAATGAGCTTCTCGGGGAAGTGATACGGTCCGTAGTTATTGCTGCAGTTGGTAGTAAGAACAGGCAGACCATAGGTATGGTGATAGGCGCGCACCAAGTGGTCGCTGGCGGCTTTACTGGCCGAATATGGGCTATTGGGTTCGTACCGGTGGGTTTCACCAAAGGCCGGCTCGCCGGCGGTCAGGGAACCGTAGACCTCGTCTGTTGAAACATGCAAAAAGCGGAAACCTTTTTTGACGTTACCCTCAAGATGACTCCAGAAGGCGCGCGCAACCTCCAGAAGACGGAAGGTCCCGACGATGTTGGTTTGGATGAAGTCTTCAGGACTGTGGATGGAACGGTCCACGTGGGATTCAGCGGCGAAATTGACGATGGCGCGTGGCTGATGCTTTGCCAATACGCTTTTCACCAGTTCAGCATCGCCGATATCGCCCTTTACGAAAGTATGTCGCGCATCCCCTCGCAGGCCAGCCAGAGTTTCAAGGTTGCCAGCGTACGTGAGCTTATCCAGGTTAACAATGGACTCATCTGACTGGGCCAGCCAATCGAGTGCAAAATTACTGCCTATAAAGCCCGCGCCGCCGGTGATAAGAATAGTCATGGGTTTGGTACCAACTCGGCTTTAGCCCCCTAGATAACCTGATTTTTTCAGGCCAAGCGCGCGTTGAATGCGTGCCAACTTTCCAGCCGCCTCGGCGTCTGATGCCATATTGCGTAACCCTTGTCGAATGAATACGTATAGCAATAAAATCAACCCCGTCGCTAGCGTGGCGCCTATGGCCTGCATCGCCTTTTTGGGGTGACTGGCCTTTTCCGGTAAGGTGGGCGGCTGGACGAGTTGGGACTCACTAAGGCCTTCGAGTTTGGCCTCCAATTCGCTGATTTGGGCCTGGGCGGCGGCCGATGCGGCTAGCAGCTCAGCATAGCCGCGCACTTGGTCGGCGCCGTTCCCAGAAGACGACTCCATGCCCTTAAGCATACCGATTGCGGCGTTTTGAGCATTTTTAAGGCGCCCTTGCGCTTCTGCCAACTGCGTTTCAAGCCTTGCCCGCGAGGTCCCCTTCGGACTGCTGCGCAGGTAGCTTTGTTCGAGTACCGCGTTACCGATCGCCTGAGCCTGCTTAGGCGTAGAGGCAGAGACCGTGAGCGTAAGCAACTTGTCGTTGCGGCCTACTGTCACCTTGATCTGTTCCCGCAGCATACGGCGGGCCTCGTCGACTGATTCGACTTTGACCAGCCCTAACTTAGCGCCAACCGGGTCGAGTACAGCGGCGGTCGTCATCAGACTGGCAGCGGCTGAGTCTGCTTGGAGCACGGCCACGCTCTCAAAGGATTGGGGTTGCAGGTATCCAATGCCGAGAGCGATTATTCCCACGAGCAAAGGTCCGGCGACGAGCAACCTTGCGTTTTCTGCCAATGTCACCAATATATCGAGGACGCTAACATTCTGCTCAAGCTGCGTGCTTGGGCTGTCGGGGCTTGAAGTTTTGTCCATAAATTCGCTATTTTCAATGCTATCCATCTAAATGTTTATTCTACTTGGCTGGCACTTTCTCAATGAATAGTGTGGGCCAAGGCGCAGGGGCGCTGTGGAACTCTGGGAAATAGAGCTCCGAGCTGCTGCCGGTTTTGCAGCCACCTTGTTGAGGTGCAAATGAAACTGGAGGTAGCAGATGGTTGCGAAAAGGAAATTCAGCAGGGAGTCCAAGCTTGAGGCGGTGAGGATGGCCAAGGACCGTTGGGTGGCGCTGATGCTCGGATGTGTTTGACTACATCGCGCGGTTCTACAACCCGACGCGCAGGCATTCGACGCTGGGCTATGTCAGTCCGATAAATTTTGAAAAAGAGCTTAGATTGATGTCCACGGAACCGGCAGCAGCCCATCCCCCGGCAGTCATGCGCGCACAGCGTCACGAGGCACCCCGATCACAACGATGCGTCATCGGCGGGGTTATCAGCTAATCGCCTCGGACTTGCTGGGAACAATGACGCGAGTAACTACCTGTCCAAAGTCACAGAGTTTCAGCCAGCATGCGATTCACCCCTAACTCCCAAGGGGGCATGGTCAAGCCGAAGGTAGCTTGCAGACGATCGGTGTTCAGACGAGAGTTGAGCGGGCGTCGAGCAAGCGTGGGGAAAGCGCTGGTGGGTACAGGAACCACGTTCTTTGCCGCTATTTCAATAGCATTTACCCCTCTCTCTGCTTGGCGGATTACGTGATTTGCATACCCGTGCCAAGTCGTTTGTCCGCTAGCTGCTAAATGATAAATCCCGGCATCTTGGGGACGCTGGCGCACCGGAGACATGACCTGGCGGACGGCGTGAGTGGTTACATCTGCCAGCAACTCGGCCCCGGTGGGGGCGCCGACCTGATCGTCAATCACGGTAAGTCGTTCGCGCTCTTGGGCTAAGCGAAGCATGGTTTTAGCGAAATTGCCACCGCGAGTGGAGTAAACCCAACTGGTACGGAAAATCAGCTGATTGCTACAGTTTTCTACTATTCGCTGCTCTCCCTCCAATTTAGTGTGGCCGTAGACGTTGAGCGGGGCAGGGACATCAGTTTCAGCCCAAGGCCCGGTGCCACTGCCGTCAAACACGTAGTCGGTGGAATAGTGCACCAGCCAGGCGCCCAACTTTTGAGCTTCCAGCGCCAGCAAACCGGGAGCGCTCGCGTTGACAACGCGAGCTAGCTCGGGCTCACTTTCTGCTTTGTCCACCGCAGTATAGGCAGCAGCATTAACGATGAGATCAGGGCGCAGTATTTGCACGGTTTGGGCCAGACCCCTTAGGTTGGTAAGGTCACCACAAAAGTCCTGGCTGTGGCGATCTAATGCAATCAGCTCACCCAAGGGCGCCAAGCTGCGTTGCAACTCCCACCCTACTTGCCCATTTTTTCCAAGGAGAAGAATTTTCATATGTAACACGGGGAGCATAGATCCCGGTAAAGTTTGGCTCAATATTTCGAAAAAGCGACTCATTGCACGCCTGCTATCGGCACCACTACTCTTCCTACGGAAAATTAATGTCGCCATCAATCGCTAATTATTCTTACTCCAAGGACATATACCTCCTTACCTATTCTCCGCATGTCCCGCTTATCTTATTTATATCGCTAGAATAGCTTTTCAACTCAACAAATTAATCGAATTCGAATACTCTCTTAATATCAATGCATTCTGATATTCTTCAAAGATTCATTAAGGCTATCTCATCATGTCCACTCTAGATGAACTACAACAGCAAATCAATCAAGCCGAGGCCGAAGTCAATAAACTTCGAAAGAAACTGGCTGAACAGAAGAATAGTGAGCGTACGCAAGCCATAGCCTCCGCAAAAGAGTTAATTACACTGCATCAACTCACAGTTGCTGATTTAGGCCTAGTCGAAAAAAAAGCAGCGCCACGAAAGGGACCGCGTGTATCTGGTGAAAAACATACAAAAGTTGCGCCTAAATACCAAGATCCAACCAGTGGTAAAACTTGGACTGGACGCGGAAAAACTCCTGCCTGGCTCGCAGCCTATCTAACATCCGGCCATGTTAAGCAGGATTATCTGATTAAATAAATTCTCTATTGGAGAAATAGAGCATCGCTCAAAAATGAATCCCGCGCATCATCTGCTGCAAGGCCACGGCCTCAGGCGACAAGGTCTGTTTGACCGGCTTGTCCCCCGGCTTCGCACCCTTGGCCGCTGACGAATCAGGGAACATGCGGAAGCTGGTGTTCATGGCAATCTGCGCCACCCGGGGCAGCAGCGCATGCAGCACCTGGCCGGCAATGCCCAGGCGCGTGGCGATGCGCACCGATTTGAAGATGCAGGCCTGGGCCACCAGGTCGGCAGCCTCTTCCGGGCTCAGCGTCGGCACATTGTTGTAGAGGTTGGTGGGCGCAATCATCGGTGTGCGCACCAGCGGCATGTTGATGGTGGTGAAGGTGATGCCCTGGTCGGCGAACTCGCTGGACGCGCAGCGTGTCCAGGCGTCCAGCGCAGACTTGGACGCGACATAGGCGGAAAAGCGCGGTGCATTGGTCAACACGCCGATGGAGCTGATATTCACCACATGGCCCTTGCGTTTGGCCACCATGCCGGGCAAAAAACCCATGGTGACGCGCAGGCAACCGAAATAATTGAGCTGCATGGTGCGCTCGAAATCGTGGAAGCGGTCGTAGCTGGCCTCGATCGCACGGCGGATCGAGCGGCCTGCGTTGTTGATGAGGAAGTCCACGCTTCCGTGATTGGCAATCAGCGTCTGCACAAAGCGGTCGCAATCGGCCATGTCGGCAATGTCGGCCGGGTAGGCAATGAAGTGGTAGCCCTTGGCTGTGGCCTCCTTGCAGGCCTCGTCCAGCTTGTCCTGGTCGCGGCCGCAGATGATGGTGATCGCGCCAGCTTCGGCAAATTTATGCGCCGCCGCCAGGCCGATGCCAGAAGATCCGCCGGTGATGAGCACCACCTTGCCGCCCACCGTGCCGCGCAGCGAGCGGTCGATATGCAGGTCCGGGTCCAGATGTCGCTCCCAATAGTCCCAGACACGCCAAGCGTAGTCCTTCAGGTTGGGGCACTCCACACCGGACCCCTTGAGTGCAGCCAGCGTTTCACGGCAGTCGAAACGGGTCGGGTAGTTGACAAAGGTCAACATGTCCTCGGGCAAGCCCAGGTCGGCCATGACGGCGTTGCGCACGCGCCGGACCGGCGCCAGTGCCATCAGGCTTTTCTTGACGCCGCGCGGAATGAAACCCAGCAGGGCAGCATTGACGAACAGATTCATCTTCGGCGCATGGGCAGCGCGGCTGAAAATGTCGAGCACATCGCCGACGCGGTAGCCCACCGGGTCCACGAGGTGAAAACACTTCTTGGCAATGCTGGTCTTGTGGCTGATGACATCCAGCGCATCGACCACAAAATCGACCGGTACGATGTTGATGCGGCCGCCTTCCAGCCCCACCGCCGGCATCCACGGCGGCAGCAACTGGCGCATGCGCTGAATCAGCTTGAAGAAGTAGTACGGCCCGTCGATCTTGTCCATCTCGCCGGTCGTGCTGTCGCCCACCACCATCGCGGGCCTGAACACCGTCCACGGCACCTTGCACTCCTTACGAACAATTTTTTCGCTCTCATGCTTGGTCATGAAGTAAGGGTGCTCGTAGTTTTCGGCTTCCTCGAACATGTCTTCCCGGAACACACCTTCATACAGGCCGGCCGCAGCAATCGAGCTGACGTGGTGAAAGTGTCCGGCGTCGATGGCTTTCGCAAATTCAACCGTATGGCGCGTGCCTTCCACATTGACGGCGATCTGACTTTCCTCGTCGGCACTCAGGTCGTACACCGCGGCGAGGTGGTGAAAGTGATCGATCTGACCCTTGAGCTTTTTGATGTCCTCGGCTGAGACGCCCAGCTTTTTGGCCGTCAAGTCGCCGTGCACGGGAACTGCCCTGGCCGCACTCACACCCCAGTAAGCGCGCAGCGCTTCCACTTTGCCGGCACTTTCCTTGCGGATCAGGAAATGCACGACGGCTCCCTTGCGCTCAAGAAGCTTTTTAACCAGGCGCTTGCCGATGAAGCCCGTGGCTCCCGTGACGAAATACTGCATTGTGTTCTCCGCTAGGTAACTCTGATCTAAGGATTCTTGCGCAAGCCCCGTCACTCACTGGTCAGCAGAAACCCGCGCACATCCAGCTTCTAGGAGCCCTCACCTAAACCTGGTCACCCAACTGGGCTTATATTTTGTCCCTATGCTGCTCCACCCTGCGGCGTCCAACCATACCCCACCATCAGGAGTCCACCATGGTCAAAAAACTGCAAAAAATGAGCGCCGATAAAAAGTCCGCTCCACAACTGTCTGGCGCCGTCAAGGAGTCTGCCCAACAGATCTGGCTCGCCGGCCTGGGTGCCTTCTCCAAGGCTCAGGAAGAAGGCGGCAAAGTGTTCGAGACCCTGGTCAAGGAAGGCCTGTCCATCCAGCGCAAGACCCAGGCTGTTGCCGAAGAAAAAATCTCCACCGCCACCAACAAGATGGCTACCATGGCGACCGACATCACCTCCAAGGCCGGCCACCAGTGGGACAAGCTCGAAACCATTTTTGAAGAACGTGTCGCCAAGGCCCTGAACAAGCTGGGCGTGCCCTCCGCCAAGGATGTGGATGCCCTGATCGCGCGCATTGACGAACTCAACAAAAACGTGCAGAAGATGGCCAGCAAGCCGGCCGCCAAGGCTGCGCCCCGTGCCGCCGCGAAATCCGCTGCCGCCAAACCCGCCGCCAAAAAACGTGCACCGGCACGCAAGTCCGCCTGAGATTTGCTTCACATCAAAAAGGACGCTTGACGTCCTTTTTTTATGTCCGCTTGTCCAGGAACACATTGCTGCAAAGCAGCAAATTCCCGCATAACTCGCGCCTACACTTCCCATGCCATGACTCCTGCCCAGCGTTCAGCAAAAAGCCGCCCCGACAGCCGGGTAAAAAGGGCCACCCGCCCGGACTCAGGAGCGCGTATCGCTCTAGCTTTGGCAGGCGGTGGTCCCTTGGGCGCGATCTATGAGATCGGGGCCCTCTGCGCACTCGACGAATCGCTGCAAGGCCTGTCCTTCACCAAACTGCATCACTACGTGGGTGTTTCGGCCGGCGGGTTCATCGCCGCCGGCCTGGCCAATGGCATGACACCGCGCGAGTTGTGCGCCGCATTCATCGAAAACGACCACCATGCCTCTGAGGTCTTCGATCCGGCCTGGCTGCTGATGCCTGCGTATGGCGAATTCCTGCGCCGTAGCATCATGCTGCCGGGCCTTGCCGCCTCGGCCCTGTGGCGCGCGACATTCGGCCGGAAGTCCCTGCTGCATGCGCTCGAAACTCTGGGTCCGGCCCTGCCAACAGGCATCTTCTCCAATGAGGAAGTAGACCGCCGCCTGGGCGCCCTGTTTTCCAGAAATGGCCGCACCAACGACTTCCGTCAACTCGCCACGCGTCTCACGCTGGTCGCGACCAACCTCGACAGTGGCGAAGCCGCGCCATTTGGCCAACCCGGCTGGGACCACGTCCCGATCTCAAAAGCGGTGCAGGCCAGTTCGGCTCTGCCGGGGTTGTTTCCGCCGGTTGAAATCGACAACAGCTACTACGTGGACGGCGCACTCAAGAAAACCCTGCACGCCGGCGTGGCCATGGATGGCGGTATCGACCTGATGATCTGCCTGAACCCGCTGGTGCCGTTTGATGCGACGCAGGCGCCGGAGCTGTCGATGGCGCAGCGCGTGATGCGGCGCGGCCTGCCCAGACAGAAGCAGACTATTCCGCGCATCGTGGACGGTGGCTTGCCGGCGGTGCTGAGCCAGACCTTCCGCTCCATGATCCATTCGCGTCTGGAGCTCGGCATGAAGCATTACGAACACGCCTATCCCGATACCGACATCGTGCTGATCGAGCCTGATCATCGCGACGCAGAAATGTTTCTGGCCAACACCTTCAGCTATGGCCAGCGCCGCCAACTCGCCGAACACGCCTACCAGAAGACCCGCGAGATGCTGCGCTCGCGCAAGACCAGCCTCTCGGCCAAACTGGCGCGACACGGGGTGTCGCTCAACCTGGCGGTACTGGAAGACACCCGCCGCCACCTGGTCAGCCCCGCTGCCGCGCCGACCCGTCTGGGTCGGGCGATCCGCTCACTGGAGGAAGTCATGGAAGATGTGAGCCACGCCCTGGGGCCGGCCCACTCGACTTCCCTAGTTCCAGGACCCGCGTCCGTGCGTTAGAGTAGAAAAAAATACGAGGTAGCCACCATGGCGAAAAAAGCGCCGCGCCGAACTGCTGAACGCATCCTGGAAGTGACGCTTGATCTGTTCAACCGTTTCGGCGAACCCAATGTCTCGACCACGCTGATCTCCGCTGAACTCGGGATCAGCCCTGGCAACCTCTACTACCACTACCCCGCCAAGGACGAGCTGATCAACTCGCTGTTCGACCGCTACGAGCGGGCCCTGAGCGAGTTGCTCAATGCCAGCGACAGCGTTCGCGACGTCGAGGACGCCTGGTTTTTCATGCACTCGCTGTTTGAGCTGATCTGGCAATACCGCTTTCTGTACCGCGACCTCAATGACCTGCTCAGCAAAAATCGCCGGCTGGAAACCCATTTCCAGTGGATCCTGAAAAACAAGACGCGCTCCGTCAAGGCCATGCTCGACAGCATGAGCCGGGCCAATGCCGTCAGCATCGATTCCCGCGAAGTCGAGCCCACGGCCACCAGCATGGTGGTGGTGCTGACCTACTGGCTGAGTTTTGAGTACGTGCGCGACCCGCGCAAGGCGCTGGAGCCTGAAAATGCGCAGGCCGCGCTGCTGCGGGGCGCCCACCATGTGCTCAATCTGCTGATCCCCTACCTCGAGCAAGGCCAGCGCATGCACCTGCAGGCCCTGGTCGGCGCCTACACCACCCCAGCCTGATCCATCGTCAACAATCAATAATATTCAAGGAGACAAACATGGCCAAATGGACCGCCTTCCCCCATGCCGGCGACTACGCCTTCGATGCGACCAGCCTCAAAAAGAGCTGGGCCCGCCTGCACCAGGGCGACTGCGAACCGCTGCCCAAAGAGGCTGCGGTGTTGCAGGCCTGGGTGCTGTTTCACAACGGCGAGTTCCAGAAGGCGGCTGAGGCCGGCCTAAAGGCCGGTGGCGCAGGCCTGACCGTCGCAAACAAGGCCACCAGCATTTACGCCAACTACCTGGAGACCAAGGAGAAAGCCAAGCTGGATCTGTTCATGGAAGTGGCCGGGCGGGCCGAAGCCCAGCAGGCGGCGGATCCCAAGAATCCCAACGCCTGGTACTGGCAGGCTTATGCACTTGGCCGGTACGGTCAGGGCATCAGCGTCGCCAAGGCGCTGGCCCAGGGCCTGGGCACCAAGGTCAAGAACGCCCTGGAGCAGGCCATCAAGCTTTCCCCCAAACATGCCGACGCGCACATCGCGCTGGCGGCGTTTCATGCCGAGGTGATCGACAAGGTCGGCTCGCTGATAGGCGGCATGACCTACGGTGCCAAGAAAGACCAGGGCCTGGCGCTGTTCAGGGAAGCCTTGAAGCTCAACCCAAGCTCGGCGATCGCCATGATCGAGTACGCCAACGGCATGGTCATGCTTGAAGGCGACAAGAAAATGAAGGAAGCCACCAAGCTGTACGAACAGGCCGCTGCCAGCCAGCCGCTTGATGCGATGGAGCGCCTGGATGTGGAGATGGCCAAGGCCGAGCTGGAAGACTAGACCCAAAAAGGCCTTGACGCTATGCTTTTTATAGCTACCAGCGCCCACCAGTCATGGGCTAGAGCCAAAAAAAGCTAAGAACTCAGCCCATCCACCGCCTGGAACAGCGACTGCCGCGCCTGCGTGAGTACCTGCTGCTTCCAGTC
Source organism: Polaromonas sp. (assembly GCF_043778355.1). Taxonomy (GTDB): domain Bacteria; phylum Pseudomonadota; class Gammaproteobacteria; order Burkholderiales; family Burkholderiaceae_C; genus Polaromonas. The sequence continues at coordinate 71,821 of NZ_JAYWHI010000006.1, forward strand.
GTCGGTGCTGACGTAAAACGCATCCATCATTTGCTGCTTGATCTGCGCGGCCAGCGCGGCAGGCGCCTCGGGGTGCAGATTGAGCCAGTGCTCGGCACGCAGCGCCTGCATCATCTCAAACGGCGGCAGGGTGCCGTATTCCATCGCAATGCCGGTGTACTCGGCATCCGGGCATTCCTCGTAAATCGAGTTCCACATCAGGCCGGTCAAAAAGGCCGAGCTCGACGAGCCGTCATAAATCGAGGTCACCGGCGTCTTGCCGCCGTTGTCCCACCAGACGCGCGCGCGGGCCAGCGCCTCCTTGTCGTCGCGGCAGGCGCAGATGCGCTCGCCAACCCCGCTGGGGCCCAGGCCGGTGTGGATGTCGATCCAGGCCACGCGGCGTGCAAAACGCGCATGGGTCTGCAGCACCTGGCGCAGGGTCTGGTTGCTCCAGGTCGGCGCAGTGCCACCGAAGAACAGGCCCTTGTCGAACTCATGCTGGCCGCGTGTGATGGCCGCCTGGTAGGCATCCATGCCGCGCTCCTGGATGTAGCGGTCTGTGGCAGCAACATTGGCGGCGGTCGGCGGCCACACCTCGGGCAGCAGCAGGGGCTGGATCTCCCGGTAGGCCTCATTGACCGGCAGCGGCTGTGAAAAATCGTGGAAGTTGCGGTTCAGATCCACGTTTTCATGGGTGGTGCGCCGGATGTGCGAAAAACCATAGGGATTGAGCGCATGGATGTAGAGCACCGCCACACCTTGCGCGCTGGCCTTGGTGCGCCATTCGGCGTCGCGCAAAGCCGTGATCTGTACCCCCGAGCCGCAGTAACCCTCCACACCATGGCAAGCGCTGCTGACGATCAGCAGGGCACGTGCATCGGCCGGGCCGTCCCGCACCACATCCATGGCCAACACCTCACCATCGCGTCCCGCTTCTGGATGCAAATGCGTGTCCACCGTCAATTCGGCGGCAGCGGCAGCTTCGAGGAATTTGGTGCGGGCTTCGGCGTAACTTGCAGAAAATGCGTCAATCACACCGCTCATGCGGCGTCCCTGGTCAGCCAGCTCTCGGCCAGCCGCACCCAGAAGGTCGCTCCCAGCGGGATCAGGTCGTCGTTGAAGTCGTAACTCGGGTTATGCAGCATGCAGGGACCGCCGCCGTGGCCGATCTCGCGGTGCGCGCCGTCGCCGTTGGCAATAAAAACGTAGCAGCCAGGCTTGGCCTGCAGCATGTAGGAAAAATCTTCTGCGCCCATGGTCGGCTCCTGGGCAATCACATTGGCCTCACCGACGATTTCCGCCATGACCTTGCGCGCAAATTCGGTTTCTTTGGCGTGGTTGATGGTCGGCGGGTAGTTGCGCACAAACGCGAATTCACACTCGGCGTCATGGGCTGCGCAGATATGCTCGGCAACCTGCTGCATGCGCTTTTCGATCATGTCCAGCACTTCCAGCGTGAAGGTACGCACGGTGCCCTGCAACTCGCAGCTGTCCGGGATCACGTTGGTGGCCTCGCCGGCATGAATCATGGTGACCGAAATCACACCCGCATCCACCGGCTTCTTGTTGCGGCTGATGATGGTCTGGAAAGCCTGCACCATCTGGCAGGCCACCGGCACCGGGTCAATCCCGTTGTGCGGCAACGCCGCATGGCCGCCCTTGCCGCGAATCGTGATCTTGAATTCGTTGCTCGAAGCCATCACCGGCCCGGTGCTGGCGGCAAACTTGCCGACCTGTGTGCCCGGCCAGTTGTGCATGCCGAACACCGCGTCCATCGGAAATTTTTCGAACAGGCCGTCCTTGATCATCTCGCGCGCGCCTCCCCCACCCTCCTCGGCCGGCTGGAAAATCAGATACACCGTGCCGTCGAAGTTGCGGTTCTTCGCAAAGTGCTGACCGGCCGCCAGCAGCATGGCGGTATGGCCGTCGTGGCCACACGCGTGCATCTTGCCGGCGGTTTTGCTGGCATGGTCGAAGGTGTTGAACTCCTGCATGGGCAGTGCGTCCATGTCGGCGCGCAGGCCGATCGCGCGAGCCGATGTGCCGTTCTTGATGATGCCAACCACACCGGTGGTCCCCATGCCGCGGTGGATGGGGATGCCCCACTCCGTGAGTTTTTGCGCCACCACATCGGCGGTGCGCACTTCTTCAAAACACAGCTCGGGGTGGGCGTGGATGTCGCGGCGCACGGCCGCAATGCCTGCGGCCTGGGTGACGATGGAGTCGATGATTTTCATGAGAAACCTCTGGATGGTCAGGCCCGTGGCGCGTTCGGGTGGTCGGACGGCTTGCGGACCCAGGGTTGGCCTTGGTAGTTGGCATAGTCTGCCAGATTTAGCAGGGGCACGTCACCGCTGGAGTCACCGTAGGCATGTAGGACGATGGGCTTTTGCAGACCACGCGCCGCCAGCCAGGCCTGCAGCCGCCGCACTTTCTGCTCGCCATGGCAATTGGGTGTAGCCAGACGCCCCGTGAGCGCGCCATGGTGGCTCTCCAGCTCGGTGCAGATCACTGCGTCCATACCCAGCACGCGGCCGACTTCGTGCAAATAAATACCCGGCGAGGCACTCACGATCACACAACAATGACCGAGTTGCTGGTGCTGGCGCAAACGCGCCAGCATGTCGGGCTGCCACTGTACGGGCAAATAGTGGCCCACAAAAACGGCTGTCCATTGCGCCATCTCCGCCTCGGTACGTCCTTTGAAGCTGACCTGCAGCAGCCGGGCCTTGGCGCGGTGGTTGCTCATCAGCCGCAGCGCAAACGCAGCCAGCCAGGGCCCGCTGAGCAGCAGTGCCGACAAAAAACGAGGCCAGCCGAGCCCGCGCCACAAATAGGGCAGCAGGGTGTCGCGGCGGGTCAGCGTGCCATCAAAATCAAAGGCGGCCACTTCCACGGGTGCAGCGCTGCGCTCAGGCGGCGCGCCTACCGCTGGCATCGCACCTGGCCGCACAGGCGCTCGCAGAATGGGCAGCCGGTCATGGGCAGCCAGGCCGGAATGTTGTAGTAGCGCTGGTAAATCGTGGCCAGCACACCGTCCCGGTAAGCAGCGTATTTGAAGCCCCGGCCCTCGACCGCGTAAAAAGGCACGTCGTCTTGCGTGAAGCTGAGCACCTGCACGCTGTCGAAGTAAGGCCTGTACTCATCAAGCTGCGGCGCATCTATGCGCACGATACGCACGGTTTTTCCCTGGTACAGCGAAAAATCCACCAGCATGTCGTCCTGCCGCGCATGAAAGTTGCCTGGGCCAAACACCGGCACATACTTGCGCAGCGTGTGGCCATAAATCGAAGCCGGCGTGTAGGCGCTGGCCATCAGCACCACGCCGGGCGCGTTGACCTGCGCCAGCATCTCGTTGGTCTTGTAGCTGCGGATGATCCGGGGGTAGAGCTTGCTGCCCTTCCAGTCGTCCAGCGACGTCGCGTAGAGCCCGACCACCGCCATCACATGCAGACCGGCAAACAGCGCCATGCCCAGCGCGCAGGACCTGAGCTTGTCCTTCGGCAAAGCCAGGGCCAGCAGCGCAAAACCAAAGGGATAAAAGGACAGCACCCAGTGCAGTCCGACCACCTTCTTCAGGGACAACAGCGCAAAAAACAGCAGCGGAACCAGCACCAGGCAGGCCAGCAGACGCTGCTGCCGCGAGATGGCAGCCAGCGCGCTGCGCTGCCGCCAGGCCAGCCAGACCGCCGCCGGCGTGATGAGGTAGGCCAGCATCGCCAGGTAGAGGAAGGGCTTGCTCCAGGCGAAGGCCTCGCCCTGATTGCGGTTGTAGACGTTGAACATGATGTTCGACCAGCCGTGCGACATGTTGTAAGCGATGTTGATCGCAGGCCCCGGCAGCGCGCACAGCACCAGCAGCACAAACGCCGGCCAGCGCTCGCGCCGGTACAGCGCGAAATACACCAGGTAGCTCAGGCCCAGAACCACCGAGAAATATTTGGACAAAAACGCGCAGCCCAACGCCAGGCCGGCCAGTGCGTACAGGATCCAGGCGCTGCGGTCCAGACGCTCGCGCCGCTCGGCGCGGATCACCAGCGCCACCGACAGCACGGACCAGAAAATCAGCGGCGTATCGGTGGTGATCAGGACGTTGAGCCAATTCAGCGGCGCCAGCCAGAAAAACAGCACGGCCCAGGCTGCGCGCTCCCGGCCCAGCGGGCCCAAGGCCCAGCCGACCAGCCCGCCGAGCGCCAACGGCAGCAGCACCACCGGCAGGCGGATGGCCCAGAGCGTGTCGCCCAGCGTCGCACGCATCAACGCGATCAGCCAGCCAACCATGGGCGGGTGGTCGTAGTAACCCCAGTCCGGGTAGACACCCCACCAGTAAAAAAAGGCCTCGTCGCCGGTGATCGGGAAGGTCGCGGCGATCCACAGCCGCAGCGCCAGCGACAGCAGGCCGGCGGCGACCAGCCAGCAGCCGGTCACGGAAACAGAAGCGGCCGCAGCCTTCAGGCGTGAATACATGGGAAGAGGTCTAGTTGAAACTGATGTCTTTGCGAATGGCGGCACTATAGACCAGTGCCAGCGCACCGATGGCGACTGCCAGCCAGAGTGTGACCAGCCGCACCTGCACCGTGATGCCCAGCGCCAGGCCCGCAGTCGCGCCGTGGGCCACCAGCAAGGCGGTCAGAATCGCCTCCATGCCGCCGAGTCCGGCCGGCAACAGCGACACAGCGCCGCCCACCATGGCAACCGCATAAAACCCGGTGGCCTCCAGCGCAGTCAAGGACAGGCCAGCCTCGCGGCACAGCAGCCAGACCGCCACGCCCTGCGCCGCCCAGGCGACCAGGCTCAGGGCCAACCACTGCAGCGGCCGTGTGGCCAGGCAGGTCCAGGCCTCGCGCAGCCAGACAAAACGCAGCAACAGCCTGTTGCGAAATCTGAACAGCAGCGCGGAAACAGCACATGTGGCCAGCACAGCCAACCCTGCCAGACCCAGGACCATTTGCGGCCCGGCCAGGCCCGCCAACCACCAGGCCACTGGCAGGCAGAGGAGCAACAGGCTCAACAGGTCGGCCAGGCGCTCGGCGCCAAAAATCGCCAGGCTTTGTGTGGCGCTCAGGGGATGGCGCGCCAGCAGCAGGCCGCGCGCCGCCTCGCCAACATTGCCTGGCGTCGGCGTAAAGGTGTAGCCGGCCAGGTACAGCCTCAGCGCCTTCAGGCGTGGCAAGGGCCGGTCGTAATGCGCCATCCACAGGTGCCAGCGCAAGCCACGCAGCAGGTAATTGAGCAGGCACAGGGCGATGGCTTGCACCCCGGCCAGCGATCCCAGGGCTTGCAGCGGGGCCAGCGGGCTGCTGCCTCCGAACACGGCGAGCACCACGGCATACACCGTGGCAGCCGCGCCGATCACCAGCAGCAAAGGTTTGAGCGGCAGACGGCCCGCCGGCCGGCCGGGCAGACTCAAAAGCGGTGCCCCAGAAACACCATCAGCCAGGCCGCCAGCGCCAGCAGGATCCACGGGTCGCGCAGCAGGTCGCGCGAGACATCCTCGCCGCGGCCACGGTGCACCTGGTAGGCATAACGCAGCAGTGCAAACACCACAATCGGCACCGTGTAAAGCAGGCGGTCGCCATGCTGTCTCTGGGCATCGGCACTGGCGGCAAACAGGCCGTAGGTCATCAGTGAAGCCGTCATGGTGACCGCCATGAAGATGTCCAGCAAGGCCGGCGGGTAATGTTCGAGCACCGCGCGCTGGTCGGCCTCATCATGAAAACTTTCTGCCTTGCGTTTGGAAAACCCGAGGAACAGCGCCACAAACAGGCCGGCCAGCAGCAGCCAGCGCGAGGGCGGGATTCCGACGGCCAGCGTGCCGGCCAGCAGCCGCAACATGAAACCCGAGGCGATGATGGTCACGTCGACCACCGGCACATGTTTGAGGCGCCAGGAGTAGGCCAGGTTCAGCGCGACATACATGCCCAGCAGCACCAGCAGCTTGGTGTTGCCGGCGGCCAGAGCCAAACCCAGCGCCAGCAACACCGCCGCCAGTCCCAGCGCGGCGCCCGGCTGCACCGCGCCACTGGCCAGCGGCCGATGGCGCTTGACCGGGTGCCGGGCATCGGCGGCACGGTCATGCCAGTCGTTGAGGATGTAGACCAGGCTCGAAAAGCAGCAGAAAGCGGCGAAGGCGTTGAGCACCGTCAGCGCCAGCGGGCCGTTGTTCCAGGCCTCGCTGAACATCAGCCCGGCAAACACAAAGGCGTTCTTGAGCCATTGGTGGGGGCGCATCAGGGTGACAAGGCTGAGCAACAGGCGCATGGGCGGATGGGGGCAGTCGGATGAATGCCGGCGCATGGGGCACGGCCGGTCGGCATCAAGCATAACTGACACCGACGGCTGCGATCACGCAACCGTCGGGTCACGCCAGAGATAGGCAGTCACTTCCTGAATGGCTGTACTTCATGAACAAAAGGGCTCCCAGCCCATACGCCATCTCCGCAACCAGCTATTAAAACAATAGCGCTGGGGCGCCACCCCACGCGCGTGCTGACCGCTCAGGTGCGCAGGCGTCCGTCGGCGGTCAGCATTGGGCGGTTCGACAAAGCTGGAAGCCACATGGTCGGTAGGGGGGAAACTCACTGCGGACGCCCTGTTCGCGCACCCTCTATTCGCGCACCCGCCCCTGCGAATCAATCACGCTGAGTTCCACCAGCCGGGAAGCGACCCGGTCGGTGGTGAAATGCACGCGAAAACCGCCCACACTGACCTCGTCGAGCCCCTCGATGGCCTTTTTGAGCTTGGCCCTGGTCAGGTCTTTGGAGGCGCGACGCAAGGCTTCCACATAAACGCGGGCGGCAATGTAGCCCTCAAGCATGTAGACATTGACCTTGCCCAGCTTGGCTTCAGCCAGGTCAGCCTGCAACTCGCGGATCAGGGCCAGTTTCGGGTTGTCGCTCTTGGGCACCACACGCACCACCACCACCCCGGCGCCTGCGGGGCCGAGTTGTTCGGCCAGCAGACTTTCACCGGTGTTGGAAAAGCCGTAAATCGGCCCGCGAAAACCCTTGGCGCGCAGGTCGCGCACCGCGCCGGCGGCGCCCGAAGCGTCGCTGATCATGAGCACCGACTCCGGTCGGGCGGCCAGGGCCGTGTCCACGCTGTTGGCCTGGCTGCCGCTGCTCATGGCGGCCTTGCGGACCAGGTTGGCGCCCAGGCCGGCCATGGTTCTTTCCGCAGCGTCCAGCGCCGCCAGCGATTCGCCGTCGGTCGCGTGAAGGATGGCGAATTTGCGCGCGCCCAGGGTTTCGGCATGTTTGGTGATGGCCGCCGCCTCTTCCGAATAACCGGGACGCAGCGAGTAGATGTTGGGGTAGAGCTGGCCGCGAAACTCGTCAGCCGCCGCCATGGGCGCAAACAGCAACACCTCGGTGTCCTTGATCAGGGGGTAGGCCGCAGTCACCTCGGGCGAGCCGTAAAAACCGAACAGTGAGAACACGCCCTGTCCAAGCAGCGCCTTGGTATTTGCCACTGTCGTGGCCGGATTTCCGCGATCATCCACCGTCACCAGCTCGATCTTGCGGCCGTTGATGCCTCCGGCGGCATTGACCCGGTCGAAAAACAGCCTGGCGCCCTGGTGGAAAGGCAAGGCGAGCGAAGAACCCGCACCGGTAAGGGCCAGGGACTGCCCCAGCACAATGCTGGTTTTGCTCAGACCATCCTGACTGCGCCCTGCGGAGCTTGCCAGCACCAGAGCCGCAAGCAGCAGGGTCTGCCCCAGACTCTGAAATGTTCTCATAATGGTCTCCGGTTTTGTTCTATGGAGGCGATCGCCTCCTTTCAAAAACTATAGTCCGCATCAAAAATGAATACCATCGGCATCTCCCCTAGCGTCAGTTTGATGAAAGCTTCGACCCAGGTGCGCGGCGCCTGCCCGCACGACTGCCCGGACACCTGCTCATTGATCACCACGGTGGAGGGTGGCGTGGCGACGCGGGTCCAGGGCAACCCGGACCACCCGCAGACCGCCGGCGTGTTGTGCACCAAGGTCTCGCGCTACACCGAGCGCAGCTACCACCCCGAACGCATCCTGCAGCCGCTCAAACGCGTGGGCCCCAAGGGCGCGGGCCGCTTCGAGCCGGTCAGCTGGGACGGCGCGCTTGACGCGATCACGACCCGCCTGAAAGAGATCGCTGCACGCAACCCCGAGGCCATCGCGCCCTACAGCTACGCCGGCACCATGGGCCTGGTACAGGCCGAAGGCATGGCCGCGCGTTTTTTCAACAAGCTCGGTGCCTCGCTGCTGGAGCGCACCATCTGTTCGGCGGCCGGCGGCGAGGCCTTGATGCAGACCCTGGGCGGCAAGGTCGGCATGAAGGTCGAGTATTTTGCAGAGTCAAAACTGATCGTGATCTGGGGCAGCAACTCGATTGCCAGCAACCTGCATTTCTGGCGCCATGTGCAGGAAGCCAAACGAAACGGCGCGCGCATCGTCTGCATTGACCCGCGCAAGACCGAAACCGCCGACAAATGCCATGAACACATCGCGCTGCGGCCCGGTACCGACGCCGCGCTGGCGCTGGCACTGATACACGAGCTGATCGTCCATGACTGGCTGGACCATGACTACATCGCCCGGCACACCGTCGGCTGGGAACAATTGAAGGCGCGCGCGCTGCTCTGGCCGCCGGCACGCGCCGCCGCCGTCTGCGGCGTGCCGGTGGCGCAGATCATTGCCCTGGCCCGCGACTACGGCACGACAACACCGGCAGCCATCCGCCTGAACTACGGCATGCAGCGGGTGCGCGGCGGCGGCAATGCCGCGCGCGCCATCGCCTGTCTGCCTGCGCTCACCGGCGCCTGGCGGCAGCGCGCCGGCGGCCTGCTGCTGTCGAGCTCGGGCATGTTCCCGATCAACAAGGCGGCCGTGCAGCGCCCCGACCTGCTGGCCGGGCGCTGGCCGCGCACACTCAACATGATCACCATCGGCGACGACCTGCTGCGCGATAGCTCGCAAAGCTTCGGCCCGAAGATCGAGGCGCTGATCGTCTACAACAGCAACCCGGTGGCGGTGGCGCCTGAATCCGGCAAGGTGGTGCAGGGTTTTGAGCGCGAGGATTTGTTCACCGTGGTGCTGGAGCATTTCCAGACCGACACCGCCGACTATGCCGACTTCATCCTGCCGGCCACGACCCAGCTCGAACACTGGGACATTCACGCCTCTTACGGCCACACCGACGTGTTGCTGAACCGTCCGGCGATCGCGCCGGTGGGCCAGGCGCGGCCCAACAGCGCCATCTTCCGCGCGCTGGCAGCACGTATGGGTTTCACCGAGCCCTGTTTTCTGGACGACGACGAAACGCTGTGCCGCGCCGCTTTCAGCCACCCCGATGGCGACAAGGTAGATTTTCAGGAACTGCTGGACAAGGGTTTTGCCACCCTGCCGATGGCCGACGCGCCTTTTGCCGACGGGGCGTTTCCCACGCCTTCGGGCAAGTGCGAATTTTTCAGCGCGCGGCTCGCAGCGCAAGGTCTGGACGGCCTGCCCGACCACCTGGACAACCACGAGACTGCCGGCAGCGCCAGCGCGTTTCCGCTGGCCATGATTTCGCCGCCGGCGCGCAATTTCCTCAACTCGACCTTTGTCAACGTCAAAAGCCTGCGCGACATCGAAGGTGAACCGCTGCTCGAAATCCATGCCGACGACGCCGCCGCGCGCGGCATCCCCGACGGGGCCGTCGTGCGGGTCTTCAACCACCGCGGCAGTTACCGTTGCAAAGCCGAAATCTCGAAGCGCGCCCGGCCCGGCGTCGTCAACGGCCTGGGCGTCTGGTGGCGCAAGCTTGGGCTGGACGGCACCAACGTGAATCAGCTCACCAGCCAGCAGCTGACCGACCTCGGGCGCGGCCCGGTGTTTTACGACTGCCTGGTGGAAGTGCAACTAGACGAGGCGACTGCGCTCTAAACCCCGTGCGCTTCAAAAAACCCGCCCTTGCCATCCTCGCAGTTGCCGTGCTGGGCGTCTCCGGCTGCAGCACCATGGCTTATTACTGGCAGTCGGTCAGCGGCCACCTGGAATTGATGAACGCAGCGCGGCCGCTTCCCGAGTGGTTGCAGGACAGCCAGACACCGGAGAAACTCAGGACGCGGCTCGAACTCGCCCAGCGCATACGCCGCTTTGCGGTCAGCGAGCTGCACCTGCCCGACAACGCAAGTTACCAGCGTTATGCCGACCTGCAGCGCAAGGCGGTGGTCTGGAACGTCACGGCCGCGCCGGCGCTGTCGCTCAAGCCCGAGACCTGGTGTTTCCCGGTGGCCGGTTGTGTCGGCTACCGTGGCTACTTCGACGAGCAGGAAGCCCGCGCCGAAGCAGCGCGCCTGCAGGCCACCGGCCTGGACGTCCACGTTTACGGTGTCCCGGCCTATTCCACACTCGGCTGGATGAACTGGGCCGGCGGTGACCCGCTGCTGAGCACATTTGTCGGCTACCCGGAGGGCGACCTGGCACGGCTGATTTTTCATGAACTGGCGCACCAGGTGGTGTATGCGCAGGACGACACGCCGTTCAACGAGTCTTTCGCCACCGCCGTCGAGCGACTGGGTGTGGCGCGCTGGCTCGTGGCTTCCGGCTCGGACAAGGCGCGCACCGACTACGCCGCACTGGAACAGCAACGACTGCAGTTCCGCGCGCTGACGCGGGACACACGGCGTGCGCTGACTGCCATTTATGAGTCAAAGTCGCCCTCAGCCCATAACCGGCAAGCGCAACTAGCTATGAAAACCATAGCAATGGACAACTTCAGAACCAGCTATGCCGAGCTCAAAAAAACATGGACCCCACCGGCCGGCACCATCGAGGCGTATGACCGCTGGGTGGCGCAGGCCAACAACGCCTCGTTTGGCGCGCAGGCAGCCTACGACGACTTGGTGCCCGGTTTCGAAGCGCTGTTTGCACGCAGCGGTGGCAACTGGCCGGCGTTTTATGATGAGGTCCGGCAACTGGCCAGCTTGTCCAAGGACGAACGGCTGAAAAAGCTGGCGGTGCGCTAAAAGCAATTCACGGAGACACACACATGGCAGACATCCACATCGAACGTACACACAGCCTGGGCCTGCTGGAAGCCCGCAAGGTCGCCTTCCAATGGGCAGAAATGGCCGAGGAAAAGTTCGACATGGAATGCACCTACGAAGAAGGCGAAACCGCCGACCTGGTGAGCTTCACACGCTCCGGCGTCAGCGGCGAACTGAAGGTCACCGCCGACCTGCTGGAGCTGGACGCCAAGCTGGGCTTTCTGCTCGGCGCCTTCAAGGACAAGATCGAGGGTGAGATCGTCAAGAACCTCGACACCCTGCTGGCGAAAAAATCGGCCCCTGCCAAAAAAACGCCAGCCGCCAAAAAGAAACCTGCCGCCAAATGACGGCTGCGCCCCCGGCTGGCCCACTCGCGGGCCTGAAGGTGGTGGAGCTGGGCCAGCTCATCGCCGGGCCCTTTGCCGCCAAGACGCTGGCCGACTTCGGCGCCGATGTCATCAAGATTGAAGCGCCCCGCACCGGTGACCCGCTGCGCAAATGGCGCCTGCTCAAAGACGGGACCTCGGTCTGGTGGCAGGTGCAGTCGCGCAACAAACGCTCCGTGGCGCTGGACCTGCGCCAGCTTGAGGCGCAGGAGATTGTGCGCAAACTCGCACTGGACGCCGACGTGCTGATCGAAAACTTCCGGCCCGGCGCCATGGAAGGCTGGGGCTTGGGCCCCGACCAACTGCTCCAGCTGAACCCCAGGCTCATCATGCTGCGCATCAGCGGTTACGGCCAGACCGGCCCCTACCGCGACCGGCCCGGCTTCGGCGTGGTCGCCGAAGCCATGAGCGGCCTGCGCCACCTGACCGGCGAGCCCGGCCGCGTACCGGTGCGTGTGGGTGTGAGCATCGGCGACACCCTCGCCGCGTTACATGGCGTGATCGGCATCCTGCTGGCGCTGCAGCACCGCCATGCCTCAGGCAAGGGTCAAGTGGTGGATGTGGCGCTGTACGAAGCCGTCTTCAACTGCATGGAAAGCCTGTTGCCCGAATACAGCGCTTTCGGCGCGGTGCGCGGCCCGGCCGGCAGCGCCCTGCCCGGCATCGCACCCAGCAATGCCTATGCCTGCAAGGATGGCGGCTACGCACTGATCGCAGGCAATGGCGACAGCATTTTCAAACGCCTGATGTTGTGTATAGGCCGGCCCGACCTGGCAGCGGACCTCGCGTTGGCCAGCAATGATGGGCGCGTGCTCCGTGTGCAAGAGCTGGACGAGGCGATTGGCAAGTGGGCCGCCACGCTGGCGGTAGGGGAGGTGCTGGCCGCACTGGAGGCGGCGCAAGTACCCGCCGGAAAAATCTACACCGTCGCCGACATCGCCGACGACCCGCACTACGCCGCGCGCGGCATGTTGCAAACCGTGCAGATGGACGACGGCTCGGAACTCGCCGTGCCCGGTTTTATTCCCAAACTTTCAGCCACCCCCGGCAGCCAGCGGCGCAATGCGCCTGCGCTGGGGCAGGATACAGATGCGGTTCTTGAAGAACTCGGGCTGAGCGCTGCGCAGATCCGTGGGTTGCGGGACAAGGGCATCGTGGCTTGAGGGCGCACAAGCTTTGCGACTTGCTGGATAAGCAGTTTCAACTCCCCACTCCCCACTCCCACCCCCCCGCCGTTCCCTCGCCCCGCTGGGCGAGAGAAGGGAGCCTCATTTGGCCGCGTGCGCTGCGCTCGCGTGCACACATGACGGTCTGTTGGGAGTCCCGTACAGGAAGCGCTGCGCGCTTTCTGCACTCCGGAGGGGAGTTCGGTCCTGGTGTTGGATGTTGGTTTCCTGCTCCCTCCACCCGTCGGGCTGGGCCGAGGAGCGCAGGTCGAAGCGGATCAGGGATCGCGATTGTTTGAGGCGAAGCCGAGTTCGAGCGAGACGCCGCTTTGACCGAGCACCGGAGGTTGCCCCGAAGCGCAGCGCAGGGGACCCAGACCATCGGGTCGCCTTTCTTTTGGGTACTTTTCTTTGGCGACGCAAAGAAAAGTG
>NZ_JAYWHI010000007.1:0-36563 GCF_043778355.1 Polaromonas sp.
GGCGCGGCACAGCTCAAGGTCTGGCATGCGGACCAACTGCTGGACATCCCACCGCAGCAGACCACGGTCAGCGCCACACCGGGCAAGGCCACGATGCAACTCACCGTGGTGCCGCGCCGGCGCCGGGTTTAGCGCGCACAAGCCAGCCGCCAAATAGTGGACGGCTGCCCGCGCCGGAGCCGAGAAATCCGGGCCGAACGGCGTTGACAACACCTTTCACGAAACTTACATTGGAATCTCCAGCACGGAGGTTCTCATGTCAAACCCTGTCAGCCACCCGCCGCGGCACATCTCCTTGGCGCAAATAGAGCGCTTGAAAAACTGGCGCGTTGCTCACCACGCCGCCCAGCCGGTGGAATGTTACACGTGGGAAGCGGTGCTGACGCTCTGGATGATGGGCTGGGTGGGCTGGTTGCCGGCCTTCGCCTTCGAAGCGCCCTGGGCCTATCCGCTGTGCCTGCTCGGCATCTGGATGCCGGTGCTGTACACCCGCTTGCGGGCACGTGCCCACGCCACGCAGCGTCTCAGGTGTGACTGGCTTGATCTGGTGACCTGAGCGCATCTGGCTTACATTGGCGGGCATGCATCCACTGACCTGCTTTACCCTCTCCACCTCGGACCACATTGCGCACCTGGTGCTCAACCGTCCCGAGGCGATGAACACCATGCACCCGACCTTCTGGCGCGAGCTTGATGACGCGCTCACGCAGATCAACAAGGCCGGCGATGCGCGGGTGCTGCTGATCTCCAGCACCGGCAAACATTTCAGCGCCGGCATGGCGCTGGAGGCCTTCGGCGGCGCCATCAGTATGGACGACCAGAGCCCCGAGGGTCGCGCCGCGATGTTCGACCTGCTGGCCGGCATGCAGGCGACATTTACCAAGCTGGAAAGCCTGCGCATCCCGGTGATTGCCGCGATCCAGGGCGGCTGCATAGGCGGCGCGGTCGACATGGTCACGGCCTGCTGCATCCGATACGCCACGCTTGACACCTTCTTTTGCATCCAGGAAATCAACATTGGCATGGTCGCCGACGTCGGCACCTTGCAGCGCCTGCCCAAGCTGGTGCCGCTGGCCGTGGTGAAGGAGCTGGCCTACACCGGCCGCCGCCTGCCCGCGCAGAAAGCGCTGGCCTACGGACTGGTCAACGAGGTGTTTGAGTCAACCGAGGCCATGCTCGCCGGCGCGTTGCAGTGCGCCAAAGAAATTGCCAGCAAACCCCCGGTCGCGATCTGGGGCACCAAGCAGGCGATCCACTACACACGCGATCACTCGGTGGACGATGCGCTCAAACAGATGGGCTGGCTGCAAGGCGCGATCTGGAGCAACCAGCATGTGCGCGAGGCGGTGACGGCCATGAAGGAAAAACGCGCGGGTGAGTTCCCTGGCCTGTCACCGCTCAAACATTTTAATGAAATCGGGCTTTAGCCCATTTCCCACAAGCGTGAGCAGCTATCGATTGAATAGCAGACGGCACGGCGTCGTCATCACGGACCTGGCCCGGGATCCATGCCTGCGAGCGGGGCCCGTGGGTATGCCTGCATGGATTGCGGGTCAAGCCCGCAATGACACCCTGGAAAAAACTACTGCCGCGCCGTCCGCACATTGCCCGGCAAGGCCTGCGGGTGGCTGGTGCGAAAGGGGTTGATGTCGAGGCCGCCGCGGCGCGTGTAACGCGCATAGACCGACAGCCTGAGCGGGCGGCATCGGGTCCAGATGTCCATGAAGATGCGCTCCACACACTGCTCGTGAAACTCGTTGTGGTTGCGAAAACTCACCAGGTATTGCAGCAGGCCTTCCTGGTCGATGGGCGCGCCCGAATAACTGATCTGCACGCTGCCCCAGTCGGGCTGGCCGGTGACCAGGCAGTTGCTCTTGAGCAGGTTGGAGGTCAGCGTCTCGCTCACTGGCGCCTCCTCATGGTCGGCAAACAGCAGCTCGGGCGCCGGCGTGTAGTGCAGGCATTCCACATCGAGCCGGTCCAGGTTCAGGCCGTCGAGCTCGTGCACCGGCTCCTGGTCGAACAGCTCGGGGCCCAGCGTCTTGACGCCGACACCCGCGCCCACGGCCGCGTTGAGGTCGGCGCGAATGCGTTCGCGGACCTCGCGTGCGTCGAGAAAACGTGTGTTGTTGAAGCTGTTCAGGTAGAGCTTGAAAGACTTGCTTTCGACGATGTTCGGCGACTCGCAGGGCACGGTGATGTGGGCCAGCGCGACCTGCGGCTTGCCGCGCAGGTTGAGCCAGCTCAGCTCGAACACGGTCCACATGTCGGCACCCATGAAGGGCAGGGTGTCGCCCAGACCAATTTCTGCACGCTTGGCAGCGCGCGGAATCGGGAACAACAGCGAGGCGTCGTACTGGTCGATATAGGCCGAGCTTTTGCCCAGTTGCGATTCTTCAGGAGTGTTCATGCGGGTGCCTGTGCGGCCTGTGATGTATGGAGGTGAGGAATCAGGGGTTCAAGAATACGCTGGACCACGCCGGCCGGCAGGTCATGGCCCATGCCCTCGATGCCAACCAGTTGTGCGCCGGGAATGCGCCGCGCGGTGTCTTCGCCGCAGGCAAAAGGCACCAGCGGATCGGCCTTGCCGTGGATCACCAGGGTCGGCAGGCGCAAGCCCGCCAGTTCGGAGGCGCGCCGGCTGTCGGCGACGATGGCCATCATCTGGCGCAACACGCCGGCCGGGTTGAAGTTGCGCCGCGCTGCAGCCGTGATGCGTTCACGCAGCTCGGCGTCGTCCACCGGAAAGCCGGGGCTGCCAATCGCCTTGAAGAGTTTGACGTAGTGGTCAGTCACCGAAGAAATGTCCTTGCCGGCCGGGCGGCTCAGCAGCACCCGCATGACCTGGGGCTGGGCCTGCGGCAGGCCGCGTGCACCGCTGGAACTCATGATGCTGCACAAGCTTTGCACGCGGTCCGGCGCGGCCAGCGCCACGCGCTGCGCAATCATGCCGCCCATGCTGACACCGACCACATGGGCTTTTGCCACGCCCAGCGTATCGAGCACCGCCAGCGCATCGGCCGCCATGTCGTGCAACGCATACGGCGCCCTCACGCCCAGCCCCAGTTTGTATTTGATGCTGGCCCACACCAGGTTGGGCGTGCCGAGGTGGTCAAACTTCTGCGACAGGCCGATATCACGGTTGTCCAGCCGAACCACCCGGTAACCGGCGTCCACCAGCGACTGCACCAGCGCTGGTGGCCAGGCGACGAGCTGCATGCCCAGGCCCATGATCAGCAACACCACCGGACGGCCAGAGGTGTCGCCCGGGTGCGTGTCTTCAATTTCAATGTCGATGCCGTTTGCTCTTATTTTCATAGCTGTATATGCCCGTCAGTCATGGGCTCAAAGGTTATTTCATTCATCAATCAGCTGAATTCACGCTCGCGAAGCCATTTTGTGGCTATCCACTTCTCACCCGCCAGCACCGGCATGCCGCCGTGCAGGGTCTGGCTGCAAGGGTGCGCCTGGCTGTAGCTGAAAAACACCGCACTGCCGCGACGTGGCACCACCTGCAGCCGCAGGTCGGGAAATACCGTGGCGCCGCCCTGGTCCGGCTCCTGCAAATACATGATCAGCGTGGCCACACGTTGGCCGCCGCGCGCCAGGATGGAAGCTGTGCCCGATTCAGCCGGGTCAAAATAATCGTAATGCGGCTTGTATTCGGTGCCGGGGCCATAACGCAGCACCTGCAGGCCTTCGCCGTTTTCGACCGGCCAGCCCAGCAGCTTCGCAATACGCGCCTCAACGGCCGCGACCACGGTATTTTCACCGCGCGTGAAAAACATGCCGTCGCTGGTGCGGTCGGCATGCACCTCGTCGCCGCCGGTCTCCAGCGCCACCGTGAGCGAGCGCTGCAGCCGCGGTTTGGCCGCCGCGATCAGCGCCAGGCATTCCGCGTCGCTCAGCAGATCCTCGAGCACCAGCAGGTCGGGCGTGCGCATCACGGTGCTGATGGCCACCTGCCGGTCACCGGCATCCAGCCGCAGGCTGGAACTGGCCGCGGCCGGCCAGGGCACGGGCACGGCCGCCGACGGCGTCTCCGTCAACGCTTCGCTCGCCACCTGATGGCTCCAGCCCGCCGAAAGCATGGCCTGCATCACCGCGTCTCGCCCATGACCGTCTGCAGTCTGCGATGCAATCCACTGGCGCAACTCGCGCGTGATGGCCTGCTGCTCGGCGCTGGTCGCAGCTGTTGGCAAGGCGGCTTCTTCTTTCAATGCAGTCTCAGGCCGCTTGTTTGCGCCGGAACACCAGCCGGTCCGGCGCGGACACGGCGGGCTCGAAGCGATAACCCTCGGCGTCAAAACTTTCCAGTCTTTTGACACTGGCGATTTTTTTCTCGATCGCATAACGCGCCATCAGGCCACGCGCGCGTTTGGCGTTGAAGCTGATGATCTTGTACTTGCCGCCCTTGAACTCTTCAAACACGCAGCTCACCACGCGCGGCTTCAAAGCCTTGCGGTCCACCGCCTTGAAATACTCTTCGCTCGCCAGATTGACGACGACGGGCGAGGTGTCAGCCGCAGCACGTTGGTTGAGGTAATCCGCAATCTGCGCGCCCCAGAACTGATACAGGTTGTTGCCCCGCGCCGTTGCCAACGCCGTTCCCATCTCCAGGCGGTAAGGCTGCATCCGGTCCAGCGGGCGCAACACGCCATAGAGCCCGCTCAGGATGCAGACATGGTTCTGGGCCCAGTCCAGTTGTGATTCGCTGAGGGTTTTGGCGTTGAGCCCGCCGTAGACATCACCATCGAAAGCGAGCAACGCCTGTTTGGAATTTTTGGCGGTGAAACGCGGCGACCAGGCCTGGTAACGCGCGACGTTCAGCCCGGCCAGGGTATCGGAGAGCTTCATCAGCGTACTGATTTGCTGCGGCGTTTTTTCCCGAAGCACGCCAATGAGCTCGGCCGACTGGCGCGGGAACAGGGTTCGGGTGTGGGTGGTGACCTGTGGGGGCGTGTCGTAGTCCAGCGACTTGGCCGGCGAAAGGAGAAACAGCATGGGGAAGGGTTCTTGAAAAATGGGTAAGGGCCAACCCCCCACTTTACGACAGCTTGGCCTCCGAGCAGGGCGACCAGCGCTCGGAACGCCTGCTCTTGGCAGCGTCCGGGAGTTACGTTATAGTAAATGCATTATGAATAGGTGAATTCAAGCCATGAAAAGAATGGTCTTGCAACCCCACCTGAACCCAGGAGATTGCCATGGCTGCCCTCATGAACCCCTTGACTGCGCCCCCTGCCCTGTCCAGCCTGCCGCCCCCGGCGCCTGTGCAGCAACTGCACCACTACGCCTACCGCGCCAAGGATGCCGAGGAAACCCGGCACTTCTACGAAGACATCCTGGGCCTGCCGCTGTACCACATCATCCAGAGCGACTACGTGCCGAGCACCGGCGAGTACTGCCCCTACACGCACTTTTTCTTTCGCCTGCAGGACGGCTCCTTCATCGCGTTTTTTGACCTTGGCAACGATGAGGCGGCCCTGCCCTCGCCGAACACGCCGCTGTGGGTGAATCACATCTCGTTTCGCGTCAACACCGTGGCCGACCTCGAAGCCATGAAGGCGCGCCTGCAGGCGGGCGGCATCGAGGTGCTGGGCGTGACCGACCACCACATCTTCAAAAGCATCTATTTTTTCGATCCAAACGGCGTGCGGCTGGAGTTGACGGCGCAACTGGCCGATGAGTTTGAAATGCTGCAAGAGAGCAAAACCGCGCACGCGCGGCTGGCCGAGTGGACGGCGCGCAAGCAGCAGTGGCGCCAGGACAAGGCCGCTGGCCAGGCGGCCGAAGCGCTCAAACCGCAACGCAACGACCGCCCCGAGATCGCCGGGAAAGCCATTCGCTGAGGTCTACATTGCTATTGAATTGATAGCTTGGTACACCCGACCGACATGGGCCAAGGCCCTGAAACACTTAAAAATCACCCCCGAAGGCAGCAAGCCATGCAGGAGACCCCGACTGCTCACACCGCACCTATTGCGTATGCCGATACGGCCTTCAGCAACGGTTATGAGTTCACTGAAGGCACAGGCTACACGCTGCCCGAGTACCCGTTTGTGGCGCCACCCGAGCTGGCCACCGGCGAGGTCCGGCGCTACCCCATCGTCATTGTCGGCGGCGGCATCACCGGCTTGAGCCTGGCCTGCGCGCTGGCGCAACACGGCGTGAACGCGGTGCTGCTGGACGAAGACAACACCGTCGGTGTGAAAGGGGCCTCCTCGCGCGGCATCTGTTACGCGCAGAAAACGCTGGAAATTTTCAAACGCCTCGGCATCTATGAACGCATTGCGGCCAAAGGTGTGCAATGGAGTGTGGGCCGCACGTTTGCCGGTGAGGACGAGGTCTATTCTTTCGATCTGCGCCAGCAGCAGACCCACTCGCTGAGCCAGCAGCCGCCCTTCATCAACATCCAGCAGTTTTACATCGAGGGTTTTCTGGTCGAGCAGATCCAGGCGCTCAATGCCAGCCAGCCGCGCACAGACCTGCGCTGGAACAACCGCATCACGGCCTTTGCGCAAAATAGCGACTTCGCCACGCTGTCCATCACCACCCCCGCCGGCGACTACACGCTGGAGGCTGGCCACGTGATCGACTGCACCGGTTCGCGCAGCCCGTTTCGTGCCTGGTGCGGCGCCTCGGTCACCGCGAAAAAGGGAGACGACCGCTGGTGCATCGCCGATGTGCGCTTCAGGGACGCCCCGCCGGTCGAGCGCCACACCTGGATAGAAGCGCCCTTCAACGACCAACGCGCGGTCTGGCAGCACCTGATGGCCGACGGCGTCTGGCGCATCGACTACCAGATGGCGCCCAACTGCGATCCCGAAGAGGTCAGCCGCGAGGACGTGGTGCGGGCCCGGCTCAACGCCCAGTTCAAGCGCGAACTCGCCCAGGGCGAGTGCGACATCGTCTGGGTCGGCCCCTACGCCTACCGCAGCGAGTGCCTGGACCAGTTGCGCCACGGCCGCGTGTTTTTTGCGGGCGACTCTGCCCATGTGGTCAGCCCCTTTGGCGCGCGCGGCGGCAACTCGGGTGTGCAGGACGCCGACAACCTGGCCTGGAAGCTGGCGGCGGTGCTGCAGGGCCGCGCGGCCCCCGCTTTGCTGGACAGCTACGGCAGCGAGCGCCATGAGGCGGCCCGGCAAAATGTGCTGGTCACCAACCGCACCGCGCGGTTCTTGCGCCCAGCCGACGGTGTGGAGCGCCTGTTCCGCAGCGCAGCCCTCGGCCTGGCCCGCCAGCATCCGTTTGCCCGTCAATTGGTCAACACCGGCCGCATGTCGGTGCCCAACACCTATTCGCTCAGCCCGGTTTGTGACAAAAGTGGCGGGGTAGCGACACAAAATGTCAGTTTTTTATGGGCCAATGACCAGCCCGGCAAGCTCATCAGCCTGCTGCAATGGGCTGGCAGCCGGCTGTTGCTGCTGGTGTTTGGCGAGCTGCTGCCGGCATCCGCAAAACGCCTGCAGGCGCTGAATGCACTTACCGGCGTGGTGTGTGTGCAGGTGCTTGCTCCGCGCCAGCGCGCCCGCGCCGCCGAACATGTGATCGATGACAGCGGCCAGTTGCGCGCCACCTGCCGTGTCGATGGCCAGGCCGGCTGGGCCCTGCTGCGGCCCGACAGTTATCTGGCCGCTACCGGCGCCGGCGTGGATGCCTCGCTGGTGCGCGCCATCACGACCGCGCTCGGCCTGCAAGAGGAAATCGCATGAAAACCGCCCTGAACTTCCAGGACGCCGATGCGTTTTATGAGTGTCTGCTCGACGCCCACCAGGGCCTGAGCCGCGAGCAATCGGAGCTGCTGAACGCCCGGTTGATCCTGATTCTGGCCAACCAGCTCGGCGACACCGCGCTGCTCACGTCCTGCATAACAGCGGCCAGGCCGGCGCCAGTCGAATAAAATCAGGGCGCCTGATCCACCCAGCGGCATCTCACCAGATGCCGTTTTTCATTGCCGCCCATGACCGACTCTGCCCAGCCCCTGCCCACCCCACCCGCCGCCGAGACCGCAAACGCGCGGGTTGCCGTGCCCACGCCGGGGCTGGACAGCCTGGCCAAGTCCTTCGAGCCGGCGGCGATCGAAAGCCAGTGGGGCCCGCGCTGGGAAGCCAGTGGCATGTACGAACCCACGCTGGACGCGGCCAAACCCTCGTTTTCGATCCAGTTGCCACCGCCCAATGTGACCGGCACGCTGCACATGGGCCACGCCTTCAACCAGACCATCATGGACGCGCTGACGCGTTATCACCGCATGCGCGGCCACAACACACTGTGGGTGCCAGGCACCGACCACGCCGGTATTGCCACCCAAATTGTTGTGGAGCGCAAGCTGCAGGGCGAAGGCAAAAGCCGGCACGACCTGGGCCGCGAAAAATTCGCTGAAAAAGTCTGGGAGTGGAAAGAAGAATCCGGCACCACCATCACGCGCCAGATGCGCCGCATGGGCGACTCGGTGGCCTGGAAACACGAGTACTTCACGATGGACCCCAAGATGTCCAAAGTGGTGACCGCCACCTTTGTGCAGCTTTATGAGCAGGGCCTGATCTACCGCGGCAAACGCCTGGTGAACTGGGACCCGATTCTCAAGTCGGCGGTGTCTGACCTGGAGGTTGAAAGCGAAGAAGAAGACGGTTTCCTCTGGCACATCTCTTACCCGCTGGCTGATGGCAGCGGCTCGCTGACGGTGGCGACCACGCGACCGGAAACCATGCTGGGTGACGTGGCACTCATGGTCCATCCCGAGGACGAGCGTTACAGCCATTTGGTGGGCAAGCGCGTCTTGCTGCCGCTGTGCGGCCGCGACATCCCGGTGATTGCCGACGACTACGTCGACAAGGCCTTCGGCACCGGCGTGGTCAAGGTCACACCCGCCCATGACAGCAACGACTATGCGGTCGGCCAGCGTCACCAGTTGCCGATGATTGGCGTGCTGACGCTGGATGCCGCCATCAACGACAACGCGCCTGAAAAGTACCGCGGCATGGACCGCTTCGTGGCGCGCAAGGCCGTCGTGGCTGACCTTGAAGCCCAGGGTTTTCTGGCCGAGGTCAAGAAACACAAACTCATGGTGCCGCGCTGCGCGCGCACCGGCCAGGTGATCGAGCCCATGCTGACCGACCAGTGGTTCGTCGCGATGACCAAGGTCAGCGACAAAGACCCGACGGGCAAGTCCATCGCACAAAAAGCAATTGACGCCGTGGACAGCGGCGCGGTCAAGTTTGTGCCCGAGCAGTGGGTCAACACCTACAACCAGTGGATGGGCAACATCCAGGACTGGTGCATCTCGCGCCAGCTCTGGTGGGGCCACCAGATTCCGGCCTGGTACGACGAAGACGGCAAGGTTTACGTCGCCGAGAACGAAGCGGCGGCGCAAGCGCAGGCGCCCGGCAAAACACTGACACGCGACCCCGACGTGCTCGACACCTGGTACTCGTCGGCCCTGGTGCCCTTCTCGTCGCTGGGCTGGCCTGAAAAAACCAAAGAACTCGACCTGTTCCTGCCATCGAGCGTGCTGGTCACCGGTTACGACATCATCTTCTTCTGGGTGGCACGGATGATCATGATGACCACGCATTTCACCGGCCAGGTGCCTTTCCACCATGTGTACATCCATGGCCTGGTCAAGGACGCCCACGGCAAGAAAATGAGCAAGTCCGAAGGCAATGTGCTGGACCCGGTGGACCTGATCGACGGCATTGAGCTCGCGCCGCTGCTGGACAAACGCTCGCAGGGCCTGCGCAAGCCCGAGACCGCGCCGCAGGTGCGCAAGAACACCGAGAAGGAGTTCCCGGCCGGCATCCCCGCTTACGGCGCTGATGCGCTGCGTTTTACCTTTGCCTCGCTGGCCAGCCTGGGCCGCAGCATCAACTTCGACAGCAAGCGCTGCGAGGGTTACCGCAACTTCTGCAACAAGCTCTGGAATGCCACGCGTTTCACGCTGATGAACTGCGAAGGCCAGGACTGCGGCCTGGCGGAGCACACGAAGGAGCAATGCCAGCCCGGAGGCGAGTTCCACAACTACATGAGTTTTTCTCAAGCCGACCGCTGGATCGCCTCTACCCTGCAACGTGTCGAAGCCGATGTCGCCAAAGGCTTTGCCGGCTACCGCCTCGACAACGTCGCGGGCAGCATTTACCAGTTTGTCTGGGACGAGTTCTGCGACTGGTACCTGGAAATTGCCAAGGTGCAGATACAGACCGGCACGCCCGCCCAGCAGCGCGCCACACGCCGCACGCTGATCCGCACGCTGGAAGCCATCCTGCGGCTGGCGCATCCGGTGTTACCTTTCATCACCGAGGAACTCTGGCAAATCGTGGCGCCGGTGGCTGGCCTGAAAAAGGGTGAGTACATCGGCCAGGCCGCTTACCCGCAAAGCCAGCCCGGCAAGATTGATGCGCAGGCCGAGGCGCATGTGGCCAGGCTCAAGACGCTGGTTGATGCCTGCCGCAACCTGCGCGGCGAGATGAAGGTGTCACCGGCAACACGCCTGCCCCTGTATGTGGTCGGCGATCAGGCTTTCATGACGCAATCGGCACCTGTCATCAAGGCGCTGGCCAAGCTCAGCGAGGTCAAGGTGTTTGACAGCGAGTCCGACTGGGCCCAAGCGGCTGAAGCCGCGCCAGTGGCCGTGGTCGGCGACGCAAAGGTCTGCCTGCACATGGAAGTCGATGTCGCCGCCGAAAAAGCCCGTCTGGGCAAGGAGGCGACGCGGCTGGCGGGGGAACTCGTCAAGGTCCAGGCCAAGTTGGCCAACGAGGCTTTTGTGGCCAAAGTGCCGCCGGCGGTGCTGGAGCAAGAGCGCAAGCGTCTGACAGACTACACGGCAACGCTGGAGAAAATCCGCGCCCAGCTAACGCGGCTGAATTAATTGCCACTGGCCGCGGTGGAGGGGGGCTTTACTTATCGGATGGAGTATTCCTGCTCACCCCACTGCGAAGGCGACACCGCACCGGGCAGTTCCATGTCCATGGGTGCGCTGGGCACGTAACCCACGCCGCGCTGCTCGGCCGTGATGGCTTCATGCATGCGGTGCGCCACATACCAGCTCGAGCGCAAGCGCGCTTCGCGCGTGTGTGAACCCAGACGCGGCGTGATGAACAGGTTTTTCAACCCGTTGAGTGGCGAGCCTTCGTCGGTGAAATTTTCTTCTGCGCCGTCCAGAATGCACGCCTCGATGCGACCATCACACAGGGCGGCGGCAAGGGCCTTCTCGTCAAACAGCGCGCTGCGGCTGATACCCACCCACAACTGGCCGCGCTTGCAGGCTGCCAGCAGTTTTTCATTCACAAACCCGCGAAAACGCGTGGCATACAGCATCTGCACCGACACCGCATCGGCCTGACTCATGAGTTCGGTCAGCGTGACCGGCTGGATGCGCAGACGCTCCCAGATCGGTGCGGTGTGATGAACGGCGGGGTCGTATCCGATCAGCCGCACGCCCAGACTGGTGAGCATGCCGGCCAGGGTGTGAGCGGTGGGCGCCAGACCCAGAATACCGACAGTGCTGCCGTGCAGTTCCCGCCCCATCTGCGCTGTGGGGTGGCGTTTCCCCATCAAGGCCGACACCACACCACGCCGGTACAGCAGCAGCAAGCTGCTGAGCAGGTACTCGGCATTGGAGCGCACGTTGGCACTGCTGGCATGAATCACCTTGATGCCACGTTCCTTGCAGGCTTCCAGGTCGGTGTTGTCGGTGCCCACGTGCAGGCGGCCGACAGCCTTGAGCTTGGGCAGAAAATCAAGAAAGTCGCGGGTCACCACGGTCTGGCGGGGAAACACAATGCCGCGGGTCTTGTACGCCGCCTGACGCAGCAGCACGAGGTCATCCGCGAGTTCAGGGCGGTATTCCACGCTATGACGGGACTCCAGCCAGGTCATGGCTTCGGGCACCAACGCATCAAGAAGTAAGATGTCCACCCAGTATCCTTGTTTCTTTTCAGCACGCCATTTGACGGGTTCCGACACCTGTTCGGCTTGTCGTCCGACGCCAAAGCTGTGCTAACTACACAACACTTTAGACCTTTAACTTTCAAAAGTCGATGCACAAAGTCACACTGAAAAAGGCCGTATTCCCTGTTGCCGGTTTGGGGACACGCTTTTTGCCCGCCACCAAAGCCCAGCCCAAAGAAATGCTGCCAGTGGTGGACAAGCCGCTTATTCAATATGCGGTAGAAGAGGCTTACGCGGCCGGCATACGGCACATGATTTTTGTGACTGGACGCAATAAACGGGCCATCGAAGACCACTTCGATACAGCCTATGAACTTGAGACCGAACTGGAGGCCGCCGGCAAGCAGCAGTTGCTGGCGCTGGTGCGCTCCATGAACCCCAGCGACATGGACTTTTCCTATGTGCGTCAGCCGCGCTCACTGGGCCTGGGGCATGCCGTGTTGTGCGCCGAACACCTGATCGGCAACGAACCTTTTGCCGTCTTGCTGGCCGACGACCTGATGGTTGGCACGCCACCAGTTCTGGCACAAATGGCCGCGCAATTTGAACAACTGCAGCAATCCGTGCTGGCGGTGCAGGAAGTGCCTCTCGAGCAGACCCGCCGTTACGGCATCGTCGCCGGTGAGGCCGTGAATACGCAACTGATGAAGATCAGCCAGATGGTCGAAAAACCTGCACCGGAATTGGCGCCTTCCCGCATGGGTGTGGCCGGGCGCTACATCCTGACGCCAACGGTGTTCCGCCACATCCGCAACCAGCCGACCGGTGTCGGTGGAGAAATCCAGCTCACCGACGGTATTGCCGGTCTGATGGCAGAGGAATCGGTTTACGCCTACCAGTACCAAGGCAAGCGTTATGACTGCGGCAGCAAGGAAGGGTTTCTGGAAGCGACCGTGGAGTTGGCGCTGCAACACGCCGAAGTTGGCGAGCACTTTCGCCACTACCTGAAAAACCTTCAGATTCCCTGAGTCGGCCGCTTACAGCGCCGATGCTCTTCCTTCAAGCAGGGGCCGCCGAACCGGCTTGGCCGGGCCACAGGCACAGCGGCCCCTCGGGGGCCAGCGCATGACACGCAGTGAAAAGCGTGGGGGCTATTCAGCGCCGCTTAAGCACGTGAATAAATTCGCCGCCTTCGTTTTGCTGCTCCACCAGCTCGTTGCCGGTCTGTTTGGCAAACGCCATGAAGTCACGCGTGGAGCCCGCATCGGTAGACACCACCCTTAACAACTGACCGCTGCCCATCTCGGCGAGCGCTTTTTTGGCCTTCAATATAGGCAGCGGGCAATTGAGGCCGCGGGTGTCGAGTTCTTTGTCGATGTGCATCGTATGTCCTTGATTGCCGCCATTTTAAGCAAATCCAAAAATGCAGGTTGCACAAAGCGCCTCGCAGACACACGCGCAGCGGGCCGAGCTGCCAAACAGCCGCGTCCGGGAACATCGGTCGCTGCCATTTCTCGCGACGGCCATCTCTGTGTTGCTATTAAATCAGTAGCTATCTGCGCATAATGGCTATGGGCCAGAGACAAATATGATTCAAAAAAAAGAAAATCCCGAGCTTGTTTCACAAACCCGGGACTGTCGAACCCAGCGCCGAAGCGCGCGTGGCTTACTTCATACCGAACTTCACCTTGGCATCATTCTGGCAACCGTCCTTGGCAGCCCCGGCCATCGTGTCGCAGCGCTCCCTGGCGGCCTTGTAGAGCGCTTCGTTCTTGTCGGCATTGGCGTCTTTACGGGCATCCGCCATGTTGTCGGCCTTGTCCTTGTTGGCCTCGGCACCGACTTTGCTGACTTTGGCGTCGGCCTTGGCGGTGGTCCGGGCCGCCTTGGCATCTTTCACGCAAACGTCTTTGGCATTGCCCGCCAGATCATCGCATTTTTCCTTGGCAACGTCATATGCGGCGTTCGCTTTGGCATCACGAATTTTTTTGTCGTGGCTAGCGCTGGGTTTGTACTGGGCTTCCAGCTCGGCCTTGGCTACTTTTTCAGCGCCCTTGGCTTGCGCCTGGCAAATATCCTTGGCGTTGGCGCTTAGCGAGGCGCATTTTTCCTTGCCGGCCTTGTAGTCGGCTTCGACACGGTCTTTTTGTACTTTGTATTCTTCCTTGGTCAAGGCCATGGCGTTGCCGGCAAAGGCACAAGAGACAGCGAACGAGAGGATGGCGAGTTTGGTTTTCATTGTTGATTCCTTGAGATGTTGCGGGGGATGCGAAGACGTCGGAAAGGCTGCCAGATCGAAACATGCGTCTACGAAAGATGCAGCGATCCAGCGCAGCCAGACTCAATAACGCTCGAAAAAACCGGTCGGGTTGCGTTCCTGAAAAGACTCCAGCTGTTTTTCAGCTTCTTCTTTGGCAAGTCCATGGCGCTCCTGAATGCGGCCGAGCAGTTGGTCCCGCTTCCCGGCAATGATGTCCAGATCGTCGTCGGTAAGCTTGCCCCACTGCTCCTTGACCGTGCCTTTGAACTGCGTCCAGTTTCCCTCAATTTGATCCTTGTTCATGATGAGCTCCTGAATATGGTTGAAGACTTGAAGTCGCTCGCCCTGCGGGCATAACAACGAAGAACTTTCACCTTAAGCACCGGTTTTCATGGCATGGGTAGGCAGACGCAAAGAACAGGCGTAGGCGTGTACCTACACCTGACGGGCGCTCGCGGACAAACCACGCGCGGCTGAAAAATCCAGGCCGCGCAGGTCTTATTTCGTGCGCAGCGTGCGGCCCAGCAACAGCACCGGCAACAAACCCACCAGCACCAGCGTGAGGGCTGGCAGTGCTGCTTCGCCAAGGCGTTCATCACGCGCGAGTTGGTAGGTCACCACGGCCAGTGTGTCGCTGTTGAAGGGGCGTAGTACCAGCGTAGCGGGCAGCTCCTTCATTACATCGACAAAAACCAGCAAGGCCGCGACCCCGACAGAGCGCTGGAGCAACGGCCAGTGCACCTTGGCCAGCAAGGCGGTGCCAGTGACGCCCAGCATGCGCGCGCTGTCGTCAAAACTGACGGGGATACGCGAGTAACCGCTTTGCACGGACTGCAAAGCCACCGCCGTAAAACGCACCAGATAGGCCCAGACAATGCCCAACACGGTCGCGGTGACCCAGTAACCGACCGCAGTCTGCGGCGCGGTGGCCTGCAGCCAACCGACTGGCAGCAGCAGACCCACGACAATCACCGCGCCAGGCACGGCATACCCCAGACTGGCCAGTTGCGCGGCGACGCGTGT
This sequence comes from Polaromonas sp., assembly GCF_043778355.1. Taxonomy (GTDB): domain Bacteria; phylum Pseudomonadota; class Gammaproteobacteria; order Burkholderiales; family Burkholderiaceae_C; genus Polaromonas. Next base: position 15,173 of record NZ_JAYWHI010000007.1, read on the forward strand.
CAACACATGCGGACGAAGCCGCACGGCCAGGCTCAACCCCAGGGCCAGGGCGGTGGCCAGCGCCGCGCTCAAACCGGCAAGCCCCACGCTGTTGATGGACCAGCCTGCAAACTGCCGCCACGGCAACTCGCCCCAACCTGCCACCAGCGGGCGCAGCATGAACAGTACCGGCAGGATGAAGCCCAACGCAATCGGTACCATGCACACCACCCAAGCCAGAGCGGCCCGCCCGCCCCGCAAACGCGTGGGTGCAGTGTCTGCCGCGCCCGCGCCCGACTGGCGGCTGCCCGCAAAACGCATGCGCTTCTGCGCCTGGTTCTCGATCCTGAGCAGTACCGCCACCACCACCAGCAAGGCTGTTGCCAACTGGGCTGCGGCCAACCGGTTGTCCATGGCCAGCCAGGCTTTGTAGATGCCTGCGGTGAAGGTCTGGATACCGAAGTAGCTGGAGACACCAAAGTCGGCCAGGGTCTCCATCAGAGCCAGCGCTACCCCGGCCGCCACCGCTGGACGGGCCAGCGGCAAGGCCACATCACGAATGCGGCGCCCCAAGGGCGCGCCGAGCAGCCGCGCCGCCTCCATCAGATGCACTGCACGCTCGGACAGCGCGGTACGCGCCAGCAAATACACATAGGGATACAGGGTGACCGTAAATATCAGCACAGCGCCGCCCAGGCTGCGAATCTCTGGCAGCAGTCGGCCCTGCAAGCCGAAGCTGGCGCGCAGCCAGCTTTGCAACGGCCCGGCATATTGCAAAAAGTCGGTATAGGCATACGCCACCACATAAGCCGGCATGGCCAGCGGCAGCAGCAAGGCCCAGGCAAAAATCCGCCGCCCAGGAAACTCGAACAGCGTGACTGCACAGGCGGTGGCCACACCGACCAGCGCCACGCCGGCAGCCACGGCCAGACACAGCAGCAGCGAGGTCAAGGCGTATTCGGGCAGCACCGTGCGCAGCATCTCCTGCAGGATCGGCAGCGACAGGCCATCGAGCGACAGCCACGACAACATCACCGCCAAAACCGGCAGCGTGAGCACGGCCGTCAGCACAAACAGCAGGGCGGGCAAGACGAAACGAGGAAACATGAAGTCCAAACAATAAGCAAGTGCCGGTCGCCGGGCAGAACCACGGGTGGCGGCAAGAAGATAGCGCCGCACGGCCCTTACCCAAAGAGTGCAAATGAGAATTGTAAGCATCTACAATTGCAGGCATGTTTCTGGATATATCCCATCTGGTGGTGCATTACGCTGGCCGGTCCCGCCCGGCTGTCAACGGCGTGTCGCTGGGTTTGCTGACCGGCGAGATCGGTGTACTGATCGGTCCCTCCGGCTGTGGAAAAACCACCTTGCTGCGCGCTGTTGCAGGCCTGGAAAGGGCCCAGTCCGGCAGCATCTCGCTGGCGCAGGAAGCGGTCAGCAGCAATGCGGTCCATGTGCCGGCGGAAGAACGCCGAATCGGCATGGTGTTTCAGGACTACGCCCTGTTCCCGCACCTGGACGTCGGCGGCAACGTGGCTTTCGGCCTGGCGCACCTGCGACCGGCAGAGCGCCAACAACGCACAGCCGACGTGCTGGAGCTGGTCGGTCTGGGGCAGGCGCAGCGGCGTTATCCGCACGAGCTGTCTGGCGGCCAGCAGCAGCGTGTGGCACTGGCGCGTGCGCTGGCACCCAGGCCGCGGCTGCTGCTGCTCGACGAGCCTTTTTCCAATCTGGATGTGGACCTGCGCGAACGCCTGGCCCATGAGGTGCGCGCCATCCTGAAACAGGCTGGCGCCACCGCGCTGCTGGTGACACACGACCAACTCGAAGCCTTTGCCATCGGTGACCGCATTGGCGTGATGCACGACGGGCAGTTACACCAGTGGGACGATGCTTACGAGCTCTACCACCGCCCGGCCACCCGTTTTGTGGCCGACTTCATCGGACACGGTGTGTTTACCCGCGCGCAGATCTTCCAGCAAGGCGACAACGTGGTGGTGCATACCGCGCTGGGCGACCTGAGCGATGTGCTGGAGTGCCCCTTGCCGGGCGCTTACCCGGACGGTGTGTGCGACGTGCTGCTGCGCGCTGATGACATCGTGCATGACGATGCAGCGCCAGTCAAAGCGCAGATTGTGCGCAAGGCGTTTCGCGGCTCGGAATTTTTATACACGCTCAAGCTCAGAACCGGTGAAACCGTGATGGCGCACGTGCCCTCACACCATGACCATGCGCTCGGCGAATGGATAGGCATTCGCGCCGAAGTCGATCACGTCGTGACCTTTCAGCGCGAATAAGCCGCTCCTGGCGTCAGGCTTCAGGGCCTGTCGCGCAAAAGGCGTGCCACCTCCGCCTGCAGATCGGTTGCCCAAGCCCTGCGGTCGCGGCCATCGGCGCGCTGGGGCTCACCGACGGCCACTTCGGCACGCAGGTGCGTGACACACAGGGTTTCCCAGATCGACACAAAAATCGAATCGTCGTCAATGTAACGCGGCGCAAAACTGGTTTGCCCGGTGTCCGCATCGACAAAACGCAGGGCCAGCGGCTGCACCGGTGCATCGGCTGAAATGGCGGCCTGCAGTAAATTGGCATGAAACGGTTTCATGGCAATGCCGTCGCCGGTGGTGCCTTCCGGAAAAACTGCCAGCACCTCACCCAGTTGCAGTCGCTCGACCATGTGGTGCACAACGCGATGGGCGTCGCGCCGCGATTCACGCTCGATATACAGGGTGCCGGCGCCGCCGGCCAGGGTGCCCACCAGTGGCCAGTGCCGGATATCGGCCTTGGAGACAAATCGGCAGTAACGCGAGGCATGCATCACCACAATGTCCAGCCAGGACAGATGATTGGCCACCAGTAACGCCGGGCCCGCAGCCACAGGCCGCCCCTGCAGCACCAGCGTGATGCCCACGCCGCGCAGCATGGCCTGGGCCCACGCCTGCACCCGCGCCTCCTTCGCGTGCTGCGTCAGTTTGGGAAACCGGAAAACAATGGTCCACATCCCGCCCGCGATATGCGACAAGGCCCACAGCAGCCGCCAAACGGCCCTGACTTGACGCATGCCGCTCAGGCCTCGTAGGCGAGTTGTCCACCCACCAGCGTCCAGCGCACGCGGGCCGGTAACTGGTAGCCGGAAAATGGGGTGTGTTTGCCCTGGCTGCGCAGCGTATCGGTCTGGACCGTCCACTCGGACTGGGCTTCAAACACACAGATGTCAGCGACACCGCCTTTGGCCAGTTGGCCGGTACTGGCTTGCAGCGTCCCGAGCGCGCTGCCAAGCACGCGGGAGGGCTCGCTGGTGAGTACGGCCAGCGCGCGGGACAAACCCGCGCCGCTGTCCTCGCCCCATTTGCAGGCCAGACCCAGCAGCAGTTCGAGCCCGGTCGCGCCCGGTTCGGCTTCGGCAAAAGGCAAGGTTTTCGCATCAGCCTCCACCGGGGTGTGGTCCGACACCAATGCATCGATGGTGCCGTCCAGCAAGCCCTGGCGGAGCGCATCGCGGTCGCGCTGCTGGCGTAGTGGCGGGTTCAGCCGCATGCGGCTGTCAAAGTAGCCGATGTCGGTATCGGTCAGGTGCAGGCTGTTGATGCTGACATCAGCCGTCACCGGGAGCCCTTCAGCCTTGGCGCGGGCCAGCAGCGCGACACCCGCGGCGCTGCTGATGCGGCAGATATGTACCCGCGCACCGGTCGCTCGCATCAGTTCAAACAGGGTGTGCAGCGCAATCGTTTCTGCCGCCACCGGCACGCCGCTCAGGCCCAGTCGCGTCGCAAGTGCGCCGCTTGCGGCCACGCCGCCGCCCAGCCAGCTGTCCTGCGGGCGCAGCCAGACGGTGTAGCCGAAGCTGGCGGCATATTGCAGCGCGCGCAGCAACACCTGGGTGTTGGCGAGCGGCACATCGGCCTGGCTGAAGCCGACACAGCCGGCTTCGGTCAGTTCCACCATTTCCGTCAGGGCCTCGCCCTTGAGCGCCCGTGTCAGAGCGCCCAGCGGGAACACGCGCGACTGGTGCAGTTTTTCAGCGCGAAACTTCAGCATCTCGACCAGGCCGGGTTCGTCAAGCACCGGATCAGTGTCGGGCGGGCAGACCAGACTGGTCACGCCACCGGCCACCGCCGCGGCGAGCTCGCTTTCGAGCATGCCTTCATGCTCGTAGCCGGGCTCGCGCAGACGCGCCGCGAGGTCAACCAGCCCCGGCGCCACGATACAGCCCGTGGCATCAATGGTCTTGTTCGGCGTGAAGTCAGTCGGCGCCCCCTGGAGCGAGACGATGCGCCCAGCGGCGATGGTCACATCCCCTACTGCGTCATGGCCCGATGCCGGGTCAATTACGCGGCCGTTTTTGATGAGTATCTTCATGCTTTTTCTCCGCAGCGCGCGAAACGACAAGTTCGGGGAGACATGTTTTTCCGCCGGGCCGCTCCAAGAAAAAATGCGCATCCTCGGGGGGCAGCGCAGTGCGCGCTGCGACAAGCGTGGGGGCAAATGTTCATGCTTCGTTCCCGGCAACGATGCTCATCACCGCCATGCGCACGGCGATGCCGAAGGTGACTTGCGGCAGGATCACGCTTTGCGCGCCATCCACCACAGCCGAATCAATCTCGACGCCGCGGTTGATCGGGCCGGGGTGCATCACGATGGCGTCCGGTTTGGCCAACCGCAACTTCTCGGTGGTCAGGCCGAAACTTTTGAAAAACTCCTGGCTGCTGGGCAACAAGGCGCCGGACATGCGTTCGTTCTGCAGCCGGAGCATGATGATCACGTCGGCGTCCCGGATGCCTTCTTCCAGCGTGTGGCAGACCCGCACACCCATCTGGGCCATGTCGGCGGGCACCAGGGTTTTAGGTCCGACCACACGCACTTCGGGGCAGCCCAGTGTGGTCAGCGCATGGATATCCGAACGTGCGACGCGCGAATGCAGCACGTCACCGACGATGGCCACCGTCAGCTTGCTGAAGTCCTTCTTGTAGTGGCGGATGGTGTACATGTCGAGCAAGCCCTGGGTGGGATGCGCGTGGCGGCCGTCGCCGGCGTTGATCACATGCACATGCGGCGCCACATGCTGCGCAATCAGGTAGGGCGCCCCCGACTCGCTGTGACGCACCACGAACAGGTCGGCGGCCATCGCGCTCAGGTTGGAGATGGTGTCGAGCAGGGACTCGCCCTTGGACGCCGATGAGCGCGCAATGTCAAGGTTGATCACATCGGCCGACAGCCGCGTGGCGGCGATTTCGAAGGTGGTGCGGGTGCGGGTGGAATTCTCAAAAAAGAGATTGAACACACTTTTCCCGCGAAGCAGCGGCACCTTCTTGACCTCGCGGTCGCTGACACTGACAAAGCTGGCGGCGGTGTCCAGGATTTGTGTCAGTGTGGCTTTGGGCAATCCTTCAATCGACAACAGGTGAATCAGTTCACCGTTTCTATTGAGCTGTGGATTTCGTCGGTACAGCATGCTCAGGCCTTGCGCGCGGCCAGGCCGACAGTAAAAGGGTTCATGGGGTCGCTCCTTGCACCTGAAAACTGAACTGACCATCGTCGCCGCGGGCCAGAGCCAGCGACTGCGTCGCTGGCAGGGCCACACGCGCTGCGGCGAAGTCCGCCTGGATCGGCAATTCGCGGCCGCCGCGGTCCACCAGCACCACCAGCTTGACGCTGGCCGGGCGTCCGTAGTCGAACAACTCGTTGAGCACCGCACGTAGGGTGCGTCCGGTGTAGAGCACATCGTCGAGCACGATCAGGTCGGCGCCGTTGACATCAAACGGCAGTACGGTCTGGCCGCTCGCCGACAGGCCGCGCCGCGAAAAGTCATCGCGATGCATCGCCGAAGACAAGCTGCCGGCTTCGTCCGCCAGGGCCAGGTCGATGCGCAGACGCTCTGCCAGCCAGACACCGCCGGACGCCACACCGACCAGGCGGGGCACGCGATCATAGGTGGCCAGCAACTGCTGCATGGCGCGAAGCACTTCACGGTACAGGGCTTCGGCATCCAGTGTCAGGCTGCTCATGCCGCCTCCCGACGCTGCCCCTGCACACGGGCATCCTCCGCGTGATGCGGTTCTGCTCTGCTCATGAAAGACTCCTTAAAAACTGCTCGAGAATTATGCAGGCAGACGCCGCATCGGCATCCGATGCGCCTTGTGACAGGGCTTCCGTCGTGCTGTAGCGCTCATCAACCTCGAACACCTGAAGACCTGAGCGCCCGCGCAACTGGCGGGCGAACTTCAACGCGCGTGCCGTGTTCTCATGGCTGGCGCCGTCGGGATGGTACGGAATTCCGACAACCAGGGCATCGGGCTGCCATTCCTCTATTTTCGCGGCGATGGCTGCGAAGCGGGCATCCCCTTCGGCGGCAATACTGCCTTGCGGCGTCGCGGTGCGCGTGAGCCGGTTGCCAGTGGCCACACCGGTACGCTTGAGGCCGAAGTCGAAAGCGAGAAATGTTTGCAACTCAGCGCTCATGGGTGTGTCTAGAAATTCGAGTACCGGGATGCAGGGCAAGGCGCACGGAACGGAGGACACCGGAATGCACTTGGGTGCATGAGGATTCCGAGTACCGCGCAACGCGGCCATGCGCCTGGTACTCGGATTTATAGATACGCCCTCATGCGTGGCCGGCCTCGGGGGACAGCATCCAGCTCTGCAGACCCAGCAACAGCAAGGCCTTGTCATAACGCTGCTCGACCGGCGTATCGAAGATCAGCGACATGTCCGCTTCCACGGTCAGCCAGCTGTTTTCTGAAATCTCGGACTCCAGCTGGCCCTCGCCCCAGGAGGAGTAACCGAGCGAAACAAACACCTTGCGCGGTCCGGCGCCAGTGGACAGTGCCTCCAGCACGTCCCTTGAGGTGGTCATCTCCAAGCCGCCCGGAATGGTCATGGTTGAGGCGTACACCGACTCGCTACCCGCCAGCATGCATTCATGCAGAACAAAGCCGCGTTCGGTTTGCACCGGGCCGCCCTGGAAGACTGGTGACTCGGTCAGGTCGTCACGCCGCAAGGGCAAAGCGACCTTGTCGAAAAGATTTTTCAGGTTGATGTCGCTGGGCTTGTTGATCACCAGCCCCAACGCGCCACGGTCACTGTGCTCGCACATGTAGACCACACTTTTGGCGAAGGCCTCATCGTCCAGACCGGGCATGGCAATCAGGAAGTGGTGGGTAAGATTGATCGGTGCAGAATCCATGGCCATGGGCTGATTTTACGCACAGGGCGCTTTGACCGGCAGAAAATCGGTCTGCCACGCCTCCCTCCCGGCCACCGGCCTGCAAACTTCGCCAAAAGCAAGGTAAATCCTCCGACCATGAGCAAACAATACGACACCGGCCTGATGTGGTTCCGCCGGGACCTGCGGTGCCACGACAACGCGGCGCTGTACCACGCGTTGAAAACATGTCGCCAGGTCTTTTGCGTGTTCGTGCTGGACCAGGGCATTCTCGGCGCCCTGCCCCGGGCAGATCGTCGCGTCGAGTTCATCCGGGAATCACTGGTTGATCTTGCCGGGCAATTGCAGCAGCTGGCGAGCCAGCATGGCATCGACGGGGCAGGTCTGGTGACGCTGCACGGCCGGTCCGCTGCGTCCGTGCCGGAACTCGCCAGCACCTTGGGCGTCAAGGCTGTATTTGCCAGCCACGACGATGAGCCGCAGTCACTGGCACGGGACCAGCAGGTCGCCAGATCCCTGGCGGCGGCCGGTATGGCTTTTCACAGCTTCAAGGACCATGTGATTTTCGAACGCCAGGAGGTGCTGACGCAGGCCGGCAAGCCCTACAGCGTGTTCACACCCTATAAAAACGCCTGGCTCAAAAAAGTGGATGCCTTTTACCTGCGCGCCTATCCGGTCGGGAAGCACGGCGCAGCGCTCGCGCCCCTGCCTGCGGCCTGGCGCGCGGGCGTGCCCGAGCTGGGTGCGTTCGGGTTTGAGCCGACCAACCTTGCGGCACTGAAAATTCCGGCCGGCAGCGCCGGCGGCAGGAAGCTGTTTGATGACTTTGTCGCGCGCATGGACCAGTACCACGCCACCCGGAATTTCCCGGCCGTCAAGGGCCCGAGTTACCTGGGCGTGCACCTGCGCTTCGGCACAGTCTCTATCCGCGAACTGGCGGCGACCGCCTTGCGCATGCAGCAAGGCGGCAGCGAGGGCGCCGCGGTCTGGCTCAGCGAGTTGATCTGGCGCGATTTTTACGCGCAAATCCTGAGCAACTTCCCGCATGTGGCCACGGCCTCTTTCAAGCCGGAGTACGACGCCATCCAATGGGAGCAAGGGCCAGGCGCCCAGGCCCTTTTTCAGGCCTGGTGCGAAGGGCGTACCGGCTACCCGCTGGTTGATGCCGCGATGGCCCAGATCAACCAGACGGGTTACATGCACAACCGATTGCGCATGGTCACTGCATGTTTTCTGATCAAAGACCTGGGCATTGACTGGCGCTGGGGCGAGGCCTATTTCGCGACGCACCTCAACGATTTTGATCTGTCGGCCAACAACGGGGGCTGGCAGTGGGCCTCCAGCAGCGGCTGCGACGCACAGCCCTATTTCCGGATCTTCAACCCGGTGACGCAAAGCGAGAAGTTTGACGCCGGCGGCAAATTCATCCACAAATATTTGCCGCAACTGGCCGGACTCACCGGGGCCTCGCTACACAGCCCCTGGCTGGCGAGCCCTGTCGAACTGGCTGCTGCGGGGCTTGAACTGGGCAAGGACTACCCGCTTCCTATCGTGAAACACGATGAGGCCAGGGCCCTGACGCTACTGCGCTACGCCCCCGTCAAAAAACCAGCAGAGCCTGAATTGCTATAATTTTTATAGCTGCTTGCGCTTGCCAGCCATGGGCTGACGGCCCTTTTCACTTCAAGTTGTGAGCTCCGCACTGCAATAGTGGCGGATCAGGCTGAGCAACTCGTCTTCAGCGTACGGCTTGCCGAGGTAGTGATCGACACCCAATTCCTTGGCGTGTTCGCGGTGTTTCTCGGCAATCCGGGACGTGATCATGATGATGGGCAGGCTGCTCAGACGCACGTCACCGCGAATGTTGCGCGCCAAATCAAAGCCGTCCATGCGCGGCATCTCGATGTCCGACAGAACCACCGTGGGCCGTTCTTCCTGCAGACGCTCCAGCGCCTGCAGGCCGTCGGCCGCCATGGAAACACGGTAGCCTTCGCGCTGCAGCAGGCGCTGGGTCACGCGCCGCACCGTGATGGAATCGTCAACCACCAGGATCAGCGGAATCAGCGGCACCACCGGCATGGATGGTGTCACAGCGACGCTGCCGCCACCCGCGTCCGCAGACTGCTCCAGCATGTGCGGCTCGGCGCTGTCAGAACTCCAGCCGCGGGCCTGCTGCCCGTACACCGTGGCCAGCGCCACCGGGTTGTAGATCAGCACCACCGCACCCGAGGCCAGCACCGACATCCCCGCCAGACCCGGCAGGCGCGACAACTGGGGCCCGAGGTTTTTCACCACCACCTCCTGGTTGCCCAGCACCTCATCAACGTGCAGGGCAATCCGCTGGGCGGCGCTTCGGAAAATCACCACCGGTGCGGTTTTCCCCTGAGGCTCGCTGCTGCGGCGCGACGCCTGCAACAAGGCGCCGGACCAGAAAAAGGGAACGCTCTCACCCGCAACATCCAGCACGCCGCTGTTATAGGCCTGCTGCAGATCCTTGGCAGAAATTCGGCGTACGGTCTCAACCACGTTGGCAGGCACACCCACCGACGAGCCGCCTGCGCGCAACATGACAACCTGCGTCACAGCGGTTGTCAGGGGCAGGACCAGCTTGAAGTTGGTACCCTTTCCCGCCGCTGTGGTGGTTTCAATCCTGCCGCCCAGGGCATTGACCTCGGAGCGGACCACGTCCATGCCGATGCCGCGGCCGGCGAGTTCGGTCACTTGCGAAGCGGTGGAAAAACCAGGCATGAAAATCATGTTGGCGGCTTCGTCATCACCTATTTGCTGGCCCGGCGCGATCAGCCCGGAAGCCTGGGCTTTCTCGCGAATCCGCTGCAGGTTCAGCCCGGCGCCATCATCGCGAAACTCGACAGACACGTCATTGCCCGATTGCTGCACACTGACGGTGATCAGGCCGGAAGCATCCTTGCCAGCGCCCGTGCGGGCTTCAGGGTCCTCGATGCCGTGGGCCACACAGTTGCGCAGCAAATGTTCGAACGCCGGTGTCATGCGGTCCAACATGCCACGGTCCATCTCGATGGTGCCGCCTTGCAGGTCAAGACGCACCTGCTTGCCGGTTTCTTTGGAGGCCTGCCGAACCACGCGGTACAGGCGCTCCGAAATGCCTTCAAACTCCACCATCCGGGTGCGCAGCAAATCGCGCTGCAACTCGCGGGTCTGACGCGCCTGGGCAATCAAATCGTCTTCGGTCGCTTCAACGGTGCGCTGCAAGGTGCGCTGCACGGTCGCAACGTCGTTGACCGACTCGGCCATCATGCGCGTCAGCTCCTGCACGCGGGTGAAGCGGTCGAACTCCAGCGGGTCAAACCCGAGCTGCGCTTCCTTGGCCTGCTGCAAGCGGGACTGCATCTGGGTTTCAGAGTGCAACTCCACGTCGCGCAATTGCGAACGCAAGCGGTTCAAGTTACCGCTCAGGTCATTGAGCGAGCCGCGCAACTGATTGAGTTCAGCCTCCAGGCGGGAACGTGTGATCATCACCTCGCCGGCCTGGTTGACCATGCGGTCCAGCAACTGGGAACGCACACGGATCGATCCAGAGGCCGCCGGACGCAATGGCTGCAAAGCCGTCGCCTGGGCCATGGACATCATGACCTTGCGGCCACCGGCCGGCGCCAAGGCTGTGCCCTGTGGGGTTTCCGGCGTATCAGAATCGTGGCCCGCGGCAGGCTGCGACAAAGGCTGCAGCGGTTCAAATGTTTCGGCTGTGCCTGGATGACGCAAGGCCTCGAAGTTCGCCTGCATGGCATCAAACGTCGCCAGCAAGGTATCAAAATTTTGGGACCCAGCCGCGTCAGAGCCCAGATGCTCGATGTCCGACTCAATGCGGTGGGCCATTTCCCCCAAACGCATGGCACCAGCCAGCCTGGCACTTCCCTTGAGGGTATGCAAGGCACGCAAGACCTCATTGCGCGCGCCCAGGTTGTCAGGGCGCGCAGACCACTGGCGCAAGGCTGCACCAAGTTGCGGCATCAGCTCGGCGCCTTCCTCCTCAAAAATCGGAAACAAATCGGGATCGATCGCATCCACAGCGTCGAACTCATCGTCCAGGTCTTCATTGAAAACGGCAGGAGCAGACGACTGCACAGCGGCGGCGAGGACCGGCGCGGACTCGACTGGTGGCGGAGGCGGCGCCGGGACAAGACCCGTGGCAGGCGACGGCGCTGAGGGCGCTGCGGACACCAGAACCGGCGCACTTGTCACCGCCTTGATGATGAATCGGGTGACAGGTTCCACGGCCGCACTTTTTGGCGCTTCTGCCGCGGCAGGAGGCGTGGGCTGGACCACAGGCTGAGCCGGCTCTGGGCCAGAGGGGAAAGCCACGTTATCGGCAACCGGCGCCGGGTCAGTGGCAGCGTCTGAAAAATCGATCTCGCGCAGTGCCTGAAGAATTTTCGGATCGGGTTGCTTGAGGAAACCAGCCGCAAACTGGTGCAACAGACGCCGAATGTCCTCGGCGGCATCAATGAACAGTTGACCGTGCTTGCCACCGCCATGCCCGAGCTGGATCTGCGACTGCTGAAGCGCATGCTCAAGCGCGCGCGCCACCTCGGAGAGCGCGTCAAATCCAACCGTGGAAGAACTGCCCACCAGCGAATGGGTCAACGCCAGGGCCGAATCTCCGATAGGCTGCCCCCGCTCCATCGTCCACTCCGTGACTTCGGTCACCAAGCGGCGTGACCATTCATCGGCCTCGTTCAAATACACGTTGTAAAGAGGAATACCAATGCGCAGCGAGCCGATCACCTTGATCTGCTCGTCCCCGCTCATATCCATGGTCAGGGGCTCAGCAAGGTCATCCAGAGCGTCAGGGGTTTCGAATTCAATGTCCAGTTTCGATGACGCCGCGGCGGACGCCGGCTCAACAACAATCTCGGGAGCAAGATCAAAAAACGCGTCAGCGTCAACCTGCGAGGCCTCCGACAGATCATTCACCACCGCAACGGCATCAGGTTGCGGCGTTGTCGAATTGACGAAATGCGCATCAAAATCAGTCGTCGAAAGTTCCAGCGAATCGGCTTCCGTCGCAAGCGCCGGTGCTGGCGCCTCGCCAAGATCCAGGTCGAACATCACGTCAACAGCGGTCGGACTTCCAGCCGGCGCATCACCACTCGGTCCCGACAACGCTGACAAACTGTCGAAATCAATGCCCTGAATATCGGCCAGCGCCTGCTCCGGCGCAACCGCAGCAGGCGTGGCAGGCGACGGGTCGCTCAAAGAGAAGTCGAAATCAAAATCGGTTGGCGCCTGAGCAACCGCGATATCGGGGCCAGGCTGCGCAAGCGTAGCGGCTGGTTCCGATTGCTCTGGCAGCACGATGGCACTGAAACGCCCTTCAGTGCGCATGGCATCTGCGCTCGCGCGAAACGGCCCGGACCTCCACTGGGCATCACGGTTGGCTGAAATGTCGTCAATCCACGCAACAAACCCGTCCATGGCCTGAACGCACAGGGCGCGAAACGAGTCATCGGACGATTTTTGCTCAGCCAGCCAGCCATTGAGCAGTTGCTCCATCGACCAAGCTGCCTCGCCAAACTCGTTGAGTCCAACCATGCGGGAGCTGCCCTTGAGGGTGTGGAAGGCGCGACGCAGTATCGTCAGCTCACCAACATCGCCCGGTTGTTGGTCCAGGGCTGAAATAGCGGCCTGCGCATGCCCAGCAACCTCGCGCGCTTCCTCCAGGAAGATATCCCGCAAGTCGTCTTCTTCAAAGTTCTCCTCGCTCACCGGCACAGCAGCAGGCGCGACAGTCTCGACGGTGGCCGCGACCAGATCGGTCAGCGAGCCAGATGCGGTGGGGGTATGTCCGGCCACGGCGATCGCAGCATCTCGCGCGGTCTGCGCCAGACCCGGCTGATCGGCCAATGCCGCATGGATCGCCAGAACATCAAGCTTGACGCTCAGATTTTCGGCTGAAGCTCCCGCTTGCACATCCTGCACAACGGACAGCACTTCCTGAGAGAGTTCGCTGTTCGCCGTCAATGCGGCGGTGTCGGGTTGCGCCTGGCTGCGCCCCATCAATGGTTTGAGTTCACCTTTAACTTCGTCGTAAACAAACAATTTTTTGGCCAGCGCGGGCTGGTAATTGAGCATGTCAATCAGGAAGCTCAAAGCACCCAGGTTGTTACCCAACTGATCAAATGTTCCAGCCGATCGGGCCAGTTGCTCGTCAACTTCGGTGACCAGCATTTGCTCCACGCTGTCCCGCATTCTCAGCACCGCGTGAGAGGCCTGGTCAAGCCCCAGCACCGACAACACACCCCGCATCTGAGAGAGTTGCCCAGGCACTGCAGCCAGCACAGCTTTTTCCTGCGGATTGCGGAAAAACAGGTCCAGCGACTTTTCCAGCTCGCTCAGAGAGATGCGCAACTCGCCCACCACACTGCCCATGGTCTGTTTATCGCTGACGTGGCGATACAGTTCTTCCATCCAAGGCTCAAGGGGTTGAGCTTCGCCGCCGTTACGCACGCCTTCGAGCCGCTCTGCCAGTCGGGCCGTCCGGACCGTCAGTTGCGGATCATTGGGATCGAGGTCGTCAAAGGCCGCTTCCAGGTACAGAACGGCTGTCGCCGCTTCCAGCGCCAGTTCGATCGGTGGCGCTTGCCCCGAGCGAACCGTGGTCTCGATCACTCGCGACAATGCGAGCGCAAGCGGCTCGCTGGGAGGATGGAGCTTGACCAGCGAATCCGTCACCAGACTGAACTGGTCAGCCAGCGTTTTGAATTTGCCGAGATCACCGGCAGTCAGCGATGACCAGGTTTCCTTGGCCGAGACAATGCGTTTGCGGGCTTGTGCCAACAAAGCCGGGTCAAAGCGGCCAAACTGCACCGCCTCGTAGTCCACCGGCTTGAAGCGGTCCAGTCCATAACTCGCACGAACTGCCGACAACACGGGTGCAACGCTGGCAGGTTTGGCGACCGCCTGCGAGCAGAAAAATAACAAATCCTGCACCAACCGGTCTGAAGCATTGGTGCTGCCCTTGGCGAACGATGCGTATTGCAACAGAATACGCGAAGCTGCACGCTTGACGTAGATATCGACACGCAGAAGGCCGTGCGACAAAGCTTCAAAATAACCGGCCGCAACTTTCCAGAACACACGGGGCTCACCACCGGGCTGCGCCTTGGCAAAACCGAGGCACATGTCTCTGAAACTTTGGGACGCCTGCGCGTCGCCGGTACGCATGATTTTCAGGACCAGCTGATCAAGCATCTGCCGGGATGCTTCATCGTAAGCCCGCGCCGTGTTCGGCAAGTCCGTGACCGGCTCAATCCAGCGCAAGTCGAACATCCAGAGATCAGCGGGATGGATCCGATCAGCCCCTACCAGGCCTTGAACATCACGGTACTGCGGAAACAGGGAAACGGCGGACACGGGCTTGTCCGCCAGCACACCTTCGAGATATTCGGTCAGGGCAAAACTTGCGAGTTCGACTTTGGCCGCCGCATCCTGGCTGCACTGTTCGGGACGCTGGATAAATCGCTGCACCGCCGCTTCCATGGCACGCAAAACCAGCGCCGGAGCGCCCAAACCCACCATCTCAAGCGCGCCTACGGCCTGGTGCAACTGCTGACGCGCAATACGCAACTGACTGGCATCCAGCGCGGCGAGGTCTGAACCTCGGGCCAACTCAGCATCCCGGACAAAGCGCTTCAGGGCTTTGGCAGAGCCGTCCAGCGACTTACGCAATTCGTCCAGGACCCAGGCCAGCGGGCCCAGATCATTGACCGCCAGGTCAAGTTCAGCGGCTGTGGAGTTCGGGTCGTTCGATTGCATAGAGGGCGGGCCGGTTCATAAATCGGAGTTCACGGACAAAGACGATACGAACCTGCCATCAAGCAATCTTGAATCGCGATACAGACTGCCGCAACTCTTCCGCCATGCGCGACAGATCACGCACCTGCTGAGCCGTTGAGCGGGTACCTTCTCCGGTCTGCTCTGTCACTGCAAAAATGTGCTGGATGTTGCCGGCCACCACGTTCGCAGACTCCGCTTCACGGGAGGCAGATGTAGAAATCTGCTCAATCAGGTCAGCCAGTCGACGTGACACCAGGTCAATCTCGGACAGCGCAGTGCCGGCGCTATCAGACAGTTTTGCCCCCTCAACCACACCCTGCGTGGAGCGCTCCATAGCGGCCACCGCATCCTGGGTGTCCGTCTGAATCGCCTTCACCAGCGCGGAAATCTGGCGTGTCGCATCTGCCGAACGCTCAGCCAGACGCTGCACCTCCTCGGCCACAACGGAGAAGCCTCGTCCTGCTTCGCCAGCGGACGCCGCCTGAATGGCCGCATTGAGCGCCAACACGTTGGTCTGCTCGGTAATGTCTGAAATCAGTTCCGTAATTTCACCAATCTCCTGGGAAGATTCACCCAGTCGTTTGATCCGTTTCGAGGTTTCCTGAATCTGGTCCCGGATCGAGTTCATACCGCCGATCGCGTTTTGCACCGCCTGCAAGCCTGATTCGGCAGCGGTCAGCGACTGACGCGCCACCTGGGACGATTCCTGCGCCTGGGTGGACACCTGATTGATTCGGGTCGCCATGTCGAGCACCGATTGACCGGTTTCACGAATTTCGCGCAGCTGTTCGGTGGACGCAGCAAGCAGCTCGGTCGAGGTACTTTCCACCTGCGCGGTGGTTTGCGCCACTCGTGTCGCCGTGTTTTGCACGTTACCTACCAGCTGCCGCAACTCTTCCACCGTATAGTTCACCGAGTCGGCAATGGCGCCGGTAATGTCTTCGGTCACCGTCGCTTCCTGGGTCAAATCGCCCTCGGCCACCGTCTGCAACTCGTTCATCAATCGCAAAATCGCCGCCTGGTTGGCGTCATTGACACGTTTGGCGTCCTGCTCCTGGCCCTTGGCTTCCAGCCGTTGACCCTCGGCAACGCCCTGACGCTGCCGGCTGTCCAGCACCTGCAGACGGGCCAGACCCGCCGCGCACAGCAGGGCGAATGCTGCCGCCACCGCCAAGGTGGTCAGCGCGCCAACACCCAGACCCGTTTGCGATGACAACTTGCCCTGAATGTCTTCCAGTCCGCGGCGCAAGGGTTCGCTGTCGGAAATAATCGACGCTTGCGCCTCGCGCGCTGATACCAGACCTTGCAAGTTACCCAGAATGGCACCGGCCTGCACCCGCGTCTGCTCATACAGCGCCATCAAGGCCTCAAGTCGCTCACGCGTCTGCGGGTCCTTGGAGCCCGTCAGACGTAACTCGGGACTGCCTTCCTGCAAACCCTGGGCGATTTCCTTGAACGAATTCAAATCCTTACCGAGCAAGAAAACGGCCTCAGGGCTCACGCCTTCCATGGTCAGGAATTCGTTGGCTGATTTACCAATCCGCTGCGTCAACATCACCAACTGGCCGGCCGCGGAGATTTCTGCGGGCGCCGCATTTTGCTGAAGTTTGAGAGAAGAAACGGTCTCGGCAATTTCCAGCAGGTCGGACGACTGCCGGTTGATGGTGCGCAAGGCGTTGCCCACCTGGGTCAAGATCGCCTGCTGGCTCATCACGGTTGACGCGTTCTTTTCAGCACGCTCCATGAGTGGGGTCACCACATCGACATCGGGCTGCAGCTCGGGAGAAACGGGTTCGAGACGCAAGGACGCTTCACCGACCTTCAGACCGCGAACGGTTTTGGCCAACACATCCGAGCTTTCCCGCACGTCCGGGAAAGCCTGGGCACTTCCCACCAGGGCCTGAGAAACCGACTTGGCAAGACGCTGCGACTGCATCAGCGACTGTCCGGTGGCAGCCACCTGCTGCGCCACCTGATCCGCCTGGTTCAGCGCAACAAAGGTCACCGCGCCCAGCACGACCACCGAAAAACCCAACAACACCACCAGCACCTGTTGGTGCGCACCCATACGCCTGCGCCCCAATACCGGGAGCGACAACAACTCGCCGTCTTCCGCCCTGTCGTCGCCATTCTGGCTTTCGGGCCCGGTACTGTCTTCCGCCTGCTGCGCTGAAGTCATGGCACTGGGTGAATTCATGGCTCCCGTCGCCAGCGGATCGACCGACATGTCAAGGGAAACATCATCCATGCTGTCCTGGGATGCAGCGGGCTTTGTTTTGAATAGCTTCTGGATAGTTTCAATGACAGACATGGTGAGCCTTCCGGGGAAAAAACTGAAAGCGCTAGGCGCTGATGGTCAAAAAATGGGCTTGCTGCGCGAGCGATTGCAGGTTGATCTCCTGCCAGGTGGCGCCGTTGGCATCGACATAACTGTGGCCAAAAAATTCCGGCGCTTCGGGAGATTTTTCAGAAAAATCTGTAAACGCCTCGGGATTGCGCAAGCCGGACAGCTTGTCAATTTGCAGCGCACAATTGATTTCAAGCGCACTGTTGAGCGCAACCAACCGCGACTCTGTTCGCGCCATTTCACTGCGCGGCGGCGGCATTTTTCCAGTGACAAAACTCGCCAGATCGACAATGCCGTACAGGCCACCACGCAAATTGGCAACCCCGGCAAACCAAGGCTGGGTGTAAGGCACGTTTTGGGCGCTGACCCACGGGAAAATCTCCCCGGACTGATTCAGCGGAAACAGGTACTTGTCGCCCCCCGCCTCCACCGCCAGCCAGGAGGCCGAAACACCCTGCGTCTTTGCGGCTTGCAGCCTGTCGGCCAGGCGGCTTTGGAGCTCTCTAAGTGCTTGTCGGTTGGCCATGCTTTAGCGATGTCGGTGGAGCGTCAGCCCAGCGCCTTGATTTTTGCCATCAAATCCTCGGCATCCACCGGTTTGGTGATGTAGTCCTTGGCGCCCTGGCGCATGCCCCAGACACGGTCGGTTTCCTGATTTTTGCTGGTGCACATGATGATCGGCACATCGGCGTACAGGGGATCCCGTGTGATGGCGCGTGTGAGCTGAAAGCCATTTTGCCCAGGCATCACCACATCCATCAGGATCAGGTCAGGTTTTTCCTCGGCAAGCCGACGAAAGGCATCTTCGGCGTTCTCAGCGGTTTTCACCGAAAAACCGTTCTTGCCGAGCAAATCGGTCATGAACATCAGTTCGGTTTTGGAATCGTCCACGATCAGAATTTTTTTGATGGCCATTACGCTACTCCTTGTTTTGCGCTGCCCAGTTCCTGCACGGTCTGCAGTAACTGGTCCTTGGTAAACGGCTTGGTCAGGTAGTCTTGAGAGCCGACCATCCTGCCCCTCGCCTTGTCGAAAACGCCGTCTTTTGAAGACAGCATCACAATCGGTACGGTTGAAAATTTCGGGTTCCGCTTGATGATCGCGCAAGTCTGGTAGCCGTCCAGGCGCGGCATCAAGATGTCGCAAAAAATCAGATCCGGCAGATAGTCGTTGACTTTGGAGAGTGCATCAAAACCATCTTCAGCCAAGAGCACCTCATGGCCGCCTTGTTTCAGGAATATCTCTGCGCTGCGTCGTATGGTGTTGCTGTCGTCGATGACCAACACCTTGAGCCCTGAACTGGGAATACTCACTGACTTTGCTCCTTAGGGCGCGTAGCCAACAGACAGGCGTCCGCTGCGTGTTTGTAGAGATAGGGGCATTCAGATCTGAACCATTTCAAAGTCTTCTTTTCGAGCCCCGCACTCGGGACAGGTCCAGTTCATTGGGACCTGGGCCCACGGCGTGCCTGCCGCAATACCGTGTTCAGGCGCCCCTGTCGTTTCGTCGTAAATCCACCCACAGATTAAACACATCCAGGTCATTGTTTGAGTCACAGCTTAAGTTGCCTTCGAATAGAATGCAACAATTGTATCGAGGCGGCGTTGCTTATTCGCGTACAGGTCAAAATCCAGCCTATGGCAAACCCCAACCCTCCTCCTCTGGACAGCCCGCAATTGGAAACAGAGGACGGCGAAACCGCTCCCGCTTGCGTGATGACCTTCAATGCCAACGACCCCAGTGGTGCCGGTGGCCTGACAGCCGACATCAGCGCCATCACATCTGCCGGCGCACACGCGCTGGCTGTCGTTACAGGCGCTTATGTGCGAGACACTGCCGAGATCTTCGACCACATCTCCTTTGATGAAGAGGCCGTGACCGAGCAAGCGCGCACCGCCCTTGAAGACATGCCGGTCAGTGCCATCAAGGTCGGCTTTGTCGGCAACCCGGAGAACATCAGCGCCATCGCGGAGATTGCATCCGACTATGCCGATGTGCCACTGATCGCCTACATGCCCAACCTGTCATGGTGGAACGAAGAAGCCATCGACAATTATCTTGACGCCTTTCGCGAACTGTTGCTGCCGCAGACCACAGTGCTGGTGGGCAACCACAGCAGCTTGTGGCGCTGGCTGTTGCCGGATTGGGCCGGCGACAAAAGCCCGTCGGCCCGCGATATCGCCAAGGCCGCCGCTGAATTCGGCGTGCCCTACACGCTTGTCACCGGCATTCCCCTGCCCGAGCAGTTCATCGACAACGTGCTGGCCACGCCGCAGGCGGTGCTTTACAGCGAGAAGTTCGAGCGTTTTGAAGCCGTGTTTGCAGGTGCCGGCGACACGCTGACCGCCGCCGTCACGGCGCTGCTGGCCAATGGGCACAACCTGCAAGCCGCTACCAGCGAAGCCCTGACCTACCTTGACCACAGCCTGGACGCCGGTTTTCACCCCGGCATGGGTCACATCGTTCCCGACCGGCTGTTCTGGGCCCAGACAGACGACACCCCCCCCGATGGCGATGACGATAGCGATGAGCCCGACAGCGCTGAACCCGTCCCCGCTCTCCCCTCCTTTGACCTACCCACCAATGGCACCAAGCACTAGTTCCGACATCTCCCGCAATACCCTCCTTTTTGAACGTGCCCGCGCACTGATTCCCGGCGGCGTCAACTCCCCCGTCCGCGCCTTCAAGGCGGTCGGAGGCACACCACGGTTCGTGCAACGCGCACAAGGGGCCTACTTTTGGGATGCCGACGGCAAACGCTACCTGGACTACATCGGATCCTGGGGGCCCATGATCCTGGGCCACGGTCATCCCGCCGTGGTCGAAGCCGTCCAGAAAGCATTGCTGGAAGGCTTCTCATACGGCGCCCCGACCGAGCGCGAAATCGAGTTGGCCGAAGAAATCGTCAAGCTGGTTCCCTCCATCGAGATGCTGCGTTTGGTCAGCTCCGGCACGGAGGCCGGCATGAGCGCCATCCGCCTGGCCCGCGGCGCCACGGGCCGCAGCAAGATCATCAAGTTCGAAGGTTGTTACCACGGCCATGCCGACGCCCTGCTGGTCAAGGCCGGCTCGGGCCTGGCCACCTTTGGCAACCCCACCAGCGCCGGTGTGCCACCGGAGGTGGTGCAGCACACACTGGTGCTCGAATACAACCATATTGCCCAGCTCGAAGAAGCCTTTGCCCTGCATGGCAGCAGCACCGCCTGCCTGATGATCGAGCCAATCGCTGGCAACATGAATTTTGTGCGGGCCAGCGTGCCCTTCATGAAGCGCTGCCGCGAGCTCTGCACCGAGTACGGCGTGTTGCTGGTGTTTGATGAAGTGATGACCGGTTTCCGCGTCGCGCTGGGCGGCGCGCAAAGTGTCTACGCAAAGAGCATTCCGGGCTTCAAGCCCGACATGACGGTGCTGGGCAAGGTCATAGGCGGCGGCATGCCGCTGGCGGCTTTCGGCGGTACTCGCGCGGTGATGGAGCAACTCGCACCTCTTGGCCCGGTGTACCAGGCCGGCACGCTGTCGGGCAATCCGGTCGCCACTGCCTGCGGCCTGGCCACCTTACGTGAAATTTCCAAACCCGGGTTTTATGAAGCACTGGGCGAACGCACCCGCAGCCTGACCCGTGGTCTGACGCAAGCAGCCGCGGGGGCCGGCATCAGTTTTTGCGCAGACAGTGAAGGCGGCATGTTCGGTTTTTTCCTGCTGGACAAGCTGCCGCAGAACTATGCGACCGTGATGACAACCGACAGCCCGGCCTTCAACCGCTTCTTCCATGCCATGCTGGACAAGGGCGTGTATTACGCGCCAGCCTTGTATGAAGCCGGCTTTGTCAGTTCGGCGCATACGGCTGCTGACATTGAAGCCACCGTCGAGGCTGCCGTTCAGTTCTTTGCCGGCCGCTGAGCTTTTACAAGCATCACGCTGCGTTCCCGGCTCGCATTTGGCCGGTAGGTAGAACTCCCCACTCCCACCCCTAACCCCTCCCTCGCCCCGCTGGGCGATGGCGGGGGACTTCATGTGGCCGCGTGTGCTGCGCTCGCGTGCAAACATGACCGTTCGTTAAGATTCCCGTGCAGGAAGCGCTTTGCGCT
>NZ_JAYWHI010000008.1:0-35711 GCF_043778355.1 Polaromonas sp.
GGCTTGGGCGGGCCGCAGGGCGGGTCTGGTCACGGGGGTGGTGGGCGCAAGCCGCGCTGGACCTGCCCTAGAAACTCATGGCGTGCCTTCAGGTGACGAAGCCGCACGGCCTGCAGCTCATCGACATATTCCACCTTCTGGGTAGCCACTTCAAAGACCCGACGGGTCTGAGGATCGGTTGCGATACGGGTCAGCGCCTCCCGCACGCCAGTGCATATGCGCGCGAGCGAGTCGATGTGCACATTTTCCCGCACCAAGTCCTGAAACGGCTGCTCCAGAGGCAGGGTGACCCGTTCCATCATCGCGTTGAAGAGGTCGGCCTTGTCCTTGAAGTGCCAGTAAATCGCACCGCGGCTGGTGCCGGCCTGCCGGGCGATATCGTTCAGCGAGGTCCGCGATACGCCTTGGGCCTGAAACAACACTTCCGCTGCATCGAGCAGGTTGTGGCGGGTGATCAGCGCGTCTTCTTTGGTGCGGCGTGCCAAGATTTTGTCCTGCGATGTGGTTTTGAGAGAGCTTCGAATATACATTCATAAATGTATGTAAAATCCGACACTCGCGAAAACCCTTGGTTTTAGGCAAATCCTTCGTGCTGAACAGCTTTGCCTTCTTTTCCTCATTCCTGCACCCGCCATTCTTCAAGGAAGCAGCATGCCTACGTTGAGCTTGATCAAGCCTCTTTCATTCCTTCAACAAGCGCCTGAACGCACACGCAGCCAGAAGATGGTGTTGGCTGCCGTGCTGGGCCTGATGATGGCGGCGTGTGGCAAGGGCGGCAACGGTGCGGGACCCGGTGCGGGCGCAGCGCCACCGCCCGCCGAGGTCGGCGTGGTGACGGTCAGCCAGGGTGATGTGGGGCTGGTGACCGAGCTGCCGGGCAGACTCGAAGCCTCACGCGTCGCGCAGGTGCGCGCACGGGCTGCCGGTATCTTGCAAAAGCGGCTGTTCCGCGAAGGCAGTGACGTCAAGGCCGGTCAGCCCTTGTTCACGATTGACTCCGCGCCCTACGCGGCCCAGGTGGCGAGTGCGAAGGCTGGCCAGGCGCGCGCCGAAGCCAACTTGGCACAGGCGACGGCGCTGGCCGAGCGCTACAAGACGCTGGTGGCGGCCAACGCGGTGAGCAAGCAGGAATTCGCCAACGCCGTGGCGGCGCAGAAACAGGCCGAGGCCGATGTGGCCATTGGCCGAGCGAATGTGCAAACCGCCAGCATCAATCTCGGTTATGCGGCTGTCACCGCGCCAATCTCGGGCCGCATCGGCCGTGCGCTGGTGACCGAAGGCGCCTTGGTGGGGCAGGGCGACGCCACCCAACTGGCGGTGATCCAGCAGATTAATCCCATGTATATCAATTTCACGCAGTCGGCATCGGAAGTGATGAAGCTGCGCAATGGCCTGGAAAGTGGTCAGTTCAAGCGTGCGGGTAGCGGTCAAGCCGCCAGCGTTCGCATCGTGCTGGAAGACGGCAGCGAATATGCCAAACCCGGCCGTTTGCTGTTTTCCGACCTGACGGTTGATGCGACCACCGGCCAGATCACGCTGCGAGCCGAGGTACCCAACCCTGGCGGCGACCTGCTGCCGGGCCTGTTTGTGCGGGTGCGGCTGGAGCAGGCCCAAGCCACCAATGCGATCACCTTGCCGCAGCAGGCGGTCACGCGCAGCGCGCAAGGTGACACCGTGATGGTGGTCGGCGATGACAACAAGGTCAGCCCGCGAACCATCAAGATAGGCTCAGCCAAAGGCAATCAGTGGGTGGTGCTCGAAGGCCTGAAGACCGGCGAAAAAGTCGTGGTGGATGGCTTCCAGAAACTGCGGCCCGGCGCGACGGTCAAGCCCGTGCCCTGGCAGCCAGCGGCTGCAGCACCGGCCGGCGCGGCTTCCGCCCCTGCAGCTTCCGCGTCCGCGCCAGCCGCTGCTGCGTCGGCAGCCGCAAAATAAGGAGCCCGTCGCATGGCCAAGTTTTTTATTGATCGGCCGATCTTTGCCTGGGTGATCGCGCTGTTCATCATCGTGATGGGCGGCGTGGCCATCACGCAACTGCCAATTTCGCAGTACCCGCCGGTGGCGCCGCCAGCCATCGTGGTCAGTGCCGCGTACCCGGGCGCTTCAGCCCAGACACTGGAGGACAGCGTGTTGTCCGTCATCGAGCGCGAGATGAACGGCTCGCCCGGACTGATCTACATGGAGTCGGTGGCGCAGGCCAACGGCACCGGCACCATCACCATCAGCTTCCAGCCCGGCACCAATGCCGATCTGGCCCAGGTCGATGTGCAGAACCGCCTGTCGCGCGCCACCCCACGCCTGCCGCAGGCCGTGACACAGCAGGGCGTGCGCGTCGACAAGTCGCGCTCCAACTTCCTGCTGTTCACCATGCTGTCGTCAACCAATCCGGCGTTTGACCCGATTGCGCTGGGTGACTACGCGTCGCGCAACGTCGTGCCGGAACTGCAGCGCCTGCCCGGCATCGGTCAGGCCCAGTTGTTTGGTTCCGAGCGCGCCATGCGCATCTGGGTGGATCCGGCAAAAATGGCTGGCTTCAACCTGTCGTCGGCCGAGGTCAATGCCGCGATCCGCGCACAGAACGCGCAGGTGTCCTCAGGCTCGATCGGCGACCTGCCCAATGTAGGCGGTCAGGGCATCGCGGCCACTGTGGTGGTCAACGGCCAGTTGGCTGGTGTGGCGCAATTCGGCGACATCATCCTGCGGGCCAACACCGACGGCTCTGCGGTGCGGCTCAAGGACGTCGCACGTATCGAGCTGGGCGGCCAGACCTATGCCACATCCGCGCGGCTCAATGGCAAACCGGCGGTGGGTATTGGCCTGCAACTGGCGCCCAGCGGCAATGCGCTGGCGTCGGCCAAGGCGGTACGCCAGAAGATGGCCGAGCTGGAGCGCTTCTTCCCGCCCGGCATGAGCTGGGCCATTCCGTATGACAGCTCGCGCTTTGTGCAGATATCGATCACCCAGGTGGCCGTGACCTTGTTCGAAGCGGTCGCCCTGGTGTTTCTGGTGATGTTCCTGTTTTTGCAAAACTGGCGTTACACGGTGATCCCCACCATTGTGGTGCCGATTGCGCTGCTGGGTACCTTTGCCACTCTGCTGGCGCTGGGGTTTTCAATCAATGTGTTGACCATGTTCGGCATGGTGCTGGTGATCGGCATTGTGGTGGACGACGCGATTGTGGTCGTGGAAAACGTCGAGCGCATCATGAGCGAAGAAGGCCTGAGTCCGCTTGACGCCACACGCAAGGCGATGAAGCAGATCTCGGGCGCCATCATCGGCGTGACCGTGGTACTCATTTCGGTGTTTGTGCCGCTCGCTTTTTTTGCCGGTTCCACCGGCAACATCTACCGCCAGTTTGCGGCTGTGATGGTGGCGTCCATCGGTTTTTCGGCCTTCATGGCGCTGTCGCTGACGCCGGCGCTGTGCGCCACCCTGCTCAAGCCGGTGGAGGCTGGCCACCACCTTGAAAAACGTGGTTTTTTCGGCTGGTTCAACCGGGTGTTTTCGCGTACCGCCAAAGGGTATGAAAGCGTGGTCGCCAGGATGCTCAAACGTGCGGCGCGTTACCTCATCATTTACGTGGCGATCATTGCCGCCGTGGCGGTGGTTTACATGCGCCTGCCGACATCCTTCCTGCCCGGCGAAGACCAGGGCACCATGCTGGTCAATGTCCAGCTGCCGCCTGGCGCGACGCAAGAGCGCACGCGTGCCGTGATGGAGCAGGTCGAGGGCTACATCCTCAAGCAGCCTGAAGTGCAGAGCATGGTCGGCGTCCTTGGGTTCAGCTTTGCAGGTCAGGGGCAGAATGCCGCGCTGGCTTTTGTCACGCTCAAGGACTGGTCCGAGCGCGAAGGCAAGGGGCAGTCGGCCGAGGCGTTGGCGGGCCGGGCTTTTGGCGCGTTGTCTGGCATTCGTGACGCCTTTATCTTTCCGCTCAGCCCGCCGCCGATTCCTGAACTGGGTTCTGCCAGCGGCTTTACTTTTCGCTTGCAGGACCGTGGCGGCGCCGGCCGCGACGCGCTGGTCGGTGCCCGCAACCAGATGCTGGGCATGGCGGGCAAAAGCCCGGTGCTGTCACAGGTGCGGCCCGATGGTCTGGAGGACGGGCCTCAGCTGCTCATCGACATTGACCGCGACAAGGCCAATGCGCTGGGTGTGTCTTTTGACGCGATCAACAGCACCCTGTCCACCGCGCTTGGCTCCAGCTACGTCAATGATTTTCCCAACCAGGGACGGCTGCAGCGTGTGGTGGTGCAGGCCGATGCGCCGTCGCGCATGCAGCCGGACGATCTTCTGCGGCTCAACGCCAGCAATGCCCAGGGGCGGCCGGTGCCGCTGTCGGCTTTTGCCAGCACACGCTGGGTGACCGGGGCGCAGCAGACCATTCGCTACAACGGTTATCCGGCCATGCGTATCTCGGGCGCGGCAGCGCCGGGCTACAGCTCAGGTGCGGCCATGGCCGAAATGGAAAAGTTTGCGGCGCAGCTGCCACCGGGTTTTGGCTTTGAGTGGACAGGCCAGTCGCGGGAAGAAAAGCTGGCTGGCTCGC
The DNA here is from genome assembly GCF_043778355.1 of Polaromonas sp. Lineage (GTDB taxonomy): Bacteria > Pseudomonadota > Gammaproteobacteria > Burkholderiales > Burkholderiaceae_C > Polaromonas. The sequence goes on from NZ_JAYWHI010000008.1 coordinate 4,550, forward strand.
AGGCGCTGATTCTTTATGGCTTTGCGATTCTGGCGGTGTTTCTGTGTCTGGCGGCCCTGTACGAAAGCTGGACCATTCCCCTGGCGGTCATCATGGTGGTTCCGCTGGGGGTGCTGGGGGTGTTGCTGGCAACGCTGTTGCGCGCCTATTCCAACGATGTGTACTTTCAGGTCGGGTTGATCACCATCATTGGCCTGTCGGCGAAAAACGCGATCCTGATCATTGAATTTGCCAAAGACCTGGAGGCGCAGGGAAAAAGTGCCATTGAGTCGGCGCTGGCCGCGGCCCATCTCCGCTTCCGGCCCATCGTGATGACCTCGCTAGCCTTCATGATGGGCGTGCTGCCACTGGCGATAGCCACGGGCGCCGGCTCGGCCAGCCAGCGCGCCATTGGCACGGGTGTGATTGGCGGCATGATCACCGGCACTGCGCTGGCGGTGGTGTTTGTGCCGGTGTTTTTTGTGGTCGTGCGCAGCCTGTTCAAAACCAGTGAACGGCAAAAGAAAATGTATGCCGAACATGCCCGGGCGGCCGGTATTGAGGGAGACGAAAGCCATGAAATCAAACCCCATGCGTAAGACACCCCTGGCCCGCCTGCTGTCGCTGGGTGCAGCCGCCGTGCTGGCCGGCTGTTCGATGGCGCCCACTTATGAACGGCCGGCCGCGCCGATAGCCACCGACTGGCCCGGCCTGCGGCTGTCCAAGTCGCTCGGGTCCGCGCCACCGGCTGCCTCGGCATCGGTGCGGACTGTTGCCGCCGCCGACATCGAATGGCAGAGTTTTTTCAGCGACCCGAAGCTGCGCCTGCTGATCGATGCGGCGCTGCGCAACAACCGTGACCTGCGCATTGCCGTGCTCAACATCGAGCAGGCGCGGGCCCAGTTCCAGATCCGGCGCGCCGACCAGTTTCCGACGGTGGGCGCGGCGGCGACCGGCTCCCGCCAGCCCGCCGCCGGGGGAAATATCTCCAGCGTCTATACCGCCGGCCTGGCCATGACCTCGTACGAGATTGATTTCTTCGGCCGTGTCGCCAGTCTCAAGGACGCCGCGCTGGCGCAGTACCTGGCCACCGATGAAGGCCGCAAGACCACCCAGATCAGCCTGATTGCGTCGGTCGCCAACACCTGGCTGAGCCTGCTGGCCGACGAAGAGTTGCTGGCCATTACCGAGCAGACGCTGGCCACGCGCGAGGAGTCCTTCAAGCTGAGCCAACTGCGATTTGACAACGGCATCACGTCCGAACTCGACCTGCGCCAGGCCGAGTCGCTGGCAGAGGCCGCCCGCATCAGCCGGGCGCAACTGCAGCGCCAGCGCGCACAGGGCGAGAACCTGCTGACCTTGCTGGTGGGCCAGCCCCTGAGTGGCGAACTGGCAGCGGCCTTGCCACGCGGCCAGGCCCTGGCCGATGCGCCCCTGATGGTGGACGTGCCTGCCGGCCTGCCGTCGGACCTGCTGACCAAACGCCCCGACATCCGCCAGGCGGAGCAGCAACTGCTCTCGGCCAACGCCAACATTGGCGCCGCGCGGGCTGCATTTTTTCCGCGCATTTCACTGACGGCGTCGGCCGGCAGTGTCAGCACCAGCCTGTCGGGCCTGTTTGAAAGCGGCAGCTACGGCTGGACGCTGGCGCCGCAGCTTTTTTTGCCACTGTTCGACGCCGGCCGCAACCGCGCCGGTCTGGACACGGCCAATGTGAACCGCGATATCGCGGTGGCGCAGTACGAAAAAACCATCCAGACCGCGTTCCGCGAAGTGGCCGACGCACTGGCTGGCCGCGCCACACTGGGAGAGCAGTTGCGGGCGCAACAGGCGCAGGCCGATGCCGAAGGCGTGCGCTTCAAGCTGTCAGACCTGCGTTACCAGAACGGTATCGCCAACCAGCTTGATTTGCTGGACGCGCAACGCTCGGTGTTTGCGGCGCGCCAAGCGGTGGTGCAGACCCGGCTGCTGCAATTGCAGAACCAGGTCACGCTGTACAAGACGCTGGGCGGCGGCTGGAAAGAGCCTGCAGCAACGCCCTAGGCTGTAGCGGTGAGCTGGTCTGCAAACGCGTGGTTGAGGTCGCGGTGGCCAGCTTCGTCGTCTCGCACCACAACGATCACGTCACGCAGACGCGCATCGGGCGCCAACTTCCAGTAGTCAATGGCAATTTGCGGCGCCGGCACGTTTTCGTAGACCCCGCTGTCGATCCCCGCCAGGTACTCGGTGTAGCTGTAAACCGCTTCTTCCTCGAAGTAACCGACCAGCCGGTGCGCGGTACGGGATGACACCAGATACAGCAGGAAAAACAGGTTGTAGAAAATGCCCTGCGCCAGCATGATCATCCAGCGCTCCAGCCGGCTTGGTTGGGCGATCTGCACAAAGGTCATCAGGTGCATGCGCTCGTTTTCGGCCTCGTCGAGCAACTGGCGTATCCAGCCTTCGTCGTTTTTCATGCTGCGCAGCGACTTCAGATGGATCAGCGCCCCCCCGACCATGCCAGGGACGGCGGCCACGGTCTCCAGTACCACGGCGCGGTTGCCGTAACGTCCGGCAAAAAAGGTGTCGGCCAGAAAACGCAGCACGCGGGTGGTGCGCCAGGCGAAACGATCCGAGAGATCTGTCTGCGCATGATGCGGTGCTTGTGATGGCGTGGCGTCTGACATGAGAAATTCTCCTGTGGTGCAAATCATTGGAACACGTCCCGGGACCACCAGCCTTTTTGGACTTTCTGGCCCTTGCGCCATCGCGTCGACATTTTGGTGGTTTATGCTGGGCTCCTTTTCAGGAGCTGAACCATGGCCCTCTTTTCCCAGGACGCCCTCAACCCCGGCGTACGCAAGCGCGAAGTGTTCGGCTGGGCCATGTACGACTTTGCGAACTCCGGCTACACCACGGTTGTGATCACGGCGGTGTTCGCCGCCTATTTTGTGGGCGGCATTGCGCAGAAGGCCGAGTGGGCCACTTTTGCCTGGACGGCGGCGCTCAGTGTGTCCTACGCGATTGTCATGCTCACCATGCCGAGCCTGGGCGCTTACGCCGACCTGCGCGCGGCCAAGAAACGGCTGCTGATGATCACCACCGCCGGCTGTGTGCTCAGTACTGCTGCGCTGGCGCTGGCGGGGCCCAGCAGCGTGGCTTTCGCGGTATTGCTGATCATTGTGTCGAACACCTTTTTTGCCTATGGCGAGTCGCTGACCGCCGCCTTTCTGCCGGAGCTGGCCCGCACCGAAGCCCTGGGCAAGGTCAGTGGCTGGGGCTGGGCTTTCGGTTATTTCGGCGGCATGTTGGCGCTTGGCATTTGCCTGGGTTATGTGATCTGGGCCCAGGGGCGCGGTATTCCTGCGGATCAATTTGTGCCCGTCACCATGCTGATCACAGCCGTGATTTACGGCCTGGCTTCACTGGTGACTTTCCGCCTGCTCAAGGAAAGGGCGCAGCCCAACCCGGCGGCCTTGCGCGAGGGCGGCATGAAGGCGTCGCTGGCGCAACTGCGTCAGACCTTTCGCCAGGCCAGACGTTACAAGGACTTCATGTGGCTGCTGGCCAGCGCCGTTTTTTACCAGGGTGGGGTTGCCGTGGCCATTGCGCTGGCGGCGATTTACGCCGAACAGGTGATTGGTTTTCAGCCCCAGGAAACCATGGTGCTGATATTCGTGCTCAATTTTGCCGCCGCTGGCGGTGCGTTTGCCTTCGGTTATTTCCAGGACCGCATCGGCCACAAGCTGGCGCTGGGCATCACGCTGGTGGGCTGGATCGCCACCTGTGTGATTGCTGCCGTCACCACCACCAAGGGCGGCTTCTGGTACGCCGCAGCGATCGCCGGGGTGTGCATGGGCTCCAGCCAGTCGGCCGGCCGCGCCATGGCCGGCATGTTCGCTCCGAAAAAGCAGCTGGCCGAGTTCTACGGGCTGTGGACCTTCGCGATCCGGCTGGCCAGCATCATCGGGCCGTTGAGCTACGGCGCCATCACCTGGATGACGGGGGGCGACCAGCGCACCGCGATTTTGTCGACAGCCGTGTTATTTGCTGCAGGCCTGGTGCTGCTGCTACCGGTCAACATGCAGCGTGGACGGCAGGCTGCGCAAACCGCGGACGCCGAGGGCTGAGTGCCCGTTCCCGGCGTCACAGATCCAGCCGGGTTGCCGGGATATCAAGCGCCAGCCAGCGCCGCACTGCGGTTTGCAGGGCCAGCGGCTGTCCAGTGGAAAAGAGCTTGAGATGCCCTGTTCCTGCGGGCACATCGGCCGACGGCAGGGCAGCCAAGCGCAGGCGGGTCTGGCGTGCGACCGGCACGCCGGTGTCCACGAGATGCACGTCCGGTCCGATCAGCGCGCGCAGGGATGAACTGACAAACGGGTAGTGGGTGCAGCCCAGCACCAGCGTGTCGATTTCGCCGTTTTTCAAGCCAAATCGGCCCATAGCCCCTATATGGTGGGCGCAGCTAGCTATGATTTCGGTAGCATCTTCAGTGCCAGCGCTGCGTTCAATCACCTCGGCCAGGCCGTCGCAAGGCTGCAGCACAAAGTCGGCCCGCGTCGCGAGGGTGCCCAGCAACTGCTTGAACCGGGGGCTCGCCAGCGTGCCGCGTGTCGCCATGACACCAATGCGTTGGGTCTGGCTGAGCGCCGCGGCCGGTTTGAGGGCCGGCTCCACCCCGATGATGGGCAATTGCGGATGCTCCGCACGGAGCAGGTCGATCGCCGCCGCCGTGGCGGTGTTGCAGGCGATCACCATGGCCTGAATGTCGTGACCCAGCAGCCAGGTGGTGAGGGCGCGCGAGCGCATGGCCACAAATACATCGTCCCGTTCGCCGTAGGGCGCGTGGCCGCTGTCGGCGATGTAGATGACGTCTTGCTGCGGCATCTCGGTACGCAGCGCCTGCAGGACACTCAGACCGCCGATGCCGCTGTCGAAAACGCCGATGGGTGCGTTCATGGCGCGGGGAAAACTTGACAATTCCTTTGAGGCGCCATCAAGCGGCAGCGACTGCAATCCCCTTGAACTCGCCAGTGGCGATCCGCTTCTGCCATTCGGCCGGGCCGGTGATGTGCGCACTGGTGCCGCCCGAGTCCACCGCCACGGTCACCGGCATGTCCACCACGTCGAACTCGTAGATGGCTTCCATGCCCATGTCGGCAAACCCGACGACCTCGGCGTGTTTGATGGCCTTGGAGACCAGGTAAGCGGCGCCGCCCACGGCCATCAGGTAGGCGCTTTTGTGTTTCTTGATGGCCTCGATGGCGACCGGGCCGCGCTCGGCCTTGCCAATCATCGCGATCAGGCCGGTTTCGGCCAGCATCATCTCGGTGAAACCGTCCATGCGGGTGGCGGTGGTCGGGCCGGCCGGGCCGACGGCTTCGCCGGCCACCGGGTCCACCGGGCCCACGTAATAAATCACGCGGTTGGCAAAGTCCACCGGCAGCTTTTCGCCCTTGGCCAGCATGCCCTGGATACGTTTGTGCGCGGCGTCGCGGCCGGTCAGCATCTTGCCGCTGAGCAGCAGCGTGTCGCCCGGCTTCCAGCTTGCAACCTCGGCCTTGCTCAAGGTATTGAGGTCGACCTTCTTGCTCTTTTGGTAGTCGGGCGCCCACTCCACATTGGGCCAGAGGTCCAGCGAGGGCGGGTCCAGGTAGACCGGGCCGCTGCCGTCCATCACGAAGTGGGCGTGGCGCGTGGCGGCGCAGTTCGGGATCATCGCCACCGGCTTGCTGGCCGCATGGGTCGGGTACATCTGGATTTTCACGTCCAGCACCGTGGTCAGGCCACCCAGGCCCTGCGCGCCTATGCCCAGCGCGTTGACTTTGTCGAACAGCTCCAGCCGCAGCGCCTCGACCTTGCTGAGTTCAGCGCCCGAAGCTGCCTTGGCCTGCAGTTCGTACATGTCGAGGTCGTCCATCAGCGATTCCTTGGCCATCAGCACAGCTTTTTCGGCGGTGCCGCCTATGCCTATGCCCAGCATGCCGGGCGGGCACCAGCCGGCGCCCATGGTCGGTACGGTTTTGAGCACCCAGTCGACGATGGAGTCGCCCGGGTTCAGCATGGCCATCTTGCTTTTGTTCTCGCTGCCGCCGCCCTTGGCCGCCACCGTGATGTCGAGTGTGTTGCCCGGAACAATCTCGGTGAAGATCACCGCCGGCGTGTTGTCTTTGGTGTTCTTGCGGTCGAAATGCGGGTCCGCCACCACCGAGGCGCGCAAGGTGTTGTCAGGGTGGTTGTAGCCGCGCCGAACACCTTCGTTGATGGCGTCGTCAATGCTGCCGGTGAAGCTTTCCCAGCGCACGTCCATGCCAACCTTGAGGAACACGTTGACGATGCCGGTGTCCTGGCAGATCGGCCGGTGGCCAGTTGCGCTCATCTTGCTGTTGGTCAGGATCTGCGCGATCGCATCCTTGGCGGCCGGGCTCTGCTCGCGTTCGTAGGCGCGCGCCAGATGGGCGATGTAGTCGGCCGGATGGTAATAACTGATGAACTGCAGGGCGGCGGCGACGGATTCAATGAGGTCGGCTTGTTTGATCGTGGTGGTCATGGTCGAGTGATGGTGGGGTGGCTGTTCAGGAGCGGGGCCATGTGCTACGGTGGGCGCCCAGCCCCGTATTTTGACAGGTAAGCCCACCCCATGACGACACGCACCGAACGCGATACTTTTGGCCCCATCGAGGTCCCGGCGAACAAACTGTGGGGCGCGCAGACGCAGCGCTCGCTGCAGAATTTCGACATCTCCGGCGAGTTGCAGCCGCGCGAGATCATCCGCGCGCTGGCGCAGGTCAAGCGCTCCTCGGCCACAGTGAACCATGCGCTCGGGCTGCAGGATGAGAAGAAAACTAAGGCCATCATCGCCGCCGCTGACGAGGTGATCGCCGGGAACCATGCGGACGAGTTCCCGCTGGTGGTCTGGCAGACCGGCTCTGGCACCCAGACCAACATGAATATCAACGAGGTGCTGGCGAACCGCGCCAGCGAGTTGTTGGGCGGCCAGCGCGGCGAAGGCCGGCTGGTGCACCCCAACGACGATGTGAACCGCAGCCAGTCGTCCAACGACGTGTTTCCGACGGCCATGCATGTGGCGGCGGTCGACGCGATCACCCACAAGCTGCTGCCGGCGATTGCAAAACTGCATGGCACGCTGGCGAAAAAAGCGCAGGACTTTGACAGCATCGTCAAGATTGGCCGCACCCATTTGCAGGACGCCACACCGCTGACGCTGGGGCAGGAGTTTTCCGGCTACGTGGCGCAACTGGCCCACGCCGAAAAACATGTACGCGCCGCCTTGCCGCATTTGTGCGAACTGGCACTTGGCGGCACGGCGGTCGGCACCGGCCTGAATGCGCCCAAAGGATATGCCGAACAGGTGGCGGCCGAACTGGCCCGCCTGACCGGCCTGCCTTTTGTCACCGCGCCGAACAAGTTCGAGGCCATGGCTGCCTGCGACGCGCTGGTGCATGCCCACGGCGCGCTCAAGACTCTGGCTGCCAGCACGATGAAAATCGCCAACGATGTGCGCTGGCTGGCCAGCGGACCGCGCAGCGGCATCGGTGAGTTGTCGATTCCCGAGAATGAACCGGGATCGTCGATCATGCCGGGCAAGGTCAACCCCACGCAGAGCGAGGCGGTGACCATGCTCTGCTGCCAGGTCTTCGGCAACGACGTCGCCATCAACCTGGGCGGCGCTTCCGGCAACTTCGAGCTCAATGTGTTCCGGCCCATGATCGCCCACAACTTTTTGCAGAGTGTGCGCCTGCTGGCCGACGGCATGGTCAGCTTCAACGACCAGTGCGCCGTCGGCATCGAACCCAACCGGGACCGCATTGCCGAGCTGGTGGACCGCTCGCTGATGCTGGTGACCGCGCTCAACACACATATCGGTTACGACAAGGCGGCCTTCATCGCCAAAAAGGCGCACAAGGAAGGCAGCAGCCTGCGCGACGCAGCGCTGGCCTCAGGCCATGTGACGGCAGAGCAGTTCGACCAGTGGGTGGTGCCGAAGAAGATGACCGGTCGTTGAATGGATTTTGCTATTGAATCGATAGCTGCCTACGCCCAATGGACATGGGCTGGAAGGCAATTTGATCAATAAAAAAGGGCCGAGAGGCCCTTTTTCAGTGCTGGCGGCTCGCTCAGTGCTTTTGCGCGGCAATGCCCGACATGATCTTGTCGGTGTAGGCAATGGCCAGGGCAGAAAACAGGAAAGTGATGTGGATCACAGTCTGCGCGATCAGGACCTGTTCGCTGTAGTTCGCGGCATTGATAAAGGTTTTCAGCAGGTGGATGGAGCTGATGCCGATGATGGCGGTGGCCAGCTTGACCTTCAGTACCGAGGCATTGACATGGCTGAGCCACTCGGGCTGGTCGCGGTGGCCCTGCAAATTCATGCGGCTGACAAAGGTTTCGTAACCGCCGACGATCACCATGATCAGCAGGTTGGAGATCATGACCACGTCGATCAGTGCCAGCACCACCAGCATGATCACGGTCTCGTTGAGCGAGGTGATGGGCGCATCGGTCTTGTAGCCGATGCTTGTCACCAGTGCCTGCAGCGCGGTCTGGCTGCCGAAAACCGCCTCAATCAGGTGCAGCAGTTCAACCAGGAAGTGAAAAACGTACACGCCCTGGGCCGCGATCAGACCGATGTACAGCGGCAATTGCAGCCAGCGGCTGGCAAAAATAAAATTGGGAATCGGGCGCAGCGGAGAGGCTTTGGGGAGGTCGGGCTTGGGATCTGACATGGTGTTATGAGGGTTTGTACGGACTGTACGGTCAGTAGGGATTGTAGGCGTGCCGCCCGAGATCCTTCGGTATTTACCGACCAGTTCTATATCTGTAAGCTTTGAGCCAGTCAGTGGTCTGTAAGTGCCGAACAGGACATTAGCACGCATTAATGACAATCTGAGGAGACAAACCATCATGAACGCGCCAACATCTGCCATCGAGTCCACACTGGTTGAAAACCGGGTCTTCTTCCCCAACCCCGAGCTGGCCAAATCTGCCCGTATTTCGGGCATGCCCGCCTACAACGCGCTGTGCGCCGAAGCCGAAAAAGACTTTGAGGGATTCTGGGCGCGGCTGGCGCGCGAGAACCTGAGCTGGAAAAAACCTTTTACCCAAACGCTGGACGAGTCGAACGCGCCGTTCTACAAATGGTTTGCCGACGGCGAACTCAACGCCTCCTACAACTGCCTGGACCGGCACCTCGGTACTGCCACCGAAAACAAGAAGGCCATCATCTTCGAAAGCGACGATGGCAAGGTCACCAACGTCACCTACAAAGAGCTGCATGGCAAGGTCTGCCAGTTCGCGAATGCGCTCAAGGCCATGGGTGTCAAGAAGGGCGACCGCGTCGTCATCTACATGCCGATGACGGTTGAAGGTGTGGTGGCCATGCAGGCCTGCGCGCGGATTGGCGCCACCCATTCAGTCGTGTTCGGCGGCTTTTCGGCCAAGAGCCTGCAGGAGCGCATCCAGGACGCCGGGGCCGTCGCCGTCATCACCGCCAACTTCCAGTTGCGCGGCGGCAAGGAGTTGCCGCTCAAGGCCATCGTTGATGAAGGTATCGCCATGGGCGGCTGCGAGTCCATCAAAAACGTGATCGTCTACCAGCGCACACCAACAGCCTGCAACATGGTCGCCGGGCGTGACAGCCTGATGCACGAGGTGGCCGCGAAGCAACCGGCCACCTGCGAGCCCGAGTTTGTCGGCGCCGAACATCCGTTGTTCATCCTTTACACCTCCGGCTCCACCGGCAAACCCAAAGGGGTGCAGCACAGTACCGGGGGTTATTTACTGTGGGCCAAGCTGACCATGGACTGGACTTTTGATATCCAGCCCTCCGACGTGTTCTGGTGCACCGCCGACATCGGGTGGATTACCGGCCACACCTATGTGGCTTACGGCCCGCTGGCGGCGGGCGCGACCCAGGTCATCTTTGAAGGCATCCCGACCTTCCCGAATGCCGGCCGTTTCTGGCAGATGATCGAAAAACACAAGGTCACGATTTTCTACACTGCGCCGACCGCGATCCGCTCGCTGATCAAGGCCGCAGAGGGCGACGAAAAGGTGCATCCCGCGCGCTCTGATCTGAGCAGCCTGCGCATCCTCGGTTCGGTCGGTGAGCCGATCAATCCCGAAGCCTGGATGTGGTACTACAAAAACGTCGGCGGGGAGCGTTGCCCGGTGGTCGACACCTTCTGGCAGACCGAGACAGGCGGCCACATGATCACGCCGCTGCCCGGTGCCACGCCGCTGGTCCCCGGCAGCTGCACCTTGCCGCTGCCCGGCATCATGGCCGCCATCGTCGATGAAGTCGGCAAAGACGTGCCCAACGGCTCCGGCGGCATGCTGGTGGTCAAGCGGCCCTGGCCATCGATGATTCGCACCATCTGGAACGACCCAGAGCGTTTCAAGAAAAGTTATTTCCCCGAAGAGATGGGCGGCACCTACTACCTGGCCGGCGACGGCGCAGTGCGCAGCCTGGACCGTGGTTATTTCCGCATCACTGGCCGCATTGATGATGTGCTCAATGTGTCCGGCCACCGCATGGGCACCATGGAGATCGAGTCCGCGCTGGTCTCGCACTCGGCGCTGGTCGCCGAAGCGGCGGTGGTGGGGCGTCCCGATGATTTGACCGGCGAAGCGATTGTGGCTTTTGTGGTGCTCAAGCGTTCCCGGCCCACAGGCGACGAAGCCAAGGCGATTGCGAAAGAGCTGCGCGACTGGGTCGGCAAGGAAATCGGACCCATCGCCAAGCCGAAAGACATTCGTTTCGGCGACAACCTGCCCAAGACCCGCAGCGGAAAAATCATGCGCCGCCTGCTGCGCGGCATCGCCAAGGGCGAAGCCATCACCCAGGACACCTCGACATTGGAAAATCCCGCCATCCTCGATCAACTGTCTGAGAACCTGTGATCGAGGGCGGCCGAAGGCTGCATCGGCGAAGCTGTGGCGGGGTGCAGAGGACACTCATATCGCGAAGCGATGTGACGTGGCCACAAAATCCCGCCATCCTCGATCAACTGTCTGAAAAGCAGTGATCGAGGGCGGCCGAAAGGCCGCGACAGCGAAGCTGTGACGGGATGCGGAGGACACTCATGTCGCGAAGCGATGTGATGTGGCCACAAAATCCCGCCATCCTCGATCAACTGTCTGAGAACCTGTGATCGAGGGCGGCCGAAGGCCGCGACAGCGCAGTTGTGACGGGGCGCGGAGGACACGCATATCGCGAAGCGATTAGCGCAGGTGATCTGATCCAGTGGTTCGAATCAGAAAAAGGCCATCGTCCGCACTTCAATACTTTCACGTCGGGGTGCATCAGCGGGAGTGCTCGGATCCTCGAATGCGCTGTGCCCCATGAAGCGGCAGCGACCATCCACTTCGCTGTCGTAGGTTTTCAGCAGCAGCGCGTGGTGAGGTTCCATTGTCGGAAAATACATCCAGCGATGCTTCGGTGAATGCCTCATGACATAGATCTCACCGGTGCGCTCCTGGTACTTGAGATCCATCCGCAGCATGTCGTCTGGATGATGGCTTTGAGCGTCGCACATGGCCAGCGGAAGTTCTTCCACACGACGGTAAAGCGGTTTCCATACGTTGTAGAAGGCCACTCGGCGCTGGAGCAGCGCATCGGCCTGGTCGCCCATGACATCACGAACGCGTTGAGGACCGCTGTTGACGGTGTAGTCGCTGTGCACCAGCAGAACAGCGGGGCGTTGCACCTCGGTCTGCACCTTTAAATCGGCCGGCATGCGTTTGCGAATGGTGTGGTCAAACACCATCACCATTCGGGCGCCTGTATGGGCCTTCACGAAATCGACAACTTGCGCATAGAAAACAGTCTTGACCGCTGCGTCATCGTCGAAGTCCGAAAACGGTGCGGCAAAGTCCTGCAGTTCAAACCCTTCACGGTCCAGAGACAGCTGCTGGCGCAGCGGCCAGGCATCGTGGATGTCTACCGCCTGAAGGTCCGTTCCCGGCGGGTTCAAAATCACCCTCGGGTCGGGTTCGTAGAAGTAGTAGTCGGGAGGGCGACCGTTGTCGACGGTGTAATTCAGCGTGGCACGAACGGATGCGGAGGTTGATGCTGTCATGTTCAGGAAGCTCCCGTTGACGCTATTCAATGTTTTTGTGTGGTGAAACCTTCACCAACCCATGTCTTCTGCCAACTGGGAAGAGACTCGATGTTCTCCGTGAGCCAGCGCGTCAGGTGTTTATGTTGCGCATGTGGCAGCTTCTGCCAGCCGTGCAGGTGCATGGGCGCCGCCAGTGCGATATCAGCGATCGTCGGATTGTTTCCCGTCACCCAGGGGCGATCAGCCAGGCGACTGTCCAGAATGGCGGCGAGCTTGTGGAACTGGGCATCGTGGGCGGACAGTACATTGCCGTCAGGCTGTCCACCCAACAATGGTTTTACACAGTTCTCGACCAGATACACATAACACGCGGGGAACCAGCTGGACGATTCCCACAACAGCCAGCGGTTGATGTCAGCACGCGCTTTCAGATCCCTGGGGTAAGCCTTCTCGACACCTGCCTTCTCGGCTGCATACTGCAAAATCGCGTTGGACTCCCAAAGCACCAGGTCACCATCTACCATGGACGGAACCGAAGCATTCGGATTGAGCGAAACATATGGCTCGGACTTTTGCTCGCCCTTGAAATAATCGACGTGGACAAGTTCGTAGGGAACGCCCAGGAAGTCGAGTCCAGCAAGTACCTTGCGGCAATTCACGGTAATCGGATCGGCATGAATCTGCATGTTGTCTCCAGTTTGTAGATATTTGGTCAATAAGGTCTGAGCCTCATTGGGAAGTCTACGGATTGATCGACATCAATACATCTGGTTGAATGCGAACACTTTGTATCAAAAGTGGAAACAATGGCAATGACGCAATCTGAAAATGACCCGAAAACGATCAGTTCGGACATGCTCCAGGCCTTTCTGAAGGTCGCGGAGTGGCAGAGTGTCAGCGCTGCTGCCGAAGACCTGGGGACAAGCAAAAGTCAGGTCAGCAAGCGGGTGGCGCAGCTGGAAGCACAGATGCGCGCCGCGCTGTTCAGTCGCACCACCCGCAAAGTTGCTCTGACGCCTGCAGGCGAAACCTATGTGGAATTTGCGCGACGGGCCATGGCGGAGATACAGGCGGGGGAAGAGCGCCTTCGCGCCATGCGTTCTGAGTTGAGCGGGAGCATCCGCGTCACGGCACCTGTTTCATGGGGTCAGCGCGTGCTGGCCAAGCGCCTGCCGGAATTTTTGCGCCTGCACCCGGCGATAGAAATCCAGCTGGAGCTCAGTGACCATTTCGTCGATCTCGCGCGTCAACGCATTGACCTGGCTTTGCGCTGGTCCGCCACGACGCAGCAGGAGATGCATTCCATCCCGCTGGCCCCGATCGGATGGTTGCTCGCCGCGTCACCAAGCTACCTGACACAAGCGGGTATGCCCAAAGGCCCTGACGACCTTACCGGGCATGCCTGCTTTTCATACTGGCGTGAGCAATCAGACGACACCTGGACCTTGAGTATGGAGGACCGCCGAAAGCGGACTGTCCGCAAAGAGGTCAAGGTCAGGAGTCGCTACCACGTGAATAACCCGGAAGCAGTGGGCGATGCCGCCATTCAGGGATTGGGTATCGCACTGCTTCCGGATTACCTGTGCGATCAGGCTTTGAAGGAAGGGCTGTTGGTGCAGGTATTGCCAGGCTGGAAACCGCAAACCAAGTTTGGATCCCACATCACCGCAGTTGTCGCACCCGAACGCATGTTGTTGTCGCGTAATCGGGTACTGCTGGACTTTCTGAGGGGGGGCAGCCCGGAAGCGTGACAGGCACGCCCTCTTGCATTGACCTCGACGGGCGCCGACGGTTTATTTGGCCGTCATCACCCATGCGGCGAGCTTCTTGGCTTCAGCGTCGTTGACCTGCGCGTTGGCAGGCATGGGCACAGGGCCCCAGACGCCCGAGCCGCCCTTGACAATTTTGCTCGCCAGTTTGTCCACTGCATCTTTTTGACCGGTGTATTTGGCCGCCACATCCTTGAACGAAGGGCCCACGATTTTTGTCGCGACGGCGTGGCAGGCCATGCAATTTTTGGCCGTGGCCAACTGCAGATCGGCCAGCGCTGACGTGGAAATCATTGCACCGGCGGCCAGGGTAGCTATTGCAAAAAATACACGTTTCATCGTTGACCTCATGGGAAGAGTTGTAAAGCAGGATTGGGGTACAGTCGTTTAACGTGATTGTAGTGATGTGGGTTGACCTTGCCCCCAAAGGGTTTCCCTCGAATTTTAGGAGTTATTGATGGTTTTCCTGTTCATAGGCGTTATCGGCATCCTGCTGAAATACCTCGAAATCGGCCCGGTCGCCACGCTGGACTGGTGGATGGTCCTGGTCCCATTCGGCCTCGCCGTGATCTGGTGGTGGTGGGCAGACTCCAGCGGCTACACCAAAAAGAAGGAAATGGAAAAAATGGACAAGCGCAAGCAGGAGCGCATCGACAAGCAGCGTGATGCCATGGGGATGCTCAAAAAAAGGAAGTGATGACCCCCACGGTCGCTCACTTCGTGTAGCTTCCTGCACCTTGCAGGCCGCCGCTCGCCAGAGGCTTCGCTTATGTCGCCTGTCCAAAGCTGCTCAAGCAGCTTTGGAGCCGTAGGCCCAAGCCCCGAGGGGGCCGCTACGCCTGCGGCCCGGCGAAGCCGGTTCCGCGGCTCCTGCTTGAAGGGGAGCGCTGCTCACTACCCTCGGCGCAAACAAAAAGACCCTGCAGCTTCGCTGCAGGGTCTTTTTCAATTCGCGCGTTGCTGCGATTAATAGTCGTCGAGCACGGCGCCCTTGCTGGCGCTGGAGGCGTTGAAGGCAAACTTGGCCTGCACGCCGCGCATGTAACGCGGCAACGGTGCTTTCCAGCCGACCTTGCGTTTGGCGAGTTCGGCGTCGTCGATGTTCAGTTGCAGCAGCAATTGTTTGGCGTCAATCGTGATCGAGTCGCCTTCCTTGATGAAGGCGATGTTGCCACCGGCGGCGGCTTCGGGGGCGACATGGCCCACCACCATGCCCCAGGTGCCGCCGGAGAAGCGGCCGTCGGTGATCAGGCCGACACTTTCGCCCAGCCCGGCGCCTATCAACGCACCGGTCGGTGCCAGCATCTCGGGCATGCCAGGGCCGCCCTTGGGACCCAGGTAACGCAGCACCATCACATCACCCGCAACAATCTTGCCGGCCAGGATGGCGGCCAGCGCCGACTGTTCGTCGTCAAAGACGCGGGCCGGGCCGGTCATCACCGGGTTTTTCAGGCCGGTGATCTTGGCGACGCAGCCCTCGGGCGAGAGGTTGCCCTTGAGAATGGCCAGGTGGCCCTGCGCGTACATCGGTTTGTTGATGGGTCGGATCACATCCTGGTCGGCGCGGGGCGCGTCCGGCACGTCTTTCAGTACCTCGGCAATCGTCTTGCCTTCAATCGTCAGGCAGTCGCCATGCAGCAGACCGGCTGCGAGCAAGGTCTTCATGACCTGCGGGATGCCGCCGGCCTTGTGCAGATCAACCGCCAGGTATTTGCCCGAGGGCTTCAGGTCGCACAGCACCGGTGTCTTCACACGCACACGCTCGAAGTCGTCAATGGTCCAGTCGACCTCGGCCGCGTGCGCGATCGCCAGGAAGTGCAACACGGCGTTGGTCGAGCCGCCAGTGGCCATGATGACGGCGACCGCGTTTTCAATCGACTTCTTGGTCACGATGTCGCGTGGCTTGATGTTTTTGCGGATGGCCTCGACCAGCACCTTGGCCGACTCTTTCGCCGAGTTGGCCTTTTCGTCGTGCGGGTTCGCCATGGTCGAGGAGTAGGGCAGGGAGATTCCCAGCGCCTCGAAGGCCGATGACATGGTGTTGGCGGTGTACATGCCGCCGCAGCTGCCGGTGCCGGGGATGGCCCGGCGCTCGATCTGCAGCAGGTCCTCGTCGCTCATGCGGCCCGCCGAATGTTCGCCCACAGCCTCGAAGACACTCACGATGTTCAGGTCCTTGCCCTTGTAGCTGCCCGGCAGGATGGTGCCGCCATACACATAGATGGCCGGCACGTTGGCGCGCAGCATGCCCATCAGGCCGCCGGGCATGTTCTTGTCGCAGCCGCCCACCACCAGCACGCCGTCCATCCACTGGCCCTGCACGCAGGTCTCGATACAGTCCGAGATCACTTCTCTGGAGACCAGCGAATATTTCATGCCCTCGGTGCCCATGGCCATGCCGTCGGAAATTGTGGGTGTGCCGAAGACCTGGGCGTTGCCACCGGCTTCTTCAATACCGGCAATCGCTGCGTCGGCGAGTTTTTGCAGGCCGCTGTTGCAGGGCGTGATGGTGCTGTGGCCGTTGGCCACACCGACCATGGGTTTCTTGAAGTCGCCGGCTTCGTAGCCCATGGCGTAGTACATCGAGCGGTTCGGTGCGCGCGAGGTGCCTTCGGTGATGTTTTTGCTGCGGCGGTTGATCGCGTCGCCGGCGCCGTCTTTGTCCTGCTGGTTCATGGGGGTCTCTTCTTTGTGGGGAGTCGAAGCGTAAAGTATGCCCCGCCTTGTTTTGCGACTCCAATATATTTTTGGGTATCTATTAATATGCATGGCATATGAGTAATCCAGCCATTGAATTGCGGCTTTGGCGCCAGTTTGCCGCGGTGGCCGAAGAACTGCACTTCGGCCGCGCCGCAGCGCGCCTGCACATGACACAACCGCCGCTGACCCAGGCGATTGCCCATCTGGAGGCGCTGCTGGGCGTGCGCCTGTTCGAGCGCACCAAACGCAGCGTACAGATGACGGCGGCGGGCGCAGCCTTGCTGCCGCAGGTGCTGGATCTGCTGAGGCGAGCCCAGGCGCTGCCCGAGCAGGCGAGGGCGGCCGCTGCCGGGGAACTGGGGCGCTTGCGACTGGCGTTTGTGTCCACGGCCGGGTTTTCACTGTTGCCCAAATGGGTGCGGGTCTTCCGTGAACGCAACCCGCTGGTTGAGCTGGAGTTGCTGGAAGCCACCGGCGACATGCAGCTTCAGGCCTTTGAGCGCCACGACATTGATGCCGGGGTGATCCTGCATTCGCCGGGTTTCGCACCGCCGGGCCTGAACAGCCGCCGCGTGGCGCGCGAGCCGCTGGTGCTGGCGCTGAGTGAACACCATCGGCTGGCGGCGCGGCCGTCGCTCACGCTCGATCAGGTGCTGGCGCAGCCGCTGGTGATTTTTCCGCGCCGCATTCTGCCTTCACTTTATGACGCAATTTTCGCCATGTACCATGCCGCCGCGCAGTCGCCGCAGGTCGTGCAAGAGGCGATCCAGATGCAAACCATCGTCAACCTGGTGTCGGCCGGCCTGGGCGTGGCCTGGGTGCCCGACAGCGTGCGCCAGTTCCAGCGGCCCGGCGTGGTTTACCGCCGCGTGGCTGGCAAAAAGGGGCGTCAGGTGCCCGTGTGCGAAACCAGCCTGGTCTGGCCCGAGGGGGCGGCCCCGGCGTGCGTGACCCGATTGATAGACTGTGCACCGGCCTGGCCCGGCTGAAGGCGACGCGCTTGAAGCCGCTGGCACAATAAGCCGCATGCTGATCCACCCCACCATCGACCCCGTCGCCCTGCAGTTGGGCCCGCTGGCCATTCACTGGTACGGCCTGACCTACCTGGCTGCCTTTGGCCTGTTCCTGTTTCTCGGCATACGCCGCCTGCGCCACGAACCCTATGCGTCGATGACAGGAAGCGCGGCGTGGACCCGCAAGGACATCGAGGACATTCTTTTCCTTGGTGTGATGGGGGTGGTGCTGGGCGGGCGCATCGGCTACTGCCTGTTTTACAAGCCCGGCTATTACCTGACGCACCCGCTGGAGATTCTTTACGTCTGGCAGGGCGGCATGAGTTTTCACGGCGGCATGCTGGGTGTGCTGGCGTCGCAGATCTGGTTTGCGCGCACCCGTCAGAAACCCTGGTTGCAGGTGATGGACCTGATCGCGCCCTGCGTGCCGACCGGGCTGGCGGCGGGGCGGGTCGGCAACTTCATCAACGGCGAGTTGTGGGGGCGCCTGAGCAGCCCCGACCTGCCCTGGGGCATGGTGTTCCGGAACAGCGGTACGCTGGCGCCGCGCCATCCTTCGCAGGTCTACCAGTTCCTGCTCGAAGGCCTGTTGCTGTTTGTGCTGCTCTGGCTGTATGCGCGCAAGCCGCGCAAAACCGGGCAGGTATCGGCGGCTTTCCTCGTCGGCTACGGCGTGTTCCGTTTCATCGCCGAGTTTTTCCGTGAACCCGACGACTATCTGGGCATCCTGGCCTTGGGCATGAGCATGGGGCAGTGGCTGTGCCTGCCCATGATCGCGGCCGGTGTCTGGCTCTGGTTGTGGGCTGAAAAACGGCCCTAGCCCATACCGGATAAGCCTGGATTGCTATCGATAAAGTAGCAATTCAGGAGGTGTGGAAACAATCTGCAGCAGAAAGCCAAGGCCTTGGCGCCCGGTGTCCGGGTTTTTACCTGTGATTTGGTGCGCCAGCCCCCTTGCCATCTCGCACTGGATTCTTAATAATTACCTGTAATTATAGGAAATTATGCCAATTCGGTCGATTCAGCGAGAAGAGTTTGCAGATCGTGACTGCTTGCGCAGCCTCTGCCCGTTGAATTGTGGGCGGCATTTCGGCGTTGGGGACTGACGGCATGCGCCTCGTTCAGAACTCACTGCACCAGGAAGTCGCCGCCACCTTGCGTGAGCAGATTTTTGCCGGTCTGTATGCGCCTGGCAGTTTCCTCGATGAACTGGAGCTGTGCGAACGGCTGCAGATCTCGCGCACGCCGCTGCGTGAGGCGCTCAAGGTGCTGACCGCCGAGGGGTTGCTGCGCCACGAGCCGCGGCGCGGCTGCTTCATCAGCGAGGTCACTGAAAAAGACCTGGACGACATCTTTCCGGTGATTGCGCTGCTCGAAGGCCGTTGCGCCTTCGAGGCGGCACGCAATGCGACCGATGCCGATCTGGCCGCGCTGACCACGTTGCACGAACGCCTGAACAGCCACGCCAGCGCCGCCCGCATCAACGACTACTACGACACCAACTTCGCCATCCACGAAGCCATCATCACGCTGGCCGACAACCGCTGGCTGGCGATGGCGATTGCCGACCTGCGCAAGATATTGAAGTTGGCCCGCTCGCAGCAACTCCACGCGCCCGGCCGGCTCCAGCAAAGCCTGTCCGAACACATGGCAGTGTTCGCCGCCCTGAAAGCCAGAGACAGCGCAGGCGCCGAAGCCGCCATGCGCACCCACCTGACCCGCCAGCGAGAAGCCCTCAGAGACCTCGCCAGGAATCAGAAGTCGAGGGTGCTGGCATGAGCCACCTGACGAGGGGCCCCAGCTTGCTGGGGATCGGCAGTAAGGCTCATGCCAGCAGAGAGCCGACACCTTTTTGTTCGCTTACCGTAAGCGCACCGGGAGGCGACAGCATGACCTACCTGACGAGGGGCCCCAGCTTGCTGGGGATCGGCAGTAAAGGTCATGCCAGCGGAGAGCCGACACCTTACTGCGTGCAAATCGTTGACGCCACGGGAGGCGACAGCATGAGCCCGCTCACCGTTAGCGCCACGAGAAGCCACGCCATGCAATTCCTGATGAAGTGTCATGCACATGCGCTGACCAGCGTTTCCCGTTTTCAAACCACCCCACAGGCCACTCCATGAACACGCCCGACTGGATCGCCCGCAGCGTGGCCATTCTGCGCAGCCCCGAAAAATCCGGTTCAAAAGGCACGTCAGCCCTTGCCGAGCGGGCGCAGGCAGCTACCAAATCAGGAGCAGGCAACGCAGCGGTGCGCAGTACCCGCGAACGCCTCAATGCGACTTTGCGCAAGAAAGAAGAAGCCCTGTCGCCGCGCGTGCTGCGCCGCACGCTGGAAGAGCTCAAGGCCATCGTTGATCCGCAGGTCAGCGAGATTGAAGGCGGGCGCCGCGCCATGGGTGTCGCCGGCTGGTACGCCAAAGCCTCGCTCGACGAGCGCCGCGACATGTGGCTGCTGATGAGCGAGCAGTTTGTTGCCGACGCCGCGAAGGTCAAACAGGCGCAGACGCAGTTTGCCGCCGCCGTGGGTACGGCTGACGAGGCTGTGGCCGAGGTGCGTTACCGGCGCGCCACCGTGTCGCCGCGCCGGCGCCTGCTGCAGCGCTTCAGCGCCTTTCCCGAGGGTTTTCGATTTCTGGTGAATCTGCGCGCCGACCTGTTGCCGCACCTGAAGGCCGACAAGCGCCTGCAGGCGCTTGATGTCGAGATGGAGTACATGTTCTCGACCTGGTTTGACGTGGGATTCCTGGACCTGCGCCGCATCAGCTGGGACTCGCCGGCCTCGCTGATCGAGAAACTCATCAAGTACGAGGCCGTACACGACATCAAGAGCTGGGCCGATGTGAAAAACCGGCTCGACAGCGACCGCCGCTGTTACGGCTTCTTCCACCCCCGCATGCCCGACGAACCGCTGATTTTTGTCGAGGTGGCGCTGATCGACGACATGGCAGACAGCATCGAGCCGCTGCTCGACGAGTCCGCTGCGCCGGCCGATCTGAAAAAAGCCACCACCGCTATTTTTTATTCGATCAGCAACACGCAGACCGGTTTGCGCGGTGTGAGTTTTGGGGACTCGTTGATCAAGCGTGTGGTCGAGACCTTGCATGAAGAGTTTCCCCGCCTCAAGAACTTTGCGACGCTGTCGCCGATTCCGGGCTTCCGGTCCTGGCTCGGCAAAAACGCGGCCAACCTCTTGGGGCAACTCGACGAGAAAGAGCTCACATTGCTGGGCCGTGCCGTCGGCTTCGAGCCGCCCACGGCACAACATTTCCTTACAGCTGCCGACAACCCGCTGGCCCTGAATGAGAAGTCGGCGGTGCGCCGTGTGATGCTGCATGGCGCCGCGCAGTACCTGGGCCGCGAGCTTGACGATGGCAAGCCGCTGGACCCGGTCGCGCGTTTTCATCTGGGCAACGGCGCGCGTGTGGAGCGCATCAACTGGGCCGGTGATCCCTCGCCCAAAGGGCTGAAGCAGTCTTGCGGCCTGATGGTCAATTACCTCTATGACCTCAAGCGTCTGGACAAACATCGCGCGCTGCTCGCGCAGGGGAAAATCCCCGTATCGGGCGCCATCGAAGATTTGTATATTTGATCTTTGTTTTTGAACCGTTTTTATTGATCCACAACGACAGGAGACAGGCATGACATCGAGTTTTGACATCAAGGCATCCCGACGGGATGTGCTGCGTGCCGCTGCGGCAGGCGCCGCTGCATTTTCACTGGGCAGCCATGCGCAATCGACCTGGCCCGCCAAGCCTGTCACCGTGATCGTGCCTTTTCCGGCAGGCGGCGGTACCGATGCGTTTGCGCGCCCGATGTCGGCCCAGTTTGCGCGCCTGACCGGCAAGCAACTGATCATCGACAACCGCGGCGGCGCGGGCGGCACGCTCGGCGCAAGTATTGCGGCCAAGGCATCGCCCGATGGCTACACATTGTTCATGGGTGCCGTGCATCACACCATCGCGCCCAGCATGTACCCCAAGCTCGACTACGATATTGAAAAAGACCTGGTGCCCCTGATCCTGGTGGCCAGCGTGCCGCAGGTGGTGGTGGTCAACCCGCAAAAACTGCCGGTCGCCAACTTCAAGGAGTTTCTGGAATTCGCCCGCAAGAACCCGGGCAAGCTCAATTACGGCTCGGCCGGTGCCGGCACCTCGCACCACCTCGCGGGCGAGCTGTTCAAGCAGCAGGCCAAAACCTTCATCACCCACATCCCTTACCGTGGTGCCGGTCCGGCCTTGCAGGGGCTGATTGCCGGTGATGTCGAGATGATGTTCGACGGTCTCGGCTCCTCGGCGGCCCACATTGCCGGCGGCCGCATCAAGGCGCTGATGGTGTCCGGTAACAAGCGCAACCCGGCGATTCCGGACGTGCCTACCGCCGCTGAAATGGGCTTGCCCGACTACAACGTGACTACCTGGTATGGCGTGTGGGGACCCAAAGGCATGCCGGCTGACGCCCAGGCGCGCGCCATCGAAGAGATCCGCAAGGCCTGCACCACCGACGAAGCCAAGGCGGTCTGGGCGCGTCAGGGGGCAGAGTTTGCCGGCCTGAGTGGCCCGCAGTTTGGCAGCTTCATCAGCGCCGAGGTCAAGAAGTGGACGCAGGTGGTCAAGGCTTCCGGCGCCAAGCTCGACTGATTTCCGCAAAGCCATTCATGACGGGACAGGTTCAGCTGGCCACAACCGGCAGCATCGCGCGCGTCACCCTGTCCCACCCCGGCAAGCTCAACGCCATGTCACGTGTGATGTGGCTTGAGCTGCGCGAGGTGTTTGAAAGCATCCAGCAGGATCCGACCTTGCGTTGCGTGCTGCTGGTGGGGGAGGGCGGCAACTTCTGCGCCGGCGGTGACATTTCCGAGTACGCCGATTTCCGTTTTGAAGAAGCCAGCCTGCGCCAGTTTCACGACGAGCATGTCTGGGGTGGCTTGCAGGCCGTGCTGGACTGCGATGTGCCCATCGTGGCGCAGATCGAAGGTGCCTGTATGGGTGCTGGCCTGGAAATCGCGAGTTGCTGCGACCTGCGTCTGGCCGGTGCCTCGGCAAGGTTTGGCGCACCGATAGCGAAGCTGGGTTTCCCGATGGCCCCGCGCGAGATGGCGCTGGTGATGTGCGCTGCCGGCGAACTGAGCGCCCGCGAGATGCTGTTGGCGGCGGCGGTGCTCGATGCGCCCACGGCGGCCCAGCGAGGCTTTCTCCACCGCGTGTTGCCCGATGGTGAAGTGGCTGATGAAGCGGCCGCCATGGCCAGCCGGGTGTCGCGCCTCGCGCCGCAGGCTGCACGTTTGAATAAACAATCTTTTCGGGCCCTGGCCCATAGCCAGCGTGCGCAAGCAGCTACTGATTTAATAGCAAATGCATACCATTACGCGGCTTCCGCCGAACACCGTGAAGGTGTGATGGCCTTTGTCGAAAAACGCTCGCCCCAATTCTGACCGTTCTGTTTTCTTATTCCGATCTCCAGGTGAACCCGCCATGAAAAACAATAACCTGTTCGTCGCCCTGCGCGCGGCCTTTCCCGAAGATCTTGACGCCATCGCGGTCGAGACCGACAACGGCCTGTATTACTCCTGGCGCGACCTGGAGCGTGGCACGGCCATGCTGGCCAACTTGCTGAAGTCGCTGCAGCTCCCTGAGGGCGCGCGCATTGCAGTGCAGGTTGAAAAGTCGGTCGAGGCCATGATGCTGTATCTGGCCACCTTGCGCGCCGGTTATGTGTTTTTGCCACTCAATACCGCGTACCAAAGCGCCGAGATGGAGTACTTCATTGCCAACGCCGAGCCCTCCGTGGTGGTGTGCGGTCGCAAGAATTTCGGCTGGGTCAGCAAGATCGCCTTCCAGCAGGGCACCTACAACGTCTTCAGCCTGGATGACAACCGTGTCGGCTCGCTGCTGGACCGCGCCGCCCAATGCAGTGACAGGCACGAGGTGGTTCAGCGCAAGGCCGATGACCTTGCCGCCATTCTGTATACCAGTGGTACCACCGGGCGCAGCAAGGGCGCCATGCTGTCGCACGGCAACCTGCTGAGCAACGCCCAGGTGCTCAAGAATTACTGGGGCTGGACGGCTACCGGAGGGCCTGAAGGGCGCGGCGATGTGTTGATCCACGCGCTACCTATTTTTCATGTGCATGGCCTGTTTGTCGCCATCCATGGCGCGCTGATCAATGGCAGCAAGATGATCTGGCTGTCGAAGTTCGATCCGAAGCTGGTGGTCGAGAAGCTGCCGGAAGCCACAGTCTTCATGGGCGTGCCCACGCTGTATGTGCGCCTGCTCGCCGAGGACGGGCTGACACGCGATGCCTGCCGCAACATGCGCCTGTTCGTCGCCGGCTCGGCACCGCTGCTGATCGAAACCTTCAAGGCCTGGCAGGACCGCACCGGCCACACGATTCTCGAGCGTTACGGCATGAGTGAAACCGCCATGCTGACCTCCAACCCCTACGAGGGCGAGCGCCGCGGTGGCACCGTCGGCTTTGCGCTGCCGGGCGTCAAGCTGCGCGTGCAGGGCGATGCCGGCCAGAGCCTTCCGACCGGTGAGGTCGGCAGCATCGAGGTCCAGGGCCCCAATGTGTTCCAGGGCTACTGGCGCATGCCGGAGAAGACGAAAGAAGAGTTCACTGCCGACGGCTATTTCAAGACCGGCGACGTGGGGAAAATCGACGAGCGCGGCTACATCCACATTGTCGGGCGCAGCAAGGACCTGATCATCAGCGGTGGCTACAACGTCTACCCGGCCGAGATCGAGGGCTACATCAACGACATGCCGGGTGTGGCCGAAAGCGCGGTGGTCGGCGTGCCGCATGCCGATTTCGGCGAGGTCGGCGTGGCCATCGTGATCGCCAAACCCGGCAGCACGCTGGACGGTGACGCCATCATCGCTGCGCTCAAATCGGGGCTGGCCAACTTCAAGATTCCCAAGCGCTGCTTCGTGGTGACTGAACTGCCGCGCAACACCATGGGCAAGGTGCAGAAGAATTTGCTGCGCGAGCAGCACAAGCAGTTGTTCGCTTGACCCGGTGACGGCCGGGGATCATTCCCCCGCTTCGCGGGAGGTGTTGTTGGCGGGCAAGGTCGCCAGCAGCACGCCGGCCAGCGCCAGCGCGAAGGCCGCCATTTGCGCTGCGCCCATGGACTCGCCCAGCACAAACACGCCGACCAACGCCGCACTGATGGGCAGCATCACGGTGAAGACGCCGGCCCGGCTGGCTGGCACGGCCTGAAGGCCGGTCATCCACAGCCACACCGTCCAGACACTGGCGGCCAGCGCGTAAAACAGCAGCAGCAACCAGCTTCCCGGCGTCACCGCTGCAAAGTCGAAACCCCAGGCCAGCCACAGGCCCATGGGCGTGACCAGCACAAAGCCCCAGAGGTTGATCAGCGCGGTGATACGTTTGGCGCCCAGCACACCGGTGAGCTTTTTGCCGATCACTGCATAGGCCGCTTCGCAAAAAACCGCGCCCAGCAGCAGCAAGTTGCCCAGCCAGGCCGTTTTTGAAGCCAAATCGGCCTCCAGCCCTCGTGGTATGGGCGTGGATAGCTCTGTTTTTGATAGCGAAACCAGTGCGATCCCGAGCACCGCGCAGGCCACCGCCAGCCACACGCGCAGGCTGATGCGCTCACGCAGGAAGAGCCAGCTCAGCACCGCCACCACCGCCGGAATCGCCGCCATGATCACGCCGGCAGCCACCGCGCTGGACAGGCTGACGCCATACAACATGCAAATTGAAAACAGGAAATTGCCGAGAAAGGATTCCAGGAACACGAGTTGCCGGGTCTGGCGCGTCATGGGCGCTTCGCCCGCGGGTTTTTTCAGCCAGTGCAGCATGGCCGCGCCGCCTACGCCGAAGCGCAGCCAGGCCAGCAGAAAGACCGGGAAGATGGCGACCAGCGGTTTGGACAGCGCCACATAGCTGCCGACCAGCGACATGCTGAGGGCCAGGCAGGCGTAAGCCACGATGCGGTTCATGAAAACGGGGTTCTTTCTGGGGTGGGTGTGCAGCCACTCACGGGGCTGCAACAATGGGTGGAAATCATGCCTCAATTTGCGAACTGAACCGATGACCGCTCCCGCCACGCGCCACGTTTTTGTTTACGGCACCTTGCGCCGCGGGGATGTGCGCGACATCACACGCCTGCAACCCGCGCCGCAGTTTGCCGGCATGGCCACCGTGGCCGGTGTGCTCTACGATCTCGGCCCCTATCCCGGCCTGCGGCTAGGCGGCGAGGGGCGCGTGACCGGTGAGGTTTATGCCATCAGCGCGGAGCTGGAACAGCGTCTGGACGAGATCGAGGAGGTCTGGCCACAGCAGACCGGTGAGTACAGCAAGCGCGAGGTGGCGGTGCAGATGGATGGTGCGCCGGCCGCTGTCGGGCCTCTTTGCCTGGTTTATGAAGTCAATGCGTCACATCTGACCGGCCGCGCTGTGATCGCCAGCGGCGACTGGCGCCGCCGTACGCCAGGCCCGTGAATTTTCGAGACGGATGTCCCGCCTGGCAGAGCTTTTTCTGCTGGCCGGCACGCTGACGAGCTCGGGCTTGGCGTATCCGGGTGACATTTCATGATCCGAAGAAATCATTCCATATCGTGAGATACGAAAATGCTGCAATGCGCCAAAATTTCTCAATGCAAGAGAATGATTTCCATATTGCAAAATAATCTGCTGAGACCGTTGATTTGATTGGGAAAGATTTTTGTCTTATATAAGACATAAGAGCTTCACAAAGTCTTGTAGAAGACTTAAAGTGGAGGCCAGAACAAACAGCACGCCCTGCACAAGTGCCGCCCGGTTTGTCCCTTTTTTCTTTCAACCTCTGGAGTGACCCCATGCCACAGACCCTCACTGAACAACTGAGCCGCGAACAGCAAATTGCCGCCCTCGAAAAAGACTGGGCGACCAACCCCCGCTGGAAAGGCATCAAGCGCGGCTACAGCGCTGCCGACATCGTGCGACTGCGTGGCTCCTTCCCGATCGAGCACACGCTGGCACGCCGCGGTGCCGAGAAGCTGTGGGATCTGCTGCACAACGAGCCCTACGTCAACTGCCTGGGCGCGCTGACGGGCGGCCAGGCCATGCAACAGGTCAAAGCCGGCGTCAAGGCCATCTACCTGTCGGGCTGGCAGGTTGCCGCCGACAACAACAGCTACTCGGCCATGTACCCCGACCAGTCGCTGTATCCGGTGGATTCGGTGCCCAAGGTGGTTGAAACCATCAACAACACCTTCCGCCGCGCCGACGAGATCCAGCACTCCAAAGGCATCGATGCTGGCGACAAGGACTACATCGACTACTTCGCGCCCATCGTGGCCGACGCTGAAGCCGGCTTCGGCGGCGTGCTCAATGCCTTTGAACTGATGAAAGCCATGATCCAGTCGGGCGCCGGTGGCGTGCACTGGGAAGACCAGCTGGCTTCGGTCAAGAAATGCGGCCACATGGGTGGCAAGGTGCTGCTGCCGACCCGTGAGTCCTGCCAGAAGCTGATCGCAGCCCGCATGGCCGCCGACGTCTGCGGTGTGCCGACGCTGGTGATTGCCCGCACCGATGCCGAAGCCGCTGACCTGCTGACTTCTGACTACGACGAGATCGACAAGCCTTTCCTGACCGGCGAGCGCACCGCCGAAGGTTTCTACAAGACCCGCAAGGGGCTGGACCAGGCTGTGGCACGCGCCAACGCCTACGCCCATTACGCCGACCTGGTGTGGTGTGAGACCGGCACGCCCGACCTCGACTTTGCCAAGCAATTCGCCGATGCCGTGCACAAGGTCCACCCTGGCAAGATGCTGGCCTACAACTGCTCGCCGTCGTTCAACTGGAAGAAGAACCTGGACGACGCGACCATCGCGAAGTTCCAGCGCGAGCTCGGCGCCATGGGTTACAAGTACCAGTTCATCACGCTGGCCGGTATCCATTCCATGTGGTACAACATGTACGACCTGTCGCAGGACTACGTCAAACGCGGCATGACGGCGTACATCGAGAAGGTGCAGGAGCCCGAGTTCGCAGCACGTGACCGGGGCTACACCTTTGTGTCGCACCAGCAGGAAGTCGGCACCGGCTACTTCGACGAAGTCACTACCGCCATCCAGGGCGGCAAGTCCAGCGTGACCGCGCTGACCGGCTCGACCGAAGAAGAGCAGTTCCACTGAGTTGACAGGCGCTCATCGCGGCCGCCTGCGGGCGGTCGTGGCCCGGCCCACGCTGCACGCGTCGGCCGGGCTTTTTTCTGGCGCCGGCGATTGGCGGATACAGTCCGCCGGCCGGGGATCCAAAGCTGCCGTAAAATAGCACCATGCAATCAATCAAGCTGGAAACAGGAAGGACAGTCCGGGTTATGACACCGCGAACTACGACCACGCCTCCGGTTTGGAGTCATCCAGGGCGTTAGCCGCATCCCCCGATGATTAGTAGCTACTGAATAGATAGCAAGCCTCCACTCCTCAGCATCTCAAAGCGCGGCATTCACCGCGCTTTTTTTATTTCCGAATCTCCGAGCCCCACCACCATGATCAAAATTACGCTGCCAGACGCTTCGATCCGTGAATTCCCCGAACCCGTGACGGTTGCCGAAGTCGCCGCCTCCATCGGTGCTGGCCTGGCCAAAGCCGCGCTGGGCGGGAAGGTCAACGGCAAGGTCGTGGACACCAGCTATCTGATCACCGCCGACAGCCCGCTGGCCATCATCACGGCCAAGGACCCGGAAGGCCTGGATGTGATTCGCCATTCGACGGCTCACTTGCTGGCTTATGCGGTGAAAGAGCTGTTTCCCGATGCGCAGGTCACCATCGGCCCGGTGATCGAGAACGGCTTTTTCTACGACTTCTCGTACAAGCGGCCGTTCACGCCGGACGACCTGGTGGCGATTGAGAGGAAGATGAGCGAGCTGGCGGCCAAAGACGAGCCGGTGACACGCCGCGTGTTGCCGCGCGACGAAGCCGTGGCCCACTTCAAGGCCATCGGTGAGCACTACAAGGCCGAGATCATCGCCAGCATTCCCGCGAATGAAGACGTGTCGCTGTACCGCGAAGGCCAGTTCGAAGACCTGTGCCGCGGACCCCACGTGCCGAGCACGGGCAAGCTGAAATTTTTCAAGCTCATGAAGCTGGCAGGCGCGTACTGGCGCGGTGACCATAACAATGAAATGCTGCAACGTGTGTACGGCACGGCCTGGGCCACCAAGGACGAATTGCAGCAGTACCTGACCATGCTGGAAGAGGCGGAAAAGCGCGACCACCGCAAGCTGGGCCGCGAGCTTGATTTGTTCCACATCGACGACCATGCGCCCGGCCTGGTGTTTTGGCATCCCAAGGGCTGGACGGTGTGGCAGGGCGTCGAGCAGTACATGCGCAAGGTCTATCAGGACAACGGTTACCTGGAGGTCAAGGGGCCGCAGGTGATCGATAAGACGCTGTGGGAAAAAACCGGCCATTGGGACAAGTACCGCGACAACATGTTCACGACCGAGAGCGAAAAGCGTGAATACGCGCTCAAGCCGATGAACTGTCCTGGCCACATCCTGATCTTCAAGCAAGGCATCAAGAGTTACCGCGACCTGCCGCTGCGTTACGGCGAGTTCGGCCAGTGTCACCGCAACGAGCCTTCGGGCGGTCTGCACGGCATCATGCGGGTGCGCGGCTTCACCCAGGACGACGGCCACATCTTCTGCACCGAAGAGCAGATCCTCAAGGAATGTGTGGACTACACGACCTTGTTGCAGAAGGTCTATACCGACTTCGGCTTCAAAAACATCATCTACAAGGTAGCCACGCGGCCGGCGGCGCGTATCGGCTCTGACGAAAGCTGGGACAAGGCTGAACATGCGCTGATGGAAAGCCTGCGCGCGTCGGGCTGCGAATTCGAGATCGCGCCGGGTGATGGCGCGTTTTACGGCCCGAAGATTGAATACACGTTGAAAGACGCGATTGGCCGGCAGTGGCAGTGCGGCACCATGCAGGTCGATTTTTCGATGCCGGAGCGGCTGGATGCCGAATACGTG
This sequence comes from Polaromonas sp., assembly GCF_043778355.1. Taxonomy (GTDB): domain Bacteria; phylum Pseudomonadota; class Gammaproteobacteria; order Burkholderiales; family Burkholderiaceae_C; genus Polaromonas. The sequence goes on from NZ_JAYWHI010000008.1 coordinate 34,065, forward strand.
GGCGAAGATGGCGCACGGCACCGGCCCGTCATGCTTCACCGGGCCATCGTCGGCAGCCTGGAGCGTTTCATCGGAATTTTGATCGAGGAACACGCCGGCGCGCTACCGACCTGGCTGGCGCCGGTGCAGGTTTCCGTGCTCAATATCACCGATGCACAGGCCGAATACTGTCGCGAAATAGCTAAAACGCTTCAAAATCAAGGGCTTAGGGTCAACATCGACCTGCGCAACGAGAAAATTACGTATAAAATACGAGAGCACTCAATGCAAAAGCTGCCTTACATCCTGGTCGTGGGCGACAAGGAGAAGGAAGCCGGCGCGGTTGCCGTGCGCGCCCGGGGTAACAAAGACCTTGGCGTCATGTCGCTCGAAGCCTTCGTCCAGACGATTGCCTCTGACATTACCCAAAAAGCCTGATGCTTGACTTGTTTGTGAGTCAAATCGGCTCTTCGTCCTTGCTGGATGGGCGCAGGCCGCTATAGCTTTTATAGCAATGTTTACAGGATTACAACCATCGCTACTGAATTTCGTGACCGCCGTCACCGTGAAGAACGCAAGCACCGCTTGAACCGTGAAATCATGGCCCCTGAAGTACGCTTGTCAGGGCCGGACAACGAGCCTTTGGGCGTTGTCAGCATCATGGAAGCCCTGCGTCTGGCAGGTGAGGCGGATGTGGATCTTGTTGAAATCTCCCCCACGGCGGTTCCGCCAGTGTGTCGGTTGATGGATTACGGCAAGTTCAAGTACGCCGAGCAGAAAAAAGCGGCGGAAGCGAAGTCCAAGCAAAAGGTCATCGAGGTCAAGGAAATCAAGTTTCGGCCCGGTACTGACGATGGTGACTACAACATCAAGTTGCGCAATATCAAGCGCTTCTTGGAAGAGGGCGACAAGTGCAAGATCACCTTGCGTTTTCGCGGTCGGGAGATCACGCACCAGGAACTCGGCCTGGCCCTGCTGGCGCGTATTCGTGACGAGTTGGCAGATTTGATTGTGGTGGAGCAGTTTCCCAAGCTCGAAGGTCGGCAGATGGTCATGATGATCGCGCCGGGCAAGAAAAAGGTGGCTGCCAAGCCGGCAGCGGCGCCCGCGGAAGCGGCGCCGGCTGCATCGACCAACGCCTGAAGGCGCTGTCGAAAGAAAGAATTGGAGCCTGCAGGTGTGGTTACCGGCAGGTTTTAAGGGGATGCGAAAGTGTCTCCCGTGAAGGCAGGTCACACTGTTTTCCAAACGTGGTGATGTAAAAATCGCCACGACTAGTGGAAGAGTTAAATACTCTCCACACAAGTGGCTCGGGGCCATCAAGTCTGCGTAAGGTTCGCAGCGCCTCACGAGCACAAATGAAAAGGAGCATTCAATGCCCAAAATGAAGACCAAAAGCGGCGCCAAAAAGCGTTTCCGCGTTCGTCCTGGTGGCACCGTCAAGCGCGGCCAAGCCTTCAAACGTCACATCCTGACCAAGAAGACCACCAAAAACAAACGTCACCTGCGTGGTTCAGTTGCTGTTCATGAGACCAACATGGGTCACATGGCGCAAATGCTTCCGGGCATGGGCATTTAATTAACGACGAACAAGGAGTACTCACATGCCTCGCGTCAAACGTGGTGTAACGGCTCGCGCCCGCCACAAAAAAGTTTTAGCCCTTGCAA
>NZ_JAYWHI010000009.1:0-35501 GCF_043778355.1 Polaromonas sp.
GATTGGTGCCCAAGCCAGTTTGACGAAAAATATAGAACCTCAGACAATCGCAAGCCCTGATCCGCTTTGACCTGCGCTCCTCGGCCCAGCCCGACGGGTTGGGGGATGGAAGAAAGACCAATGCGGGGACAAAATCCCGGAGCCCCTGAAGCGCGCAGCGCTTCAGGGACGGGACTCCCAAGCGGCCGTCATGTTTGCACGCGAGCGCAGCGCACGCGGCCAAATGAAGCTCCCCGCCATCGCCCAGCGGGGCGAGGGAGGGGCGGGGGGAGGGAGTGGGGAGTTCAGTCCTGCGGTCTTTTGCACACCGGGGTGTTGAGGCTTTCCACTGCGGCGCGGCGCTGGCAAGTTCAGCGCTTCCTCAGCCCCAGCACCATCACCGCGCCGACCACCAGCAGCGCGCCGGCCACCTGCACCGGTGCAATCGACTGGCCCAGGATCAGCCAGGCCAGCACCAGCGCAAACACCGGCTCCACATTCATGATGGCCGAATTGCCGACCACACCGAGTTTGGGCAGCACCGTGAACATGATGGTGAAAGCCGTGCCGTAGAGAAAGGTCAGTGCCGCCAGTCCGACCCAGCCGGCCGCCGCCTGCGGCAGGTGAAAGCCGCCCTGCGCGCCGACCAAGCTCAAGGCAATCAAGCCGGCCACTGTCATGGTGGTGGCGGTGCGCACACGCCCGTCCACGTCGGCGGTTTCCTGCTGCGTGATCACCAGGGCCAGCCCGAAGGTGGCGGCCGCAGCGAGCGCAAACGCCACGCCCGCACCTATGCGCGCCCATTGGCCCGACGCGCCCAGGCCCGAGGCCGCGCCGAAGACGTCGAGTGCCAGCGCCAGCCCGAGCAGGATCACCGGCATGGCGATCAGCATGGCGCGTTCGGGATGCTGCCGGTACACCACGGCGGCCCATAACGCCGTCCAGATCGGGTAGGTGTTGAAGGCCAGCAGGGCCAGCGCCACCGGCAGGCGTGCCACGGCCGAATACAGGCACAGGCTCTGGATGCCGATCAGCAGACCAATCAGCGGCAACATGCGCTTGTGGCGCGCGCTGAAGCGGACATGCACACGCGCCACGGCCAGCAGCGCAACGATCACCAGGGTGGTGACGCCGCTGCGGAACACCACCGCGGTGGCGACGTCGACGCCGTTGTTGAAGGCAATGCGCGCCGCCACATGGTTGGCGCCCATCATCAGCGCGATCAGCAGCAAGGTGGCGAAGGCGGTGCCACTGATGGCTTTGGTGCTGGCCATCAGTACAAACCGCGGACGCGGGCATGCAGGCGCGACAAGCCGAGCAGCGCATCGGTGAAAGGTGTGGGCACCTGCGTCAACTCGCCCAGCTCCTTCACCACCGTCACCAGGGCATCGAGCTCCACCGCCTTGCCGGCCTCCACGTCCTGCAGCATCGAGGTCTTGAAGGCGCCGAGTTTGAGGGTGACCGCGTGCCGGTCTTCCGGCTGTTGGGCTATTGGGATGCCGATGCGCGCACCAATTTCTTTGGCTTCGAGCATCACCTTCGAGATGAAATCACGCACCAGCGGGTCGCCCAGGATCAGGTCGGTGGTGGCGCCGGTGAAGGCGCTGATCGGATTCACCGTCATGTTGCCCCAGAGCTTGTACCAGGTGTCTTTCTGGATCTGCTCCGACACGGCGACTTCATGGCCGGCTTGTTCCAGCAGCGCCGCCAGTGCCTGCACCCGCGCGGTTTTTTCGCCAGAGGGCTCACCGATGAAAAGTTTGTTGCCGAAGTGGTTCTTCACAAAACCGGGGCTGTTCAGCGAACAGCTCGCATGCACGACGCAGCCGATGACATGGTGCGCCGCAATCGCGCGGGCGATCGCGCCGTCCGGGTCCACCGCTTTCAGGCGGGTGCCGCTGTACTGTGCGCCAAAACCTTCAAAAAACCACCAGGGCACGCCGTTCATCGCGGTCAGCACCATGGTGTGCGGGCCGAGCAGCGGCGCGATGACTTTTGCAACGTCTGCCAATGCCGGTGCCTTGACGGCGATGATCACCAGGTCCTGCACGCCGAGTGCCGCCGGGTCTTCACTGGCCTTGACCTGGACGGACATGACTTCCGATTGTCCTGATCCTGTCGAAGGGCGTGCAGACTCAAGCCGCAAGCCGTGTTGCTGCAGCGCCGCCAGTGTCGTGCCGCGTGCCACCACGCTGACATCGCAGCCCGCCTGCGCCAGCTTCACGCCCATCCAGCCGCCAATCGCGCCGGCGCCGTAGATACCTACTCTTTTAATGGTCAAATCAGCCTCCAGCCCTTGTGTGGTATGCGTAACATGCTCTACTTTTTATAGCTGTCGTCGATCCGGTCGACCTGCCGCACCAGCGCATCGAACACATCCTGGCCAGCGCCAAACTGCGCGTCGAACTGGAAAGAGTCGTGGGTGGTCTTTTTGGCCACCGCCTCCGTCACGGCAATCGCCGGGCCCATGGCCGCCTGCGCGAGCTGGATGTCGCAGGCCCGCTGCAAGGTCCACAGCCGCACAAAACACAGCGGCAAGGTCGGCGCCCAGGCCAGCAGGCCGTGGTTGCGCAGGATTATCACTGGCTTGTCGCCGATGTTTTTCAGCAGGCGCGGCGCTTCGTCGGCGTGAATGGTGATGCCCTCGAAGTCGTGGTAGGCCACCAGGTCGTGCAATTGCGCCGAGTAAAAGTTGTTCTGTGCCAGTCCGCCGGCCGTGCAGGCGACCGCGATGCCGGCGGTGGTGTGGGTGTGCATCACGCAATGCGCACCGGTCAGACCGTTGTGGATGGCCGCATGTACGGTGAAGCCGGCCGGGTTGACGGGCCAGGGGTTGGTGTCGAGCTTGTTGCCCTTGAGGTCGATCTTGAGCAGATTGCTGGCCGTGACTTCCGAATAATGCAGGCCGAAGGGGTTGATCAGAAACTGTTTGTCTCCGCCGGTCACGCTGTCGGGCAGGCGCACGGTGATGTGGTTGTAAATCATCTCGGTCCAGCCCAGCATTGCAAACACGCGATAACAGGCGGCCAGTTGCAGGCGCGCCGCCCACTCCTCGGGATGCATGGCGGCGGGCGGTGGGTTCAGGACGGCGTTCATGGTTCAGGCTCCGGATGTATATCTATCAGTAGGTCTTGCCGGCGGGCGCGACCCTGACGTCGGCCTTGAAGGTCGCGGCCAGCGCACTGGTGTGGCGCACCAGCAAGTGGGTGTCCAGGCCAACTGCGACAAAGCTGCAGCCCAGGGCGATGTAGTGACGCGCCAGCTTTTCGTCAGTGGTCAGGATGCCGGCCGCCTTGCCGGCTTTGATGATGCGCTTGATGGCCGATTCAATCGCCGCCTGGACGTCGGGATGACCGGGGTTGCCGACATGACCGAGCGAAGCCGACAGATCGGCTGGGCCGATAAAGACACCATCGACACCGTCGACGGCGGCAATCGCGTCCAGGTTGTCCAGCGCGGCTTGAGTTTCGGCTTGCACCAGCAGGCACACCTGCGCATTGGCCTCATGGGCATAGCCGGGAATGCGGCCCCAGCGCGAGGCCCGCGCGCCGGCCATGCCGCGTATGCCGCCGATGTCCTGGCCCTGTGTATCGTATTGCGGGTAGCGCGTGGCGCGCACCAGGGCGGTGGCCTGCGCCGCGGTATCGACCATGGGCACCAGCAGCGTCTGCACGCCGATATCCAGATACTGCTTGATCAGCGCTTCGCCGACATGGCCGTGGCCCATGGGCACGCGCGCAATCGGGTGTGAAGGGTAAGCCGCCACCACCTGCAACTGCGCCAGGATGCTGCGCACATCGTTGGGCGCATGTTCACCATCGAGCAGCAGCCAGTCGAAACCGGCGCCGGCGCAGATCTCGGTGCTGTAAGCGTCGGCCAGGCTGACCCACAGGCCGATTTGCGTTTGTTGGGTGGCGATGGCCTGCTTGAAGGTATTGAGGGGTGTTTGCATGTCAAAGCTCTCAAGAAAAACGAAATTCGAAACGGCCCAGTGGCCCATAGTCGGCGGCGAACACGTCGCCGGTTGTGGCCACCACTGGCCGGGTGAAGGAACCGGCCAGCACAACCTCGCCGGCCTGCAGGCATTCGCCCCAGGGCGAGAGTTTCATCGCCAGCCAGGCCACACCGATGGCGGGGTGGCCCTGCACGCCGGCAGCCAGGCCGGTTTCCTCGACCACGCCGTTCTGACGCAGGATGGCGCCAATCCAGGGCAGATCGACCTCGCGCGGGGAGACCCTGCGCCCGCCCAGCACGATGCCGGCGTTGGCGGCGTTGTCGCTGATGGTGTCCTGCACCTTGCGCATGGCTTTGCTGTGGCGATCGAGCTGCTCAATGCGCGCGTCGATGATTTCGATGGCCGGCTGCACGTAGTCGGTGGCGTTGAGAACATCATCGATGGTGATGTGTGTACCTTCCAGTTTCTTCTTCAGGATGAAAGCCAGCTCGACCTCGACACGCGGTGCGATGAAGCGGGCGGAGGGAAGCTCGCCTGGCTCGAAAAACATGTCGTCCAGCAAGGTGCCGTAATCGGGCTCGTCGATCTGGCTGGAGATCTGCATGGCGCGCGAGGTCAGGCCGATCTTGTGGCCGCGGACGCTGCGGCCTTCGGCGGTTTTCATCTTCACCCAGGCGCGTGAAATCGCGTAGCCGTCTTCGACCGTCATGCCCGGGAAGCGTTTGGAGAAATGTTCGACCTGCACGCGCGACTTCTCGCTGTGGTGCAGTTCGGCGGCGAGCAGGGCGATGCGTGGCTGATCAAACACAGGCGGTGTCATTGCGGCCTTGAGCCGCAATCCAGGTAGTCGTGGCAGTGGATTGCGGCTCAAGGCCGCAATGACAGCAGAGACAAGTCATTTGTTGAACAGGGGATGCAGGCTGCTGTGTTTGCCGTCGTAGACCTGGCCCGGGCTTTCGTCAATCTGCAGCGTCATGCCGACGGCCTGTCGCTCGAAAAGCGTCCCGAAATGGCTTTTAGCCCCTGCCAATAGGGCGTCTCCAGCTCTCTTTTTTGTAGCACCCGAGCGGCCGCTGGCCATCCGCAGGTTCAGGTAGATAAAGCCGTAGTCGCCCTTGCCGTCGGCCACTGCGTAGTGCGCTGCGGGGTAGGCCAGCACGCGTGTGCCGCCGGTGGGAAAGACCTGCTTGCCTTCCTCGTCGCGCGTGGCCAGCATGATGTCGGCCAGCTTGCGGCACAGCGCCGTCATGTCGGCCTGCGCTTCCAGGTTGGGGGTGTAGAGGATGACGAGATGGGGCATGTGAGTCCAGTCAGTCGGTCGAATCCGACAACGGCGTGACCGGAAAAATCGCATTGATCTGTCCGGTGCCCGAACTGCCGAAGTAGGGCGTGACGATTTCCACCGGCGCGGCGTAGCTGTTCCCACCGAGCAGGCCCAGCAGCATGGCGGTGTCGTGCATGTCGCCTTCGCCCCAGCACTTGTCGGCGTACATGGGCAACATGCCGATAAATGTTTTCCAGTCGCCGGCTTTCCAGAGGTCGATCACACGCTGGTCCACCTGCTCCAGGAATGGATCGTAGACCTTGTGCATGAATTCGGGCGCGCGGCCGTTGTCGGCAAAGTGGTGTGACAGCGAGCCGCTGGCAAACACCGCAACAGTGCCGGCGTAGTCCTCCTCGATGGCTTTGCGCACCGCCAGGCCGAAACGCCCGGACTCTGCCAGGTCGTGCCAGTCGCACCAGCCGCTGATGCTGATGACCTTGTAGTGCTGGTCGCTGTTCATATAACGCATGGGAACCAGCGTGCCGTAGCCGAGTTCGAGCGAGGTGTCCGAATGTGCGCGGCTTTTCACGCCCATGGCATTGGCTTTGTCGGCCATCAGGTGGCCGAGCGCCGGGTTGCCAGGGTAGGCATAGGGCATGTTCTTGATGAAATGCGGCAGCTCGTTGCTGGTGTAGTTGCCCTCGAACTTCGGCCCGCAGTTGATGTGGTATTCACTGTTGACCTGCCAGTGCACGTCGAACACCACAATGGTATCCACGCCGAGCGCGCGGCAGCGGCGGTCGATCTCCTTGTGGCCCGCGATGGCGGCGTCGCGGCATCCGAAGTTGGGGCCCGGAAACTCCGACAGGTACATGGAGGGGACATGTGTGATTTTGGCCGCGAGGGCTAGCTTACCCATGACGAGTCCTCAGGCTGTAACACCCTCCCCTCGAGGGGAGGGATGGGGAGGGGGGCGTCCCATTAACCCCAAGGGGGAGCGCATTCATGCGCCTCCCCAATGCGGAATCGGGTGCGACCCGAGGGATACCGCCACGTTTTTCGGCTCGCAGAACACCTCATAACTCCAGGTGCCGCCTTCGCGGCCGGTTCCCGATGCCTTGGTGCCGCCAAAGGGCTGGCGCAGATCGCGCACGTTCTGGCTGTTGACGAAACACATGCCGGCTTCCACAGCGGCGGCGACGCGGTGCGCCTTGCCGATGTTTTCGGTCCACACATAACTGGACAACCCGTAGGCTGTGTCGTTGGCGAGGCGAATCGCCTCGGCCTCGTCCTTGAACGGGATCAGGCAGGCGACCGGACCGAAAATTTCTTCCTGCGCGATGCGCATGTGATTGTCCACGTCGCCAAACACTGTCGGCAGGACGTAATTGCCCTTTCTCACCCGGTCCGGCAGGTCTGGTGCGCCGAGGCCGCCGCACAGCAGGGTGGCGCCTTCTTTCGGGCCCAGCTCGATGTAGCTGCGCACCTTGGCCAGATGGCCCTGCGAAATCATTGGGCCTATCGTGGTCGACTCGTCCAGCGGGTCACCGACCTTGATGCGTTGGGCGCGTTCCACAAACTTCGCGGCGAAGTCGGCGTAGATCGACTGCTGCACCAGGATGCGTGAGCCGGCCGTGCAGCGCTCACCGTTGTTGGAGAAGATCATGAAAATCGCGGCGTCGAGTGCGCGCTCCAGGTTCGCGTCCTCGAAGATCACAAACGGCGACTTGCCGCCCAGCTCCATGCTGAATTTTTTCAGGCCCGCGGCCTGCACGATGCGGTTGCCGGTGGCGGTCGATCCGGTGAACGAAATCGCGCGCACGTCCGGGTGCCGGCACAGCGGTTCGCCGGCGTCCTTGCCGGTGCCATGCACGATGTTGAGCACGCCCGGTGGAATGCCGGCTTCGAGTGCCAACTCGCCCAGCCGCGCGGCCGTCATCGGCGACAGCTCGCTCATCTTGAGTACGGCGGTGTTGCCAAAGGCCAGGCAGGGCGCGACCTTCCACGTGGCCGTCATGAAGGGCACGTTCCATGGCGAGATCAGCGCACAGACGCCGGTCGGGTGATACAGCGTGTAGTTCAGGTGCGTTTCGGTCGGGTAGCTGTGGCCATCGACACGGGTGCACATCTCGGCGAAGTAATAGAAGTTGTCGGCAGCGCGCGGGATCAGTTGCCTGCCGGTCTGGGCGATCACCTGGCCGCAGTCATTGGTTTCCATCTGCGCGATTTCCGGCACATGCGCAGCGATCAGGTCGCCGAGCTTGCGGATGATTCTGGCGCGTGCCGGCGCTGCCATGCCCGCCCATTTTGGAAAGGCTTCTTTTGCGGCGCCGACAGCGGCGTTGACTTCGGCCTCACTGCCCGAAGCGACCTCCGCAAGAACTTCCTGCGTAGCGGGATTGACAGTCTCGAAATAACTGCTTCCCACAACGGTCTTGCCGTTGATGAGGTGATCAATTTTTGTCATGTCTGTTCAATCGTGTTGATGAGGTCGCCCAAGCCGCCGATGCTTGTGACGACGACATCGCCGGGGCGGCAATCGACCACACCGTCGGGCGTACCGGTCAGGATCAGATCGCCCGGCTGCAGGGTCATGAAGCTGCTGAAGTATTCAACCAGGAAGTTCACGTCAAAAATCATGTCTTTCGTGTTGCCGGCTTGCGTGACCTTTCCGTTGACGGTGGTCTGTAGCGCCAGCGCCATCGGGTCGGCGATGTCAGCCGCATCGACCAGCCAGGGGCCCAGCGGTGTACAGGTGTCCCGGTTTTTCACGCGCACGTTCGGACGGTACCAGTTCTCCAGGTAGTCGCGGATCGCGTAGTCGTTGGCGATGGTGTAGCCGGCGATGAAGCCAGCGGCGTCATCACGCTTCACTTTTTTTGCAGTTCTGCCAACCACGATGGTCAGCTCGCACTCGTAATGCATGAGCTGCGCGTCATTGGGCCGACGCGTCAATTGCCGATGGCCGATGAGCGTGCTTTCGCCCTTGATAAAAACCAGTGGTTCATCGGGTGCCTTGAATTCGAGCTCTTTCGCGTGGTCGGCGTAGTTCAGACCCAGCGCCAGGATGGTCCGCGGGCGCGGGGTGGGCGCCAGCGGCGGCAGCCAGCGTACCGTGTCTTCAGCGACGAGCTGGCCGGTGTCGAGCAGGAGTTGGCCGTCTCGGGGCGTAGCGTTGTGGATGGTGCCTTGGTGGATGACCCGTGCATGTCTCATGAAGTCTCCGCCACCAGGGTGTTGCTCAATGTGGCGAATCCCGGCGCCGAGATGTCGATCTGATCGCCGGCTTTGGCGAGCGGGCGTCCCGCGTCACACCCGAGCATCAGCACATCGCCGGGGCGCAGGGTCATGAATTCGCCTACGTCCGCCAGCAGCCGCGCGGCAGGGCGCACCAGTTGCGAAAAGTCGACGGTCTGTTTCAGATCACCGTTGATGCGCACTTCCAGCCTGAAGGTCAAAGGATCGCCAGCATGATCCGCCATCAGCATGCGCTCACCGACGCCCAGAAAACCGTCCAGGTTTTTGAACTTGACGGGCGGGCGGAAAAAGCTGGTGTGCGGCACCGACAGGTCGTTCACCAGAACATAGCCGGCCACCTGACCGTGCTCCCCGATCACCATCGCGATGGTGGCGCCGATCTCGACCTCGGGCACGCGCGCCGGCACGGCAATGGGCGCGCCGTGCGCGCTCCAGGTGTTGGCGGTCTTGACATACAGCACCGGCGCTTTCGGCGGCGTCTTGTAGGGTGGCTGCGTCATCTGCGGCGCCAACGCGGTGAGCTCGCCGTGAAAGTTCAGCAAGGTGCCGTAGACAGTGCCTTCAGGCATCCAGCTCATGGCTGCTCCAGGTCAATGACTTCGTCGAGCAAGGCGTAAAGCTGTGCCAGCTTGTCCTTGCCCAGGGATGTCTCCATCCACGCGTAATGCGCTTCGATGGTTTGCGACAGGGTGCTGACCAGTTTCATGCCCTTGTCGGTGGCCTCGACCACGCTGCGGCGCTGGTCGGCCGGGTCACGCGCGCGGCGGATCAGGCCGTCGCGCTCCATCCGGCTCAAGACGCCGGTCAAGCTGGGGCCAATGATGAAGGCCTCGCGCGCCACCTTGCCGGTTTCCACCACGCCGTGTTCGCCCAGCACCCGCAGCACGCGCCACTGCTGGTCGCTCAGCGCGTGTTCGCGCAATTGTGGCCGGGTGTGTGCCATCACGGACTCGCGCGCCTGCAGCAGCAGGCGGGGCAAATTGCGGTGGGTAAAAGGCGGTGTCATGCGGTGCGGGCCATTTATTTAACATGTTAAATGAAAACAGCGCTTGCCCCTGATCGGATGCTGCAGGACTTACCCGTACTGTGTATAAATACAGTAATATCCGGCATGGCCAAAGACAAGACGATTTACAGCTGCACCGAATGCGGCGGCACCAGCCCCAAGTGGCTTGGCAAATGCCCGCATTGCGGCGCCTGGAACACGCTGGTCGAATCGGCCGCCGAAAGCGCCTCGCCAGTCAAAAACCGGTTCGCTTCGCTGGCCAAACCGTCGGAAGTCGCCACCCTCGCCGACATCGAAGCCTCCGACATGGCGCGCACACCTACCGGGCACGAGGAACTGGACCGTGTGCTCGGTGGCGGGATTGTCGAAGGCGGTGTGGTGCTGATTGGTGGCGACCCCGGCATCGGCAAATCGACCTTGCTGCTGCAGGCGCTTGATTCGCTGCAGCGGGCCGGGCTGGACACGCTGTACGTCACAGGCGAAGAAAGCGGCGCCCAGGTCGCGCTGCGTTCGCGCCGGCTCGGGCTGGACGGTTCGCAGGTCAAGGTGCTGGCGGAGATCCAGCTCGAAAAAATCCTCGCCACGCTGGAAGCCACCAAACCGGCGGTGGCCGTGATCGACTCGATCCAGACCGTGTATTCAGACCAGCTCACGTCCGCGCCCGGTTCGGTGGCGCAAGTGCGCGAATGCGCCGCCCACCTGACGCGTGCAGCCAAAGCCAGCGGCGTCTGCATCATCCTGGTCGGCCATGTCACCAAAGAAGGCGCGCTGGCCGGCCCGCGCGTGCTCGAACACATGGTCGACACCGTGCTGTATTTCGAGGGCGACACCCATTCGAGCTTCCGGCTGGTGCGCGCGATCAAAAACCGTTTTGGCGCGGTTAACGAAATCGGCGTGTTCGCGATGACCGAAAAAGGCCTCAAGGGCGTGACGAATCCCAGCGCGATCTTTTTGAGTCAGCACAGCGAACCGGTGCCCGGCAGTTGCGTGCTGGTCACTCTCGAAGGCACGCGGCCCCTGCTGGTCGAGATCCAGGCGCTGGTCGACAGCGGCGGCCCGAGCCCGCGCCGGCTGTCAGTGGGCCTGGACCGCGACCGGCTGGCCATGCTGCTGGCGGTGCTGCACCGCCACGCCGGCATTGCCTGTATGGACCAGGACGTGTTTGTCAACGCGGTCGGCGGCGTGCGCATCAGCGAACCGGCGGCCGATCTGTCGGTGATGCTGGCCATCACCTCCAGCCTGCGCGGCAAGCCGCTGCCCAAGGGTTTTATTGCTTTTGGCGAGGTCGGCCTGGCCGGCGAGGTGCGCCCCGCACCGCGTGGTCAGGAGCGCCTGAAGGAAGCCGCCAAGCTCGGCTTCAGCGTCGCCGTGGTGCCCAAGGCCAATGCGCCGAAAAAGCCCATCGAGGGTCTGACCATCCATGCGGTCGAGCGGGTGGAGCAGGCGATTGATCTGGTGCGCAGCCTGGCGTGAGTGGTACCCAGGACTCCGAATTGCTATCAAATAAATAGCTGATTGCATCGACTGGGTATGGGCTAAAGGTCAAAAATGTTCTAAAACTGCGGGGCGATGGCCGGCTACGCACTCTCCGCATCAGGCTGGCGTTCGTTGCCTGCGAAAATAGCGCGATGTACTTCCAGAAAATTCTTGTTCCGATCGCCGGTGTGGCTGTGGTTGTGCTGGCCTACCGTGGCTTTGGCTGGCCGGGTGTGGCTGCGGCCGTCGGCGGCTTGCTCATGTGGGTGTTGCTGCATTTCACCCGCATGATGCAGGTGCTCAGGCGGGCGTCCGACCAGCCCATCGGTTATGTTGCCAGCGCCGTCATGCTCAACGCCAAGCTCAGGCCGGGGCTCACGCTGATGCATGTGGTGGCCATGACGCGTTCCCTCGGCGCCTTGCGCTCGGCGAAAGATACGCAGCCCGAAATCTTCGTCTGGACCGATACCGCCGGCTCGTCGGTGACCTGCACCTTTGTTGGCGGCAAGCTGAGTCATTACGAGCTGTTCCGGCCGGTGCAGCCGGACCAGCAGGGACCCGCGCCCACCGATTCCGGCCAGGCGCCGCCGTCCCCGTAAAATAATCCCTTCGGGTTTGCCGCAAGGGAACCCGGCGCGCGGCAGCTATTTACAGACACACCCACCGAGGATTCGCACCATGTCCCCCCTTCCCCCTTCCATGGCAGACCGTGACGGCAAAATCTGGATGGACGGCCAGATGGTCGATTGGCGTGACGCCAAAATCCATGTCCTGACCCACACCCTGCATTACGGCTGCGGCGCATTTGAAGGCGTGAGGGCTTACCATTTGCAGGACGGCAGTACCGGCATCTTCCGCCTGGAAGAACACACCGAGCGCCTGTTCAACAGCGCCAAAATCCTGCGCATGCAAATTCCGTTTACCCCGGCCGAGGTCATGCAGGCCACGCTGGACGTGGTGCGGGTCAACAAGCTGCCAAGCTGCTACATCCGTCCCTTGACCTGGATCGGCTCCGAAAAACTCGGCGTCTCGCCAAAAGGCAACAAAATTCACCTGATGGTCGCGGCCTGGCCCTGGGGTGCGTATCTGGGCGATGAGGGCTTGCGGCGCGGCATTCGTGTGAAGACATCAAGCTTCACCCGGCATCACGTCAACATCACCATGGTCCATGCCAAGGCGGTGAGCAACTACACCAACTCGATTCTGGCCAACATGGAAGCCACCGACGAAGGCTACGACGAAGCGCTGTTGCTGGACCCGCAGGGCTTTGTGTCCGAAGGTGCGGGTGAAAACGTGTTTGTGGTGCGCAAGGGCGTGGTGTATACGCCCGACTCCAGCGCCGGTGCGCTCAATGGCATCACCCGAAACACGATTTTTTCAATTTGCGCGGACCTTGGCATCACGATCCGGGAGAAGCCGATCACGCGTGATGAAATCTACATCGCCGACGAAGCATTTTTCAGCGGCACTGCCGCCGAAGTCACACCCATCCGCGAGCTGGACCGGGTCGAGATCGGCAACCGGGGTGACGGCGGCTCGCGCGGGCCCATCACCGAGAAAATTCAGGCAGCGTTTTTTGATATCGTGAACGGGCGCAACCCCAAATACGCATCCTGGTTGGCCAAGGTCTGATCATGAGTACCTCCTTTACCGTTGAACTGCTGGCCAAAGACCTGAACGCCCAGGGCGGGGTGTTCTGCCCCAGTCCCAAGGCGGACATGAAGATCTGGAACAGCCATCCCAAGGTTTACCTGGATGTGGCGCGCACCGGTCAGGCCAAGTGCCCGTATTGCGGCACGACTTACGCGCTGAAAGCAGGCGAGCACGTCGGCGCCGGTCACTGACCTGGCCGGTCGGGCTGAGCCTGTCGAAGCCTTCTTCAGACATCGCAGTTTGCAAACACCCTTCGACAAGCTCAGGGCGAACGGAAGCCATGTCAGATAACTCGCGCCGTTCCCTCGTCATCGCCCCGCAGTGGATAGGCGATGCGGTCATGACCGAACCGCTGCTGCGGCGTCTGCATGCGCGCGGTGAGCAGCTCACGGTCGGCGCGCTGCCCTGGGTGGCGCCGGTGTACCGTGCGATGCCACATGTGCACGAGGTGATTGAGTTCCCGTTTGCGCACGGCGGGCTGCAACTGAAGGCGCGCCGCGCACTCGCAAAACGTATCGCCGGCCAGTTCGATACCGCCTATGTGCTGCCGAACTCATTGAAAAGCGCCTTGCTCCCCTTGCTGGCCGGCATCCCGAAACGCATCGGTTACCTCGGGGAAGCGCGCATCGGCCTGCTGACACATCGCCTGAAAAATCCGCTCAAGGGAAAGCGCCCGCCCATGGTGGCGTTTTATTCGGCGCTCAGTGGCGACACCGACCTGGCCACGGACCGGCCCGTGCTGACCATGCCGCCGGCCGAGGTGGCCCAGGCGCTGGCCGAACTTGGCCTGCAGCGCGGCGCTTATGTGGTGTTTGCGCCCGGCGCCGAGTACGGTCCCGCCAAACGCTGGCCGGCCGCGCATTTTTCGGCACTGGCGCAAAGCCTGGATGTGACTGTGGTGCTGCTCGGCTCCGGCAAAGAGGCGGCGCTGTGTGAAGAAATCGCGGCTCCGGTCAACGCCTTGCAGACGGGAAAATGCCTGAACTTCGCCGGCAAAACCACGCTGGTTCAGGCCCTGTGTGCCATCGCCGCCGCCCGGCAGGTGGTCAGCAACGATTCGGGCTTGATGCATGTGGCGGCGGCTTTTGGCGTGCCGCAGGTCGCGATCTTCGGGTCGTCCAGCCCGCTGCACACACCACCCTTGAGTGAACTAGCAACTGTGTTGTGGCTCAAGAACGATCCGGATTACCAGCCGCCGCTGGACTGCGCGCCCTGCTTCGAGCGCGACTGTCCACTGGGCCACACCCGTTGCCTCAAGGACATCAGCGCTGCACGGGTACTGACAGCGCTTCCCTAAGCCGGAAAAGCATCGAGCGCGCCGAAGCCAGCCTGCGGCTGGCCCGGTGTGCGCGCCACGTTCATGACCCAGCAGACCATCGCGAAATAACCGACCAGCGTCGTCAACTCGACCACGCCCTGTTCGCCGAAAACCGCCAGCGCGGCCGCATAAGTCGCGTCGCACACGCCGTGGTGGGCCAACAGTTCAGTCACCAGGTCGATCGCGGCGGCTTCGTCGGCGGCTGCGCTGTGCGGGTACTTGCCGGCGGCGACGGCATCAAGAACGCCCTGTGCCACGCCGGCCTTGAGCGCCAGCGGCGCATGCATCAGCCACTCGAACTGGTTGCTCACATGGCGCGCCACCAGGCACATCGCAAGTTCCCGGATGCGGACCTCCAGCAGGCAGTCAAACCGCAGGTATTCGCCGACCTTGCCGACCCGTGCCATCAGGTCTGGACTGCGCAGCAGCGCAATAAAGGGGCCCAGCACGGCCTTGCGCGGGCCCGCGATCAAGGCGTCGGCGGCTTCACGCTGCGCCGCCGACATCGCTTGCGAAGCCATCATCGGGAGTCGCTCATGCGGCGCTGGCGAAAAGCCTTGAGAAACGGGTGCTGCCTGATCGGGTGAGGTCACGGTGAAACTCCTGGTGGCGGGTGGTGGCGGGTACCGATGGTAACGCGGTGCTGGCAGGGGCCAGGCAAAAAAAAGCCACCTTCCGGTGGCTGGTCAAAACCCTCTTTCGAGGGTGTCGTTGAGATGAGAAGGCCTGTTGATCGACCTGGGGTTCCTCGCCTTTGCCTTGTTGTTGATTCACAGTGTTGTCACAGCAACAACAGGACTGTAGGGGCGATGCTGCCTGCACGGCATCCCCTAAATAGGGGAGAAGTGTCTCTTTCAGCATGAACAAGTGCAAAAAACAGCACCTGTTTCGCCTGTGATTATTGCGACGGGCTTCTGGAAGCCTGGGCGACAGCCAACACCGGCAACTCCACCACGAAAGACGCACCGCCGCCTGGCCGGTCTTCGCAGCGCACTGTGCCGCCGTGGCGCTCGGTGATGGACTTGACCAGCGCCAGGCCCAGACCGACGCCGCCCTCTCGCTCGCTGGCGCCCGGCAGGCGGTAGAACGGCTCGAAAATGCGCTCGCGCTGGTTGGCGGGAACGCCGGGGCCGCGGTCGTTGACGCGGATCACCACGCTTTCGCGCGTGCCCATTCCCGACTGCGACAGCTCCAGGCTGATCTCGCCCGTGCCGTAACGCCTGGCGTTTTCCAGCAGGTTGCGGATCAGGCGGCGCAGCAGGCGCGGCGAGCCCTGCACTGTCAGGCTATGGGTTTGCGCGGCGGTGCCAAGCTCGGCCTGCACACGGGCGCATTCCTCGGCGGCCAGGCCGGTCAGGTCCAGGGTCTCGAACGGTTCGGCGTCGGTCTGGCGCGCGTCAAGCCGGCTGGCCAGCAAGATTTCGTCAATCAACTGGTCCAGCTCGTTGATGCTGCGTGAGATTTCAGCGCGTTGCGACGACCCGGCGCCTTCGCTCATGAGTTCCAGCCCCATGCGGATACGGGCCAGCGGCGAGCGCAACTCGTGGGAGGCGTTGGCCAGCAGCGACTTGTGGGAGACAAGCAGCGACTTCTGGGTGTCCATCAGTGTCTCGATGCGCTCGGCCGCGTGGTTGAAACGCTCTGCCAGGAAGGCCACCTCGTCGCTGCCATTGACCGAGACACGCGCCGACAGGTCGCCGTCACCCCAGCGCTCGACACCGCGCTGCAGGCCCTCCAGGCGCTGCGTCAGGCGGCGCACGATGGGGTAGGTGCCCAGTGCCACCGCCAGCGCCACCACACCCAGCATCCAGCCAAAGCCGAAGGGCGGCTTGGTCCAGGAGTTGGTCGGCGGCCGTTTGGGACGCGGCAACACCAGGTGCAGATTCTGTCCGTCCAGCGTCTGCACCTTGAATTCCAGCCCTTCGCCAAGCTTGCGGTCGGGTTTGGTCTGGGCCTTGCCGATGACCTCACCGGCGCTGTTGTGCACCAGGACTTCACGGATGGGCAGTTGTGGCGGATCGGTACTCAGTTGCCAGGCCGCACCGACGAGAAAAGCCAGCACGACCACCGTGGCGACCACGGCCAGCCAGATGCGCACATACAGATGGGAGGTAAAACGAACCCACATAGGTCAACCGACGCCGTGGGGCACTTCAGTCCTGCTGCTTGGCAAAAACATACCCCACGCCGCGCACGGTCAGAATGCGTTTGGGATCCTTGGCATCGACTTCAATGGCACTGCGGATGCGGCCCATGTGAACGTCAATGGAGCGGTCAAAGGCCTCAAGCTCGCGGCCCCGCACGGCTTCCATGATCTGGTCGCGGCTGAGAACGCGGCCGGCGCGTTCAGCCAGTGCCACCAGCAGGTCGAACTGGTAGGAGGTGAGGTCGCAGGTTTTTCCGCTGACCTGCACGGTGCGCGCGTCACGGTCAATTTCGAGCGAGCCGAAACGCATGGATTTTTGCGTGCCGGCAGCGCTGCCCGTCTCGCTGCCGCGGCGCAAGACAGCGCGGATGCGCGCCAGCAACTCGCGCGGTTCAAACGGTTTGGGCAGGTAGTCGTCGGCGCCGATTTCAAGGCCGACGATGCGGTCCATCGGGTCGCCCTTGGCGGTCAGCATCAACACGGCGGTTCGGGCGCTGTCGCCGCCCAGGCTCTTGATCCGCCGGCAGACTTCGAGGCCATCCATGTCGGGCAACATCAGGTCCAGGATCACCAGGTCAGGTTTGGTGGTCGCCAGTGCCTCCAGCCCCTTGGCACCGTCGACCGCGTGGGTGAAGCCGTAGCCCGACTTGCTCAGGTATTCGCCCACCATCGCCGCCAGGCGGGTATCGTCCTCGATCATCAAGAGTTGTTGCGTCATGGTCTGGCTCGCTGGGCGTTGGGGGGCGTGAGGGTCAGTGTAGCCACTGGCGACCGTGCTGTCAGGCCCGAGTACGTCAGCGCCGGTGAAGGGGCTGATGGCATCGGCGGGGTAAGTTGCGCTGCTGCGGTGTTCGCTCATGGTGTTCTCCGTCAGTGACCTGGGAGTTCATGTTGCGCCCACCCCAACAAGTCGCGTTGAAGCGCCCGTAAAGTTAGGTAAACCGCTGTGATGTCGGCCCGACCAAGCTATGCTTTTGATAGCTGTTCGCGCCCGTGGGTCAAGGGCTAGAGGGCGATTTCATGCGGGAGGCCAGCCAAACCAGCAGCAGTACCGGCAGGCCCAGCAGCGCCGTCGCAGTGAAGAAGTGGCTGTAGCCGAAGCTGTCCACATAGCTGCCGGAATAACCCGCCAGAAACTTCGGCAGTAGCAGCATCATTGAGCTGAACAAGGCGTACTGCGTGGCCGAGTAGTTGATGTTGGTCAGGCTGGACAGGTAGGCAATGAAAGCTGCCGAGGCGATGCCGCTGGACAGGTTGTCGGCAGAGATCACGAAGATCAGCGCCTGCACGTCGTGGCCGCGCGAGCCCAGCCAGGCAAACAGCAGGTTGCTGGCAGCGCTCAGCACCGCGCCCAGCATCAGCACCTTCATGACACCAAAACGCATGGCCAGCGCGCCCCCGGCAAAAGCGCCGACGAGAGTCATCAACACCCCGTAAACCTTGGTAACGGTGGCCACCTCGTCTTTCGTGTAGCCCATGTCGACGTAAAACGGGTTGGCCATGATGCCCATCACCACGTCGCTGATGCGATACACCGCAATCAGCGCCAGGATCAACAGCGCGTGTTTGCCGTAGCGGCGCAGAAAGTCGGCGAAGGGTTCGACCAGTGCGCTTTTGAGCCATTCGGCGGCGTTGCGGGCCGGCAGCATTTCACGCTGGGCCGGCTCCGGCGAAAACAGTACCGTGAGCATGCCCAGCAGCATGGAGGCGGCCATCACCAGGTAAGCGGTCTGCCAGGCACCATGTTGGTAGGTACCGCCACCGACCACCTCGGCGCGCGCGGCAATCCAGAGCACACCGGCGCCGGCCCAGATCATCGCGATGCGGTAACCGGTCTGGTAGGTGGCGGCCAGGGCCGCTTGTCGCTGCGCATCGGCAGACTCGATGCGGAAAGCGTCGAGCGCAATGTCCTGGGTGGCCGACGCAAAGGCCACCGCCAGCGCGCACCAGACCACCGGCAGCAAGGCCGCGCGCGGATCGGTCAACGCCATGCTGACCAGCGCGGCCATGATGACGGTCTGCGACAGCAGCAACCAGCTGCGCCGGCGCCCGAGCAGACGCGTCAGCAGCGGAATCGGCAGCCGGTCCACCAGCGGCGCCCAGACCCATTTGAAGCCGTAGGCCAGCCCGACCCAGCTCAGATAACCGATGGTGGTCCGGTCAATGCCGGCCTCACGCAGCCAGAAGCTCAGCGTGCCGAACACCAGTAGCAGGGGCAGCCCGGCGGAAAAGCCCAGCAGCAGCATGCGCAGCGTGGGGGCTTCGAGGTAAACCCGCAGTGTTTCCCCCCAGCCCGGCTTGGTCGGCGCGACTTCGGGCACGGCTTCGGGCGCAGAAGCGACGGCCGGATGCGGCGGCGGCTGACGCGCAGGCTGCGTTTTCTCGGGTACGGTATCGCTCATGCGGGAATAATACGCTGTGACCCCGGTGCGAAGGCGCCGTCAATATTGGAGATGCCATGAGAATCGCTTCGACGCTGAACCTTGCCGCCCTGTCCACCGCCCTGTTGCTGGGCGCCGTCCCGGCGCTGGGCCAGAACGACGGGGTTCAGGTGGGGGGCAACTCCGGCTTCACCAAGCTGGTCCCGGCCGAAGAGATCGAGCAGGCCGCCAAACAGCAGTACGCCAAGATGATGCAAGAGGCGGCGGCGCAGAATGCACTGGCCCCGCCGAGCAATGCGCAATTACAGCGCCTGCGCCGGATTGCCCAGCGCATCATTCCGCACGCCGAAGCCTGGAATCCACGCGCCAAGGCCTGGCAGTGGGAGGTCAACCTGATCGGCAGCAAGCAGATCAACGCCTTTTGCATGCCTGGCGGAAAAATCGCGTTCTACACCGGCATCCTCGAGCAACTGCAACTCACGGACGACGAGGTGGCCATGATCATGGGCCACGAAATGGCCCATGCGCTGCGCGAACATGCACGTGAGCGCATGGGCAAGTCGGCCGCCACCAGCATAGGTGCCAGCTTGTTGTCGCAGCTGTTCGGGCTCGGTGACCTGGGTCAGACGGTGGCCAGCTACGGCGTGCAACTTCTCAATCTGCGTTTCGGCCGCGAGGACGAGTCCGAGGCCGATCTGGTCGGCATGGAGCTCGGCGCACGCGCCGGCTTCAATCCGCGCGCCGGCATCACCCTGTGGCAAAAAATGGCGGATGCCAACAAGGGCGCGCCGCCCCAGTGGCTGAGCACCCACCCGGCCGGCGCCACCCGGATCGCCGACATGGAGCGCAACCTGCCGCGGGTTGTGCCGCTCTACGAACGGGCGCGCAAGGGCTGAACGCCATGCCTGGGGCGCTGCGGTAAGCTGTGCCTTCCACCATGAGTTTCCCCCCTCCCCGCGCGGATGCCGCGCGCGAGCCTTTCCCGGCACGCTTGTTTTTGTGGCTGCAGTCGCTGCGGCCAGCGCGCACCCGCATCAATGCCCGCGAGCGCTGGCGCATCGTTATGGGCGCATTTCTGGGAATCCTGCTGGCCGGGGGGCTCAGCCATCTTGCAGTCGACACGGCGCTGGCCAGCCTGCCCTGGCTGGTGGCGCCCATGGGGGCCAGCGCCGTGCTGGTGTTCGGTGTGCCGTCCAGCCCGCTGGCCCAACCCTGGTCGGTGGTGGGCGGCAACACCTTGTCGGCGCTGGTCGGTATTGCCTGCGCGCGCTGGCTGGGACCACCCGAACTGGCTGCGGCGGTCGCGGTAGGTGTGGCCGTCGGGCTGATGCTGGCCTTGCGCTGTCTGCATCCGCCCGGCGGCGCATCAGCGCTGATGATGGTGCTGGGCGGCATCACCAACCCGTGGTTTGCGCTGTTTCCGGTGCTGGTCAATTCCGTCCTGCTGGCCTGCGCCGGCATGGCCTGGAACAATGCAACGCGGCGCCCTTATCCGCATGCGCAACGGCCGGCGCCGACCGACACCGGCAAACCTGCGCAGGTGCGCGACGCCGAGGCCGATCTGGACGCCGTGCTGGCGCGTTACAACCAGGTGCTGGACGTCAGTCGTGACGACCTGCAAGCACTGCTGGAGCAGGTGAAGTGGCAGGCCTACCAGCGCAAGCTCGCCGGCGTGCGCTGTGCCGACGTCATGTCGCGTGACCTGGTCACAGTGACCCACCGCACGCCATTGGAAGATGCCTGGGCCCTGCTGCGCGAGCGTCGCATCAAGGCGCTGCCGGTGGTAGACGCAGATTTCCGTATCGTGGGTATCGTCACGCTGGCGGACTTCATGCGCGCGGCCGGAATAAAAGGCTACGAAGGCATGGACGCCAGGCTGCGCACGCTGCTGGGCGCCATCGGCCCGACCGGAAAGCCGCCCGTGGTCGGGCAAATCATGACGCGCCAGGTTCGGGTTGCCGGCAGGCAGCGTTATCTGGTGGACCTGGTACCGCTGTTTGGCGGCTCTGGCCACCACCACATCCCCATCACTGGCGACGACGGGCGACTGGTCGGCATCATCACCCAGTCCGACATGGTGGCGGCCCTGTTCGAGCCACCGACATCGCCTCAGGAGTCCACACCATGAGCACACCGCAAGAGCAATTTCAGCAATTTCTTGATCTGCAGCGCGCTGATTACCAGCGTACCTTGCCGGAAAAATGGGCGCAACTCCAGGCGCTCTGGGCGGCGGTGAGCATCGGCGCTGCGCCGCCCGCGCTGGCTGAACTGGAGCGACTGGCCCACACGCTGGCGGGCACCGCTGGAACCCTGGGCTTTCGCGATGTGGGCCTGGCTGCCAAGTCGCTTGAACTGTTGCTGACCCAGGCCGGCGAGAGCGGCGCGGTATTGAGCCCTGAACAACATGCCGGGATATCGCTGGCCATGGCAGCCTTACAGGCCAGCCTGCCCCGCTGAGCGGGTAGACTCGCTTGCCGGTGCGTACTTTCGATTGCCTACTGGCCCGCACATATTGACAAGGACACACGCATGCCCAAACCACTTGCCCGCATCCTGTATGTGGAAGACGAACCCGATATCCGCATGGTTGCCCAAATGGCGCTGGAAGCCGTTGGAGGTTTTGCGGTGACCGCCTGCGCGTCCGGCAGCGAGGCGCTGGCTGCCGCGCCCGCCGCCGCCGCCGACTTGCTGCTGCTTGACGTGATGATGCCGGGCATGGACGGTCCCAGCACCCTGAAGGCCTTGCGCGCGTTACCGGCCACGGCAACGACACCGGTGATTTTCATGACCGCCAAGGTGCAGGCCGCCGAGGTGGCCCAATACATGGCGCTGGGCGCCATCGATGTGATCCACAAGCCGTTTGACCCGATGGAACTGTCGGCCCAGATCGGCCGCATATGGGAACTCAAGGGCGGGTGAAGAGCTGCCGCCGGGGACGGCGCATGAAAGTTTGGGGACAATAACGCATGCCAGAACCCAGCCCCGGCGACAACACGCTTCCTGCCTCCCCGTCCGATAAAGCGCCTCTGTCGGCTTGGGCGCCGCTGAGCTCGCCGGTGTTCCGGATGTTGTGGTTCACCTGGCTGGCGGCCAACATCTGCATGTGGATGAACGATGTGGCGGCGGCCTGGCTGATGACCTCGCTGACCACCTCGCCGATCTGGGTGGCGCTGGTTCAGTCCGCATCGACCCTGCCGGTGTTTCTGCTGGGCCTGCCCAGCGGCGCGCTGGCCGACATCCTGGACCGGCGGCGCTACTTCATCATCACGCAGTTCTGGGTGGCCGCTGTTGCCGTCATGCTGTGCATCACCATCGTGATGGGCGGCATGACTGCGCCCTTGCTGCTGGCGCTGACTTTTGCCAATGGCGTGGGACTGGCCATGCGCTGGCCGGTGTTTGCCGCCATCGTGCCCGAACTGGTGCCGCGCCCGCAGTTGCCGGCGGCGCTGGCGCTTAACGGTCTGGCCATGAATGCCTCGCGCATCATCGGGCCGCTGGTGGCGGGCGCGCTGATTGCCGGTGCCGGCAGCGAATATGTGTTTGTGCTCAACGCCGTGTTGTCGCTGGTCTCCGGCTTTGTCATCATGCGCTGGCGCCGTGAACATGTGCCCAGCCCGCTGGGGCGTGAGCGGCTCATCAGCGCCATGCGTGTCGGCGTGCAGTTTGTGCGCCAGTCGGCGCGCCTGCGTGCGGTGCTGCTGCGCGTGGCGCTGTTCTTCTTTCATTCCACCGCCCTGCTGGCCTTGCTGCCGCTGGTGGCGCGCGGTCTGGGCGGCGGTGCCGGCACCTTCACCCTGTTGCTGGCGTCCATGGGTGGGGGGGCGATTGCACTGGTGTTTGTGCTGCCGCGGCTGCGTCAGCGGTTGTCGCGCGATGCGCTGGTGCTGGGCGGCGTGCTGCTGCAGTCCGGTGCCACCGCGCTGGTGGCGCTGGCGCCCAACATCTATGTTGCATCGCCCGCGATGGCGCTGGCCGGCGCTGCCTGGCTGACCACCGCCAACACCCTGAGTGTGTCGGCCCAGGTGGCGCTGCCTGACTGGGTGCGGGCGCGCGGCATGTCCATCTTCCAGATGGCCATCATGGGCGCCAGCGCTGCCGGCGCAGCGGTCTGGGGCCAGGTGGCGACCGTGAGCAGCGTGCCGACCGCCATGCTGATAGCGGCCCTGACCGGCGCTGTGGCGAACTTCGCGACCCAGTGGTTCTTCAAGGACCGCAGCATCGAGGAGGACATGACGCCCTCGCACGAATTCAAGGCGCCGAGTGCGGCCGCGCCACCGCTGAGCGGGCATGTGCGCGTCACCATTGAATACCAGATCGATCCGGCCAAGGCCGCCGAGTTTCGCGCTGTCATGCAGGAGAGCCGGCGCAGCCGACTGCGCCAAGGCGCGCTCGCGTGGGAACTGCTGCGCGATATCTCCGACCCCGGCCGCTATATCGAGCAGATCACCGACGAGTCGTGGACCGAACACCTGCGGCGTTTTGACCGTGTGACCACCGGCGATGTGGCGCTGCGGGACCGCAAGCTGGCGTTTCATCTGCCCGAGACCCCGCCGGTGATTTCACGCAGTGTGGTGGAAGGCTAGGCTCCTGGGAGCCACTCGCCTGGGGATACTTCAGCCAGCGCCGGCCCCCATTTGCCGCGCCAGATGCACCTGATGCAAGGTGATCTTGCGCACCTCGGCCTGGCTGGACTGGATGTGTGAACGCAGCAGCAGGGCGGCCTGGTCGCCGCGCTTGCGCTGGATCGCCTTGAGGATCTTGGCGTGCTCCTCGTAGGTAGCGTCGATGCGCGGCTGTTTGGTGAAGTCGAGCCGGCGGATCACGCGTATGCGCTCGGTCACGTCGCGGTGTACCCGCGCCATTTCGGCATTGCCGGCCGCAGTCACCAGCGCGCAGTGAAAGGCCTCGTCCCATTGCGCGACCTGCACGGTGTCGCTGCTGCGCTGCTCCGGGCTCACCAGCCAGATGGCCGCGAGCTCATCCAGCACCGCCGGGTTGACTTTCAGGACGTCTTCGCAAAGCCGGTGCGCCGCCGTGGTCTCCAGCACCATACGCAGGTCATACAGCTCTTCAAACTGGTTGAAATCGAAAGGCAAAACGCGCCAGCCGCTGCGAAACAGCACCTCGACAAAACCTTCCTGCTGCAGCTTGAACAGCGCCTGGCGCACCGGCGTACGCGACACGCCCAGGCGTTCGCTGATTTCAGTTTCGGTAAAACGATCTCCCGGCACCAGCTTGAACTCGGAGATGTTGCGTTTGAGTTGTTCATACACTTCATCGGCGCGGGAAAAGCGCGGCGCTTTCCCTTCGCCGCAGGACGCTGGATTCAAGAGGGGCAGAAGGCTGTTCATGAGATGGCCATCATAGTCATGGCTGGCCGGTCGTTATGCAAGAAGACTCACGTGGGCAGCGACCACGCGCCAGCCCTCGGGCGTGCGCATCCAGGTCTGGCTTTGCCGGCCGGTTTTGGCGCTGCCGACGCGCTCGAACTCGACGTTGGCGGTCGCCATGTCGGCGCCATAGGTGGTGATCACGGTTTTTATCAGGCTGCGCTGCAGCCCCTGCGCCGGCCGCCCGGCGCGGAAGTCGCAGATCGCGGCGTAGCCGTAGAGGTTTTCCGTTGCGCCATAACGCAGGGTGTGCGGGCTGTTCCAGAACAACTCGTCGAGCACCGCCACCTTGTTGTTGACCAGCGCGTCTTCGTAACGCGCAAACGCGGCCGTGACTTCAGCCAGGACCGCGGGAAGATTGATGGCAAGTGCGGGGTTCATGGATTCACAGGGTGACGGGTTGAATGTGGGCGACGCCGGCGTTGACCAGCATCTGGGCAGCGCGAAAGGCCAAGTCCTCGCGCCAGGGCGCGGCAATGATTTGCACACCTATCGGCAACCCGCTGGTGCCGGCCGGCCACATCGGCGCAGTGACCACCGGGCAGCCGGCAAAAGAGATCGGTTGGGTCAGCAGGCCCATGGCGGCGCGACACGGCTGGCGCACGCCGTTGAGTTCCAGCCACTCGGTGCCGATCACGGTGGCACTGACCGGCGTGGCTGGCGTGAGCAACACATCCCAGTCCTTGAACAGGGTGTTGACCTTGTCGCGGTAAACCCGGCGAAAGCGCTGCGCGCGCAGGTACCAGTCCACCGGCTGCAAGGCGCCGGCGATGAAGCGGTCCACTGACAGCGGCTCGAAGTCGTCGGCACGCGTGCGCAGATCGCCCAGGTGCAGGCTGCCGCCTTCACTCGCGGTGATGATGAAGGCCGCTGCACGCGCCAGCGCGGCGTCGGGCCACAACACCTCTGACTGCGCGCCCAGGGTACGGCCTGCCAGCGCCACCGCCTCGCGGGCTTCAGGTCCGGCGTTGTCCTGAAAGTAAGCGCCGAGCACGCCGATGCGCAGGCCGGCCGTTCCCTTGTGCAGGCTCGGCGACACCGGTTGCACATGCAGCGCATGGCAGCCCGGATCCAGCGGATCGGGCCGTTGCAACGCGTCGTAGGCCAGGCCCAGGCCGGCCAGGCTGCTGGCCATCGGCCCAAGGTGGTCAATGCTGTGCACGAAGGGGTAGGTGCCGCGGCGCGACAGGCGGCCGAAGGTGGGTTTGAGACCCCAGACGCCGCACAGCGAAGAAGGCACACGGATGGAGCCGTTGGTGTCGGAGCCCAGCGTCACCGGCACCTGCCCGGCCGCGACCGCTGCACCCGAGCCGCCCGAGGACCCGCCGGCAACCCGCGTCAGGTCGTGCGGGTTGTGGCAGGGCCCGTAGTGTGTGTTCTCGGTGGTGAAGCCGTAGGCGTATTCGTCCATGTTGAGTGCGCCCACCAGCACCGCGCCAGCGGTTTTCATTTGCGTGACCAGCACCGCGTCGGCCGGCGCTGCCGGCAGGCCCTGGTTGACCTTCGAGCCAGCCAGGGTGGTCAGGCCCTCGATGTCAAACAGGTTCTTGACCGCATAAGGCACGCCGGCCAGCGAGCCAAGGGTCTCGCCGCGGGCCCGCTGCGCGTCCACCGCGTCGGCCTCTGCGCGGGCGCGGGCCGCAGTGGTTTCGGTGAAGGCATTGACCTGGCCGTCGGTGGCTGCAATGTGCGCCAGGCTGGCATCCACCAACTCGCGCGCACTGACTTCCCCCGCGGCCACCGCAACGGCCATGGCAGAAGCATCAAACGCTATGATTTTCATAGCTGGCTGCGCTTGTCATCCATGGGCGGAAAGGCTGCCGGACTGTAAATTTCGGCGGGTTCGTCGTGCGGCACGAGCGGCGCGGTATCCAGCAGCGCGGCCATGGCGGCGGTGCGCTGGAGGTGGGCAACCACCCGCGCCGCGCGCTCCGGCGGCAGCGGCAGCTCCAGCACGGAAGCCGTGCTACCGACATAGGCCGCTATTTTTGCGTCGTCCATGGTTTCTCCAGAGGATTCAGCGCCGCACTTCGCGCTGAAAAATTTCCAGGCTCAGCTTCTTGGTGCTGATGAAGCCCGGCTCGGACAGCGTCTCCAACGTGCGTGGTCGGGCATCGTCGTAAGGCAGGATCTCGGCGACACGGGTCGGCCGCTTGGTCAGCAGCAGCACCTGGTCAGCGAGGTAAACCGCTTCTTCCAGATCGTGGGACACCAGCAGCATGGTGGTGCCGGTCTGCATGAACACTTCCTGCAGCTTCTCGCGGATAAACAGGGTCATCTCGAAGTCGAGCGCCGAAAACGGTTCGTCCAGGAACAGTACCTCAGGGTTGTTGGCCAGCGACCGCATGATGGAGGCGGTCTGCTGCTGGCCACCGGAGAGTTCATAGGGGTAGCGGTTCAGGTCGAACTTGACGTCAAAGGACGCGACCAGCTCCGCCATGCGCCTGTCTACCTCGGCCTTGGACTTGCCTTCAAGCTTGAGCGGGTAGGCGATGTTGTCGATGGTGCGCATCCACGGGAACATCGCTTCGCGGTAGTTCTGGAACACATAGCCGATCTTGGTGTCCTTGAGCGACTTGCCATCGAACAAAATTTCGCCAGCGTCGATGGGCACCAGGCCCGCGATCATGTTGATCAGTGTGGACTTTCCGCACCCGTTGGGGCCGAACACGGAGACGATCTTGTGTTTCGGGATGTCGAGGTTGAAATCCTCGTAAAGCGGCCAGCCGGCGAAATACTTGGTCAGGCCACGAATCGTGATGTGTGTGCCAGCCGGACCGGGCTGGAACTCGCGCACAGGCACATCGGCGAACACTGGGGCGTTAAGAACTTCAGTCATGGCTACCTTCCACTCCAATGAACAATGCGGCGCTCGAGAACCAGGAATAAGACGTTGAGCGCATACCCCAGCACACCCGCTGCCAGAATGGACGCATACATGTCCTTGACGTTCATGACCTGCTGCGAGTTGATGATGCGATTGCCCAGGCCGCTATCTGCCCCGATGAACATCTCGGCGACGATCACGATCACCAGTGCCATCGACACGGCAGAACGCAGGCCGACAAAACTCGGCTGCAGGCTTTCCCAGATCAGCACATCCTTGAACACCTGCCAGCGCGAGGCGCCCATCACTTTGGCGGCCATCACCCGCTGCTTGCGCGCATTGATCACACCGTAGGCGCTGTTGAAGATCACGATCAGCAGCGCACCGAAAGCGGCGATGGCCACCTTGTTGATGTCGGACACGCCGAAAATCATCAGGAACAGCGGGATCAATGCTGACGACGGCGTGGACCGGAAGAAGTCGATCAGGAACTCGACGCTGCGGTAAGCCTTCTCGTTGCTGCCCAGCACTACGCCCAGCGGCATGCCGACGGCCGCAGCAATCATGAAAGCCTGCACCGTGCGCCATACCGTGACCGCAAAGTCCTTCAGCAGCGGTCCGCCGGCCAGGCCGTTGACCAGCGCGCCCAAGGCATCGAGCGGCGGCGGCAGCAAAATGGCCTTGATGAAACCGAAACGCACCGCCAGATCCCAGATGATGAAGAGCACCACCGGGCCGATGAAGGGCAGCGCCCGGTCCAGCGCGGGCTTGCGCTGCACCGTGGCTGCCGGCACCGTCGCGGGCGGTGCCCAGGGTTTGGCGGGCGCTGCCGCTGCAGAGGTGGTGGTCATCGGGTTCAGCCCTTGTAGAGCATGGTGTCCACCATGAGGCGCGAACTGAAGATGCCCTTTTCCGAGAACAGGTCGAAGAACTTCTGGAAGTGCGCAACGTCGGCCGGCTTGAACTCGTTGTACATCATGTAGGCCGCCAGCGGCACCTCGGCGGTCAGCGCACCTTCGATGGGCGTGTAGCCCTTGAGATACTGCCGCGCCTCGACCGGCTTGCTGCGCACATAGGCCACGCCCTTGCCGTAGGCCGCCACGAACTTTTTGGTGGCGTCCGGATTCTTCTTGATGAAATCCGAAGACAGCGAGGCCGAGCCGCCAAACCATGGCGCCATGTTGTCACCGAGCACATAGCGTGAGATCACACCGGCTTCAAGCACACGCGTGGTGCCGTTCATTCGGCCAATGGTGCCGGTGGGCTCCAGCGTGTAGGCACCGTCAATCTGACCCGCCGCGAGCGCGGCCACATGCTGGCCAATCGGCAGCTCGACCACGGTGGCGCCGATGGCACCGCCGCGTTCCACCACGGTCTTGGCCAGGGTCACGTTCTGGATGCCCGGCCCAGAGCCGATGCGCTTGCCCTTGAGATCGGCCATCACCTTGGCCGGGCTGGCCACAGGCACGATGACTTCATCGAGTACGTTTTTCACATTGCTCGGGTTGGCGCAGAAAATCTTGAAGGTGCCGGGCTGGGCCAGCTCGCCAATGGCGATGTTGGCCGAGCCGGTGCCGTTGGCCGTGCCATCGGAGCGGCCCGAGAGCACGGCTTCCATGACCTGCTGCGCGCCGGCAAACTTGAGCGGCTCCACGTCCAGGCCGGCTTCCTTGAAGTAGCCCAGTTCGATCGCCGCGTAAAACGGCAGACCAGCGGCAATCGGCCAGTAGCCGATACGCACTTTTGGCGCGGCCTGGGCACGCACGATGGCGGGCATGCCCAGCACGCCCAGCAGGCTGGCGCCTGTGACCAGGGCTTTTCTGCGGGTGGCGGTGGCGAGGAAGGTTGTGCTGGGAATGCTCATGGGAACTCCTTGGGTGAGAAAGGGTGGGTAGAGGACGTGTCGAAAGGCTCAGGCCGCCAGCGGGTTGAGTGACTGGATATAGGCACGCCAGCCGCCGAGGTGGGAAATGTCACGGGCACCGCTCTGCAGCGCCTGGGCCTCGCAGACAAACCCCTGCACGCTGCTGCCGTCAGTCAGTTCCAGCGTGCCAATGCCGAGCGGCGCGGGAATCAGCGCGACAAACGAGCCGTACTCGGTCAGTGGCATGTCCCAGATTTCAAGTGCGATCCGCACGCCCTGGTTGGACGCCACACGCAGCAGGCCGGGTTTGGGTGGCGTGGTGCCCGGCAAGGCATACAGCCGGTAATGGGCCGCGGTTTCAGTGCTGCCAACCAGCGTGGCGCCGCGTTCGGTCAGTTGACTGTTGAGCGGCATGCCCGACAGGTGCGCGCCCACCACGGCGACCCGCACCGTCGCGCGGGGACGCAGGCCGGTGATGGGCACCATCGAGGGCAAAGGCATGCCGGTAGCGCCCAGCAGCAAGCCCGTCTGGTGGTGGTAACGCTGGCCGAGATCAGCCAGTTGCCAGTCGCTGCTGCAGGGGCCGATCAGGGTGATGCCAAACGGCAGACCGTCTGCCCGTATCGAACTGGGCACCGACAGCGCTGCCTGGTCGAGCAGATTCACGAAGTTGGTGTAGGCCCCCAGGTTGCGGTTCAGCGCCACCGGGTCCTGCTGCATCTGCGCAATCGTGTAATGCGTGGGTGCGGTCGGCACCAGCAACACATCCATGTCGCCCCACATGGCGTCGGCCTGCTGGCCCAGCAGTTTGACGCGCGTCTGCACCGCGTAAAGATCGGCAGCGCTGTAGTTGCGGCCGGCGGCAATGATGCTGCGGACCGGCTCGACGACATCACCTTCATGGGTATCGAAGAAACTGCGGATGGCGGTGTAACGCTCGGCGACCAGCGCACTTTCGTACAGCAGTGACGCGACTTCCGCGAGCGGGCGGAAATCGACGGGGACGGCGGTACCGCCCATGGCCTGCAGCCGGTTGATTGCGTCACCGAAAGCCGCTTCGGCCGCCGTGTCGCCGTAAAACTCAAGCGCCGACGGCACGCCAAAACGGAAGGCGGCGTTGAAAGGCTGGCTGGCCATCTTCAGTTTGCGCGAGTACGCGTCCAGCGGGTCGTGACCCATCGCACTTTCCAGCACACGCACGGCGGTCGCGACGGTGCGCGCAAAGATGGACACGCAGTCCACGCTTTGTGCGGCGGGCACCACGCCACGCGCACTGATCAGGCCGCGAGAGGGCTTCAGGCCGACGATGTTGTTCAGGCCGGCTGGCACACGGCCGGAACCAGCCGTGTCGGTGCCCAGCGAAAAGTCCACCTGACCGGTCGCCACCACATAGGCCGAGCCTGAGCTGGAGCCACCGCAGACATACAGCGGGTTGATCGCATTGGGCACGGCGCCAAATGGCGAGCGCGTCCCGTTCAGACCGCAGGCAAACTGGTCGAGGTTGGTTTTGCCGGCGAGCTGTGCACCAGCATCGAGCAGCTTCTGCACAACAGCGGCGTGGGCTGATGGCGTGTAGGCAAAGGCCGGGCAGGCCGCCGTGGTGGGCAGGCCGGCAGCATCCATGTTGTCCTTGACGGCAAAACGCAGCCCCGCGAGTGGTCCGGTGCCCACCGCATCGGCAGCCGGCCGGACAGCTTGCGCCGGTTTGTGGATCCAGGCCTCATCCGCCCAGGCTGGGTCGCATTTGGCGGAATCGAGAGTCATGACGGGGCGCACCAATTTAAAGCATCCATACTTGTGTACAAGATGAGATGCAAGGGGCGTGCCAGGTGATCCTGGTCGGTTGGCAGCGGCCGATGACTTCTTCTTACTTACATCTGACACAATTCGTCATGGGTGGCAACACGTCACTTGCGTACCAAGCAGCGTACCCAGCGTACTGAACAAAGTAAGCCCGTGCCCCGCTTTCGCAACAAAGCAATGTCTTGGAGGTGAGGTTTATGAAACCAGGCGAAACAAACGGGTTGGCGATGCGGAAAATGGGGCTGCATAACCGTCTGGTTGTGATCCTGATCGTGGCGCTGTTGCCGGTCTTTGGATTTCTCATCTACGCGTCGGTAAAAAACCAGGACGAGAGATTGTCCCAGGCGAGCAGCAACTTGCAGACGGTGGCCCAGCTGTCAGCACTCGGGACTGAGCGTACGGTCGAGGGGGCGCGGCAATTATTAGGCGTCATCACCAGCGGCCCTTCCTTGAAGAGCAGTGGCCTGACCACGCTGTGCATCGAATTTTTAGGCAATATCCGCAGCACTTACCAGAACTACGCCAATGTCGGCTTTCTTGATGCCGAAGGAAACCTGCTGTGCGACGCATTGAACAGGACTTCTTCGCAAAATTTCGCGGACCGGGCTTACTTTCAGCTGGCCCTTGCGGCGCGCTCCTTTGTCATTGGCGAATACCAAATAGGGCGTATTACCGGCCGCGCGTCGGTCAACTTTGGCATGCCTGTGTTGGATAACCAAGGCGCCCTCAAAGGCGTGGCATTCGCTGCGCTGGATATCGAGCAACTGGCGATTAATCTGCGAATAGCGACTCCCCCGCATGTCAGCCTGACACTCACCGACCGCAAGGGCAGGATTCTGGCAACCGATATCTCGCAGAGCGATCGCGTTGGCAGTCAATATTCTGACGCGGCGCTTTACAGTGCGATGAAAACCCTGCCGTCCGGCACGATCGAAGCCAGCGACGCCAACGGAATCGAACGGCTTTACGCGGTGGCTGCCGTCGGCGCTGGCAGCCAGCCCGGTTTTTTCATCATCGCCAGCGTAGCGCGAGAGGCGGTGACCGCGCCTGCCAGGCGCGAACTGATCGTGTTGCTTCTCCTGTTCATCCTGTGGGCCACCTTGGGTATCGCCGCTGCCCGGTGGATTGGCAACAAAACGCTGGTGTTGCCCACCCGACGTTTGCTGACCGACATCAACGAGCTTGCGGGTAAGGACGCTGCTCACGCCGGGGCCCCAGACAAAAACACCGATGAGATCGGGGCCTTGTCCTCCGCATTCCACAGGCTCGCCGGAGTTTTGAAATTGCGCCAGGTTGAGCGAGACAGCAGCGAGGCCGAACTGCGGGAAGCACAAGACCGGCTGCTGACCGCCCAGCGCATTGGACATATAGGTAACTGGGAGTTTGTTCCGGCGACTCGCCGGCTTTGGTGGTCCGATCAGACTTACGCCATTTTTGAACAGACACCGAAGTCCTTGACGCTGACGCTGCAGAGTCTGTCAGACCATATTTTTTCCGAAGATCGTGAACTTTGTGAAGAGGCGCGAAGTAACTTCTTTGCGGGCAAGGCTGGACTTGATATCAAGCACCGCATTGTCACGGGTACCGGACGGGTGCGTTGGGTGCACGAGTTGGGGGAAAAGCGTGTTAACGGTCAGGGCCGGGAGGTGCTGTCCGGCACCGTACAGGACATCACCGACCTTGTGCGCAATGAGCGTCTGCTGGTGTCGGAGGCACGCGCACTCAAGGCCTTGTCGCTGGGCTTGCCTCTGGAGACGGTACTTGAAGAAGTTCTGAGCGGCCTGGAAACCATTCTTCCGGGGGCGCTGACCAGCGTCAATCTTCTCAGCGCCGACGGCACCCGCCTTCGGCTGAGTGTGGGACCCGCCTTGCCGCAGGCCTTCCATCAGGCACTCGACGGCCTGCCGGTTGGCCCTTGCGCAGGTTCGTGCGGCACAGCCGCTTACCGGCGGGCGCCTGTGGTTGTGTCGGACATCGCGTCGGACCCCTTGTGGGCAGACTACCGCGACCTGGCAGGCCAGCACGGCCTGCGCGCCTGCTGGTCGCTGCCGGTGCAGGACCCCACGGGCCGGGTGCTGGCGACCTTTGCGGTGTATCACCGCGAACCCCATGCGCCTGATCCGGAGGACATGGTGCTGGCCCAGCGCGCCGCCAATGTCATCGGGCTCGCCTTGGAGCGTGACATGAAAGACGCTGCGCTTCGCGCCAGCGATCAGCGCTTCAGGGATACCTTTGCAGCGGCGGCCACCGGCATGACGATCACCAGCCTGGACGGCAAGTATGTTGAAGTCAATGCCGCCTACTGCCGGATGTTTGGCTACACGGCAGAAGAGCTTTACGGGCTGGACATCAAGTCTTTCATCCACCCGGATGACCGGAACAAGTACAGCGACGCAATGCGTGCGCTGGAAGGGGGTCAACTCGACAGCTACATCTCAGAAAGACGGTTTGTGGTCAAGGACGCGCGCGTCGTCTGGATCCGGTCCAGCGTGTCGGCACTGCGCGACGCCAGCGGGCAGACCGTTGCTCGCGCGGCTATCGCGGAGGACATCACCCAGCAGCGGGAAGCCGAAGAGGCGCTGCGCCAAGCACAGCGCCTGCTCAGCATGGCGTCGCGCGTCAGCCGGCATGGGGCGTGGCAGGTGGACCTGGCCGATCAACGACTGACCTGGTCGGATGAGGTGTACGCCATTCATGACTTCCCGCACGGCGCAACCCCCAGCGTCGAAGAGGGGCTCAACCTGTACGCGCCCGAACACCAGGCCACCATACGGGAGCTCTTCACAAACTGCGTCCAGAACGGCACACCTTTTGATACAGAACTGCAGATCATCACCGGGAGGGGCCGCAGGGTTTGGGTCAGGGCGCTAGGTGAGGCGGTCAGAGACCCATCCGGTGCCATCGTCCAGGTCCAAGGCGCGTTTCAGGACATCGACCTGCAGAAGCAGACGGAGCTTCGCGCGCGAACCATGGCGGGCCGGTTGGCGACCACGCTGGAGAGCATCAGCGACGCGTTTTTTCTTCTGGACCACGACTGGAACTTTGTTTTCGTCAACGGACGGGCCGCCCAGACCTTGGGGGGTGGGCGCGACGACCTGTTGGGCAAGAATGTGTGGCGGGAGTTTCCCCAGATTCTGGGCACCGTGGCCGAGCACAGCTACCGCAGCGCCGTGGCCGAGCAACAGACCAAGAGTTTCGAGTGGTTTTATCCACCGTCGAAGGCATGGTTCGAGTTTCACGTCTATCCCACTGACGAGGGTCTGGGGGTGTACTTTCAGGACATCACGCAAAAGCGCAAGGCCGCCGAGCAGTTGCTGCTTTTGCAAACCGCTGTGTCGCATTTGAACGATAGTGTCCTGATTACAGAGGCAGCCCCGCTTGATGAGTCGGGGCTCCAGATCGTGTTTGTCAATAATGCGTTTGAGCGTCAGACGGGCTACACGCGGGACGAGGTCAGAGGAAAGTCGCCCCGCATGCTTCAGGGCCCTGAAACCGAGCGCGCTGAATTGGACCGCATCCGTGCAGCCCTTCAAAAGGGGAAGCCCGTGCGGGCAGAACTGATCAACTACACCAAGGCCGGTGTTGCTTACTGGGTGGAAATTGAAATTGTTCCGATTGCGGATGCCCAGGGCAGCCCCACGTATTTTGTGGCGGTGGAGCGTGACATCACCGAGCGCAAGCGGGCAGAGGAAAAAATTCTTCAACTCAATGCCGAGCTGGAAGGACGCGTGCAGCAGCGCACCGCGCAGCTCGAATCCGCCAACCGGGAACTGGAAGCGTTCTCCTATTCTGTGTCGCACGATCTGCGCTCGCCACTGAACACCATCAACGGCTTCGGTCAGATGCTGCTGAGCAGACATGCCGACCATTTGGACGACAAAGGCAAACACTGCCTGCGTCGCATCCGCGCGGGCACCCGGCAGATGGGCGATCTGATTGACGGCCTGCTGTCGCTTGCCAAGCTCTCGCGAGATCCGCTGCGGTTGGAGATGGTAGACCTCTCGGGCATTGCCAGGCGGATCGAGCAGGAATGCAGGGAGCAGGAGCCCGAGCGCCAGGTGCATGTGCAGGTTCAGGACGGGCTGCTGGTTCGGGGCGATGCCGTGCTGCTGTCAGTGGTCTTGCAAAACCTGCTGGGCAATGCCTGGAAATACAGCGCCAGGCAGGAAGCCGCCAGAATTGAAGTCGGAAGCGAGGCTGCAGCTGATGGGCAGACGGTTTATTTCGTCAGGGACAATGGCGCCGGATTTGACATGGCGTACGCCGAGAAGCTGTTCGGCGTGTTCCAGCGACTGCACTCCCCCACGGACTTTGCGGGCACCGGCGTGGGACTGGCCAATGTGAAGCGCGTTGTTGAGCGGCACGGGGGGCGTGTCTGGGCGGAGAGCAAGTTGAACGAGGGCGCTACCTTCTATTTCACGCTGTGGCAAGAGCCGGTCAGCTTTCACTGAGCAGTTGCAGATGTCCTTGCGCGCCCGTTGCCCCTGTCTGCGGGTGTCACGGGTGAGGCTGTCGGCGATCACCGCAAGCCGGATTGCTTTGATCGGCCCTGGTGTTACAGACTCAGGTCGTAATCGACGGTGATGGGCGCGTGGTCGGAGAAGCGCTGCGCCTTGTAGATGGTTTCGCTTTTGGCCAGTGCCGCCAGGGCCGGCGTCGCCAGGTGGTAGAAACTCGCACATTTAACCTGCAATAATTGGGCATGAATGAAACTCGTGTCTATTCCTATCGTCGGTTTTCGTCCGGCAGGCAAGCGTCAGGGCATAGCTTAGAACGGCAAAGTGCGTCGGCACGCGCTTGGTGTGCTGAAAACGGGTATGTCCTCGACGAAGATTTGGTCATATCAGATTTAGGAGTGTCCGCGTTTGAGGGCAAAAATGCGTCAGACGGTGCACTGGCGGTTTTCCTGACAGCAGCCAAAGCGGGGCGGATACCACGCGGCTCCATTCTGCTGGTCGAAAGCCTGGACCGACTTTCTCGCTCCGCAATTCACGAAGCAATCGGTTTATTGACATCAATCGTGGTTGCAGGTGTGCGCGTGGTCTCCATGATTGACGGCAAGGAATGGAACGAAGAGACGATTAAAGACATGATGAATTTCATGATGTCGGTACTTTTGTTTTCAAGGGCACATGAAGAGTCGGCAACGAAAGCGAAACGAGTTAGAGCGGCTGTACTCAA
>NZ_JAYWHI010000010.1:0-35470 GCF_043778355.1 Polaromonas sp.
TCAAGGTATATGCCGACGCATCGCACCCACACAGTGCGCAAGTGCCTAAAACCTTGAGCTTTTTGATCATGGCATAGCCCAATGGGCCTTTGGGCAACATGCCCTTGACGGCTTTTTCGAGGGCGCGGCCAGGGAACTTGGCCTGCATGTCGCGAAAATTGATACTGGAGATGCCACCCGGATAGCCCGAATGACTGTAGTAAATTTTGTCAATCGGCTTGGCGCCGGTGACGCGCAGCTGGGCTGCATTGACGATGACGATGAAGTCACCCGTGTCGACGTGGGGCGTATAAATGGACTTGTGTTTGCCGCGCAAACGGAGAGCAACTTCGCTGGCTACTCGTCCGAGGACCTTGTCGGTCGCGTCAATCACAAACCACTCATGCACCACGTCAGCGGGTTTTGCGCTGAAAGTTGTCATGGTTTACTTTTCAAAAGTTGGTTTGAGCAGCCCTTTTCCACGGTCGGTGTTTCTCTGATGGAAACCTCTTAGGTGGGAAAGATACTTCGCCGCGGGGCCAGCCAATCGCTGCGAAGCCCTCGATTATACAAAGTCGGCGGTTTTCCCGCCAGTCAGCGGGCCCAAAAGGCTTGGGCAAGGGCTTTTGCGGCCACTTCCGGTCTAAAACCCCTCGAATTTGCGGCTGTTCTGCATCTGTTCGTTGTTTTCCACACACAGGGGCAGCGCGGCCATGCCGGGTTTTTGGCACTCCCGGTAAATACACAGGGACCGGCCCAGGAAGTTGCGGTCGGCGCATGACAGCCGCGGATCGGCCAGGACAGGCGCCACAACGGCGGACTCCGGGCGTTGGGGGGCGGCGGGCTGTTCCAGCACGGCCACTGGCGCAGGCGGAGCCAGCGGGGTTGGCTCCGCCTGCGCTTCTTTCCTGCGGACGGCACGCTTGGGCGGCACCGGAGAAGCGACCGCTACCGCTGCCGACGCGGTCTGCGTTGTGGCAGGCTGCGGGTTGGCGGCCGCGACGGGCACCGGCAAGGCGGTGGCCATCAGCACCGGCGGCTCGGACGGCGGCGCGACCGAGGCCATCCCCTGCACCGGAGCTACCCCGCTTCGCCCCGTGAAAACCGCGGCGGAGGCCGCCACCAGCAACACGACCGCCACGCCCGCGCCGATGCGCCACGGCATCGCTCGCCGAACCGGTAACGACCTTGCCCGCGCTATGGACGAAGGTGCCTGGCGCTGACGGGTCGAGGCTGGCAAGGGCTGTGTCAACGCCTCGCTCGGCACCGGCGCTTGCACGGGATCGGCCACCCTCGATACCGCCTGATGCGGCCAAGGCAAACCTGGTTGCACCCAGATGGCGCCGAGTTCGGCGCGCCAGTCGAAACGCGACATGCCGTTCGGCGTTTCCAGCCCCATGGCCTGCACCATCGCGACCACGGTTTGCGGCCGGTCTTTCGGCGTGATGGCCAGCGCCTGACCCATGGCCCGGACAAAGGCCGGGCTGTAGGCCTGGCCAAACTGCTCCTGCACCGTGCGCGCCACGCGCGCAAACGGCGGCAGGCGGTCGCGCACCGCGCGAAAAGTGGCGGGCAGCGGCGGCTTGTTGCATAACAAGCCATGCACCACCGCCGCCAGCGCGTAGAGGTCGGTCCAGGGCCCCTGGCGCATACCGGGGTCTTTGCTGTGCTGCTCCAGCGGCGCGTAACTGAGCTTGAGGGCGTCGGTCAGGTCCTGCGTCTTGCCGCCTATGGCGTGGCGCGCGGCGCCCAGGTCCAGCAGCACCGGCGGGCCGCTGTCCTGCAGGAAGATGTTGTCGGGCGAGACATCGCGGTGCACCGCGCTGCCATGGTGCAGCGTCTTGAGCGCGCCCAGCACCGCCCACAGCACCTTGCGCAGCCAGGCTTCGGGCGGTGGGCAGCGCATCTGGGTGCGCGCCGCCTGCAGCGTCATGCCGCGGTAAAGCGGCATCACCATGTAGGCGGTCTGGTTGCCCTCCCAGTAACGGAACACCTTGACCAGCGACGGATGATCGAACTGCGCCAGCAGACGGGCCTCCGCCACAAAAGACTGCAAGCCTGTGGCGAAAGCCGGCTGGTCTGCTGGATCGCGCACGATGACCGCGCCTTCCTGACCGCGCCCGGCCAGCGCGACCGGCAGGTATTCCTTGATGGCCACCGGCCGCTGCAGGGAATGGTCAAAGGCCTGGTAGACCATGCCAAAGCCCCCCACGCCGAGCACACCCAGCAGTTCAAACTCGGCCAGCCGCGTCCCCGGCGCCAGGGCGTCCGCATGGGTCATCAAGGAAACAGGCGTGCCGGAAGGCAAGGCAGTCATGGGCTGAGGCAATAGAACTTTTGCAGGCAATTAGGCATGGGGGCTCCTCTGGCGTCAAGACAAGCGGTCAACCGTATTGCAGTACGCGTCATGGGGGGGTGCGGATTGCAAAAATCGACCGTCCGTCGTGGTCCCCTGTGCCTGGGAAAGGCCAGATCGGTGGCGGCCGTTAACATAGACACATGTTTAGTTATCGCCACGCCTTCCATGCCGGCAACCATGCCGACGTGCTCAAGCACACCACGCTGATCGCGTTGATGAAGTACCTGACCCAGAAGGACACGGCGCTGACCGTGTTCGACACCCACGCGGGCGCCGGCCTGTACCGGCTGGACGGGGATTACACCGAAACCAGCGGGGAAGCCAAAGACGGTGTGTTTCGCCTGATTTCAGTACCAAATACGCCTCCAACCCTTGCTGGACGGGCATCACCAGCTACCAAAACAGTAGCAGCCAAAAAACCAAAGGCACCTGCCGACGAGCCCCTGGCGCCAGCGCTGCAGGATTACGTCGATCTGCTGCGCAGCCTGAACCAGGCCTTTGACGAAACCGGCGACCCGGCCCATCTGAAGATCTACCCCGGCTCGCCCTTCATCGCGCAGAAATTTCTCAGCGGCCGTGACAAGCTCAAACTGTTTGAACTGCACCCCACCGATTTCA
Organism: Polaromonas sp.; assembly: GCF_043778355.1. Classification (GTDB taxonomy): domain Bacteria; phylum Pseudomonadota; class Gammaproteobacteria; order Burkholderiales; family Burkholderiaceae_C; genus Polaromonas. The sequence goes on from NZ_JAYWHI010000010.1 coordinate 2,957, forward strand.
AGTCGCTGAGCGGCAACATCGAGCAGCTCGGCGCGGGCCGTCAGGTCAGCGTCACACGCGAAGATGGCTTTGAGGTTCTGAAAACCTTTCTGCCCCCGCCGGCGCGCCGCGCCATGGTGCTGTGCGACCCGAGCTACGAAATCAAGACCGACTATGCACGGGTGGTGGCCTGCATGGCAGACGCCGTCAAGCGTTTTGCCACCGGCACCTATGTGGTCTGGTACCCCATCATTCCACGGCCCGAAGCCCACGACCTGCCGCGCAAGCTCAAGACGCTGGCGGTCAAGGCCGGCCGAAGCTGGCTCAACGCGACCCTGACCGTCAAGTCCAGCAAACTGACGACCGACGAAGCCGGCGATGTGAAACGGCCCGGCCTGCCGGCCAGTGGCATGTTTGTGATCAACCCGCCGCACACGCTGAAGGCCGACCTGCAGGCCGCGCTGCCGCAGCTGGTGGCGCGCCTCGGACAAGACCGCAACGCCGGCTTTACCCTGGAACACGGCGGCTGATACTGCGTGCGGCCAGGACAGGGCCGCGGCACTGATTCTGGTGGTCGAAGACGACGATGACATCCGCAGCAACATCGTCCGCCTCTTGAAGCTCGAAGGGCGCAGGCCACCTGAAACAAGCCACGGCTAACTGTCCACCGATTAACCGACCGAGCGGTCGGTTAATTGATATACTGGCGTGAACATTGCCCTTTCGGCAAGCCCCGCGACAGGAGACAAGCCATGTACACCCAATCCCTTGACGTACCCGACGGGACCGCGCCCGCACTGGGGGCTGTACCGGCACCGCCTGATGCGCTGCAAACCCGCTTCGACGAGAAAATCGACGCCGACCAGAAAATCGAGCCGCAGGACTGGATGCCCGAGGCCTACCGCCGCACCCTGGTGCGCCAGATCAGCCAGCACGCGCACAGCGAAATCATCGGCATGCAGCCCGAGGGCAACTGGATCTCGCGCGCACCCTCGCTCAAGCGCAAGGCGATTTTGCTCGCCAAGGTGCAGGACGAAGGCGGTCACGGGCTTTATCTTTATTCCGCCGCCGAAACCCTGGGCACATCGCGCGACCAGTTGCTCGATGCGCTGCACACCGGCAAGGCCAAGTACAGCTCGATCTTCAACTACCCGACGCTGCTGTGGGCCGATGTTGGCGTGATCGGCTGGCTGGTTGACGGCGCGGCCATCATGAACCAGGTTCCGATTTGCCGCTGCTCTTACGGACCGTATGCGCGCGCCATGATTCGTATCTGCAAGGAAGAAAGTTTTCACCAGCGCCAGGGTTTCGAGAGCCTGATGATGCAGATGCAGGGCACGCCCGAACAGCGCGCCATGGTGCAGGACGCGGTCAACCGCTGGTGGTGGCCGGTGCTCGCGATGTTCGGCCCGCCCGACGCGGCCAGTACCAACAGCGCGCAGGGCATGCGATGGGGCATCAAGCGTCTGTCCAACGACGAGTTGCGCCAGAAGTTTGTTGACGCCACGGTGCCGCAGGCGGCGATTCTCGGCGTCACCCTGCCCGACCCGGATCTGAAATGGAACGAGGCGCGCGGCCAGCACGACTACGGCGCGATCGACTGGGACGAGTTCTGGGCGGTCGTCAACGGCAACGGGCCCTGCAACAAGGAACGGCTGGCCAACCGCGTGAAGGCACACGATGACGGTCAGTGGGTGCGTGATGCGGCGCAGGCGCATGCGGCCAAACAGCGCGCTCGGGCACTGAAGGAGGCGGCATGACTTCCCCGCAAAATGAGTGGCCTCTTTGGGAAGTGTTCGTCCGCAGCAAACAAGGGCTTGAACACAAACACTGCGGCAGCCTGCACGCCGTCGATGCGCAGCAGGCGCTGCAGATGGCGCGTGATGTTTACACCCGGCGCCAGGAAGGCGTGAGCATCTGGGTGGTGCCCTCGGCCACCATCACCGCCAGCGAGCCCGACGACAAGCCGGCGTTTTTTGAACCGATGGCCGACAAGATTTACCGGCACCCGACGTTTTACGAGATTCCCGACGAAGTGGGCCACATGTGATGGATGCTGTCGCCTCTTCTGTCCATGCCGCGCTGGACCAACTGCTGCACCTGGCTGACAACGCGCTGGTGCTGGGCCAGCGCAATGCCGAGTGGTGCGGCAATGGCCCGGTGCTTGAAGAAGACATTGCACTGGCCAATATGAGTCTGGATTTGATCGGCCAGGCGCGTATGTTGTACCAGCACGCGGCAGCCGTCACGGGCAACGGCGCCACCGAAGACTCGCTGGCCTACTTTCGCGATGCGGGCGACTTCCGCAACTTCACCTTGCTCGAACTGCCGCATGCCTCTGCGACGTCGGATCGCGATTACGCGGTAACCATCACGCGCAACTTCCTCTACAGCGCCTACATGCTGCTGCAGTGGGAAGCGCTGCAGGCGTCCAGCGATGCGCAGCTCGCAGGTATTGCCGGCAAGTCGCTCAAGGAAGTGCGCTACCACTTCCGCCATTCGCGTGACTGGCTTGTTCGTCTGGGCGACGGCACGGCCGAATCGCAGCAACGCACACAGACGGCGCTGAACCAGTTGATGCCTTACACCGCAGAATTCTGGGCCGGTGCGCCGGCGACGCTGCGTGCACATTGGGACGGGCTGGTCAACGACGCTTTGGGAGAAGCTGGCCTGTCGCGCCCGCCTCTCCTTCAAGCCGCCCTGCCCCAGGGCAAAAACGGCCACCACAGCGAGCACCTGGCGCCGCTGCTGGCCGAGATGCAAAGCCTGGCGCGTGCGCACCCCCAAGCGCAATGGTGACGCCTTGACCACCCTGCAAGCGGTTTGGGATGCGCTCGATACCGTGCCCGACCCAGAGATTCCGGTTGTGTCCATCCGCGAGCTGGGCATTTTGCGCGACGTACGCGACACCAGCGCGGGCGTCGAGATCATCATCACGCCCACGTACAGCGGTTGCCCAGCCATGGGGCAGATTGAGGACGACATCCGCGCGGCGCTGACGCAGCTGGAGATCAGCGCGCGTATCACCACCCAGCTGGCACCTGCCTGGACCACCGACTGGATCAGCGCAGCTACCAAGGAAAAGCTGCGCAGTTACGGCATTGCGCCGCCGCACACCACCACACCCGACAGCGACAAAGTGATCCGCTTTGCCGCCCGCAAATCCGCGCTGGATGCGGTCGCCTGCCCGCAATGCGGCTCGGTCAACACCACCGAGACCTCGCACTTTGGCTCGACCGCGTGCAAAGCCTTGTACAAGTGTCTGGACTGCCTGGAGCCGTTTGACTACTTCAAGCCCTACTGATTAAAACGCCCATGTCCGTTCCCCACTTTCACCCGCTGCGCATCAACCGCGTCACACCGGAAGCCGCCGGGGCCGTCGCCATCAGCTTCGCCATTCCACCCGACCTGCGCGCGCTCTACGCTTTCGCGCCAGGCCAGTTCCTCACGCTGAGGGCACACATAGACGGCGAGTCAGTGCGCCGCAGTTATTCCATCTGCAGCAGCACCCAGCACCTGGCAGATACGCAAGAGATTGAAGTCGGCATCAAGCCGGTTGCAGGCGGCGTTTTTTCCAACTGGGCCACTCGCCTGCAGCCCGGCGACACGCTGGACGTGATGCCGCCCGATGGCCGCTTCACGCCGCGCCTGAGCGGCGCCATGCACCGCGTGGGCTGGGCAGCGGGCTCGGGCATCACACCGCTGCTGTCCATCATCGCCAGCACGCTGGCCGGCGAGCCAGACTCCACGTTCACGCTGGTGTACTGCAACCAGCGCAGCAGCACCATCCTGTTCAACGAAGCGCTGCAAGACCTGAAAGACCGCTACCCGGCGCGGCTGAACCTGATTCACCTGCTGTCGCGCCAGGCCCAGGAAGTGGCACTGTTCAATGGCCGGCTTGACGCCGCGAAAGTCACCGAGTTGCTTGGCAGCCTGATTCCGGCCGCCAGCATTGACGAGACCTTTATCTGCGGCCCTGAGGCCATGATCGAAGGCAGTGAAGCCGCCCTGCTGGCAGCCGGTGTGCCCCGAGACCGTATCCACGCAGAACGTTTTCTGAGCGAACCACAGGCCGCAGTTGCTATTCCTTCAGGAGCTGCTCACGCAAACGGGACAAGGGCTACAGGCCAAAAAGAGCTGGATAATGGCACCGCCGCCGGTCCCATACGCCTGTCGGTACAACTCGACGGCAAGGAGCATGCGCTGCACATGTTTGCGCATGAGAAGGTGCTCGATGTGGCGCTGGCTGCCGGTCTGGACCTGCCCTACAGCTGCAAAGGTGGCGTCTGCTGCACCTGCCGCGCCAAGGTGATTGCGGGCCAGGTGCATATGGAAAAAAACTTCACGCTGGAAGACTGGGAAGTGAAAAAAGGCTTTGTGCTGAGCTGCCAGGCGCGGCCGCTGACTGAACACATCAGCATCAGCTACGACGATCGTTAGGGATTTGTCATTGCGGACTTGAGCCGCAATTCATGCGCATGGACCCACGCCGGTAGTTGTTGATGCATGGACCCCGAGCCCAGCCCGTGATGACAATCAATGCGTGCGCGAATTCCAGACGTGCAGTTCAAAAAAAGCGTTCTGCGCCGCAATTTTCATCTGGCGGAAAACCGCTCGCGTGGCGTGGTCCGCAGCCTGCTCCCAACGCGCTATCGCCTGCAGCTCTTCGCTGGACCTTGAGCTGCCCGGATTTTCGGCGCGCAGTGAGCGTACCGCCAGCCATTCCACATAAGCACCGCGCACGGCGGATGCGCCGCCCAGCACGTGCTCCAGCACTTCCAGAAAGTTTTGTTCGGCGGTCTGGCGCTGCTCATCGGTCAGTCCGATGGCCGCCTGCAGCGAGGCCTTGTATTTGCTCTGCGAACTCATGGGGGTTGGGTAGGCAAGTTGATAAAAAAAAGAGAACTTATTTTATCGCCACCCCACCGCCCTGGTTCAATATTTGAGCGCTGCGCTTTTGCCCCAGAACACACGGTAGGCAAACACCGTGTAGCCGATGATCATGGGCAGCACCACCACCGCACCAACCAGGATCACACCCATGGCTGCGGGCGCCGTGGCGGCCTGCCAGATTGTGATGCGCTCAAGCACCAGCCACGGAAACAGACTGTAGGCCAGGCCATAAAACGCCAGCAAGAAGACCCCGACTGTGGCACCAAACGGCACCCAGGCGCCATATTCATTGCCTTCGGCAAGACGCACCGGCAGGCGCTGCAGGCTGCGCCAGATTACCGCAAACAACACCGCCGTGGCCGCCGGAATCGGGATCAGCAGCACGATGTTGGGAAAAGAAAACCACTTGGCAAAAATAAGTGGGCTGACCATCGGTGTGGCCAGCGAGATGGCGGCCACGCCAGCCATGGTGAACCACAAGCTGCCGCGCGCCCAGCGCACGGCCAGGAGTTGCAGCTCCCCTTCGGACTTGATGATCAGCCAGCCCGCACCCAACAGGCAATAGGCCGCCACCAGGGCAGCGCCGATCAAGGCGTTGAACACCATGGTCCACCAGGTGTCGGCAAAGCCGGTGATCAGCGAGCCCAGCATGTAGCCCTGGCTCCAGCTGGCCAGCAGCGAGCCGCTGTAAAACAGCCGGTTCCACAGCGGCTTGTGCGCCGCGCGCGCCTTCACCCGGAAGTCAAAGGCCACGCCGCGCAACGTCAGGCCAATCAACATGAAGGCCACTGGCAGGTACAGCGCGCCAAGAATCACCCCGTGCGCCATCGGAAACACCGTCAGCAAAATGCCAACGCCCAGCACCAGCCAGGTTTCATTGGCATCCCAGAAGGGGCCGATGCTGGCAATCATGGTGTCCTTGTCGTCGTCGCTGGCGCGCCGCATCAGCACGCCCACGCCCAGGTCGTAACCGTCCAGGATCACATAGGCCAGCATCGCCAGGCCCATGACGCCCATGAAAACAATCGGCATCCAGCCGGCCGCCTGGCTCAGGTCGGGCATCAGGGAGGAAGGGTCAAGCATTGGCGGCTCCTTCCTTTTCAGGGTAGTTGACGACATTGAGTTCGGTCTCGGTCTCGCCCGCCGTCTGGTCGTCGCCAAAGGGTTTGTCGGCGTGTTTTTTATGCCGCGCCAAGTAAAACACCACCGATACATAAGACGCGAGCAAGACCACGTAGAGCACCAGGTACAAGGCAAGTGTCAGGGCAATGCGCGGCGCAGCCACCGTGGACGCCGCCTCCGCCGACGTCAGCACACCCGTCACCAGCCAGGGCTGGCGGCCGATCTCGGTGACATACCAGCCGGCAATCAGCGCGATCCAGCCGGCAAAGGTCATGGCCACGAGCAGCCTGGCGTGCCAGCGTTTCAGGTTGCGTTCCGGGTCCTTCTTCCAGGGGGCCAGTTGCCAGGTGCTGGCCCAACTGACCAGCAACATCAACACGCCCATGCCGACCATGATGCGAAAGGCCCAGAACACCGGCGCCACTGGCGGGTGTTCGCCATCAAAGGAGTTGACACCCCGAACCAGTCCATCAGGGTCATGGGTGAGGTAGAGCGAGGCGAGTTTGGGAATGGCTATTTCGTAACGGTTTTTGCGCGCCTCGCTGTCCGGTAGCGCAAACAACACCGCGGGTGCGCCCCGCTGGGTCTCCCAGATGCCTTCCATCGCAGCGAGTTTGGCCGGCTGGTGTTTCAACGTGTTCAGGCCATGCACATCGCCGGCAATGATCTGCAGCGGAATCAGCATGGCAGCCAGGTAAATGCCAGTTTTCAGGCTGGCCATCACCTCAGCGCTTTTGTCATCACGCAGCCAGCGGTAGGCCGAAATGCCGGCCACCAGAAAAGCCACCGTCAGGCCTGAGGCCAGCATCATGTGGGTGAAGCGGTAGGGAAAGGACGGGTTGAAGATGACCTCCAGCCAGCTGGTCACATGCGCCTGGCCGTTGATCATCTCGAAGCCGGCCGGCGTGTGCATCCAGGAGTTGAGCGCCAGAATCCAGAAGGCCGACAGCGTGGTGCCACCTGCCACCAGCAGCGTGGCGGTGGTGTGCATGCGCTCACTGACACGTTCACGCGCAAACAGCATCACCCCCAGCATCGTCGCTTCAAGGAAGAAGGCGGTGAGTACCTCGTAGGCCAGCAGCGGCCCGGCGATGTTGCCGACTTTTTCCATGTAGCCGGGCCAGTTGGTGCCAAACTGGAAACTCATGGTGATGCCGCTGACCACACCGAGCGCAAAAGTCAGCGCAAAAATCTTGACCCAGAACTGGTAGGCGTCCATCCAGTGCTGCTGGCCGGTTTTGACAAACCGCAGCTTGAAAAACAGCAACACCCAGCCCAGCGAAATGCTGATGGTGGGAAACAGGATGTGAAACGTGATGTTGGCGGCAAACTGGATGCGCGCCAGCAGGAAAGCGTCAAGACCGTCCATCATCAACTCCGGTTGTCTTCAGGCAGTGGTTGGGGCCGTGCGGCCACTTTGGTGCTTGCGGTCCGGCCTGTCAACCCGGACTTCACGCTACTGGTCAGCTTGTCGGTGACCTCCAGCAGCTTCTGCACCTTGGCGCCCATCTTCATGAGTTTGATCAGCGTGGCCGAATCCATTTTCTGCACCTCGGCCAGCCAGCCGGTCATGAGTTCGATCAGGTCATGCATCTGTTTCATGCGCGCCTGGGCATGGATGTCGTCACCGGTGGACGGCTGCTCCATCAGCGCGTCGCGCAACATCGACAGCGTCGGATCAATCTCGCGCTTGCGCCGCTCTTCAGCCAGCGTTCGGAAAATCGCCCACACGTCCTCGGGCGCCTGAAAGTATTCGCGCCTGTCGTTGGGCAGGTGCTGCAGCCGCACCAGGTTCCATGACTGCAGCTCCTTCAAACCCATGCTGACGTTGGAGCGCGAAAAAGCCAGCGCCTCGCCAATCTCGTCGGCATTGAGCGCCCGCGGCGAGACGTACAGCAGCGCGTAAATCTGGCCGACGGTGCGGTTGATGCCCCAGCGGCTGCCCATTTCGCCGAAATGCAGGACAAAACGCTGTGTGAGGGGGGCGAGGTTCATGGTCTAAGTTTACTGAATTTTCAGGAATTACTGAAATTATAGGAAGTCAATGAGGAAAATCAAGATTCGCCTGTTTTGCCATCGGTGGTTGGAGGGGATTTGCGACAGGACCGAAAGAGAGCCCGTGCAAATGGGGGATGCGCGGTACTGCCAGCTACGCCTAAACTCGCGGCTGCGGGGTTCGGCGCTTTTTTATTTAGCTGGGGAGCAGCAGTAAAGATGGAATATTCTTTTAAGAACAAGGACTTGTGCGTGTTTGGCAGGTCCAGAATATCGAGCACGCGCCAGTTTATCGAGCAGGTTTTGCTCTATACATTACGTTAGGCTACGAAATGTTGCTTCGACAAAAGTTGATTGTTGCCGTAGCGATTGCTGCCGTTATCACATTGCTTGCTGCATGGATGACCTCGGGTCAGTTCGACCCAGTCGGCGGCAAGCCTCTGATTGTGGGTGCTCTGATCGTCCTGCCACTTGTAGTAGCTGCGAAAAACGGCCTCAATGGTTTAGCAGCAACGGCCCTAGCGTTCGCGACCTACTTTGCGTTCGCTTTTCTCGGAGTCTGGCTTGCCACCCGAGAGAAGCGAGTTAAGTCATGAAAGTAAAACCGTTCGTGTGCTCCGGATGCCAGCCTAACGGGTCAATCGAGAGCGGATCGCCTTCGGCGTCCGCTCATTTTCAACGTTAAAGCTCATATGAGTTCCTGGATCTTCCTTGTCGCTGCCATGGCTTTTGCGTGGCTCGCCTACGATGCGTGGAAGGTGGCGACCCCAGCAGCAGACGTACCGTATTCGCTGACTGCTAAAGGCTTGGGGCAAGACCTCAGCGGAGTTCCGCTTCAGGAGCAGAAAGCACGCAAGGAGTGGAATGCGCTCTATGGGCTGGGCGATCTAAGTCAGATGGTTTGGCTCTGGGGCATACTCGCCATCGCGTGCGCTATTGCCGCGGCCACGGGATTTCTTGCATGAACCGCTTTAACTGGTTGCTCGGCACGGACATGCAACATCAGGAGGCCGCTCCGCGGCACGTGTTGCATGCCGGGCAGCGCCAACGTTAGACGTCACACGAAGCGCCTGCAACGATTCACCGCACCTATGAGTCAGACGTCCCTACTAGCCGGATCCGCAATTTTTGCATGCGGGTTAATCTTCATCATCGCTGCGGTGCTTATGCAGGAAGTAAGGTCTCGCCTTGTCGCATTACTCATTGAGCAAAAGTCACCGCTTAGCTTGGCGCTATCGGATTGGACAGTCTCGGGCGGGCGCATTCCTGGTAACTACGATGCAATCAAACGAGAGTTCATTTGGGGGTCGCAATCTCTAGAATTGGCCGCCCACCCAGGCGCAGCGCCAATGGTTCGGGCCGCAAAAGTCCTCGACGTGGTCCGCGAAGCAGGTCGAGTTTTTGGACTGGCTTCACTCGTTTGGTTCCTATGGGTAGGCATAGCTGGTGCGCAGTGATGTCTAACCTTTCGGCCAACACGGATCCACACCTGCACACGGCGGCTTCGCCGCGAAGGCTGTGGCCCGGTTGCCTCACACGTTAGGGCGCCCTAGAAAGACTACGTATGCCTGACATTTCAACAATTGGCGCAGTTCTTGGCAGCCTCAAGACCGCGACCGACATCGCCAAGTTCATCCGCGAGAGCGACGTCTCGATCGAACGGGCTGAGCTCAAGCTGAAAGTCGCGGACTTGGTCAGCGCCCTTGCAGATGTGAAGATGGAACTCGTTGAGCTTCAAGACACCTTCGCGTCAAAGGAGAAGCGCATTCGCGAACTGGAAGAGGCGTTTCAGGCGAAGGACAGCCTCGTGCGAAGGTACGACGCCTACTATCGAGCCGACTCTGAAGGAAAACCAGTCGGCGTTCCGTTCTGCTTACGCTGCTGGGAAAACGACCATAGGCAACGGCAGCTTGTACACGACGCCAAGGAGTACCGCATAAGAATCTGCACCAACTGCGGTCACCGCTACGAAGGCCGCCTCGCCGGCGACATTCAGCCGACGAATCCAGACTAACCCGCTAGCACAGCATGAAGCAAGACATCGCTGACGCCATCGCCGAGCTGCGCGTCCTGGAATTGAGATACAGCGGCTACACACGCACTGTTGAGCCGCATGCCTACGGCCGAGACAAGAGCGGAGACGAAATACTCAGGTGTTATCAGACTGGCGGCGGGAGCCAGAGCGGTGAGCGGGTTGGCTGGAAGCTGCTGAAGGTTGCGGATGTCTATGCAATTCACACGTTGAAGGCGGTGTTCGGCCAACGCCCGGAGTACAAGCGCAACGACAAGGCCATGGACTACATCTTCTGCCAGCTATAGCGTGCGCCCTAACCCTGCGTTCCAGCCGACGCTAGCCTGCGCAAAAGCGTCGATGACCCGGTAGCGGAGCCGCTGCTGTTGTTCCCACCGCAAAATTGTCATGTCCCAGATACACTGCCTGTGAGCAGTCAATCCATGACCCAAGTAACCACTGTCCGCCCCGCGATGGAAGCTGACCTACCGGACATCTTGCGCCTCTACGCCCAGCCCGACATTGACGATGGCGACACCCTGCCGCTGGCAGACGCAAAACGCATCTGGACCCGCATGGCAAGTTACCCCAACTACAAGCTCTACGTTGCGCTACAGGGCACACAGGTGGTCGGCACTTTTGCGCTGCTTATCATGGACAACCTGGGCCACCTGGGCGCGCCGTCTGCCGTTGTTGAAGACGTGGCGGTGGACACTGGTGTACAGGGCCAGGGCATTGGCAAGGCCATGATGCGTCATGCGATGGCGCTGGCGGCCGAAAGTGGTTGCTACAAGCTCACGCTGTCATCCAACCTGAAGCTTGAAAAAGCACATGCGTTTTACGACTCGCTGGATTTTGAGCGGCATGGCTACAGCTTTCGCATGACGCTGCCCGCTGCGCCGCACTGAATTCGCTATGAATTCAGGAGCTGTCTGTGGACACTGAATAAGGGCTGGATGCACATTTAATGCCTAAACTTCTCTGGAACAGCTGCGACAACGGCTCGCCTCGCATGGATCCCGGATCTGGTCCGGGATGACAGCGCTGGGGTCAGCGCGGGTTCGGGGGGCGCTTGATCACGCGGGCGCGTCTGGCCGGTGCTGGCGGCGTGGCGACCGCTGGTGTGGATTCCGGCACCAGCAGCAACACGTCTTTCACGCCCAGCCCCAGCATGCCTATCGCCTCGGCGGCGGCGCGGCTCAGGTCGATCACGCGGCCACGACTGAAGGGGCCGCGGTCGGTGATGCGCACATCGACCTCTTTGCCGTTCACCAGGCTGCGCACACGCACTACGGTGCCAAAGGGCAGTGTTTTGTGCGCGGCCGTCAGCTCATGCATGTTGTAACGCTCGCCGCTGGCGGTGCGCCTGCCATTGAAACGTGGGCCGTACCAGGAGGCTTTGCCCTGTTCGAACTCGCGGGCAGATTCGCCGGCGAGTAGCGCTGGGTCATCTTGCACAGACGGCAGGACAGACACCGCATCTGGCGGTGCGATAGGTGAGGCGTTTACTTCCGACGGTGCTTTCGTCGCAGTCGCCGGAGCGCCGGGCGCAGTTACCGGCGAGGCGGGCGGGCTGGACGGCGGCGTGGTGCAGGCCGACAGCAGCGTCAGCAGGCTGGCGGTGAACCAGCCACGGAAAACGGCGTCGTGAAGACTCAAACTCGGGAAGTCCGCTGCAGTCGGTTCAGAATTTCTGTCGTGGCAGCGGCTTGATTCATCGTGTAGAAATGAATCCCCGGCACCCCCGCCGTCTGCAACTGGTCGCACAGGTCGGTGATCACATCGAGGCCGAAACTCTTGATGGACGCGATGTCGTCACCAAACCCCTGCAGGCGCAGCCGAATCCAGCGCGGAATTTCTGCGCCGCAGGCGTCGGAAAACCGCATCAGCTGGGTTGAGCTGGTGATCGGCATGATGCCGGGCACCACCGGCACATCAACGCCCAACTGCAGCGCGTCATCAACAAAACGGAAGTAAGCGTCCGAGTTGAAAAAGTACTGGGTGATGGCCGAGTTGGCACCGGCTTTGACCTTGGCCGCAAAAGCCTGCAGGTCGGCATCGGCCGATTTGGCCTGCGGGTGAATCTCGGGGTAGGCCGCTACTTCAATGTGAAAGGCGTCACCCGTGAACTCGCGGATAAAAGCTACCAGGTCGCTGGCGTAATGGAACTCGCCGCCCGCGCCATAACCGCTGGGCAAATCCCCACGCAACGCCACCAGGCGCTTCACGCCCATGGCCTGCAGCGAAGCCAGTTGCTGGCGCACAGTGGCCTTGGTCGCGCCGACGCAGGAGAAATGGCAGGCCGCGGCCACGCCTTCTTTCAGGATTTCACCCACCGTGCCGAAGGTGCCCTCTTGCGTTGAGCCGCCCGCGCCAAACGTGACGGAACAAAACTCCGGCTTGTGCAGGTACAGCGCCTGGCGCGCCAGGCGCAGCTTGTCGGCGCCTTCCGGCGTCTTGGGCGGGAAAAATTCAAAGCTGATGGGCAGATTCATCACAATCTTCTTTATCTGTTCATTCTTCGTCGGGTTTGTCCCGGCGTTTGCCGCGCGCCGGGCCGTGCTGACCGGCGTGGGCTTCTTCGGAGTCCTCATGCGCCGCATGCATCGCACGCAGTTCGCTGCGCGGCGTGCGTTTGGCGGCCTTGCGTGGCGGTGCCGCGGGCAGGGGCTGGTCTTCACCAGCGTTGTCATGGCCCTTGGTCGCGTGGATGAAAAACTCGCGGTTGCCGTCGCCGCCTTCAATCGGCGAGGCCATCCAGGCTTTGACATCCATGCCCAGCGCGGTGCAAGCGTCGCGCAGGCGTTGTTCAACAAATGCGAAGTGCGCCGCGTCGCGCACGATACCGCCCTTGCCGATCTGGCCGGGCTGCAGTTCAAACTGCGGCTTGACCAGCATCAGCGCATTGCCACCGGGTTTGAGCAGGCGCACCACCGCCGGCAGCACCAGGGTCAGCGAGATGAAGGACAGGTCGCCGGTCAGAAAGTCGAAATTCGCTTCGACCAGCTCGGCATCTTCGTCGTCGACGTTTTCATCATCAAATTCGGCCTCAGCCCCTGCCGGATGGGCGGGACCAGCTATCAAATCAATAGCAGTCATGGCACGCGCATTGACACCCTCGATACACACCACACGCGGGTCAGCCCGCAGGCTGGGGTGCAACTGGCCATGGCCCACGTCCACACCCACCACCTGCAAAGCACCCTGCTGCAGCAGGCAATCGGTGAAGCCGCCGGTGGACTGGCCGATGTCCAGGCAACGCAGACCCGCCACCTGGATGCCGGACGTCGCAAGTGCGCCTTCGAGCTTGAGACCGCCGCGCGAAATGTATTTGGCCTCGGTGGCGTCAGGAATCTCGACTTCAGCGCCCCCAGGAATCTCGTCGCCATTTTTGGCGACTTTTTTCCACGGCGAACTTTCCTCGGCGCGCCAGCGCACGCCCGACGCAATCAGGCGCTGGGCCTGGGAGCGGGTGGCAGCAAGGCCGTTGTCAACGAGGAAGAGGTCAGCGCGCATGGGTATTTTTCTTTGAAACTTCTGGCGCGTAGCGAGCGGCCGTCAGGCTAGGCGCGGGCGTCGGGCAACCGGAGTGCACTTCAGGTGCATGAGGATTGCCCGATCGGGACCCGCAACGACGCATCACGGCCGCGCAGTAGCGCAGCTCAATAGCGGTAGGTATCGGCTTTGTAGGGGCCGGCTTTGGATACACCGATGTACGCCGCCTGCTCATCGCTGAGCTCACTCAGCATCGCGCCGACCTTTTTCAGGTGCAGACGCGCGACTTTTTCGTCCAGGTGTTTCGGCAGCACATACACCTTGCCGACTTCGTAGTCGGCCTGTTTGGTGAACAGCTCGATCTGGGCAATGGTCTGGTTGGCGAAGCTCGACGACATCACGAAGCTCGGGTGGCCGGTGCCGCAACCCAGGTTGACCAGGCGGCCCTTGGCCAGCAGGATGATGCGTTTGCCGTCCGGGAAGATCACGTGGTCGACTTGTGGCTTGATCTCTTCCCATTTGCACTTCTCGAGTGCCGCAACGTCGATCTCGTTGTCGAAGTGGCCGATGTTGCAGACGATGGCCTGGTCTTTCATGGCTGCCATGTGTTCGTAGGTGATCACATTTTTGTTGCCGGTGGCGGACACAAAAATGTCGCACTTGTCGGCGGCGTATTCCATGGTCACAACCTTGTAACCCTCCATCGCGGCTTGCAGGGCGTTGATCGGGTCGATCTCGGTCACCCAGACCTGGGCCGACAGCGCGCGCAGCGCCTGGGCAGAACCCTTGCCCACGTCACCGTAACCGGCGACGAGCGCGACCTTGCCGGCAATCATCACGTCGGTCGCGCGTTTGATCGCGTCAACCAGTGATTCGCGGCAACCGTAGAGGTTGTCGAACTTGGACTTGGTCACCGAGTCATTGACGTTGATGGCGCGCAGGGCCAGCGTGCCCTTGACCGACATCTCGTTCAGGCGCAACACGCCAGTGGTGGTTTCTTCGGTCACGCCGATGATGTTTTTCAGGCGGCGGCTGTACCAGGTCGGGTCTTGCGCCAGCTTGGCCTTGATCGAGTTGAACAGGCAGATTTCTTCTTCGCTGCCAGGCTTGGACAGCAGGGAGGCGTCTTTTTCAGCCTTGGTGCCCAGGTGCATCAACAACGTGGCATCGCCGCCGTCGTCCAGGATCATGTTCGGTCCTTCTTCCGGTGTGCCTTTGGCGCCGGTGAATTCGAAGATGCGGTGGGTGTAGTCCCAGTAGTCGGCCAGGGTTTCGCCCTTGATGGCAAACACCGGGGTGCCGGCGGCGGCAATCGCTGCGGCTGCGTGGTCTTGCGTGGAGAAGATGTTGCACGAAGCCCAGCGCACGTCAGCGCCCAGGGCCTGCAGCGTTTCGATCAGCACGCCGGTCTGGATCGTCATGTGCAGCGAGCCGGTGATGCGCGCGCCCTTGAGTGGCTGCGCTTTGGCAAATTCTTCGCGAATGGCCATCAGACCGGGCATTTCGGTCTCGGCAATTTTCAGCTCTTTGCGGCCCCAGTCGGCAAGCGACAGGTCGGCAATAACGTAATCAGGGTGCAGGGGTTTGAGAACAGCGCTCATGGTGACTCCAAAACAGGCTTTTTAAATACCACTACTGGAGTCGACTCACCTCACAGCACAGTGGGTGAGCGCGGTTGGGAGGCAGAGCCGGCATGCGGCCTGGTGTCCGAGCCTCACGCGCCAGCTGACGGGGTCAGTGTGTGGCAGGTTGCATCGCTCCTCGGACGGCCTCTATTCTATACGGCGGGCCTTCCGGTCTGCAAACCCCCGGGCAAATACCCCGCAATCGCCTTGCGACTTCAACGCGCCATGGCCCGGCGCGCCAGGTAGCTGCAGGCATCGACCAGCGCCACCAGGCCGATCATGGCCAGCAGGATAGAGCTGGTCTCCTGCATCTGGAACAGTCCCATGTGAAACGCGAGCAACTGCCCCAGACCACCCGCGCCCACCACACCCAGCACGGCGGCGGCTCGGATGTTGTTCTCCCAGCGGTACAAGGTGTAACTCATGAGCTGCGGCAACACCTGAGGCAAGGTGGCGTACAAAAACACCCGTCCCTCGCCAATGCCACGCAGGCGCAGAGCCGCGCCCGGACCTTCTGGCACGTTTTCAATCGCCTCGGCAAACAAGCGCCCTAGCACGCCGGTGGTGTGCAAGGCCAAAGCCAGCGTACCGGCCAGCGGGCCGAGGCCGGCGGCAATCAGCAGCAGGGCGGCCCAGACCAGCTCTGGAATGCTGCGCAAGGCGTTCAGCAACAAGCGCGTGACGGCCTTCCACCGGGCCGGGTCCTGCGCATGGGTCCGGCTGGCGGGCAGCGCCAGCAACAAGCCAAAAATCGCCGCCAGCAGCGTGCCAAGGGCCGACATGGCCAGGGTTTCCAGGGTCGCTGGCAAAAGCTTTTTGATGAAGGCGGCCTCCCCCGTCGGGTGCAGCAGCTCGCCGACAAAACGTCCCATCTTGCGCAAGGCGTCTAACGAGAAGAACTGTGCCCACTTCAGCTCCAGCGACCAGAAACTCAGCAGCACCAGAAGCAACACCCCGGCCACCAGCCAGCAGGCCTTGCAGCGCGCATCAAACAGCGGCGGCGGCAACCGGTACACCTCGTTGGCGGCGGGGGTGGAAGGGCGTAGCTGGTCCATCACCCGCTTACCCCAGGGCCTTGCGCAGCCAGGCGCTCGCCTGGTCGGCCAGCCAGACCAGCACCATGAAAACCAGCAGCATGGTGCTGACCTCGGAGCCGTTGAACATCTTCATGGAGGCGTCCATCTGCTGGCCCAGGCCGCCTGCGCCTACAAAACCCAGCACCGCCGAGGAACGGATGGCGCACTCCCAGCGGTATACGCTGTAGCTGGTCAGCTCGGCCGCGTTTTGCGGCAGCAAACCATAAAAGAAAGCCTGCAGTCGGCCCGCCCCATTGCGCAGCAGCGACGCCGTGGCATGGCTGTCGCCGCTTTCGAGGATTTCGCCATACACCTTGCCCAGCATGCCGCTGTAGGTCAACGCAATCGCCAGCACCCCGGCGGTGGGGCCGAGACCGACCACACGCACAAAAATCAGCGCCCAGATCAGCTCCGGCACGCTGCGCAGCAGAATCAATAGCCAGCGCACCAACTGCCGCAAGCTGGCCGGCAACAGCGCCATGCGCCCGCTCAACGCCGACACCGACAACACCCGCACCGACAGCAGGGTCAGTGGTATGGCCAGCAACAAGGCCAGCGCCATACCGGCTGTGGCAATCGCCACCGTGCGCCAGGTCTCACGCGCCACCAGCCATAAAAACTCGCCCTCTATCTTGGGCGGAAAAAAGTCGCCCAGAAACTTCAGCGTGGACGACAACGTGCCGGGCTCAAACATCACCCAGGGCTTGAACTCGGTCAACACCAGCGCCGGCCACAGCAGCAGCACGGCCAACAGCGCCCAGGTGACGCGGCCGCGCCAGGCCGGATCGCGCAGCCCGGCGCGCGGGGGTGGCAAGGTGGCGACGGTCATGGGTGCGTCCAGCCGGGTCAGCGGCAGTGCATGACGGCGGGGAGCACGGGCGGGGCAGGCAGGTCCAAGGGCTCGCGCGCCGGGCCGGTCAGCTCATCCAGATGCTGGGCATACAGGGCCTGCAGCCGTTCTGGCGTTACCTGCGCAGCGGGCAGGTCAAAGGCCAGTTCGCCGTCACGCAGACCAATGATGCGCGGAAAGTGCTGTAGCGCCATCTCGACATGGTGCAGGGTGCAAACCAGCGTGGCGCCGCGCTCGCGCGCCGCCTGCGTCAGCGAAGCAATCGCCTGCTGGCCGCGCGTCGGGTCCAGCGCCGACAGCGGTTCATCCACCAGCAGCAGGCTGGCCTCGGTGACCAATGCGCGGGCCAAGCCCACGCGCTGGCGCTCGCCGCCAGACAACCGGTCCACACGCGCAAACAGCTTATCGCTCAAATCAAAGCGCGCCAGGGCCGCGTCGGCCTGCGCAATCGCCGTCGGGTAAAACAGGCTGCGCAGACTTTGCCACAGGCCGATCTGCGGCAGGCGCCCGGCCAACACCGACGTGACCACGCGCTGGCGCGGTGGCAGCGGCGGCACCTGCGGCGCCAGAAACAACTCCCCCCGCAAACGCTGGAGCTGGCGGCGCGGCAATTGCCACGGATTGCGCCCGCCCAGCTGCAAGCTGCCCGCCGACGGCGACAGCGCACAGGCCAGCAGATGCAGCAAGGTGGTCTTGCCGGCGCCGGACGGCCCGATGACAGCAAGCTGCTCGCCTGGGGCCACCGCCAGCGACAGGCCGCGCAGCGCTGCGGGCGCATCACGCGTTGCCGCCGGATGCCGCGCAGCCACCCTCTCCAGTCCGATCTTCATATCAAAATAGCCTCCAGCCCATATGCCACCTGTGTAAGCAGCTATTTATTCAATAGCAACTTACTTCAGCAAGCCGGCACTCCGGGCGGCGGTTTCAATGCCCTGGTAGTTGCTGGCCTGGGTCGGGATGTAACGCGTGGCACGGTTCAGGTCCAGGATTTCCTTGCCCTGCGCGGTGGCCGGGTCAATCTCCAGCAGCGCTTTGGTGACCCTCTCGCGCAAGGCAGCCGGCATGTCGGCATGCACCGCCCAGTTGTAGTTGAAGTAACCCGGCGTCGTGTAGAACACGTTGACTTCTTTGGTGTCGACCCGGTTTTCCTTGACAAACTTGTTCCAGACCGTGATGTCCAGGGCAGCGGCCTCGACCTTGCCGCTGACCACAGAAGCAATGGTGGCGTCATGGGCGCCGGAATAGGCGACCCGTTTGAAGTCTTTGTCAGGGTCAATATTGGCCTGCAGCAAAAAGCTGCGCGGCATCAGGTGGCCCGAGGTGCTGGACTGCGAGCCAAAACTGACCTGTTTGCCCTTGAGGTCGGCCAGGGTCTTGATGCCGGAGTTGGTTTTGGCAATAAACACCGACTGGAACTTGGTGTCTTCTTCGCGCTGGGCAATCGGCACAATTTTGCCGCCCGAGCGGTTTTGCGCCTGGATGAAGGTAAAGCCGCCCAGCCAGGCCATTTCAATGTTCTTGTTGACCAGGGTTTCGACCGCCGCCGGGTAGTCGCTGACCGGCGTGAACTCGACCTTCATGCCGAGCTTTTGCTCCAGGTATTTGACGATGGGGCCAAACTTGCGCATCTGCTCGGTGGCCGCTTCTTCAGGAATGGTGGTGACGCGAAACACCGCTTGGGCGTGGGACGCCGCCGCCGCTGTGAACACAGCGCACAGGGCCAGGGCCTTGAAGGCAGGGGTGCTGAAAAAACGGGTCATGAAAGACTCCCCGGGAAGTTGGCAAAACGGTATTAAACCCGACAACCCAAACCCTTGCGTCCGCCCTGCTACATTCCTGACGATGCCCTCCCCCGTTCTTCGCACCCGCGTGGTGATTGTCAGCCCCGCCCTGGCCGATGCCAACAACGGGAACTGGCAAACCGCCCGGCGCTGGCAGCAGATGCTGGCACCCCAGTCGGTGCGGATTGTGCGTGAATGGCCCGACGTGGCCGCATCGGCGCAAGACCAGGTGCTGCTGGCGCTGCATGCGCGGCGCTCGGCCGCATCCATTGCGGCCTGGGCGGCCGCGCGTGGCCAGTCCGGGCTGGCGGTGGTGCTGACCGGCACCGACCTGTACCGCGACATCCACAACAACGATGCGGCGCGCCAGTCCCTGGCGCTTGCGCAGCGCCTGGTGGTGCTGCAGGAATGCGGCCCCGACGCGCTGCCTGCGGAGCTGCGGGCCAAGACCTCGGTGATCTTCCAGTCCACCACAGCGCGCAAGCCCCTGGCCAAATCAGCCCAAATGCTGCGCGCCGTCATGGTGGGGCATTTGCGTGAAGAAAAATCGCCCCAGACCCTGTTTGAAACCGCTCGGCTGCTGGCAGGCCAAGCGACGCTGTTCATCGACCACATCGGCGATGGGCTGGACGCCGCTCTGGGCGAGCAAGCCCGTGCCACCGCCGCCGCCTGCCCCAACTACCGCTGGCTGGGTGGACAGACGCATGAAGCCACGCGCCGCCGCATCCAGCGCGCCCATGTGCTGGTGCACACCAGCCGCATGGAGGGCGGCGCCCATGTGATCATGGAGGCGGTGCGCAGCGGCACGCCGGTCATTGCCTCGCGCATTGCCGGCAACATCGGCATGCTGGGCAAGGACTATGCGGGCTATTTTGAGTGGGGTGATGCGGCCGCGCTGGCTACCCTGCTGCAACGCTGCCGCAACACGTCCGGCCCGCAAGGCCTGCTGGCGCAACTGGGCGCACAATGCGCGCGGCGTGCACCTCTTTTTGATCCGGGCGCTGAACGCCGCGCGCTGCTGCAACTGGTGCAGGAGCTGCAGCCCCTCCCCGCCAAGCCACCTTCTATCTGAACTGATATGCAATCGAGCGAACAACCTGTGCTGCGCGACATCGTGCTGGTCGGCGGTGGCCACAGCCATGTGGGTGTACTGAAAAATTTTGGCATGAAACCCATCCCCGGCGTGCGCCTGACGGTGATTTGCCGCGACACCGAAACGCCCTATTCGGGCATGTTGCCGGGTTACATCGCCGGCCACTACAGCTACGACGATGTACATATAGATCTGAACACGCTGGCCGCTTTTGCCGGTGCGCGTTTTTTCCGCGATGAGGTGATTGGTCTGGACCGGGCCAACGGCAAAGTCATTTGCCGCCACCGCCCGCCGGTGCCGTACGACAGGCTGTCCATCAACATCGGCTCGGCGCCACAAATCGGCCAGGTGCCCGGTGCGGCAGAGCATGCGGTGGCGGTCAAACCGATTCATCTGTTCAATGAGCGCTGGCTGGGCTTGCTGGCCCGCGTGCGGCAACATCCGGGCAAAACCCGTATTGCCATCGTTGGCGCAGGCGCCGGCGGGGTCGAGTTGACGCTGGCGATGCAGCACCGGCTGCGCGGCGATCTACACGCTTTGGGTCGTGACCCGAACGAGCTGGCCTTTCACCTGTTCAGCAATACCGCCGACATTTTGCCCACCCACAACCTGCGTGTACGCCAGGCGTTTCAGCGTGTGCTAACCGAGCGCCAGGTGGTGTTACATCTGAACAGCGAAGTGACGCAGGTGTCGGAGCGCAGCATTAAAACCAGCGACGGCACGTTGATGGAGATGGACGAAATCGTCTGGGTCACGCAGGCCGGCGGTGCCGCCTGGCTACGCCAGACCGGGCTGGCGCTGGACGCCGGTGGCTTCATCGAGGTCAACGACCAGTTGCAAAGTATCAGTGACCCGGCGGTTTTTGCAGCCGGCGACATTGCCGCCTTCAGCAGCCGCCCGCTGCCCAAGGCCGGTGTGTTTGCGGTGCGCCAGGCCAAACCGCTGGCCGCCAACCTGCGCCGCTCTGTGCTGGGCGAGCCGCTGGTCAGCTACCGGCCGCAACGCAACTGGCTGGCGTTGATCAGCACCGGCGACCGTTTTGCGGTCGCCTCGCGCGGCGCGCTGAGCTGGCGGGGCGAATGGGTCTGGCGCTGGAAAGACTGGATTGACCGGCGCTTCATGGACAAATTCCAGACCTTCCCGGTGATGGACGACAGCGCCATGGGCCAGACCGCGCCGTCCCGCGTCAAGCTTGATCAGGAAGAAGCTGCGCAGGCGATTTCCGCCATTGCCATGCGCTGCGGCGGTTGCGGCGCCAAGGTCGGCGCCACAGTGTTGTCCCGCGCACTCGGCGCCCTGCAGCCGATAGACCGCGACGATGTACTGATTGGCCTGCACGCGCCCGACGATGCGGCGGTGGTGCGCGTGCCGCCGGGTAAGGCCATGGTGCACTCGGTCGATTTTTTTCGCGCCTTCATCGACGACCCCTACCTGTTTGGCAAAGTCGCGGCCAACCATGCGCTCGGCGATATTTTTGCGATGGGCGGCCAGGCGCAGTCGGCCACCGCCGTGGCCACCGTGCCTTCCGGGCTGGAGGCCAAGGTGGAGGACGTGTTGTTCCAGATGATGACCGGCGCAGTGGAGGTACTCAACGAAGCCGGCTGCGCGCTGGTCGGCGGCCACACCGGCGAGGGCAAGGAGCTGGCGCTGGGTTTTGCGATCAACGGTCTGGTCGATGAAGACCTGCACACGGTGCTGAAAAAGGGCGGCATGCGCCCCGGTGACGTGTTGCTGCTGACCAAACCGATTGGCACCGGCACCTTGTTTGCGGCGCATGCGCGGCTCAAAACCCGGGGCCGCTGGATTGATGCGGCACTCAGCTCAATGATCCAGTCGAATCGCCTGGGCGCACAGTGCCTGCAAGCGCACGGCGCCACCGCCTGCACCGACCTCACCGGCTTTGGCCTGCTGGGGCATCTGGTGGAGATGACGCGGCCTTCCGGCGTGGATGCCGAGCTGCACCTGGCCGCGCTGCCGCTGCTCGACGGCGCGCTGGAGACCAGCGCGGCCGGTATTTTGAGCTCCCTGCAGCCGGCCAATGTGCGCCTGCGCCGCGCCTTGCGCAACCAGGCCGAAGCGGTCACGCACCCGGCCTACCCGCTGATCTTTGACCCGCAAACTGCCGGCGGCTTGCTGGCCAGCGTGCCCGCCGACCGGGCCGATGCCTGTATCGCCGCCCTGCGCAAACTCGGCTACGACAAAACCGTGGCGATTGGCCGCATCCTGCCGCAGGGTGATGCGCTGGAACCCATCGTCCTGAAATGCTGAGCCTCGACGCTTGGCCGCTGGCCGACCGGCAAGGCATCACCGGCGTCTTCACCGACATCGACGACACGCTCACAACGGACGGCGCGATCACGGCAGACGCTCTGCGGGCGCTGGCAGACCTGAAAGCCGCCGGATTGCAGGTGGTACCGATCACTGGCAGGCCGGTGGGATGGAGCGAACCTTTTGCGCTGGCCTGGCCGGTCGATGCCATCGTGGCGGAAAACGGCGCTGTGGCACTTTTTAGAGATCAAATCGGGCTTCAGCCCATATCCGGCGGTCGTGAGCTGCTATCAAAAATATACCAACAAGACAGACCGACACGGCTGGCCAACTACGCCCGCATGCAGCAGGTGGCGGCTCGTATCGTCCGCGAAGTGCCTGGCACGGTGATCTCACAAGACAGTCCGGGGCGTGAAACCGACATCGCCATCGACCACAGCGAGTTTGTGCATCTGTCACCCGAAGCCATCGCCAAGGCCATGCAGATCATGCAAAGCGAAGGCATGAACGCGACCGTGAGCTCCATCCACATCAACGGCTGGTTCGGCGCGCACAACAAGCTGGCAGGCGCGCGCTGGATCGTGCGCGAGCTGTTCGGCCGCGACCTGGATACCGAGATTGCGAGCTGGGTCTACATCGGCGATTCGACCAACGACCAGCTGATGTTCGAGGCCTTTCCGTACTCGGTGGGCGTGGCCAACATCCGCCGCTTCGAAGCCGATCTGAGCCACAAACCGCGCTACATCACGAACGGTGAACGCGGCGCCGGCTTTACCGAAGTAGCGGGGGCATTGCTGGAGGCGCGCGTCGCCTAGCGTGCAGCGACCGACAGCGTCGATGGTTTGGCGGCGCTGAGCACCTTGCCGTCAGCCGCGTTGCTGACCATCTCCAGCCGCAGGTTGTAGTCGCCAGCCGGCGGATTGAGCCAGGTTTCTGTCTGCCCAGCCGTGAAGTCGAGCACCTCCGGCTTGCGTCCGGCACGCTCCATGGTCAGGCGGAAATGTCCGGTGTCGGCTGCTTTTGCCCCCCCATGCGACACGTTGTAGCCCGTGGCGTGAAACTGAACCCGAAACGGCCCTTTGATGGTTTCACGGTCGACCGGGCTCAACAGCTCAACGCGGGGCGGTCCCTGCACCGAGGCCGGCGTCACCGCCTTGTTCTGTTTGCTGATGGTCACACTCAGGGGTTTGCTGTAAACAAAGTAAGGGATGTGACCCTGGTCCGCCAGCAGCAGGCGGAAGGTGTACTTGCCTGGCGGCAGGTTGACGACCATTTCCATCTGCCCCTTGCCGAAGTGAATGTACTGGTCGGTGAAAGGCAAGGGCTTTTTGAAGTCCAGCGGCAAATCCTGGTTCACCAGCAAATGGTGGTGGCCAGCGCGGCCGGCGGTCTGGCCTGCAGGCACCAGGCCGCGCATGGACAGGCCAAACCGCGCCACAAACGGCGCTTCCAGGGTGGCGCCATCCTTCAGGTTGGTGAAATAGGTCTCGGCCGCACGCGGCGCCGGCACCACCCACGGGTGGGGCAAGGCCTCGCCCTCGTCCGTTGGAACAGGGGCCGCAGGAACCTGGGCCGACACCCCGGCGACTGCGCTTATCAAAAGTGAAAAGAAAAGGGTCTGCAAGCGCCAGGTAGAGCGTGTCATGGAATGTTCTAAGAAAAACGTCAGAAAATACTGAACGGTAATTTTAAGAACAAACGGTTACAACTTGCCACCAAAGCCCGCAAGGCCCTTTGTTATTGCGGGTTTTCCGTTGTTAACGGGCAAGCACGCTGGCAAGCGCCTTGCCGGTGTGGGTACCCAACTTCACCACGGCCTCCGGCGGTGCCGACGCCACCACCTGGCCGCCGGCGTTGCCGCCATCCGGTCCCAGATCGATCACCCAGTCAGCCTCGGCAATCACGTCCAGGTCATGTTCGATCACCACCACGCTGTGGCCGCCGTTGACCAGGCGGTGCAACACATGAATCAGCTTTTCCACGTCAGCCATGTGCAGGCCCACGGTCGGCTCGTCCAGCACGTACAGGGTGTGTGGCGCCTTCTGGCCGCGCCGGGTGATGTCGTCGCGTACTTTCGACAGTTCGGTCACCAGCTTGATGCGCTGGGCCTCGCCGCCCGACAGCGTCGGTGAGGGTTGGCCCAGCGTCAGGTAACCCAGGCCCACGTCTTTCAATAACTGCAGCGGATGCGCAATGTTGGGCATGGAGGCGAAGAAGCCGACGGCCTCGTCGACTTCCATGGTCAACACGTCGCCGATGTTTTTGCCACGCCAGGTCACGGCCTGGGTCTCGGGGTTGAAACGCGCGCCGTGGCAGGTTTCGCAGAGCACTTTCACATCAGGCAAAAAGCTCATGCCGATGGTGCGCACACCCGCACCCTCGCAGGTCGGGCAACGGCCTTCGCCGGTGTTGAAGCTGAAACGCCCGGCACTGTAACCGCGCGCCTTCGCCTCCAGCGTGTCGGCAAACAGCTTGCGGATGGTGTCCCAGAAACCGATGTAGGTGGCTGGGCAGGAGCGCGGCGTCTTGCCGATCGGTGTCTGGTCCACTTCGAGCACCCGGTCCACCGCAGCGTACCCCTCGATGGCTTCACAACCGGTCCAGGCCGGTGTTTTGCCTTTGTCGTCGGCATCACGTCCGGCTTTGGTCGAGCGCAACATGACGCCGGCATGCACATTGGTCAGCAACACATCGCGCGCCAGTGTCGACTTGCCGGATCCCGACACACCGGTGACGGCCACCAGCCGGTGCAGCGGCACGGTGACCGAGACCTTCTTGAGGTTGTGCAGATCAGCATTCACCACGGTAAGCCAGGCCGTGAAAGGCCCCGCCGCGACAGGCGCCGCGTTGTGCAACGCGCTGGCACTGGCCGCCGCGGCTTTCAGCGCCGCCGCCTTGAGCAGCGCTGCTTTCTGTTTGCTGACCGGTTTGGCCTGCACATCGCTGACGGCCTGCGCAGCAGCGGGCGCCACGCCGAGGCGGGTTTCGCGACGTAACTGCAATGGATGAATCAGCGGATGGGCCAGATAACGCCCGGTCAGCGAATCCGGCAAGGTGGCCAGGTGCGCGGCCGTGCCCTGCCCCACCAGTTGACCGCCGCGCTTGCCGGCGCCGGGGCCGATGTCGATGATGTTGTCGGCGCGGCGAATCGTGTCCTCGTCATGTTCGACCACCACCAAGGTGTTGCCGCGTTCACTGAGTTTGCCTAAAGCGCGCAACAGGATCTGGTTGTCGCGCGGGTGCAGGCCGATGGTCGGTTCGTCCAGCACATAACAGACGCCCTGCAGATTCGAGCCGAGCTGCGCGGCGAGCCGGATACGCTGCGCCTCGCCGCCCGACAGCGTGGGCGCGCCACGGTCCAGCGTCAGGTAGCCCAGGCCCACGTCTTCGAGAAATTCCAGCCGGCTTTTGATCTCGGGAATCAAATCACGGGCAATGCCGGCTTCGCGACCGGACAACGACAGCTTCTCGACCCAGGCGCGCACATCCGTCACCGACAGCGCCGCGATGTCGGCAATGCCGACACCGGCAAACTTCACTGCGCGCGCCTGCGCATTCAGGCGGGTGCCCAGGCAGCCGGGGCAGGCGGTGTCCGTCACATCGTCGGCTTCGGGCTCGGCGAAACTCTGCTCGCGGCCCTTGTTGTCATCACTCTGCACCGAGTCGTCGAACACCTTGCGCTGTTCTTTCGTGAGCTTGGCGCCGGTGCCAACACAGTCCGGACACCAGCCGTGTTTGCTGTTGTAGCTGAACAGGCGCGGATCCAGCTCGGGGTAAGACGTGGCGCAGACCGGACAGGCGCGCTGCGTCGAGGAGGCCTGCAGCTTGCCGAGCTGTTTGGTGGACGTGCCGGCCATCATCGCGCCGCGCAAGCCAGTCAGCGGCGCCAGCACATGCACCACGCCCTTGCCGTGCTGCAGCGCCGTGGCCAGTGCCTGGCGCAATGCGGCTTCGTTGTCGGGCGTCACATGGATGTCGGCAATCGGCAGTTCGACCGTGTGTTCCTTGAAACGATCGATGCGCGGAAATTTCGTCGTCGGCAAAAACTCGCCGTCGATACGCAGATGCGTGTAGCCACGCGGCCGCGCCCAGTCGGCCAGCTCGGTGTAGACACCCTTGCGGTTGATCACCAGCGGCGCCAGCAGCCCGATGTGCTGACCACGGTAGGCCTTGAGCAACTGGGCAGCGATGCTTTCCGGGCTTTGCGGCATGACGGCGGCGCCGTCTTTGGTGCAGTGCTGAATGCCGAGCTTGACATAGAGCAGGCGCAAAAAGTGCCAGACCTCGGTGGTGGTGCCAACAGTCGACTTGCGCCCGCCGCGCGACAGCCGCTGCTCGATCGCCACCGTGGGTGGAATGCCGTAGACCGCATCGACCTCGGGGCGACCGGCCGGCTGCACGATGCTGCGCGCATACGCGTTGAGCGATTCGAGGTAACGCCGCTGGCCTTCGTTGAACAGGATGTCGAAGGCCAGGGTGGATTTTCCGGAGCCCGACACGCCAGTCACCACATTGAACTTGCCGCGCGGAATATTGACCGACAGGCTTTTCAGGTTGTGTTCCTTGGCGTTGACGATCTGGATCAGGTTGGAGAAGGCCGGCTTGGACTTCCACACCTTGACGCGCGCTTCTTCCACCCCGTGCACCTGACCCATGGCCGCCTCGTACTCACGCAGCGCCAGCGCGGTGTGCGATGTCGGGTGTTCACGCACCGCCTCGGGCGTGCCCTGGGCCACCAGCAGGCCACCGGCTTCGCCACCTTCGGGTCCCAGGTCGATCAGCCAGTCGGCAGACCGGATCACGTCCAGGTTGTGCTCAATGACGATCAGCGAATGCCCAACGTCCAGCAGCTTGCGCAGCGCCCGCATCAGCTTGGCGATGTCGTCAAAATGCAGGCCGGTGGTCGGCTCGTCGAACAGGAACAGCGTGCCGCGGTTGATGTTCTTGAGCGCCAGCGGCTGCCGGCTGACACTGGCGGTTTTGGACGCGCCGGCCAGGAAACCGGCCAGTTTGAGGCGCTGCGCCTCGCCGCCCGACAAGGTCGGCACCGGCTGTCCCAGCTTGACGTACTCGAGCCCCACATCGACAATCGGCTGCAGCGCGCGTATGACTTCGCGGTCCTGCGCAAACAACTGGCTGGCCTCGCTGACGGTCAGGTCCAGCACGTCAGACACATTCATCAGGCGCGGATGCACATCACCGATGGCCTTGCGCTCAATCGTCACCTCCAGGATTTCGGGCCGGTAGCGCTTGCCGTCGCAGTCCGGGCAACGCAGGTAAACGTCGCTGAGGAACTGCATCTCCACATGTTCGAAACCCGAGCCGCCGCAGGTCGGGCAGCGCCCGTCGCCATTGTTGAAGCTGAACTTGGACGAGGTGTAGCTGCGCTGCCGGGCCAGTGGCGCCTGGGCAAACAGCTCGCGCACCGCGTCCCAGGCGCCGACGTAACTGGCCGGGTTGGAGCGCGCGGTCTTGCCTATCGGTGACTGGTCGACAAACACCACATCGGTCAAATAGTCGGCGCCCATCAGGCGGTCATGCTGGCCCGGCGTTTCGGTTGCTTTGCCGAACTGGCGCAGCAGTGCCGGCGCCAGGATGTCCTGCATCAAGGTCGATTTGCCTGAGCCGCTGACACCGGTCACGCAAACCAGCCGCTGCAGCGGAAACTCCACCGTCAGGTTTTTCAGGTTGTGATCTCGCGCGCCTTCAAGAATCAGCCGCGGTGTGTTGTCCGTGACGGGTCGCTTGAAACCCATACCGACCTGCTTGCGCGATCCGAGATAAGCACCGGTCAGGGTGTCGGCATGTTTGAGGTCTTCCGGCGTGCCGTCAAACACGATCTGGCCGCCCTTTTCTCCCGGGCCAGGTCCCATGTCAATCATGCGATCGGCCGCCATCATCACCGCCGGATCATGTTCAACCACCACCAGCGTGTTGCCGGCATCACGCAAGCGGTGCATGGCCTGCGTGATCCGATTCATGTCACGTGGATGCAAACCGATAGACGGCTCATCAAGCACAAACAGCGTATTGACCAGCGAGGTGCCCAGCGCCGTGGTCAGGTTGATGCGCTGCACCTCGCCGCCCGACAAGGTGCGGCTTTGCCGGTCCAGCGTCAGGTAGCCGATGCCGACATCGCAGAGGTATTTGAGGCGGGTGTGAATTTCCTCGAACAGCGACTTGAGCGCCTTGAACTCGGCATCGGGCACGCTGCCATCCTGCAACGCGGCCGGCGCCAGCCCATTGAAAAATTCACGCAGGCGGTCAATCGGCAATTGCATCAGGTCGTGCAGGCTCAGGCCGGGCAGGGCCTCCAGCTGCGCGCGGCTCCAGTCCACACCGACCGGCATGAAGCGTTTTCCGGGCGACAGCGCCGCGTCGGCGGCCTCCTTGGAGCCGAGGCGCCAGAGCAGCGCTTCAAGCTTGAGGCGCGCACCGCCGCAGGTTTCGCACGGCGTGTAGCTGCGGTACTTGGACAGCAGCACCCGGATGTGCATCTTGTAGGCCTTGGTCTCCAGATAGGCAAAAAAGCGCTTGATGCCATACCACTGCTTTTTCCACTGCCCGTCCTTGTAGCCGGGCGTGCCGTGAATGACCCAGCGCTGCTGCTCTGGCGTGAGTTTGTACCAGGGCGTGTCGCGCGGAATGCCTGCGGCTTCCGCGTGGCGCATCAGGTCGTCCTGGTTTTCGGCCCAGGCCGGCGTCTGCAGGGTCTTGATGGCGCCGGAGCGGAGGGTCAGCTTGTCGTTGGGTATCACCAGTCCGTAGTCCACGCCAATGACACGGCCAAAACCGCGGCAGGTGTCGCAAGCGCCCATGGCCGAATTGAAGGAGAACAGCGAAGGCGTGGGCTCGGCGTAACGCAGGTCGCTGTCGGGGCAATGCAGGCCGGTCGAAAAGCGCCACATTTCTTCTGCCGCGCCCTCTTCTGCGGACTGCACGTAAACATTGAGACGGCCGCCGCGTTTGAGCGCCATTTCAATCGCTTCGACCACGCGCGACTTTTCAGCCGCATGAACGCGGAAGCGATCGGCCACCACATCGAGCAGCTTGTGCGGGCCGGCCGGCGTCGCGACGTCGCGTTCGGCATGCACACGCGTGAAGCCGCTGGCCGACAGCCACTGCGTCACTTCCTCGGCGCTGGTGCTTCCGGGCAGCTCCACCGGGAAAGTCATTACCACGCGTGGATCACTCCCGGCAGTACGCGCAATCAATTCGGCATAAATCGATTCAGGGGTGTCATGGCGCACCGCCTGCGCGGTTTGTTTGTCGAACAGCTGCGCGGCGCGGGCATACAGCAGCTTCAAGTGATCATTGAGCTCGGTCATGGTGCCCACGGTGGAGCGCGAACTGCGCACCGGATTGGTCTGGTCAATCGCAATCGCCGGCGGCACCCCTTCGACCTTGTCGACCGCCGGTTTGTCCATGCGGTCCAGGAATTGCCGCGCGTAGGCCGAGAAGGTCTCGACATAACGGCGCTGGCCTTCGGCAAACAGGGTGTCGAACACCAGCGAGGACTTGCCCGAGCCGCTGGGACCGGTGACCACCGTCATTTCACCCGTGCGTATGTCCAGATCGAGGTTTTTGAGGTTGTGCTGGCGCGCGCCGCGAATGCGGATGATTCCCTGGGACATGGGTGGGGGCTTTCCTGAAGAGGTCAAACATTCTAGACAGCGCACCCGCGCTCACGGTGTGTGGGGTTAAGGCGGCCAGCAGCTACAACTGGACACATTCTTCTGGTTTTCCCGCCCGTAGTTTCCACAGCCGCCATGCAGGCTCTCCCCGTAAACTTGCAGACCTAGGAGAATGACATGAAGAAACTGAATCTGTGGTTGGCGGGCCTGGCCCTGGCCACCCTGAGCCACGCCGGCCAGGCGCAAATTTTGATCGGGCAAACCGCAGGCTTCACTGGCCCCGTCGGGGCGGGCGTCAAGGAAACCACCGACGGCGCCAAGCTCTATATCGACGCCATCAACGCCAAGGGCGGCGTCAATGGGCAGAAAATCGAGCTGATCTCGCTGGACGACAAGTTCGACCCCAAACTGGCTGCCGAAAACGCCCGCATACTGATTGAAGATCAGAACGTGGCGGCCATGTTCCTGACGCGCGGCACCCCGCATACCGAAGCCATGCTGCCCCTGCTTGAAAAATACGGCGTGCCGCTGATTGGCCCGTCCACCGGTGCCATGGTGCTGCATCAGCCCGTCAAAAAGCAGGTCTTCAACGTGCGCGCCACCTATCAGCGCGAGGCCGAAAAAGCCGTCGCCCACCTGAACTCCATGGGTATCACCCGGATCGGCATTTTTTACGCTGACGACAGCTTTGGCGCCGATGGCGTGGCCGGTGCGCAAAAAGGACTGACAGCGGCCAAGCTGCAGCCTTCGGTGCTGGAAAAGTTCAACCGCAGCAAACCTGACTTTGCACCGCTGGTACCCAAGGTGGTGCAGACCAATACGCAGGCGGTCATTATGGTGGCCTCTGGCCAGGCGGTGGTCGATGGCACCAAGGCGCTGCGCGCGGCTGGCTCCGCAGCGCAGGTGGTGACGCTGTCCAACAATGCATCGAGCGGCTTCATCAAAAGCCTGGGCGAGAACGCGCGCGGCGTGATCGTGACCCAGGTCTTCCCGTATGAGCGCTCCATCGCTTATGGCATGGTCAAGGAAGCCCAGGAGCTGTCCAAGGCCAAAGGCACGGGCGACATCAGCCCGGCGATGCTGGAAGGCTTTGCGGCGGCCAAGGTGCTGGTCGAAGGACTGCGGCGGGCCGGCGCCAAACCGACGCGGGAAAAAGTCCAGACCGCGCTCGAAAGCATACGCAAATTCGATATCGGCGGCCTGGAGGTGAACTATTCCACCGACGACCACACCGGGCTGGACTTCGCCGATTTATCCATCATCGGATCCGACGGCAAGTTCCGGCGTTAAGCGGGCGCGAGGGAAACGACAAGCGCATGCGGGTGGTCTGCCCAGCTTATGGCCCAACCGCCCTTGTGCTTCGATACAGGCATTCCCGCGTTCCTTGTATCAACCCGGACAATGCAGTTGCTGCGTGCCCAGCGCTCAGGAAAAAGTCCCAATGCGCTTTCAACGTCGGCATGGACGTTATCACTACACAGCGAAGTTTTCAGTCGTGCAAGGCCTGTTCCAGCGCCTCCGCCTTGGCGGGCCCCACGGCGCTCCGGATGGCAGGCAATAGCGCAAGCAAGGCGTCCAGATTACCTGCGCCTTCAACCGCCAGATTGAGACGGAAACCTTGCAGGCCCAGGCTTGCCGTCAATTGCGCTGCGACAGGATAGGCTTTTTTGTACCGCTCTTGCGAGGTCAGCCGTGTTGCAGTCGCCTCGCGCACGTTGACCTGAGCTTGCGTTTCCACCACCACATCGGGTGGCACCAAAAAGCCAAGGCCGATCAGATGGTCAACGTCTTCTTCCAACACACCCATGGCCGCCGTGGCCTGCAGCACCTCCGTGAGGTCGCGGTTTCCATCAAACAGAATGAAAGCAGATCGCTGACGGGGCGTCAGCACGGACCGATCTTTCAAGGCAAGTTGCCCCGCTTCAGATTTGTGGTACTTCGTGGTGTTGCGCAAGTTGTGGCCCTATGGACTAGCGGCCCGGCGCTGGCGTGGAACCCGCCACAACGGGAGCATGGGCAGCGTCGCCGCCATGCTTTTCACCCCCCAGATCGATGTCGCCGCCTTTACTGAGCATGTAAAGGGCCAGGGCCGCAAAGGCTACAAATCCAATCACTAATTTCCACATTTCGCAGTCTCCAATAAAAAAGACTCCCGCGCATGAACGAGAGTCTATCGAGTTTCTAAAGTTGAAGGCCCCGCGTTTTTACCGACGAGGCCTTACTGGTGATTTCAATCGTTGGCGTAAATATCAACGTCTTTGGTTTCCTTGACCAGCAACATGCCAATCACGAAGGTGCCGGCTGCAACAACGACCGGATACCACAGACCATAATAAATATCGCCGGTCGCCGCGACCATCGCAAATGCGGTCGTCGGCAGCAAACCGCCAAACCAGCCATTACCAATGTGGTACGGCAAGCTCATCGACGTGTAGCGAATCCGCGTTGGGAACATTTCTACCAGCATGGCAGCAATGGGGCCGTACACCATGGTGACCAGGATCACCAGATACACAAGAATCACACCAATCATGAGCTTGTTCATGCTCTTGTCGTCAGCCTTGGTGGTCAGACCGTTTGCCTTGGCATTGTCCAGCACAGCTTTCTTGAAGTCAGCGATGCCTTTTGCGCTCTCCGCAGAGAAGGCATTGCGCTTGTCGTTCAAAGTTGCGTTCAGCGATGGCACGGAAGT
>NZ_JAYWHI010000011.1:0-14138 GCF_043778355.1 Polaromonas sp.
GTAGCCGTCAGAACAGCAGATTCTGGTGTCACGGACCGCTTTCGCGTTGATCATCCGCTGCTCTTCGGTCAAATCACGACTTGATCAGACCTTCCTTAGTTGGGGTGCGGGTTCTGCGTTGCCCAAGAAGGCCTTCAGCTCAGCCTCAAAAACCTGCATGGCCGGTTCGGTGGACAGCAGGATATGGCCCTGGGCCTCCAGCGCCACAAAGCGGGCGTCAGGAATCAGCGAAGCCATCTTGCGGCCCTGCTCGAAGCCGATCATTTCATCCTTGCGGCAATGAAAAACCAGGGTGGGTACTTTCACCTGCGCGCAAAGATCCCGCACATTGATGGAGAAATTGTTGCGAAGGTAGGCCGTGGCCATCTCGGGTGTCATGGACAGCTGCATGCGTTCTTCAAGTTCACGCTGCTGTTCGGGGGTGGCGTTGCCCAGCAACTGGGCCACAAACAGTTTGCGAAAGATCGACTTGGGGCTGTTCCAGCCGACCTCCGCACTTTTGATCACCAGTTCGGCCTCATCAATGGCCTTCTGGCTGACGTTTGGTGTGCTGAAAACGGAACTCGAAAACCCGCTAAACAGAACCAGGTGCGACACCTTCTCGGGATGGCGCACAGCATAGGCGATGGAGGTCGCCGCGCCCATGGACATGCCCAGCAGTGCAAATTTCGTCAGGCCTCTGGCGGCTATGACGGCTTCCAGATCATTGACTCCGTCTTCAAAAGTCAGCGACGGCACGGTGCGGTCTGACAAGCCGCAACCGCGTGAGTCGTAGCGCACGTATGAAAACCCCCGGCTCAGCGCGCGTATGTAGGCCTGGGGCTCTTCATGGCGGGCATCACACTCCAGGTGGCTGAGCCAGGTTCCAGCTCGAACTACGGGCGTGCCGGTACCGGTTGATGTACTTGCTATCTTCACACCGTCAGCACTGGTGCAAAAGCGGATGTCTTGGTGCAGTGTCATATAGAGCCTGAAGCCTTCGCAGCAGCTAGTTTACTGTTGCAAGGCGTGCGGGCGCGAATAATTGGGCGACAAGGGCATCCAACTCCCTTGTCCCGGTCGGCGGGCGGGGCAATGCAAAACGGCCAGTCTGGCCCGTGCCTCAGTAAGTCTTGTACGGCAAAAACTTGCCCGACAACACCACATTCACACGATCCCCCTTGGGGTCCGGCGTGCGCTTGATGTCCATCGAGAAGTCAATCGCGCTCATGATGCCGTCGCCGAACTCTTCGTGGATCAGTTCCTTGATGGTTGTGCCGTAGACGCTCACGATTTCATACCAGCGGTAGATCAGCGGGTCGGTGGGCACGGGGGTGGGCAGTGAGCCTTTGTAGGGCACAACCTGCAGCCACTTCTGCTCTTCAGCCGTCAAGCCGAAAATTTTGCCAATGATCCTGGCGGCCTTGTCGTCAAAGGTCATCTGGCCCAGGCAGCCGGCGGTGACCCACTCTTTGCTATGGCCGACCTTCTTGGCGACAGACTCCCAGGTGATGCCTTTGCTGACTTTGACGGTGATGATTTTTTCGGTGACGTCGTTGCGGTTCATGGTTTGTTCTCCGTGTTGTAGATAAAAAAGGTGAGGGGTTAAACAGCCACGGGGCGTGGCCAGTGGAATTTGCGGTCGGCTTCCTTGATCGGCACGTCGTTGATGCTTGCCTCGCGGCGCTGCATCAAACCCAGCTCGCTGAACTCCCACTGCTCATTGCCGTGGGAGCGGAACCAGAAGCCGGCGTCGTCGTGCCACTCATACTCAAAACGCACCGAGATGCGGTTGCCGGTGAAGGCCCAGAGTTCTTTTTTGAGCCGGTAGTCCAGCTCTTTCGCCCACTTGCGTTTAAGGAATTCGCGGATCATGGGCCGGCCCGAGAAGAAGTCGGCGCGGTTGCGCCAGACCGAGTCTTCGGTGTAGGCCAGCGCCACCCGGTCCGGATCGCAACTGTTCCAGGCGTCTTCGGCCTTCTGCACTTTTTCTTTCGCGCTTTCCAGCGTGAAGGGCGGCAGCGGCGGGCGGGCTTGTTCTGTGCTCATGCGACGGCTTTCAGGGTGACGGCGGGCGATGTATCGGCCAAAGCGCCGCGCCCCGGCTCCACCGTGGGCGGGTGCGCAGGCGCCTTGCCGTGCGACAGGTCTTTGGAGCGCGCCACCAGAAAATCCACAAGGTGGTTGCGCAGCGGGTAGTACTGCGGGTCGTGGTGCACCGAGGCACGCTGGCGGTCGCGCGGCATGGTGTTGCGCACAATCTCGGCCACACGCGCCTGCGGGCCGTTGCTCATCAGCAGGATCTTGTCGGCCAGCAGCACGGCCTCGTCGACATCGTGCGTGATCATGAAAACCGTCTGGTGCGTCTCGCGCACGATGGCCAGCAGCTCGTCCTGAATGGTGCCGCGTGTCAGCGCGTCGAGCGCGCCAAAAGGCTCGTCGAGCAGCAGCATCTTGGGCTCAATCGCAAAGGCACGCGCAATGCCCACCCGCTGCTTCATGCCGCCCGACAGGGCCGAGGGTTTTTTGTCGATGGCGCCCGACAGGCCGACCAGGTCCACGTATTTCTTGACGTGGTCATCAACCTGCGCGGCGGTCCAGTCCGGCCATTTAGAGCGCACGGCAAACGCAATGTTCTTGCGCACGGTGAGCCAGGGCATCAGCGCATGGCCCTGGAACACCACACCGCGCTCCAGGCTGGGGCCGGCGACCTCGCGGCCGTCCATGAAGACATGGCCGGCGCTGGCGCTTTCCAGGCCCGCCAGCACGTTGAGAATCGTGGTCTTGCCACAGCCCGAGTGGCCGATGATGCAGACGAACTCGCCGCGCGCAATGCTGAAGTTGACCTCGTCGAACACCGGCTCGGTGGTGCCGGGGTAGGACTTGGTCAGGCCTTCGATCTGCAGGAAGGGGCGGCCTGTGGCGTCGGTTGCGGGATTATTCAGCATAGGTCACCCACTTCTGCAGCTGCGCAAACATCAGGTCCAGCAACATGCCCATCACGCCAATCACGACGATGGCAAAAATCACGTTGGTCAGCGACAGGTTGTTCCATTCGTTCCACACAAAGTAACCAATCCCGGTACCACCCACCAGCATTTCGGCGGCGACGATCACCAGCCAGGCGATGCCCATGGAGATGCGCATCCCGGTCAGGATGGTGGGCGCAGCGGCCGGAAGGATCACGAGAAAAGCCTTGCGCAGCGGCTTGACTTCCAGCGTCTTGGCGACGTTGAGCCATTCACGCTTGACGGCCGACACACCAAAGGCGGTGTTGATCAGCATGGGCCAGACCGAGCAGATGAAGATCACGAAGATGCCCGAGGTCGACGAGTCCTTGATGGTGTACAGCGCCAGCGGCATCCAGGCCAGCGGCGAGATCGGCTTGAGCACCTGGATGAAAGGGTCCAGCGCGCGGCGCAGCAGCGGCGACATGCCAATCACAAAACCCAGCGGTATGGCCACCAGACAGGCCAGCAGAAAACCGAGTGCGACGCGGCCCAGCGAATGCCCGAGCTGGATAGCGATGCCCTTGTCGTTCGGGCCCTTGTCATAAAACGGGTCGCTGAGCTGATCGACAAAAGTCCTGCCCATCTGGCCCGGCGTGGGGAAGCCCGAGGCTTTGACCGCACCGGGGTCCTTGCCCATCATCTTCTGGTACTCGATCTGCTCGGCCGTCATGCCGCTGACATTGCCGCCGGTGCTGGCCGGTGAAGTGGTCGCTGCGTACCAGGCGGCGATGAACACCACAAAAAGCACGGCGGAAACGATGCCTGCGCGAAAGCCCAGGGTTTTGAAAATATTCATGATGTGATGAGAGGGTTGCGTAAGCCGTCAGCGATGGCGTGAACGCTGTCACCCCGGACGCGATCCGGGGTCCATGTCCTGACCGCAGTGGCCGGCGGGCATGGATTGCAGGTCAGGCCCGCAATGACAGAGTGCAGAGGCAGAAGGCATGGTCAGCCCATTTTGTTGATGGCAAAACCCTTGGCATAAGCGTCCGCCTTGGCCGCGTCAAACTCCTTGCCCATGATGGTGAACTTGGGGTAAGCGCCGTCGGGCGTTTTCTGGCCCAGGTCTTTCATGTGTTTTTTGGCGTCGGTGATCAGGAAGACTTTTTCGGCGATTTGTTTGTAGTTGACATCGCCCTTGACATAACCCCAGCGTTTCATCTGGGTCAGCATCCAGACCGCCATCGACTGCCACGGCATCGGGTCAAAGTCGGCACGGTCCGGCACGGTCTTGATGTTGCCCAGGCCGTCGGCAAACTTGCCGGTCAGCACCTGGTTGAGCACGGCTTCGGGCTGGTTCAGGTACTGCGCCGGCGCAATCACCTTGGCGATCAGTTCGCGGTTCTTCGGGTCACGCGCCATCGCGGCGGCAGTGAGTACCGATCGGTACAGCGCAGCGAAGGTGTTGGGGTTCTTCTGGATGAACTCTGTCGAGGTGCCGAAGGCGCAGCAGGGGTGGCCATTCCACAGGTCTTTGGTGAGCACATGGATGAAACCAACTTCTTCGAACACAGCGCGTTGGTTGAACGGATCGGGGCCGAGGAAGCCGTCGATGTTGCCGGCGCGCAGGTTGGCGACCATTTCGGCCGGCGGCACCACGCGCAGTTGCACGTCGGTGTCGGGGTTCAGGCCGGCTTCGGCCAGGTAATAACGCAGCAAGAAGTTGTGCATCGAATACTCGAAGGGAATCGCAAACTTGAAGCCCTTCCAGTTTTTCGGGTCGCGGTTGTCCTTGTGTTTCAGCGCCATGGTGATGGCCTGGCCGTTGACGTTCTGGATAGTCGCCACGTTCATCGGTGTGGCGTTGGAGCCCAGGCCCATGGAAATGGCCAGCGGCATGGGGCTCAGGAAATGGGTGGCGTCGTATTCCTTGTTGATCATCTTGTCGCGGATCAGCGCCCAGCCGGCCGTCTTGGTCACTTCAACGCTCAGGCCTTCCTTGCTGTAAAAACCCAGCGGGTGCGCCATGATCAGCGGCGTGGCGCAGGTGATCGGGATGAAGCCGATCTTCAGGTTGGTTTTTTCCAGCTTGCCCTTGTCCTGCGCCATGGCCTGCATGGTGCCGATCGGCAGCACGCTGGCAATCGCGGCCATGGCCGTGCCTTTGCCGACGGCGCGCAGGAAGCGGCGGCGAACCTCGTCTTGCGGAAACAGGGCCTTGACCAGCGTGGCTTCAATGAACTCGTTGGAATAGGCTTCAAACTCGCTGTTCAGGCTGCGCCGGCGCAGCTCGGCGGCGGCGCCGTCCGCGTTCATGGCCGGGTGGTGGTCGGACTGGGCGTGGTCACCGCCGCAGCTGCACTTGAGCATCAGGGGTCGGTCGGCATCGTAGGGGGAGAAGCGGTCAGACATGGCGCGCACCTTTCAGTTGAAGATGCTTGCACCTTGCAAGGCGCGCGCCACTTTGCGCCCAAGCGGCCCCATGCACCGCATTTCGCCGTCGATGCCATGACGCGGCGTAGGGCGGGCCCTACAAAAACTGCTTGATCGGCCCTGCCATGGCGTTTTGCGGCTGCGGCATGGTCGCTGGGACCTGTTTGTAAAGCCGGCGGGCGTCCCCGGCAACCGGGTACGCGACGCCGTTTTCAGCCACCGCACCAAATCGGCGCATGCCAAGCAAGCTTGTCATCCCGGACTCGATCCGGGATCCATGCTGCATATCCCACTCCACGCAGGGTGCGGCGGCATGGATTGCGGGTTGCCGGATCAGGTCCGGGACAGGCTCTGCCCGCAATGACAATGAAGCAGCGGCGGTTGGCTTACGCGGGCGCGGAGATTTCGCCGAGCGACTGGCCCACGTCCTCCTCGTCCTGCCCCTTGACCGCGATGTCGCCGAGCGAAATGATGCCGACCAGCGCATCCGAGGCATCCACCACCGGCAGACGGCGAATCTGGCTGGCTGCCATCTCGGCCAGGACGGTTTCGAGGTCGTCGCTTTCGCGCGCGGTGCGCACGTCGGTGCTCATCACTCTGGACAGTGGCGTGTCGTCGCCCAGGCCCTGCGCCACGGCACGGACCACGATGTCGCGGTCGGTCACCATGCCCAGCAGCGTGTCGCCCTCGCACACGGGAATCACGCCCACATTGAGCTGGTCCATCACTTTGGCCGCATCGGCAATGGTGCTGGTGGGGGGCAGGGTCCGCACATCGCGGGACATCACGTCGTTGACAGTGGTCATGAAAAATCTCCTTGGGCTGTGCCGGCGGCGCGGTCTGCAGCCAGCATGGAGCAGGGCAGCGGGCTTGGTAATCAGCGCGCACCCAAGCGACCGTAGGACAAGGCCGCGCCCATTGCGCGCTCAGGGGTTGGCCGGCGCCCTGGCGTGGCGCTCGGCATACAGCGCCAGCTCCACGTCATTTTTGGTGCCGGTTTTTTCAAGAATGCGCAGGCGGTAGGTGCTGACGGTGTTGGACGCAAGACCCAGTTGCGTGCCGATCTCGCCGACGGACTTGCCTGCGGTGAGCAGCCGAAAGACCTGGTGCTCGCGGTGCGACAGGGCTTCCGCGCCACTGCGCCCGCCGCTGCCGCCGATCGCGCTGGCCAGCGCCTCGGCGGTGGCAGCCGACACATACATGCCACCGCCGGCAACCTTGCGCACCGCGGCAATCATGTCGTCGGGGTGGGCACTTTTGTTGAGGTAGCCGGCCGCGCCCAGTTTGATGCAACGCACCGCGTATTGTTTTTCGGGGTAGGTGCTGAGCATCAGCACCGGCAGTTGCGGCCAGGTTTTTTTCAGGGCCTGCAGCACATCCATGCCGTCGCGGCCGGGCAACGCTATGTCAAGCAGAACGGCAGCCAGCCCGGCAGAGCCACCCAGCGCATCGACCTTCTCAAGAATGTCAGGGCCGGTTTCGGCTTCTGCCACGACGGTGATGTCGGGGGCATCAGCCAGCACCTGCTTGAGGCCTTCGCGCACGATGCGGTGGTCGTCGCCGATCAGGATGTTGAGTAAAGCCATGATGTTGTACTTGCTATGATTTCGAGAGCTGAATGCTCAGATGGAACGTGGCCCCCAGGCCGATTTGGCTTGAAATTTCAAGACTCCCACCGAGGTGGCGCGCACGTTCGCGCATGCCCATCACGCCGTAGGCATTGGCCGCTTCAAAGGCCGAAGCCGCCGCACCTTTGCCGTTGTCAGACACGCGAATGCTGATCTCGTCGGCGGTGGCCAGGATGGTGATGGCGAGGTGGCTGGCCTGCGCGTGGCGGCCGACGTTGCTGAGCATCTCCTGGAAGATGCGGAAAATCGCCATGGCCGAAGGCTCGGGCAGCGGCACGGCGCGCTCCACGTCCATCTGCCAGTCCAGTGTCAGTTCGGCCGACTGCACAAACTCGTGCGCCTGCCAGTCCAGCGCCGCCCACAGGCCCTGGTGGTCGAGGATGCTGGGGCGCAGGTCGGTGATGATGCGGCCCACGTTGTCGACCGCGGCCTCGATCAGCCGTCCCATGTTCTGGCATTTGTGGCGCATGGTGTCGCGCATCAGCTGCGCCGCCTGCGGTTCGCGCTGCTGTTGTTCGCCCAGCCGTTTGTCCAGCCAGCCCACGTCCATTTTCAGCGCCACCAGCAGGCTGCCCAGCTCGTCGTGCACCTCGCGGGCGATGCGGGTGCGCTCTTCCTCGCGCACGGTGTGGGTGTAGGCGGAGAGTTCGCGCAGCTGCTGCAGCGCGCCTGCCAGCGCCTGTGTGCGCTCACTGACACGTTGCTCCAGCACGTCGTTGGCGTGGCGCAGGGCGTCTTCGGCCCGCTTGCGCGCCGAGATGTCGACAAAAGTGACTACCGCGCCCTGCACCACACCGCCGTCGACGATGGGGTAGGACGAGTATTCGACCGCAAACGCGCTGCCGTCACGGCGCCAGAACAGCTCGGTGTCGATGCGGCAGGGCAGCGCCATGCGGAAGGCGTTGAAGATGGGGCACAGGTGTTCGGGGTAATGGGCGCCGTCGGCATGGCTGTGGTGGGCCAACTCGTGCATGTTTTTGCCGAGCACATCCTCCGGGGCAAAACCGAGCTGCTCGGCGCCAGCCCGGTTGATGAAGGTGCAGCAGCCAGCCATGTCGATGCCGAAAATGCCTTCGCCGGTGGATTCCAGCAGTTGCGACAGTTTGTCGCGCCAGACCGGGTGGTCCGCGCCCGGCAGATAGCCCGCGTTCAGCGAATCCGGTGGGGCATGTGGATGTTGCGGGGCAGAAAACATGAAAATATCCAAGCAAGCAGCGTGCCCAGATTGGTGCGGTGGCTGGCGGTCAACATGCGCCAAAGCGGTGCGCGTGCGGTAGGTGCGCGGTTCTGCCGGCCTGGTGGCCCCAGACTGGCGCACAAATCCCTGTAAAGTGCCATGCATGCTTATGAGTTGTCTCTCCCCTGTGAACACGCCGCGACTGGCTGTGCTTGCGGCTGCCCTGTTGGCGCTGGCGGCCTGCAACCCGACCTTCAACTGGCGCGAGGTCCGGCCGGACAACACCGGCTTGAGCCTGTTGCTGCCCTGTAAACCCGACAAGGCCGAAAAATCCGTGCCGCTGGGCGGCCAGCCGGTGGCGCTGCGCATGCTGGGCTGTGATACCGGCGGCGCGACTTTTGCAGTGGCGGTGGCCGACATCGTCGACGCGTCGAAAGCCGAGGCGGTGCTGGCCCAGTGGCAGGCGCTGACACTTGTCAATATGAAGGCCGGGCCCGTCGGCCTGGGCGCCGGCGCCACGCAGGTTTCTTCTTTCCGGCCGCCGGGCATGGCCACCGGCACGCCGCCGCTGCTGGTCAAAGCCGAGGGGCAACGCGCCGACGGGCGTGCGGTGGCCGGGCAGGCGGCTTACTTTTCACGCGGGTCACAGCTTTTTCAGGTGGTGCTGTATGCCGATGTGATGAATGCCGAGGTGGCCGAGACTTTTTTCTCCAGCCTCAAGTTTGAGCCGGCTTCATGACGGCAGCGCAGGCCGACACCTCCGGCTACCTTGGTAAAAAAACCGCAATCATCGTTTTTCTGGCGTTTGCCGCGGCGTATTTCTGCTCGGCTCTGGTGCGGGCCATCACGGCCACGCTGTCGCCGGTGCTGACGCAGGAGTTTTCGTTGCAGGCGCGTGACCTGGGGCTGCTGGCGGGCGGTTATTTCCTCGGCTTTGCGGCGATGCAGTTGCCGCTGGGCGCCTGGCTGGACCGGCATGGCCCGAAGCGCGTGATCCTGTGGTTTCTGGGCGTGTCGGTGCTTGGCAGCCTGGCGTTTTCGATGGCTACCAGTTTCAGCGGGCTGCTGGCGTCCCGCGTGGTGCTGGGCGCGGGCGTCAGCGCCTGCCTGATGGCGCCGTTGACCGGTTACCGCCGCTGGCTGGAGCCCGCCGCGCTGCTGCGCGCCAACTCCTGGATGCTGATGACCGCCTCGCTCGGCATGTTGGCGTCCACCCTGCCGGTGCAGTGGCTGATGCCGCTGACCGGCTGGCGCGCGCTGTTCTGGATTCTGGCGGGCTTGATTGTGCTGTCGATGCTGTGTATCGCCTGGGTTGTGCCGCACTGGAATATTGCCCCCACGCTCCGCAAGCCAGATTCCGATCGCCCTAAGCCTGTCGAAGGAGCGCCGCCCGGCCGCTATGCCGACGTGCTGCGCAACCGCTATTTCCAGAAGATGACGCCGCTGGCCTTCTTCAATTACGGCGGGCTGGTGGCGGTGCAGACCTTGTGGGCCGGGCCCTGGATGCTGCGGGTGGCGGGCTACACGCCGCTGGAGTCGGCCACCGGCCTGTTTTATATCAACGCCACCATGCTGGTGACCTTCTGGACCTGGGGCATGGTCAACCCCTGGCTGGTGCGCCATGGCTGGCATGCCACGCGGCTGGTGGCCTGGGGCGTGCCATTGAGCATCGCCGTGCTGGCCGTCAACAT
Source organism: Polaromonas sp. (assembly GCF_043778355.1). Taxonomy (GTDB): domain Bacteria; phylum Pseudomonadota; class Gammaproteobacteria; order Burkholderiales; family Burkholderiaceae_C; genus Polaromonas. The sequence goes on from NZ_JAYWHI010000011.1 coordinate 9,860, forward strand.
TGCGATGGGCGCAGCGACAGGCTGGTTCGGCTGGGCGCTTTTTTGCATGAGCTGCAGTGCCATGAGCCTGGCGCAGCCGGCGGTCGGCATGGCCTTTCATGCCTCGCTGGCGGGGCGCGCATTGTCGGCCTACAACCTGGTGATTTTCTCGGGCGTGTTTGTGGTGCAGTGGGGCATCGGGCTGCTGATCGATGCCTTCAAAGCGGCGGGACTGGCCGAAGTGGCGAGTTTTCAGGCCGCCTTCGGGGTGTTTTTGTGTTGTTGTATAGCCTCATACGCTTATTTCCTCAGCGTGAACGCTGATAATTCTCCGCAATGAACGGCATTCTCATCATCGCCCACGCGCCCCTGGCTTCGGCCCTGCGGCAATGTGTGCTGCATGTTTTTCCGGACAACCCGGCCGGGGTGATGGCGCTGGACGTGCAACCCAACATGCCGCCCGAAGAAACCCTGGCGCAGGCGCGCATCGTGTTTCGTCAGCTTGGCACTTCGCACGCCCTGGTGCTGGCCGACGTGTTTGGCGCCACACCCTGCAACGTGGCACAAAAGCTGGTGGACGGCGTGCGCTCCAAACTGATCACCGGCGTCAACCTGCCGATGTTGCTGCGCACCGTGTCTTACCGGCACGAGCCGCTGGATGCGCTGGTGGCGCGCGCGGTGCTGGGTGGAACACAGGGTGTCATGCAGGTCGCCATCACCGCACCGCAGAATCAAGCTCGCAGAAATCATGATAAAGAACAACACGACCATCAACAATAAGCTGGGCCTGCACGCCCGCGCCTCAGCCAAACTCACCAAACTCGCCGGCAGTTTTGCCTGCGAGGTCTGGATGGCCAAGGGCGAACGCCGCGTCAACGCCAAAAGCATCATGGGTGTGATGATGCTGGCCGCTGGCCTGGGCAGCAGTGTCGAGATCGAAACCGACGGGGCGGACGAGCAGCAGGCCATGACGGCGATCCTGGCCCTGATCGCAGACAAGTTTGGTGAGGGCGAATAGATGGCCCCCACGATCGCGCACTGCGTGTCGCTCCCTGCCCCCCAAGGGGGCCGCCCCGCCTGCGGCCCGGCTGAGCCGGTTCCGCGGCTCGGACTGGTATTGAACGGCTCGCTTCGCATCGCATTTTGGGACGGAGGTGCGGATTGACCTTTAGCGTTCATGGCTTGGCCGTCTCGCGTGGCATCGCCATCGGCCGTGCTGTGCTGGTGGCGTCGAGCCGGGCCGATGTGGCGCATTACTTTATCGACGCCTCGAAGACGCTTGAGGAGATCCAGCGCCTGCGTGTGGCGCGCGATGCGGTGTCCGAAGAAATCAGTCGGGTGCAGCGCGACCTGCCCAAAGACGCGCCGCATGAGTTGTCGGCATTGCTCGACGTGCACCTGATGCTGTTGCAGGACGAGCAGCTCACGAGCGGCGTCAAGCACTGGATCACCGACCGGCTCTACAACGCCGAGTGGGCGCTGACCACGCAGTACGAAATCATTGCGCGGCAGTTCGACGACATGGAAGACGAGTACCTGCGGGAGCGCAAGGCCGATCTGGAGCAGGTGGTCGAGCGTATTCTGGGATTCATGAAGGGTGTGGCATCACCCGTTCTGCCGGCCGCGCCAGCCGCTTCCAGTCGCCAGCCGCGCGAGCAGGATTTGCTCCTCGACGACACCATGGATGTGCCGCTGGTGCTGGTGGCACACGACATCTCGCCGGCCGACATGCTGCAGTTCAAGCAAAGCCTGTTTGTTGGTTTTGCCACCGACGTGGGCGGCAAGACATCACACACCGCCATCGTGGCGCGCAGCCTGGACATTCCGGCGGTGGTCGGCGCCCGCAGCGCCAGCCAGTTGATCGAGCAGGACGACTGGGTCATCATCGACGGTGATGCCGGCGTGCTGATTGTTGACCCCTCGCCCATCATCCTCGCCGAATACGGCTTCAAGCAGCGCCAGGGCGAGCTGGAGCGCCAGCGCCTGAACCGGCTGATCCACACCGCAGCGCTGACGCTGGACGGCCACAAGGTGGAGCTGCTGGCCAACATCGAAATGCCCGAAGACACGGTGGGCGCCGTCAAGGTGGGCGCGGCCGGCGTCGGCCTGTTTCGCAGTGAGTTTTTGTTCATGGGCCGCACCGGCAGGCTGCCCGACGAGCAGGAGCAGTACCTGGCCTACCGCAAGGCGGTGGAAGGCATGAACGGCCTGCCGGTGACGATACGCACGGTGGACATCGGCTCCGACAAGCCGCTCGACCGGTTGGTCGGCAAGACCCAGGACGGCCAGTTGAATCCGGCACTCGGCCTGCGCGCGATCCGCTGGAGCCTGGCCGACCCACCGATGTTTTTGACGCAGTTGCGCGCCATCCTGCGCGCTGCCGCGCACGGCCCGGTCAACCTGCTGGTGCCCATGCTGGCCCACGGCAGCGAGATCCGCCAGACCCTGTCGCTGCTCGACTTTGCGCGGGCCACACTCGACAACAAGGGCATCGCCTACGGGCCGGTGCAGCTAGGCGCGATGATCGAAATCCCGGCGGCTGCGCTGACGCTCAAGCTGTTTCTCAAGTACTTCGACTTTTTGTCGATAGGCACCAACGACCTGATCCAGTACACGCTGGCAATCGACCGTGCCGACGAAGCGGTGGCCCATTTGTACGACCCTTGCCATCCGGCGGTGCTGCGGCTGATTGCCGACACGATTGCCGAATGCAATGCGCAGGGCAAGGGCGTCAGCGTCTGCGGTGAGATGGCCGGCGACGTCACCATGACAAGGCTGCTGCTCGGCATGGGTCTGCGCAGTTTTTCCATGCACCCCTCGCAAATCCTCGCGGTCAAGCAGCAGGTGCTGCGGGCCGATGCGGGCAAGCTCACACCGTGGGCTGCGCAGGTGTTGGCCAGTGATGAGCCGGCGGCGTTGCTGTAACTCACTTTCTTGAATAAAACCAGCTTGTAGCCCATATCTAGTAGGCGTAAACAGCTATTGAATTCATAGCAGTTGCCGCGTTATGGCTGTCATCCCGGACTTGATCCGGGATCCATGCCCGAGGGCCATCACCGTTCGGTCTGAGCCTGTCGAAGCCTTCTTTGCCTCGGACTGTGTGGTGTGCCAATAAGCCGGGGGTTGCCCGGCGGCAAGTAACTTTCTTTTGCTTCGCCAAAAGAAAGTCACGGCGGATTCAAGGACCAAGTGCAACACTTCCAAATCCACAGAGGAGTTGCATGACGAGAACATATCGACAGTTGAGCGCAGAAGAGCGAGGCGTGGTGATGGGCATGAAGATGCGGGCCTGCAGCACGCGAGCAATCGCCAACGCCCTGGGAAGGTCGCCGAGCACTATTTCCCGTGAACTGCGCCGCAATGGCTGGCAAAGCGATGCCGAGCAGTGCGTCATGGGCCGCACCCGCATCGCTGGCGGCTATGACGCGCACCGTTCGGGCAAGCGTGCCCGGCGCGTGCGCCGCGCGCTGCCTGGCCGGCACGCAAACTGCACCCCGGCGGCGCTCTGTGGGCGCAGGTCCGGGCGATGCTCGCGCTCAAGCTCTCGCCAGAGCAAATTGCTGCCAAACTGCGGGAACGTCATCCCGAGCAGCCTCAATTGCAAGCCTCCCACGAAACCATCTACACCGCGATTTACGCGATGCCCAAGGGCGACTTGCGTCGCGAATTGAGCGTGCTGCTGCGTCAGGCTCGCGCAGCGCGCAGACCACCCAGCCGCGGCCAGGGCAAGCGAGGCGCGCTGCAGGACATGCTGCCCCTCCATGTGCGTCCGCCCGAAGCCAATGATCGCCTGTTGCCGGGCCACTGGGAAGGCGACCTGATGAAGGGCAAGGCCAACGCTTCTGCCGTGGGCACGCTGGTGTGCCGCCGGTCGTTGTTTGCCATGGTCATCAAGCTTGACGGGAGTACCGCCCTTGACGCCCTTGAGGGGTTCACACGGGCGTTCTCTGCGCTGCCGCCGCAAATGCGCCAAACGCTGACGTACGACCAGGGCAAGGAAATGGCGCTGCACAGGAAGCTGGCCGAGAATACGGGGCTGAAGGTTTACTTTTGCGACCCGCACAGCCCCTGGCAGCGGGGTATCAACGAGAACACCAACGGCTTGCTGCGCCAGTACCTGCCCAAGGGCACCGACCTGAGCGTGCACTCCCAATCCGAGCTCGACGAGATGGCCTGGGAGCTCAATATCCGCCCTCGCAAGACCTTGGGCTGGCGTAGTGCCGCCGAGGTGTTCTTCGATAACGTCGATCTGAAGAGCGCAGGACTTATTCCGACTGTTGCACTTGGGGTTTGAATTCGC
>NZ_JAYWHI010000012.1:0-34936 GCF_043778355.1 Polaromonas sp.
TAGCCGTCAGAACAGCAGATTCTGGTGTCACGGACCGCTTTCGCGTTGATCATCCGCTGCTCTTCGGTCAAATCACGACTTGATCAGACCTTCCCTAGAAGAGGCGCTGCGCAGATTCGCCAACGACGTCATCAAGCAAGACCGCGCTGTCGGTTGGACGAGTTACAACATCACGAACATCCGGTCGGACGTCGATCTCATCGAAAAGAAGGGCATCCGGGCCATGTCCGTGGAGGAGCAGACGAAAAAAGGCGCGCTGCTCGACCAAGAGCCTCTTCCCGAGATCAAGGCGTCCGCATCGTTCGCGCCCCAACTCGACGCGCTGGCTGAAGAGGCGACTCCTTTGCTCACCCAGCGGATCGAACCCACCAAGCCCCTCGAAGACCTGCTCTCCGACTCCGCGCTGCAGGCATGGGTGAAGGAAGGCGTGGAACTCCACAAGGGGAAGAAGGCCGATTGCGCCTTTTGCCGCCAGAAACTGCCCCACGACCTATGGGGGACGCTTTCGGAGCACTTTAACCAAGCTTCGGAGACGCTCGCCACCGCCATCGACGTTTGCATGGCGAAAGTCAGGGCAGCGATCGAGGAGACCGACGTCATCCCCACCATCGAAAGTTCGGCCCTCTACGCCACCGAGCGCGACGCGTTTGTCAAAGCCCGAATCGCGCTCGCCGATATCTTGGCTGCCTACAAGGCCGACTTGGGAAAGCTCTCACAGGCCTTGACGAATCGGCGGTCGTCGCTGTTTCGCGTCGCTCGCGTTCCCCTGTTCGATTTCGACGAAAAGGCCGCGCACGCTGCGGTGGAGGCGTTCAACGAAGCGATCGCTGCGAGCGATCGCCGTTCCGCGTCGCTCGCCGCCGACAAGGCCGACGCCAAGCAGGCACTCCGGCTCGACAAGGTGGCCGCGTTTCTGAACGGGTTGGACATGCCCGCCAAGCAGGAGGAGATCAAGAAGCTGAGCGACAAGGACGCGGAGGCGGGCGTGGCCCTCGTCTCGTGCCGCGACGCTGAACGCGCCCTGGAGCGTGAGATCAAGCAGCTCGAAGCGCAGCAGAAGGATGAACGCAAAGGCGCGGAACGCGTCAACGCGCTGCTTAGCCACTACTTCGGCCACGGCGGCATGCAGCTCGAAGCGGTGGACGACGGCGCCGCGCCCGCCGTCAAGTTTCAAGTCATGCGCGGCGGCGCGACGGCCTACAACCTCAGCGAGGGCGAATGCAGCCTCCTCGCCTTCTGCTACTTCATGGCCAAGCTCGACGCCCTCGGCAGCAGCGGCAAAGACTTGACCATCTACATCGACGATCCGATCTCGAGCCTCGACAGCAACCACGTCTTCTTCGCCTACGCCTTGATCGACAGCCTACTGGAGACGCCGGTCAGAAAGCCCGATGGCACGGAGTCGCCGAAATATAAGCAGCTGTTCATCTCCACGCACAACCTCGAGTTCCTCAAATATCTCAAGCGGCTCTCGGCTCCGAACAAGCAGGTCCAACATTTTTTGGTCGAGCGGCACGGAGACGCCGCCAGCCGTCTCTCGTTGATGCCCCAGTATCTGAAGAGCTACGTCACCGAGTTCAACTACCTCTTCCACCAAATTCACAAATGTTCTCTAGACGTGCCCGCCGGGGCCGCGCACGACCACTTTTTCAGCTTCGGCAACAACCTTCGGAAGTTCTTGGAGGCCTACCTCTACTTCAAGTTCCCGCATGGCGGCGGCGACAAGCCTGCCGACGCGCGAATGGCCAAGTTCTTTGGGGAGGACGAGATGGCCAAGAAGGTCGCCGGTCGGATCGGGCATGAGCTGTCTCACTTGGAGGAGAGCTTCGATCGGAGCATGAAACCCATCGACATCCCGGAGATACAGAAGATCGCTGCTTACGTTTTGGCCAAGGTGAAGGGGGCCGACGACGCGCAATACGAGTCGCTGTTGGCGAGCATCGGCGCTGGTCCCGCTCCGGCCTGACGCAGTCTGGCGTCGCTGTTTCGGCGCGCAGGCCTCCGCTGGCGGATGCCGGCGGGACCGCGCTCTTTGAGAATTCGTCCGACATCCAACCTTGCCTGTTGGCTCGATGATGTGGCTCATCATCAAGGAGCATCCATGGAAGATCAACAACCAACGATGACCCGCGAGGACGCGCCGACAGAGACCGAAGGCGTCGCGGCGACGCTAAAGCAACTGAAAGTGGCGAACGACGCCAGCGAAGTATTTCCGGGCGAGCATTGGCTGGGGCTGGGCGTCGGCCTCGCCGCTTGGGGCCTGAACCCGCCGCCACCTATATATTTAACTAACCAAGCGGCAAAATAAAAAGCCCCGCCGCAGCGGGGTCTGAAGTTTAGGCGGCCCTTGTAATCTTTGGCTGGTTGGCAACCCACCAAGTTGCGGCCTCAGTGTGGAGCAACCCCTTGCGTTTGGCGTAGTCGTTGCCCTGCGCCATCATGATCGTGTTTCGGATTTCCAGATGAGCAAGCAGATCAAGTTCATCCCGTGTCATCTGGTCGCGATCAAGGCCAGAAAACTTCCCAGCCAGCGCCCAATTCACAAGTCTTGCTTCATTTGTGTAGTGGTGAACTTGGCATTCCTTGCCGTCAAGCAATCGAACATCGTGCAACATCTGGGTCATGACCTTGTAAGACGCTGCGGCACTGTGCCGTTGTCGCGTCCAGTCGTCGCCCCCGCGGATTAATGCGTCAATCTGGAAATCGCACCAGACGGCAAAGTCATCATCCAACCACCGCGCGAACGGGACAGCCAGTTTGGGATGCAGCCAAGTTCCGTCTGCATGATTGCGCCCACCTCGAATTACTTTTAGAAGTGAGATTTTCTCACTTCTAAGTTGCCGACATAGTGCGCCTATGTAGTTGTCCGTGGACGGAAGATTGATCCAATCGATGGGGCGCCGGCCAAACTTGGCAGCCGCCTCAGTGGCATTGAACCAGCCATCCTCACGATATGTGATTGGGTGGCCTTGGTACTCACGTATTACGTGCGTTGGTGGAGCGGTAATATTTCTCATAAAGCCCTTTCAAGCTCTACGCCACTTAGTACAAACAGCCTCTTGACGCGTAAAACGACTGTGTATAATCTATGGCTACCTACAATAAAACCACACCCGTTTTGATCTTGGCGGATTGCTGGATGTGGATCGGAGAACCCTTAAGGCCCACTGTTTCGTAAGAGGCAGTGGGTTTTGTCTTTAAGGGCTTCAGGATACTAACCTGTTTATGTATCCAGCAGTAGCACTCGCACTTCGAGAGTGCCAATATTTTTGACCCGCTGGTCATTAACCATCACAAGTCATTCGAGTCTTCGTGGGGCCTTGGTCTCCAAGAGCGTCGCATAAGGCACCGAGCGCCTTGTTTGCGATAGCCAGCGGCACGGTTCCTCGCTTAGTCTGCCCCAGCATATACGCTGGGAATTTTGAAGCCAAGTACGCCCTGCTTAACAGCCGCGAAGAGCCCCCAGGGGCTCTTCTGGATAACAAAACGCGGGTTGTGGATTGCTTTTTGCCTGTGGGTAATAGAGCGGATAGCCTCTTACGGGAGGCCTCCGGAAGAGTCCAACAACTTCCACAACGGAAGCGGATGTTTTCGCCTTGTGGCGAGTGTTCCTTTCAATATCGCTGCTTTCAGCTCGTCCAGACCATCAAAGGCTCGACTCTTGAATCCACACCCAAGGTGCTGGACGTATTCAGTGATCGCGTCATCCGTTTTCTGGGAGGTTATCCAGCGCAACGCGTTCTCGATATGCGAGATTTCTCGCATCAATTTGTCGACCTGTGTGCTCCCTGATCGAGTCAGGCGATAAAACCGCAAACGCCTATCCATTGAGGCCGTCTCCGCCACCCCGGCGACAGGCGATACAAGGCCGCGCTCGACCAGCTTGGGAAGCCGATTGGCGATCCGGCTACCAGGAATACACAGCGCATCGGCCATTTCCCCCAAGGTCATAGGCGCGCTTGGGCGGACCTTTTTGCCGCCGCGGTCGGCCAGTACCCAGCAAATTTGAATCTCGGTCTGATTCATGGCCAGACCCTTGCGCACCTCCCCCAGCAAGCTGGAAGCGATGTCGCCGAGAGTCACCAGATCCGTCAATCGCATCGGCGTGCCCAGACCACCGAGCGTGAGTTGCCACAGGTGAGACCACGTTGCAGCCGGGCGACACCCGATTTGAAGATGTATCTAAATGTATCCATTGTTCATTCAATATTGAATGACTTGGTACTTTACCCGAGTGCGATTCTGATGAAACTCCGCCGACTACATTTCTACGGAATTTCACCTCGTCAGCAATGGCAGCCGAAACACTTGCGCCAAATTTTTCTGCTGTTCATGATCGGCGGATGAGCAATACAAGCCCGTCCATTGAGCCCGAGCGCGCGCAGACTGATGCGGAATGCGAAAGCCTGCGCCTGCGAGATATGGAGCGCTCGATTGCGGAGCACCTGATGGGGCGCTATGGCCCGGTGTTGGACGTCGATGCTCTGGTCGCGACGCTGAAGTTCCCAAGCAGGGATGCCCTGGAGCGAAGCCTGGAGCGCGGACACCTTCAACTAGCCATCACCACCATGCCCAACCGGCGCGGAAAATTTGCGCTGGCACAGAACGTTGCACGTTATTTGGTGGAGAGATCGACCGACAAGGATTTTCAGGAAAGCGCGGAAGATGCGCTCGACCTGGGAAGGGAGCGGCCGCAGTAAGCAGCGCCAAAAACAGCAGGCCCTGACCAGGTGTGAAGACCGAGGTCAGGGCCTTTTGAGAGCTCTTTTGAGAGCTGCATCCAGAGCGGATGCACTTATCTTATTGCCCGCAGATTTCCTCGTCAAGTTCGTGAGGGGATGGAGCGCGCACGCTGTTCTAGGTTGCCCTAGGTTCCACTCAGTTGCCCATTCGCCGTTGCCCAATTGCGACATTGCAAACCGGCACGTGGGCGGAGCCTTGCCGAAACGGCCGCATTTTTGCCTCGAAAGAGGTGTTTTATGTGGAGCGAATAGTGTTGAACCCAAACCATGAGAAGCGCGATAGCGAGCCGGTGGCCCAACGACCGTGGGCGACAAAGCGGAACCCCAAAGCCAGCCGGATCACCCGAATCACAGCTGGGGACATTTCGTCCGCCAACGTTCAATCATTCACTAACAGAGCAACCCCCAGTTGGCTCGGTCTGGGTCACTGGGTCGACATATCCGAGTCAGCCCGGTCTTTCCGTCCTACCCGGAAGGAGAGCGTGCGATGACCAGAAAAAGAGCGCCCCGCTTTCCTCTTGAACCAGTTACGGCCGGCGCGCTGGCGCATGTAGAGCAACTCTTCTTCGAGCTGAACACTCCTCAGGCCGGCAGGGACTATGTCCTGTCGGCTCTAACGGATGGGCCATCTCGTCTCGTTAACAACAAGATGGGCAACGTGCTTGTCAGGCACGAAAGCGTCAAGGCCGGCACAGTGCACCTGGAAAGTCGCAAGGGCGAGTATGCCAAGGCGATTCTGTTGGACATTGATAAGGACGTCTTAACTTACGCGCCCCAGCCGCCCCAGGTGAGCTTGCTATACAGGGACGCCGATCTCAAGGTCGTCTCACGCGGCCAGTACACCGCAGACTTCCTGGCAGTTGGGCATCGGCGGCTGGTGGTGAAAGAGATGCGTGATGAGGCACGCCTGGTCAGGCTGTCCCTGCGCAATCCCGAGCAGTTCTACCGGGACGACGATGGAACCTGGCATTTTCGGTCGGCAGAAGACCATTTCAGATCCATCGGACTGGAGTACGAGCTTCACAGCAATCAGTTCCTTCCTCATACGCTGGTCTCCAATGCCGAGCTTCTGGAGGACTACACGCTGGCGGACTGCCCGCCAATTGACCATGAGATTGCGACAAGTCTGGCTCTGCTCATCCAGCAGCGCCGTTCGGTACCCATGCGAGAGCTGATGGATACCCATGGCTACAAGGCCGACGATATCTTCAAGTCCATAGTGCAGCGCGAAGTATTTGTCGAGCTTCTCGAGCAGCGCCTGGAGCGTACGAACGAGCTGGTCATTTTTTCGGATGAACCGACCTACCGGGCATTCAGACGCATTGAGGTGGCTCACATGCCGCCTCCGTTGCCCATACCAGGCACCCTCTTTCTTCGCTCAGGTGCCGCGTTGAACTACGGTGGGAAAAAATTCACCGTCGTTCTGTGCGGCGAACGCGACGTCACGCTCAGGGAGGTGGACGGTGCACTTTGGACGATGCCTCTTCAAGCGCTCGAGGACATGCACCGTATCGGCCAGCTCGACTCCAACGGTGTCAGGGGTGAAACGGACCCGAAATGCCTGACAAACGTGCCTCCTGAGCAGCTTGATCGGGCGCTAAAACGCCTGGATGCTGCCCGAACAGGAAAGAGCAACTACTATGCCGCCCGGACTGTCGCGCGTTTCCAAAAAGCCATTGAGGGCCTAAACGACCTTGACGCGCTTTTGGCATTGGTCGACAACACCGATCAAAAGGGAAACCGCCTGAGCAAGTTACCTGAACAGGTCAGGGAACTTGCAATCAAGGCGATTGAGCTGTTCTACAACACACCGGAGAAACGGACAAAGAAAGCTGGATATGCCGAGTACGTGAGATTGTGCAGGGAACTGGACCAGGAGAAGGGTTGCGAAACAATACCGATGAGTTACCCCTCGTTTTGCGTGTACTGCGATGACCACGGATCGGTATTCGACCGTGAAGGCAAACGTCAGGCCTACCAGAAGGCTCCCATTTTGCAGTCGCTGGACGTCGCGGCATCTGTCCATGGCCTGCGGCCGCACCAAATTTGTTACGTCGATCACACCAGTCCCAATTTGACCACCGCAGGACCCGACGGCGCGGAACTCGGGAAGTTTTGGCTGACATTGGCCGTGGACGGATGCAGCCGCAAAGCGCAGGCCATGATTGTTACCTACGATCCTCCCTCAAGCTGGACGGTGTTGCTGGTACTTAGAGACTATGTCCGGCGAAATGGCTGTCTGCCGCGGGTCATTTCCGCCGATAACGGCGCCGACCTGAGAGGGACCGAGTTGGAGTTCTTTTGCAAGATCTACGGCATCGATCTGCGTTCCCGTTCGCCGGGCGAACCCAGAGGGGGAGCCATGATCGAAAGCCATTTGGGGGCATCACAGGACGAGGTGATCGCATCTTGTCAGGGCAACACCATGCAGATGCGGGACAACCGCCTGGTGACTCAGAGCATCGATCCTTTCAAGCGCGCCATCTGGACTTTGACAGCCATCTACCGGGCTCTGGACGACTATTACTTTATTGAGCGTCCCAATCGACCACACCCGACGCTGGGCATGACGCCAAACCAGTTCGAAGCGATGAAGATCCACGAGACGGGAAACCGTACTCACCGCTTCGTACGCTTCGACGAAAACCTGATGCTCATGACCTCACCTCATCCGCGGCGACCTTATCACGTCGTGGACCCCCGTCGTGGGGTCTGGGTCAACTATCAGTGGTATCGCCATCCAGCGATGAGGAATGTCCGAAAGGGTACCAAGGTGGAAGTGCGTATCGAGCCCTGGCTTAGCAGGGTTGTGTACGTCCAGATCAAGGGCGAGTGGGTGGCCGCCATCGGCAGCAGTTCAACCAGCTTCGACACCAAAAGCAGCCGCGAGGTGGAACTGGCGTTGCGGCAACAAGCCCGCAAGGCGGGAAATGATGCAAACAAGCACTCCACATCTCCCGAAGGGCTGCGTCATCGGGAAAGGTACATCCACCCCGCCAGTTTTGATGCCCGAATTTCAGCCCAGCAGCAAGAAATGGCATATCTGTGCAAGCAGCTCGACCTGTATACCGCCATGCCCGAGAAAATGCTCAACGGCGCGCCCCTGCTACAGGCACTACCCTCACCTGCGCAAATGAATCCACGCGCGTCGGCAGCGCCCTCAGCTTGCTCGGAGGGCATGCCCTTGGCAGTGCAGTCGCCATTGCACGCACCCGCCCACTCAATCACTGGCCCGATTGCGTCTAGCGCATCTCAGTTCCAAGTTAAACCGCCTCTACCCGGTGCCAATCTGGTCAACATGGCGATGCCGTTGCGCCCCGCAACTGCGACTCCCTCACCGCCGCCTGGGGAATCAACTTTGTATGTCGCCAGCGATTTCGGGGCCCTGACCCCGCCGGTTGACTTTGCCGCCACTCGATCACCCGTCGGCCCTTCAGCAGCGAGCTTCTCTGCCGACGCCTCCGATCAACTCCCACCAACTTCCACAGGAGTATTTGACAATGTCCCAGGTTACAACTAAATCCAAACCCCTCACACCGGCAGACACCTTGCTGCTTCAGGCCTCCGCTGAGTCATCCCTGTCCATCGATGACACGCTGCGCTGCATGCCAAGGGCGGAAATCAATCAGCTCTCTGCGGCGCACCGCTTGCGCTGGTTCTACCTTATGCAATGTCGTCATACCGAGCTGACCAGAGTAACGGACGACCTGATCGAGCTGCTCACCCTGGACAACGAAGTCAGCATCATCAGTGTGGTCGGCTCGACTGGAATCGGTAAAACCACGCTGGCGCAAAGCCTTCGTTCAACGCTGCTCGCCAAGATTTTCAAGGATGCACTGCCTTCGGAGACGCCGGTACTGCTCGTAGCCGCTCCAGCCAATGGCGAAAAATCCCTCTCGTGGCGCGTCCTCTACAACCGCATCTTCCAGCAGAGTCGGGAGCCTCTTCCTGAGTACAAGCGAAGCATGAAAATCGTCGAGGGTCAGATGGTTATCAGCATCAGGCCCAAAGCAGGCCTGGCAGATATGCGCGAAGCTGTTGAAAACATGCTCAAGCACCGCAACGTCAAGCTCTTGATCATCGACGAGGCCATGCACCTGCTGCGTTTTGCAAGTTACACCGCGGTGATGGACACGCTCAAATCCTTGGCCGATGTTTACTCGACGAAATTACTCCTCATCGGCTCCTTCGATGTAGGTGAACTCATGGTCGAGTACGGTCAGGTCGCGCGGCGCAGCGAGGTCATCCACTATCGTCGCTACCACCTGAGCAATGAGGAAGACAAAAAGGAGTTTCTCCGCGTTCTAGGGAAGCTCCTGGAGCTTTGGCCATGTGAGGAAGTACCCAACCTCATGCCTATCGGTGAGCTCCTGATGCAGGCCAGCGTGGGCTCCATAGGACTTCTCAAGTGCATTGCATTGAAACTCGTAGCCCTCCAGATGCTTGCGCCGGGAGAAAAGTTCAAAGCCAACATGCTCAAAAAGGCCGTCAAAAGCAAGAAGGCACTTCGGGAGATCGAAAGCGAAACCGTAAATGGCGAAGCGGCGTTGATAGGCAGCACGTACGGTGACTCATTTTTTGCAGATGAAACTCATATGGAGGTTCTCAAGGCGCTGACCGTCATCGCAAGGGGCGCACAAAGGGAGGCCAAATGAGGATCGCTCTGGAGCGTACATTGGGCGCATCGATCGGGGACGCGTCGGGAGCCGGACACAAGGATGCCGATGTTTACTTCTTGAACGACGCCAAAGTTCTGACGACCATACTCTACGGGTTCGCGCCGCGAGGTATAGGCACAGGCGAAGTGGAGACGTTACACAGCCATTTGCTGTCTCTGGCATATGAGCACCGAGTGTCTCCCAAACGCCTCGTAGGCGATGCGCTCTCTCCGTTATGGCAAAACACCACGAGCAGCTTGTGTACGCAGATGAGTTGGTCGGCCCACGGTGGCCGGCTCATGATGGGGAGTGCAGCCACCGCGAGATTTTGGGTAGACATTTTGCAGGCGGCCACCGGACGAGACGACTTGGATCGAACAACTTTCTTGCCGATCGCGCACCACCTGAATGGAGAGAGGCTTTTTTTCTCCGGGCCTCGTCATTGCCAAAAGTGTTTTGAGAATGACATTGAAAGCGGCCAGCTTCCCTACCATAGGCTCGCGTGGCAAGTCAGGGTGGTCGACTGCTGTCACATCCATGGGACTGCCCTTGTAGCTAGTGAATGCGGCCTTCCTGCTTCGGACCAAGTCCGCGACAGAGCCAGGGTAAAACTAAGCGGATCTTGCGCAGGGTGCAGATCGATTGGCCACAAGTGCATCGATACTGCGGCCAACTTCTCGCCGGCAAGCAGCCTTTGGAAAGCGAGGCAGATAGCAGATCTCATCGCCAACTTCGATTTGGTGAGTCAGGTCTCTTCTTCGAAGGTGAAGGCCGCCCTACGTGAATACCATGCAACTCACGAGGGCCTGAGCGCGCTGGCTCGGCGCTCGGTTATCGCCAAATCAGCGCTGTGGCGATGGCTGGGAAACCCTCAAGCACGCTTTGCCCTTCCCCAATATCTGAAAATTGCAGCGTCCGAAGGTTTTACCTTGGTCGGCCTGATGACCGGTGATCTCACAAAGGCGGCTGCCAGCATTGATGCGCAACTTGAGAAGTGCCGCAAACCCCTCAAAGATATCGACTTTCCGGCGGTCAGGGCGCGCCTGCTTGAAGCAATGGATTTGCCCATTCCCCTTCAGCATGTAGCCGCTGAATTCGATGTCAGCACCGAATTGCTCCGGCGGCGTTTTCCGGAGGAATCTGCAGAAATAGTGAAACTCTTCAGTGAACTCCAGCGATCAGAATTCAGGGAGGTCAGGCGCAAAGCCTTCCACGATGCGGAATCCGTTCTTCTGCAGCTTTGGATTGCTCGCAAGCCACTAACACACCGCAATGCAGGCATCTTGACCGGCTCGACTTGGTACCCCTCTGCGGTTCGATCCAGAATTTTCAAAGCACTACGTGGTGTGCTGGACCCTAGACTACAGGACGACCAGCCTGAGTGCACGCGTCACCTCGCCCTCCACATAGGTCAGGCTAAAACCCGTTTAGTCAAGTTGGCTCAAGAGCATCGGAGATCGGCCTGAAAACTGGCTGACTGAACCAAATAAAGGAAGATATGGCTGAAGTTGTACTAAAGCATGAAGCCGGAATAAAGCCAATTTATGCCTAACTTCCCAGCAGATGCTGGCGACGTGAGAACAGGCTTTGGTGCGGCTGGCGGGGATCGAACCCACGACCCTTGGCTTCGGAGGCCAATACTCTATCCACTGAGCTACAGCCGCAACGCTGAAATGACGGCCCTGCCCGACTTTGCAGTGCGCAGGGGTTCGCAGGAGCCGCCCCGTGGGGCATGAACCTGTGGAAGCTCTGGATTCTACCAGCCGGACCGGCGTCTCCGGGTTCAAAGGGAGGCCGCAGCTATAATCGAAGGTTGTCGAATATGAGTTGCTTTAGTCACCCGAATTCTGCCTTTTTGAGGAAGCCATGAGCGCAAACGATCACACGACGGCCCACGAAGAAGACCACTCTGGCCCCATCAAAACACCCCAGCAACTGCTGGCTGCGATTTTTTTCTCTTTTGTCGTGCCTATTTTCGGCATCATCGCGCTGGTTTATTACGTCACGTCAGACAACCGGCCCGCCGCTGGCGCCGTCAATGCTGAAAAAGCCGTCGCGCAGCGCATCCAGAAAATCGGCATGGTGGAAATTCGCGATGCAAACCGTCCGCTCAAGGCCGGCGCAGAAGTCTATGCGGCTCAATGTGCCGCCTGCCATACCGCTGGCGTTGCCGGCGCGCCCAAGCTCGGTGACGCCGCAAGCTGGGGCCCGCGCATCCGCACCGGCTATGAAGCCTTGCTGACTTCAGCGCTCAAAGGCAAGGGTGCGATGGCAGCGCAGGGCGGTGGTGATTTTGAAGATGCTGAAATCGGCCGGGCGGTGGTGCACATGGCCAATTCGGCGGGTGCAAAATTTGCCGAGCCGCAGCGCGCCGCTGCAACGGCCGCAGCCACTGGCAGCGCTGCACCCGCTGCGGCCCCGTCCGCCGACGTGATGGCCGCCGTGGCCGCCGCGAATAAAACCGCAGCAGCAGCCCCTGCTGCCGCCCCAGCCACCGTCGCCGGCGCCGTGCCGGCCCTGTACACCCAGGCCTGCGCGGCCTGCCACGTCGCCGGCGTCGCCAATGCCCCCAAACTGGGTGACAAGGCGGCCTGGGCGCCGCGTATTGCACTGGGCGTGGATGCACTGACCGCCAGCGTCATCAAGGGCAAGGGCGCGATGCCGCCACGCGGTGGCTCGACCGGTTCGGATGCCGACATCAAAGCCGTCGTGCAATACATGGTCAGCACCGTCAAATAAAAAAAGCGGTTCCCCATGGAAAAAGCCGGTCTCTGACCGGCTTTTTTGTTCTGAAAATAGCGTCCAGCCCATGTCCAATGGGCATAAACAGCTATCTATTCGATAGCGTCAAGCCTTGTGCGACTGGCCAGCGGCGGGGCTGCGCACATAGCCAAAACGCTGCGGCAGCTCACGCGTGACGATTTCGTCGGGCACCCACAGACCCTGCTCGATGGCGTCGGCTGCCTGCAGCATGTCTTGCGTATGCACCAGGCCAAAGCCCAGATGTGTGTCAAGGTAAACGCGGCCATGCTCGTCGAGAATGCAGCGCTGCACACGTGCGTCATCGCCGGTATGCGCCGTCACGGCAAGGTCAGGCGCACTGCCGATGCGCCAAACCAGCGGCGTCGCCTCCAGTTCGACATAAACACGCTGCGGACCGTTCTGGAAAAACCACTGGCCGGTTTTGTCACTTTCGTAGTTGCGGGCGATGAAGTCGATCAGCTTGTCATGTTTCAGCAGCGAACCCTTGCCCGCTACTGAGCCGCCAGCAAAAGGCCCGGCGGCCTGCGCCTGGTCATCGCGCATGTACCAGTTGCCACGCGCGTCCAGGCCCAGCCAACCGTAGCAGTCGGGCACGTTGGGCCACTTGGCAATCGCTTGGCGAACAATGTCATCCATGGCCTGATTCTGCCCCGCTCAGAGCTGGGCCGCGAAAAACCCGCAGACCGCCTCGGGCATGGCCCGCACATGGCCGGGAAAGGGCGCCGACGGAAAACCGACATGGCCGCCTTCGCGCGGCTGCCAGAGCGTGACGCTGGCACTGACATCGGCGGCCTGCGGCAAACTGGCCGCCGGCACAAAGGGATCGTTGAGCGCGTTGACGGCCAGCGCGGCCACCGTAATGCGCCGCATGTGCGGTTTGGCGGAGGCGCGCTGCCAGTAGTCTTCGGTGTTTTTAAAGCCGTGCAGCGGCGCCGTCACCACGTTGTCGAACGCGTACAGGTCGCGCGCTGCCAGCAGGGCCTCGGCACTGAAAAGGCCGGGATGCTGCTCCAGTTTTTTAAGCGCCTTGGGCACCATGGAGTTCAGGAACATACGGGTGTAGACCAGGCGGTTGAAGCCCTGTCCAATGGCCTGACCGCTGGCCGCCAGGTCCAGCGGGGAGCAAACTGACGCCACCGCGTTGACCACACTGCCGGCGGCGCTGCCAAGCTCGCTGGCCCAGCGCATCAGGGCATTGCCGCCCAGCGAAATTCCGACCGCCACCACCGGCCCCGCGCGGGCGGCTTTAAAACGCCGAAGTATCCAGTCGATCTCCTCGAAGTCACCCGAATGGTAGGCGCGCGGCGCACGGTTGAGCTCGCCCGAGCAGCCGCGAAAATGCGGCACCGCGCAGGCCCAGCCGCGCACACGCGCGACATCGGCAAAGGCCTCGGCATAGTGGCTGGCCGAGGAGCCTTCCAGGCCATGAAAAACAATCAGCAAGGGAGCAGCCGCACTGCTGCTGTGCTGCGCAAAATCGACATCGACAAAGTCGTTATCGGGCGTGCTCCAGCGCTCGCGACGAAAGCTGGGCGCTTCGGCCAGATAACGCTGCGACCGCAGGGCCGCATAAATGGTTTGCAGGTTGCCGCCAGGCAACCACCACGGGGCTTGGTAAATCATGGGCACAGGCAGCAAGCTCAATGCAGCACTTGCGGGCTGTCTGCGACTTCCTGCATTTCGCGCGGCGTGCCAGGGCTGGTATGGTGGGCGACCATGCGCCAGCCTTGCGCGGTCTTGTTGTACACATTGGTCGCAATCACATAGGCGTGACGCAGCCCTTCTTCGGTCATGACCTCGATACGCTCCAGCACGCTGTGCACGCTGGCGCTCATGGTTTCAACTTTGTGGACTTTTTCGGGGTGCGCGCGAATGGTGCCGTTGGCAAACATGGCGTCGAAAGCCGCGCGTATGGCGCCCGACCCGAGCAAGCGCGGCCCGCCCGGATGGACGCAGACGATGTCGTCCTCATCGGCCCAGCAGGCCATGAGTTTTTCGATGTCGCCGCTTTGCAAGGCGTCATAGAAGGCCGCTTCGATGTCGTCGGCGTTGCCGTTGCTGGCCGGGGAAACTTTGGGTTTTCGCATGGATTCATTCGCTGGAATACGCGCTCAGCTCTTTGTTGGATGCGTCCGTATTAAGCCACGCCTTGATGACACCCTGCATGTCGGCTGTCTGTCCGGCCTGCCAAAGCAGCTCTGGCCCCACCACATGGGTGCCCGCGGGCAAGACACGCAGGACGGCGTCCACAAACTCGGCCAGCTTGCTGGGCCGCACCGGCAGCGCCGATGCCGGGATCATGTAGTTCATGACAGACAACATCCAGGCCGCGAGTTTCTGGGGCGCAGACTTCCCCGCCGGTGCGCTCGGCTTTTGCGCAGAGCGCACCAGCAGCACCCGCTCGAAGCCCAGCGCGGCTACAGCCTGCTCGTCCGTGGTGGCCAGCCCGTGCCTGAGCGCTTGCGGCAGGCTGCCCTGTGCGTGTGGCAAAACCACCACCAGTGTCCGCGCACCACACTGCCTGAACCATTGCGCCAACGCCGGCAACTGCGCCGGCTCGGGCGTCCAAAGCGCACGCTCGCGGTCGTGGTAAAGCCGGGGCGGCTCAAACATCACCACACCGGTGTGCACTGGCGTCGGGCACAGCGGCCAGGCGACGATGTCGTCGCCACCGGCCAGCACGATGGCGACCTGCGCCAATGCAGTGGTCATCGGTTCCCGCGCCAGCACCTGGGTCTGCGCAAAACCCCCGCTGCCCGCCAGCCGGCGCAAGACCTCGCTGCCCAGCGCGCCGGTTGCACCGGCGATCAGCAGACCAGGCTTGCCACCGCCGCGCGCAGCGGATGGCCGCAAGGTCGACTGCAGCGCCTGCAGGGGGCTGGCCAACATTGGAAAATGGATGACGTTTATTGGCATATGACTATGGTAGTGTTGCAGCTTGCTTTTTGGAGGCTTGCCATGAAATTGCGTTTTCTGAACTGGTTCTTTACCGCCACACTCGCCGCCTTGCTGACCGGCTGCGGCTATAACGATTTTCAGAGCCTGGATGAGCAAACCAAGTCGGCCTGGTCCGAGGTGCTCAACCAGTACCAGCGCCGCGCTGACCTGGTGCCCAACATCGTCGCCACCGTCAAGGGCGAAGCCGCCTTCGAGCAGGACACGCTGACCCGCGTGGTCGAGGCCCGGGCCAAAGCGACCTCCATGCAGGTGACGCCCGAGACACTGAACAACCCGGAAGCGTTCGCCAAGTTCCAGGCGGCCCAGGGCGAACTGAGCTCGGCCCTGTCGCGTCTGCTGGTGGTGACCGAAAACTATCCCAACCTCAAGGCCAACCAGGGCTTCCAGGACCTGCGGGTCCAACTCGAAGGCACGGAAAACCGTATCGCGGTGGCACGCAACCGTTACATCCAGGCGGTGCAGGCTTACAACGTGCTGGCGCGCAGCTTCCCCAGCAACCTGACGGCGATGGTCTTCGGCTACGGCGTCAAGCCAACCTTCACCGTGCAGAACGAAGCGCAGATCAGCACGCCACCGGCGGTCAACTTCGAGAAGAAGTAAGCAGGCGAGCGGGCCTTTATGCTGCGCACCGCCACCGCCCGCATGCTGGCAGCCCTGGGGCTGTCACTGGGCCTGTGGGCTGGCGTGGTGTCGGCCCAGGCCCTGCAGGCGATCCCGCCGCTGACAGCGCGTGTGATCGACAGCACCGGCACGCTGGATACCGGACAAACGCAGGCGCTGGAAGCCAAGCTGGCCGCTTTTGAAAAAGCCCGCGGTTCCCAAATTGTGGTGCTGATGGTGCCCACGACCCAACCCGAAGACATTTTTGACTATACCCAGCGCGTCGGCGACCTCTGGAAGATAGGCCGCAAGGACGTCGGCGACGGCGTCTTGCTGGTGGTCGCGAAAAATGACCGCAAGGTGCGCATCGCAACAGCCAAGGCGCTCGAAGGTGCGATCCCGGACCTGGCGGCGCGGCAGATCATCGACCGCGCGCTGACGCCGCGTTTTCGCCAGAACGACTTTGCCGGCGGCCTCAACGCTGCGGCCGACCAGATCATGGCGCGTATCAGCGACGAGAGCCTGCCCTTGCCGGAGGCTGAAAGCAGCGCTGGCCGGAGCGCGCCGGGCTTCCAGTGGACCGACCTGGCGGTTTTCCTGTTTTTTGCCGTGCCCATAGGCGGACGATTGTTGTCGGGCATGCTGGGCCGCAAGTTCGGTGCGCTGGCCACCGGGGGTGCCGTCGGCGTGGTCGCCTGGATCTTTACCGCCAGCCTGCTGATCGGCGGGCTGGCGGCACTTGTCGGCATGGTGTTCGCATTGATCACTGGCCTGGCGTCCACGGGCCGCAGCGGCAGCTCCGGCTGGGGCGGTGGTGGCGGCTGGGGCGGCGGCTCGTCGGGGGGCAGTTGGGGCGGTGGGGGCGGCGGCTTCAGCAGTGGCGGCGGTGGCAATTTTGGCGGCGGTGGCGCGTCGGGCGGGTGGTGAAGTCATGAAACTCTGGACCACTTTCCTGCATACCCTGAACCATCTCTGGATGGACGCCGACGACACACGCCGCGCCATCCCGCCTGAGATGCTGGAGCGCCTGCAGCGGCGGGTGGCCGCCAGCGAGCAACGTCACAGCGGTGAGATCCGGATTTGCGTCGAAGCCGGCCTGCCGCTGAGTTACCTGTGGCGCGGCGCCCCGGCGCGCGAGCGGGCCGTGACGATGTTTGGCAAGCTGCGTGTGTGGGACACCGAGCACAACAACGGTGTGCTGATCTACCTGCTGCTGGCTGACCATGCGATCGAGATCGTGGCCGACCGGGGCCTGGCCCGGCATGTGAACGCAGCGCAGTGGCAAGCGATGGTGGTGCGCATGGCCGAAGCCTTCAAGGAAAAGCGCTACGAGGACGGCCTGACCCAGGCGCTGGAAGAAACCTCGGCCCTGCTGATGACCCACTTTGCAGTGGGCGATGCGGCCAACCAGACCAACCCCAACGAGCTGCCGGACTCCCCTGTTTTGCAATAGGGGGAGGTGTTTGCTATTTATTTGATAGCTTCTGGCGCACGTCAGTTATGGGTTGAGGACCGATTTGACTTGAAATTCAGGCCTCTGGCAACTGCCAGACCGCATCACCCCCGACCGGATAAAGCTGACGCCCCGCTTGCGGCAATACCGTCCAGCCCCCGGTGAACTCGCCAAAAGCCGGCAGCACCGCCAGGCCCGGCTCCAGGCAGAAACACGGCAGGCGCAGGCGATCGTGGCCGCGCCCGCGCAGGGACAGCGCCGGGTGCAAATGACCGGCAATCACGCCATGGCTGGCATGTTTCTGGGGATGGTGACAGGCAGCAAACGGGCCGATCAGCCAGGGCTCGTCGACCACGTGGATGCCGACGGCGTCTGGCGGATCGCCGGCGCGGCTGTCGTGGTTGCCGCGCACCAGCGTGCACGCCAGGTCAGGATGCAGGGCGCGCCAGTGCGCCAGCGCGTCCAGAACAGACGCTGTACGCGCCTGGGCCGCATGTAAAAAATCGCCGAGAAATACCAGTTGGGCCGGCTGGTAATGCAGCACCAGTGCGCTGATGCGTGCCAGATTTTCACGCGTGGTGCCGCCCGGCACCGGCTGGCCAAGCGCGCGGTAAGTGGCAGCCTTGCCGAGGTGCAGGTCGGCAATCCAGAGCACACGCTGCGCCGGCCACCACAGGGCGCGCTCGGGCAACAGCCAGACAGTTTCACCGGCGTAGCTGACAGCCAGCGGCGGGGCGGGAGGCGAAAGGGTGTTCATCACAGCGGCGGCAGCGGCCGCGCCGGTTGGCGCCGCGATGGCCGTTTGCCAGTGGACGATTTTGAAGCACCCGCAGCACCTTCCTGGCCGAAGACCAGCGTCTCGCGCACCTGGGCCGCGTCCTGCGGCGGCGCGCTCCCGCCAGCCGGCGCCTGCCCGGCGGCTTTCTCCAGTTGCTGGACCATGCGGGCGATGCGGTCGGCCACACTTTCGTTGGACAGTTGTTCGCGAAAGCGCTCAACCATGAGCGGAAAGGCAAACGGCGTCGGTCGCGGGAGCACCTTGAGCACCAGGCGCTGCGTGTTCATGCGCACCAGGCTGGTGTGCAGGCGGCCAATCTCCAGCTCCTGCGCGAGCAGTTCCTGCTCGGCCTGAAGCAAGAGCTTGTTGGCCGGGTCGTACTTCCGGAAAACTTCCCAGAACAGCGAGGACGAAGCCTGCAATTGCTTGTTGCTGCGATTTTCGCCAGGGTAGCCCTGAAAAATCAGGCCGGACACCCGGGCGATTTCGCGGAAGCGGCGCTGTGCGAGTTCGCTCGCGTTGAGGCTTTGCAGGACTTCGTGCAGCAGTCCTTCTGAGGCTTTGGGCGTTTGCTGATCCCGATGGTCCTGGGCCTGTCGAACGGGCCCGACCTGCAGCAGTTGCGGCAGCAGGGCCGGCCAGTCCAGCTCCTGCGCGCAAAGCAGTTCGAAACCGTAGTCGTTCACCGCGATCGAAAAAGTGCGCGGTGCATGTTGCGCCACCCGCCAGGCGATGAGGCTGGCCAGGCCCAGGTGCACATGGCGGCCAGCGAAGGGGTACAGAAACAGGTGCCAGCCCTCGCGTGTCTTGAGCACCTCGGCCAGCAGGGTTTGCGGCGTAGGCAACGCCGACCATTGCTGCTGGATCTCCAGCAAGGGCCGTACCCGCTGCAGTTCCGGCGTCTCGTAGCAGCCCTCGTCGGCCAGCGCCAGCTGCTGAACCACCGCATCGGCCAGCGTGGTCGACAGCGGCATGCGACCGCCGTTCCAGCGCGGCACCGCATGGCGTTTGCCGGTGGCGCGGCGCACCCAGGCCGTCATCTCGCGGATGCGCACCAGCTCCAGCAGGCGGCCCCCGAAAAGAAAGCAGTCGCCAGGTTTCAAGCGCGCGGCAAAACTTTCTTCCACGCTGCCAACGCGTGCGCCGCCCAGGTACTGCACCGCCATGCTGGCGTCACTGACGATGGTTCCGATGTTCATGCGATGACGCCGTGCCAGGCGGGCGTCGGGCACGCGCCAGATACCGTGTTCATCCGGCATCGCGCGGCGGTAGTCGGGATAGGCCGCCAGCGACGGCCCGCCCTGGCGCACGAAGGACAGGCACCAGTCCCAGGTCTCGCGCGACAGCCGCGCATAGGCCGCGGTGCCGCGCACCTCTGCATACAGCTCGTCCGGTACGAAACCGCCGCCCAGCGCCACCGTCACCAGGTGCTGTACCAGCACATCCAGCGGCTGCTCGGGTGAGGTGCGCGATTCGATGTGGCCGGCCGCAATCGCCGCGCGTGCGGCGGCGCCTTCGACCATCTCGATGCTGTGGGTCGGCACCAGCGTCAGGCGCGACGGCCGCCCTGGCGCATGGCCGGACCGCCCGGCCCGCTGCAGCATGCGCGCCACCCCCTTGGGCGAACCGATCTGCAGCACCCGTTCCACCGGCAGAAAATCGACGCCGAGGTCCAGACTGGAAGTGCAGACCACGGCACGCAGTTCGCCACTTTTGAGGCCGCGCTCCACCCATTCGCGCACCCCGCGGTCCAGCGAGCCATGATGCAGCGCGATGAGGCCAGCCCATTCAGGTTTGGCCGCCAGCAGCGCCTGATACCAGATTTCCGATTGCGAACGTGTGTTGGTGAAGACCAGCGTGGTGCTGCTGCGGGTGATTTCTTCAATGACCTGCGGCAGCATGCTCAGTCCCAGATGACCGCCCCAGGGAAAGCGTTCGCTGGTCGCAGGCAGCAGCGAATCGATGACAAGTTTTTTCGGCACCTGGCCCTGCACCAGCGTGCCGTCCGGGTGACCGAGCAAAGTGGTCATGGCCTCGTTGAGATTGCCCAGGGTGGCTGACATGCCCCATATTGAAAGTGCTTCATCGGCAGCGACTGCCCTCCAGGCCCTGAGGCGAGCGATCGCCAGCTGTACCTGCACGCCGCGCTTGTTACCCAGCAGTTCGTGCCATTCATCGACCACCACCATCCTGACCGTGCCCAACACCTCTTTGGCGTCGGCCCGCGACAGCAGCACCGACAGGCTTTCGGGCGTGGTGACCAGCACAGACGGAAGGCGTCGCGACTGGGCGCTGCGTTCACTGCTGGCGGTGTCGCCGGTGCGCGCGCCTACCGTCCAGGGTGCGGCGCCAGGCTGAGCTGATTCAAGGGCATCCAGCGGGGCCTGCAAGGCGCGCACCGTGTCGGCTGCCAGCGCCCGCATCGGTGTCAACCAGAGCACCGTCAGCGGCGGCGCTGCGGCCCTCGGCGTGGAGGAACGCAGCGGCGCGAAAGCCTGCAGAGCGGCCAACCAGACGGCATAGGTTTTACCGGCGCCGGTGGTGGCATGCAGCAGGCCCGACTCCCCGTTTTTTACCGCCTTCCAGACGTCGCGCTGGAAGCCAAACGGCTTCCAGCCAAGCGTGGCGAACCAGTCCAACAACAGTTTTTTAACGACCGATGCGCTGGCGGGTGGGGGTGAGGCTGCAGGGCCTGTGACGCGGCTCATGTGGTGTGAGCGAGAGCTCGATTCATGGCCACATCCTAGCGCCTGTCTGGCGCGGTGACAGCGCGCCGGCTGGCCCTTGCCCTGTCAGCAGGAACCGATGGCAGAACGCGCACCCGACCCGATCTTCCGTCCCACCATGAAAAAAGCCCCTGGCTTTCGGCAGGGGCCTGATCGGGCGCTTGGCGCCTTATTTTTTCTGGCGGTACTTGCGCAGCGCTGCAATCTGTGCCGCCATCACGGCCAGCTCGGATTGCGCCATGGCGATGTCGATATCGCTCTTGGCATTTTTCAGGGCTTCTTCTGCAGCGGCCTTCGCCTCGCCGGCCTTGGCCTCGTCGAGGTCCTTGCCGCGAATGGCGGTGTCGCTGAGCACCGTGACGCAGTTGGGCTGAACTTCAAGCAGGCCACCGGCCACGAAAACGAACTCTTCCGTGCCATCGGCCTTTTCAATCCGCACAGCACCGGGCTTGATGCGGGTGATCAGCGGCGTGTGGCGCGGGTAGATACCCAACTCGCCCGCCTCGCCCGGCAATGCCACGAACTTGGCCTCGCCGGAGAAGATTGACTCTTCTGCGCTAACAACATCGACGCGAATGGTTGACATAAACGTTCCTTGAAATCGATAAGAAAGTGAACAGTTGAGATGAGCCGCCAGGCGCCGCGCGGAGCTGTACAACATGTACAGCGAGCCCGGCAACAACGCGGATCGCTCAAACGGTCGCTTTATTAGACTTTTTTGGCTTTCTCGAAAGCTTCGTCGATGGTGCCGACCATGTAGAAGGCCTGCTCCGGCAGGTGATCACACTCGCCAGCCACAATCATCTTGAAGCCGCGAATGGTTTCAGCCAGGCTGACGTATTTGCCGGGAGAACCGGTGAACACCTCGGCCACGTGGAATGGCTGGCTCAGGAAACGCTGGATCTTGCGGGCGCGGGCCACGGCCAGCTTGTCTTCAGGGGCCAGTTCGTCCATGCCCAGAATCGCGATGATGTCGCGCAGTTCCTTGTAACGCTGCAGGGTGCCCTGCACGGCGCGGGCCGTGGCGTAGTGGTCTTCGCCGACGACGTTCGGGTCCAGCTGACGTGAAGTCGAATCCAGCGGGTCGACCGCAGGGTAGATACCGAGCGACGCGATGTCACGCGAGAGCACCACGGTGGAGTCCAGGTGGGCAAAGGTGGTGGCAGGCGAGGGGTCGGTCAAGTCATCGGCAGGCACGTAAACGGCCTGGATGGACGTGATGGAGCCCACTTTGGTGGAGGTAATACGTTCCTGCAGGCGACCCATTTCTTCGGCCAGCGTTGGCTGGTAACCCACGGCGGAAGGCATACGGCCCAGCAGCGCGGACACTTCGGTACCGGCCAGCGTGTAGCGGTAAATGTTGTCCACGAAGAACAACACGTCACGACCTTCGTCACGGAAGGACTCGGCAATCGTCAGGCCGGTCAGCGCCACGCGCAGACGGTTGCCTGGGGGCTCGTTCATCTGGCCGTAAACCATGGCCACTTTGGATTCGCCGAGGTTCTCGAGGTTCACCACGCCGGAATCGGCCATCTCGTGATAGAAGTCATTGCCTTCGCGGGTACGTTCACCCACACCGGCAAACACGGACAGGCCCGAGTGCGCCTTGGCGATGTTGTTGATCAGTTCCATCATGTTCACGGTCTTGCCGACGCCGGCGCCGCCGAACAGGCCCACCTTGCCGCCTTTGGCAAACGGGCACACCAGGTCAATCACCTTGATGCCGGTTTCCAGCAGCTCCTGCGATGGGGACAGTTCGTCATAGGCCGGGGCCTTGCGGTGAATCGGGGCAGTCAGGGTCTGGTCGACCGGGCCGCGCTCATCAATCGGCGCACCGAGCACGTCCATGATGCGGCCCAGGGTGGCTTTACCCACCGGGACCGTGATGTTGGCGCCGGTGTTGTACACCATGTTGCCGCGGCGCAGGCCGTCGGAGGTGCCCAGTGCGATGGTACGCACAATGCCGTCGCCGAGCTGCTGCTGCACCTCGAGGGTCAGCGCGGAACCTTCCATCTTGAGCGCATCGTAAATCTTGGGCATCTGGTCGCGCGCGAATTCAACGTCCACCACCGCGCCGATACACTGAACAATCTTGCCTTGAGCTTGAGCCATGACTGGATCCTTTTCCGTTCTTTAAATCTTGAATCGCGGTTTAAACCGCTGCGGCACCTGCAACGATTTCCGAAAGTTCTTTCGTGATCGCCGCTTGACGCGTTTTGTTGTAAACCAGCTTGAGTTCGCCAATCACGCTGCCGGCGTTGTCAGTGGCGGCCTTCATGGCCACCATGCGCGCCGACTGCTCGGACGCCATGTTCTCGGCCACCGCCTGGTAAACCAGCGCCTCGACGTACCGCAGCAGCAGGTCGTCAATCACGGTCTGCGCATCGGGCTCGTAGATGTAGTCCCAGCCGTGCTGGTCCTTGTCGGCCTGCATGCTTTCCGCCGTCAGGGGCAGCAACTGCTCGACCACCGGTTCCTGGCGCATGGTGTTGATGAACTTGGTGTAGCACAGGTACACCGTCTTGATCTTGCCTTCGCTGTACGCGTCGAGCAGCACCTTGACGGGGCCGATCAGCTTGTCCAGATGCGGCTTGTCACCGAGCTGGGTCACATGCGAGATCACCTTGGCGCCAACCCGGTTGAGAAAGCTCAAGCCCTTGTTGCCGATGGCCACCGCCTGCGCATCTTCACCGGCAGCCTGCAACTCCTTGAGCTTGGCCGTCACCGCGCGCAACACGTTGGTGTTCAAGCCACCGCACAGGCCCTTGTCGGTTGTCACCACGATGAAGCCCGTCGTTTTGGTGTCGTTGGACGCCATGAACGGATGGGTGTACTCGGGGTTGGCCTGGGCCAGGTTGGCCGCGATGTTGCGGATCTTGTCGCTGTAAGGACGGGCAGCACGCATCCGTTCCTGCGCCTTGCGCATTTTGGAGGCCGCCACCATTTCCATGGCTTTGGTGATCTTCTTGGTGTTTTCCACCGACTTGATCTTGCCGCGTATTTCCTTGCCTGCTGCCATAGTGGGTCCTAAGGTTCCTGATGTTGTCTAAAAGCGCTGCGAGTGAACACAGGCTCAGGCAAACGTCTTCTTGAACTCGCCCACGGCCGTGTTCAGTTCCGCCTCGGCGTCCTTGTCCATGGCCTTGTTGGCTTCGAGCTTGGCCATCAGCGCCGCGTTCTTGTCCTTGAGGTAGCTGTGCAGACCCGACTCAAACGCGAGCACCTTCTTGACTTCGACGTTGTCCATGAAACCCTTGTTCACTGCGAACAACGTAGCGGCCATGTTGGAAATCGACAGCGGGGAGTACTGGGCCTGCTTGAGCAGCTCGGTCACGCGGGCACCGCGGTCCAGCTGCTTGCGGGTGGCCTCGTCCAGGTCGGAAGCGAACTGCGCAAACGCAGCCAGCTCACGGTACTGGGCCAGGTCGGTACGGATACCGCCGGAGAGGTTTTTGATCAGCTTGGTTTGGGCAGCACCACCGACGCGCGACACCGAGATACCGGCGTTGATCGCAGGGCGGATACCGGCGTTGAACAGGCTGGTTTCCAGGAAAATCTGGCCGTCGGTGATCGAGATCACGTTGGTCGGAACGAAAGCGGAGACGTCGCCGGCCTGCGTTTCGATGATCGGGAGGGCCGTCAGCGAACCGGTCTTGCCCTTGACGGCGCCTTTGGTGAAGTCTTCAACATACTTCTCGTTCACGCGGGCTGCGCGCTCAAGCAAACGGCTGTGGAGATAAAACACATCGCCGGGGTAGGCTTCGCGGCCTGGCGGACGGCGCAGCAGCAGGGACACCTGGCGGTAAGCCACAGCCTGCTTGGACAAATCGTCATACACGATCAGCGCGTCTTCGCCGCGGTCGCGGAAGTATTCGCCCATGGTGCAGCCAGAGTAGGCGCTAACGTACTGCATGGCAGCCGATTCGGAGGCCGATGCAGCCACCACAATCGTGTAATCCATGGCGCCGGCTTGCTCCAGCGAGCGCACCACGTTCTTGATCGACGAAGCTTTCTGGCCAATCGCGACATAGACGCAATAAACGCCTTTGCCCTTCTGGTTGATGATGGCGTCAATCGCCACAGCCGTCTTACCGGTCTGGCGGTCACCGATGATCAGTTCGCGCTGGCCGCGGCCGACGGGCACCATGGAGTCGATCGACTTCAGGCCGGTCTGCAGAGGCTGGTCGACCGATTTACGGGCGATCACGCCCGGTGCGACTTTTTCAATCACGTCGGTGAGCTTGGCGTTGATCGGGCCCTTGCCGTCGATCGGCTGACCCAGCGCGTTGACCACGCGGCCCAGCAGCTCGGGGCCGACCGGCACTTCCAGAATGCGGCCCGTGCATTTGACGATATCGCCTTCGGCGAGGTGTTCGTACTCGCCCAGAATCACGGAACCGACGGAGTCGCGCTCCAGATTCAGCGCCAGGCCGTAGGTGGGGGTGCCGTCGGCGGTGGCTGGAAATTCCAGCATCTCGCCCTGCATCACATCGGACAAGCCGTGGATACGCACGATACCGTCGGTCACCGACACCACCGTGCCCTGGTTACGAACGTCGCTGCTGGCCGTCAGGCCTTCAATGCGACTCTTGATCAGTTCAGAAATTTCTGCGGGATTGAGTTGCATGACTCTTTCCTTCTTTCTATGTTGTTGGCTACTACCGGGAGGTTGCGCTTGGGCGCGACATCAGGAAATCAGCGCCGCTTTCATTTGCTCTAAACGGGCTTTGACCGAGGTGTCCAGCACCTCGTCACCCACCACGACACGTACGCCGCCTATCAGTTCGGGCTCCAGCTCCACCTTGAGGTTGAGCTTGCGGCCGAAGCGTTTTTCCAGCGTTGCAGCCAGATCGGCCAGCGCGGCGCCGTCCAGCGCAAAGGCGCTGTAAACGGTGGCGTCAGACGAACCACTCTTTGCATTTTTCAGGACCCGGAACTGGCCGGCAATTTCCGGCAGAACACTGATGCGCCCGTTGTCGATCACCGCACGCAGGAAGTTCTTGGCCGCCTCGGGCAATTTGCTCTTTGCAACGCCCGAAATGACGTCAAAAGTCTGCGCCGAAGTCACGCTGGGGTTGCCGGCGTACTGCTGCAGCTGCACATTGGAAGCAATGGCCGCCAGCTCGTCGAGCCAGGCGGACGTACCCTCCAGATCGCTGGTAGCGGTCTTGAACAAGGCTTCAGCGTAAGGACGGGCAATGGTGGCTAGTTCGGCCATAGTGATGCTCGCTTGAAGGTTTCAGTCAAAGTCAAAGTTCAGTCTTCAGGCGACCCAGCAAGTCAGCATGCACACCGGCATTGACTTCCTTGCGCAGAATCTGCTCAGCGCCCTTGACGGCCAGAGCGGCAACCTGCTCACGCAGGGTTTCGCGGGCCTTGACGGTTTGCTGCTCGGCTTCAACCTTGGCGGCGGCAATGATCTTGCTGCCCTCTTCGGTGGCCCTGGCCTTGGCTTCTTCGATCATGGCTTGCGCACGACGCTCGGCCTCGGCCAGACGCAGGGCAGACTCGTTGCGCGACTTGACCAGCTCTTCTTCCACGCGCTTGTTGGCAACGGAGAGTTCAGACTTGGCCTTGTCGGCAGCGGCCAGGCCGTCAGCGATCTTGCGGGCACGTTCGTCCAGCGCGGCTGCGATCGGCGGCCACACGAATTTCATCGTGAAGAGCACCAGGATCGCAAACACGATGAGCTGCGCAAAGAATGTGGAGTTAATACTCACAACAGCACCTCTCTAGGATGGATGTCTTGAAAGGCGGGCGATTACTTGAGCACAAACGGGTTGGCGAATGCGAACAGCATGGCGATACCCACGCCGATCAGGAAAGCCGCGTCGATCAGACCGGCCAACAGGAACATTTTGGTTTGCAGTTCGTTCATCAGCTCAGGCTGACGGGCAGCAGCTTCGAGGTATTTGCTACCCATGATGCCGATGCCGATACATGCGCCGACAGCGCCCAGGCCAATGATCAGGCCCGAGGCCAAAGCGACAAAACCGAGTACGTTTTCCATTTAATGCTCCTATGGATTTAAAAAACTAACAAAGAAAAAAAGAAAGGCGAAGGGGATAAAAAATCAGTGGTGGTCGTGGGCCTGCCCCACATACACCAGCGTCAACATCATGAAAATGAAGGCTTGCAAAGCCACGATCAGGATGTGGAAGATGGCCCAGCCGGTGCCGGCAAGAATGTGGCCGATGAAGAGGAAAACACCCGTCGCCGAAGCGAAGCCGACTGCACCCATCAGGGCAATCAGCATGAACAGCAACTCACCGGCATACATGTTGCCGAACAGCCGCAGGCCGTGCGACACCGTCTTTGCGGCGAACTCGATCATCTGCATCAGGAAATTAACGGGGTACAAAAACCACTTGTCACCAAACGGCGCCGAGAACAACTCATGGACCCAGCCGCCGAAGCCCTTGATCTTCACGTTGTAATACAGGCACACCAGCAACACACCGCAGGACATGCCCAGCGTTGCCGACAGGTCGGCGGTTGGCACCACACGGAAGTAATGAATGCTGCTGTCCAGGCCGGTCACCGCGAACAGGCTGTGAAACAGGTCGACCGGCAAGAAGTCCATCGAGTTCATCAGGAAAATCCAGATGAACACAGTCAGCGCCAGGGGGCCGACCATCTTGCGGGACTCTGCGTTCTTGACGATGCCTTTGGCCTGGCTGTCGACCATTTCAAGAAGAATTTCAACGGCGGCCTGCATGCGGCCGGGCACACCCGAATGCACGCTTTTGGCAACCCGCCACATGGCAAACAGGCCCAGCACGCCCAGCGTGATGGACCAGAAAATCGTGTCAATGTTGAAATACGAAAAGTCAACAATACTGGACTGCGGAACAGCCTTGTTCTGCAAATGGACCAGGTGGTGACCGATGTATTCACCAGCGGTCAAAGCGTTTCCGGAAGATGCAGCCATGTTCGAACTCGTCTCAACTCTTTAAATGGATTACGCTAACTTTTTCAGTCGTGGCTGAAGCAAAAGCACCAGCCAGACCACCTTCATCGTCACAACCAGACCAACCAGCATCGCCGGCCAGCTCAATTCCGGAACCAGACGAGGCGCCGCAAACAGCATCGCCAGCGTCAGGCCAATCTTGACCATTTCCCACAAAAAAAATCCAGCCACCGCAGCGCCCGGATTCATGGAAGACACCTTGCTGGTCAAACCGCGCGCAAACAGCGCTGCAGGAATCACCACCGCCAGCGCGCCGTAAAGCGCCGACCAGGCCGCACTTTGCCTTCCGGTCAGCAGCCAGGTAGCACACGCCACCAAGCCACCCACCATCAACTGTCCTGCCAATACCCGCCATGGCGAGATGAAGGAAGAAGACTCCCGCAGCTTCTGCGCTTGCTCGCGCGTCAGCGGCTTGAAATCTTCATCTCCAGTCTCAGATTCATCCAATGGATGCCTCACCATGGATCGACCGGCCGAATTTGTCATCTTGATCACTACAAATTACGGGCCGATTACAAGCCGGTTATTAGCAAAGCCCTTGATTATACGTAGAAACCCGCCCGCACTCAAAATTCCCTTGTCGGGCGCTGCGGTGACAAGGCATCACCCCTCGGTGAAACACTGGCACGTTGCAAGCGACAATCATGCTGCGCACCTCATTGGTCTGCGCAAACCCCGCCCCACTGTGTTGCGCCGTTCTGAAAGATCCGTCATGCCCGCTCTGATGAAATTCCTGCATATCGCCTCCGCCATTGTCTGGCTGGGCGGCATCAGCTTCATGCTGTTTGCACTACGCCCCGCCGCTGCGGCCCAACTGGCTCCGCCTCAACGTCTGCCCCTGATTGCGTTGGTGTTGGGAAAATTCTTCCGACTTGTCTGGCCCGCCATCGGACTGTTGCTGCTGACCGGGCTGGCCATGTTGATGGCCGTCGGCATGAAAAACGCGCCCTTGGGCTGGCACCTGATGTTCGGCATCGGCCTGCTGATGTTTGCCCTGTTTGGTCACCTGTATTTCGGTCCCTTCCGGCGCCTGAAGCTGGCCGTCGCTGCGGCCGATTGGCCTGAAGGCGGACGGCGCGTGGGCCAGATCGCCATGCTGGCCAGCCTGAATCTGGGCCTGGGCGCGTTGGCGATTGCCGCCGTGATTTTTCTCGCCTGAGCGACCGGCTTGCAGTCGCGTCGCATGGTTCAACGCATTTTTTGCTGCTTGCTGGTCCTGCTGGCCTGCGGTTGCGCTACGGTCAACCCTTATTACGACCCTTCCAAGGCGCACCACACGGCGGAAGGCTTCAAGAACAACTACGCACCCAGGGTCACCAAATCGCGGGCCGAGCTGCTGCGCTGGCTGCGGGAGTCTTATCTGAACGGCCTGCCCAAGCCGCCCGAGCAAGCCATCGCTACGCAGGCGCCTGACCTTGAGGCCATTCATGCCTACGCCACCGTCAGCCGTCCGGACGCCCCCCTGACCAAGCCGGCCATCACCTGGATCGGCCATGCCAGCATGCTGGTGCAGGCGGGTCGTCTCAATGTGTTGACCGACCCGATGTTTTCAGAGCGCGCCAGCGCAGTCCAGTTCATCGGCCCCAAACGCGCGCAGCCTCCGGGCATGGCGCTGAAAGACCTGCCCCCGGTTGACGTGGTACTGATCTCGCACAACCACTATGACCACCTGGACAAACAGACGGTGCTTGAGTTGGCCGCGCGTTCGGCCCAAGCGGGACAAACACCCACTCTTTTTCTGGTGCCCCTCGGCGTGAAAACCTGGTTCACCGATCTGGGTATCCGCAACGTGGTCGAGCTTGACTGGTGGGACCACCACGTCCATCAGGGCGTGACCTTCCACTTCACCCCCGTGCAGCACTGGTCAGCGCGCAGCCTGGGTGACCGCAGCCAGACCTTGTGGGGCGGCTATGCGGTTTTTGCGCCAGACTTTCACTGGTACTTCAGCGGCGACACCGGGTACTCCAAAGACTTTGTGGACACCCGCGAGCGCTTCAGCGCGCGTAACGCGGGCGGTTTTGACCTCGCGTTGATCCCCGTCGGCGCCTATGAGCCGCGCTGGTTCATGAAGGAGCAACACGTCAACCCGGCGGAAGCCGTGCAGATCCACGAAGACCTGGGCGCCAAACGCAGCGTCGGCGTGCACTGGGGCACGTTTAATCTGACCGATGAATCACTGGACCAGCCGCCCAAAGACCTGGCCCTGGCCAGGCAAGCGGTCGGTTTGCGCGAGGATGAATTCTTCTTGCTGAAAATTGGCGAAACACGACAATTGCCGCCCAGACCGGTCAACCCATGACACAGCGCAAGACTCCCGTCCACCGCCCCTCCCCCAAAAAGGGCGCGACGCACTGGACAGACCGCTTTACCAAGGGCGTCAGCCGGGAAACGCTGGCCGCCCATCCCTGGCTCAAACCGGTGGCCCACCACTTGCAGGAACCCGGCCTCTGGCGCCTGCAGCATGAGGCGGTGGCCCGCGGTGTGGCCATCGGCCTGTTCTGGGCCTTCGCCTTGCCGGTCGCGCAAATCCTGGTCGCGGCTGCGCACTGCGTCTGGTGGCGCGGCAACATCCCGGTGGCCGCCGGCATGACGCTGGTCACCAACCCCTTCACCATCGGCTTCTGGCTCTGGCTGGCTTACAAACTGGGCAGCCTGGTTCTGGGCCTCTCGCCCCAAGAGGCCGCCGCGGGCGATGCGGTCTACGAAGCGGCGGCAGCCGCACCCGGCTTCGACGCGATGGCCTGGATTCAGCGTTTTGGCTGGCCCGCCGTGCTGGGCATGGCGATGTTTGCGGTGGGCGGCGCAGGCGGCGGTTATGTGCTGGTCAAGCTGTTCTGGCGAGGCCGCGTCTGGCTCAAGCGACGTGTGCTGCGGCACGGAAAATAAGGCTGCGCGACAATCAGCGCAGCTCTCAACGAAGATTCAAGATGACCTCCTCACCCACCCTCTTGCCCGACACACCCTGCTACCTCAACGGCGAGATCACCGCGCTCAAAGACGCCAGGATCAGCGTGATGGACCGCGGCTTCATCTTCGGTGACGGCGTGTATGAAGTGGTACCGGTCTACAGCGGCCAAGCTTTTCGTTTTGCCCAGCACATGGCGCGGCTCGACCGCAGCCTGGCCGAACTGCGCATCGCCAACCCGCTGTCTCATGCGAAGTGGCGCGAGGTCGTCATGCAACTGGTGGACGGCTATGCGCTGTCGCAGAATACGTCCCCCGAAAAAATCGACCAGCTGGTCTACATCCAGATCACGCGCGGCGTGGCGCTGCGCGACCATGCGATGCCACCCAACATCACGCCCACCGTCTTTGTCATGACCAACGCCATGAAGCCGCCCACGGCCGAGCAACGCGCGCAGGGTGTGGTCTGCGTTACGGCCGACGACTTCCGCTGGAGCAAGGCCCACATCAAGACCACCAGCCTGCTGGGCGCCGTGTTCGCGCGCCAGATCAGCGCCGACGCCGGCGCGGTGGAAACCGTGATGTTCCGTGGCGGCTTCCTTAGCGAAGCGGCCGCCTGCAACGTCTGGGCCGTGCGCGGCGGCAAGGTGCTCGGCCCACCCAAGGACAACCTGGTGCTCGAAGGCATCCGTTACGGCCTGATCGAAACCATCTGCCGCGACGCCGGCATCGGTTTTGAGCTGCGTCGAATCACGCGCGAGGAAGTTTTTACCGCGGACGAGCTGCTGCTGTCCTCGGCCAGCAAGGAAGTGCTGGCCATCACCGCGCTGGACGGTCAGCCCATCGGCAGCGGCGAGCCAGGGCCGGTTTACGCCAAATTGCACGCCGCTTACCAGCGCGCCAAGCAGGAGCACACCGCGTGAGCCTTCCCACCCCACCCCCCGATATTCCGCGTCAGGAGTCGTTGATCGAGTACCCCTCGCAGTTTCCGATCAAGGTGATGGGCGAAAAAGTCGATGGCCTGGTCCACGCCATCAGCATGATTGCGCGCCAGTTCGACCCCGCCTTCGACGCGTCAACCATCGAACTGCGCGAAAGCAAGGGCGGCAAGTACCTGGGTATCACCGTCACCA
This sequence comes from Polaromonas sp., assembly GCF_043778355.1. Lineage (GTDB taxonomy): Bacteria > Pseudomonadota > Gammaproteobacteria > Burkholderiales > Burkholderiaceae_C > Polaromonas. The sequence goes on from NZ_JAYWHI010000012.1 coordinate 31,686, forward strand.
TCACCGCCACCAGCCGCGAGCAGCTTGACGAGCTGTACCGCACGCTGAGCACGCACCCGATGGTTAAAGTGGTGCTTTAGGTCACCAAAGTCCCAACCTATGCAGGCTGATGTGGAGGTCCGGCAACTCGGGCGGGTCGATTACCTGCCCACCTGGCAGGCCATGCAGGCTTTCACCGCTGCGCGCAGCCGCGTTGCCGAAGCTTCAAGCCCAATCGGCCTCCAGCCCATGTCAAATGGACCTGACCAGCTATGGATTTGTGAGCACGCGCCGGTTTACACCCAGGGTTTGGCGGGCAAAAACGAGCATGTGCTGAACCCCGGCGCCATCCCGGTGGTGGCCACCGACCGCGGCGGCCAAGTGACTTACCACGGGCCCGGGCAAGTCGTGGCTTATCCGCTGATCGATCTCAAACGCGCTGGCTATTACGTCAAGGAATACGTCTACCGCATCGAGCAAGCCGTGATCCGCACGCTGGCGCATTTCGGTGTGACCGGTCACCGCGTCGGCGGCTCGCCCGGCATTTATGTGCGGCTGGACGACCCGGCCGCGCATGCAACGCTGACCGGCCCGCGTGACCCGTTGAACCCGTTTCGCGGCCTCGGAAAAATCGCCGCACTGGGCATCAAGGTCAGCCGCCAGTACAGCTACCACGGCGTGGCGCTCAACGTCGCGATGGACCTCGAACCCTTTTCCCGTATCAACCCCTGCGGCTATGCCGGACTGCAAACCACGGACCTTTCTACAATCGGGGTATCGGCAAGCTGGCAGGAGGCGGCAGATGTTCTGGGCCAAAAGCTCGTGAACGCTCTGGCGCCCTGAGTCACCCCAAAGGCAAACAACACATGAGCACCCAAGAAGTCGTCCGCGAAATCCAGAGCCAGGAGGCCTACAACCCGCTGGCCAAGCAGAAGGCCGCGGCCAAGCTGTCGCGTATCCCGGTCAAGGTGGTGCAGGGCGAAGTCCTGAAAAAGCCCGAATGGATTCGCGTCAAGGCCGGCAGTCCAACGACCCGCTTTTACGAGATCAAGCAGATCCTGCGCGAAAACAAACTCAACACCGTCTGCGAAGAAGCCTCCTGCCCGAACATCGGCGAATGTTTCGGCAAGGGCACGGCGACCTTCATGATCATGGGTGACAAGTGCACACGCCGCTGCCCGTTTTGCGATGTCGGCCACGGCCGGCCCGACCCACTCGATGTGGACGAGCCCGTGAACCTGGCCAAAACCATTGCGGCGCTCAAGCTCAAATACGTCGTCATCACCAGTGTGGACCGCGACGACCTGCGCGACGGCGGCAGCGGCCACTTTGTTGAATGCATCCGCAAGATCCGCGAACTCTCGCCCGCCACCACGATTGAAGTCCTGGTGCCCGACTTTCGCGGCCGCGATGACCGCGCGCTGGAAATCCTGAAAGCCGCGCCGCCCGATGTGATGAACCACAACCTCGAAACCACGGCACGCCTCTACAAGGAAGCACGCCCCGGATCGGACTACGCCTACAGCCTGAACCTGCTCAAGAAGTTCAAGGTCCTGCACCCCGACGAGCCGACCAAAAGCGGCATCATGGTGGGCCTGGGCGAGACCGACGAAGAAATTCTGCAGGTCATGCGCGACATGCGCGCGCACAACATCGACATGCTGACCATCGGCCAATATCTGGCGCCTTCCAGCAGCCACCTGCCGGTTCGCCGCTACGTGCACCCCGACACCTTCAAGATGTTCGAAGCAGAGGCCTACAAGATGGGCTTCACCCATGCCGCCGTCGGCGCCATGGTGCGCAGCAGCTACCACGCTGATGAACAGGCCCACGCCGCAGGGGTGGCGGACAAGGCCGACGTTGCGGCGCTGAGCGCACCCTGAGCCCTGACAGCGACCTGCAGCCGGCGCCACGCCGGCGTTTATGCTTGCCGCCATGTCCGCCAACGTCTACGCTCTTGGTGCCATCGCTTTATGGGCCACTCTGGCCTCGCTCGGGGTCGCGCTCAAACATGTTCCGCCCTTCCTGCTGACCGGCATCGCGCTGCTGATCGGCAGCCTGCTGGCGCTGCCCTTTGTGCTGAAGGACCGGCGCTTGTGGGCGATTCCCGCCACGACGCTGACGCTCGGTGTCTATGGCCTGTTCGGCTTTCACTTCCTGCTGTTCATCGCGCTGCGCCATGCGCCGGCGGTCGAAGCCAACCTGGTCAACTATTTGTGGCCGCTGTTCATGGTGGTGCTGGCGCCGCTGTTCCTGAAAAACATGCATCTGCGCGCGGTGCATGTGGCAGCGGCGCTGCTGGGCTTTGCCGGCGCGGCTGTTGCCATCCTGGGTGCGCGTGAGGGCGCGGCAGACGGCGGCTGGTCCTGGGGCTACCTGCCGGCGCTCGCCTCTGCCTTCATCTGGGCCAGTTATTCGCTGCTGACACAACGCGTTGCGCCTTTTCCGACCGCAGCCATCGGCCTGTTCGGTGGGGTCTCGGGCCTGCTGTCGCTGGGCTGCCACTGGCTGCTGGAGCCAGCGACGGCCTTGTCCGGGCGGGACTGGACCTTGCTCGCGGTGATGGGCCTCGGTCCGCTGGGCGCAGCATTTTTTCTCTGGGACAAAGCGCTCAAACTCGGCGATGCGCGGCAGATCGGCATCCTGAGTTACCTCACGCCACTGTGCTCCACCGCGCTGTTGATGCTGGTCAGCGGGCGCGTGCTGAGCTGGAGCATCGCGCTCGCCGCCGCGATGATTATTGGGGCGGCGGTGTTGGGGACGCGTGGCAAATAGTTTGCCCGCCCTTCGACGTCACGCTGCATCCCCGGACTGCCCCAGACAGTAGCTTCAACTCCCCACTCCCAACCCCCCGCCCTTCCCTCGCCCCGCTGGGCGATGGAGGGGAGCCTCATTTGGCCGCGTGTACTGCGCTCGCGTGCACACATGACCGTCTGTTGGGATTCCCGTTCAGGAAGCGCTGCGCGCTTGCTGCACTCCGGATTGAATTTGGTATTGGTTTTCTCCTCCACCCGTCGGGCTGGGCCGAGGAGCGCAGCCGAAAACGGATCAGGGCGAGCGATTGTCTGAGGCGCTAGCCGAGTTCGAGCTCGACCCCGTTTTCGGCGAGCACCGCGGGTTGCCCCGAAGCGCAGCGCAGGGGACCCAGACCATCGGGTCGCCTTTTCTTTGGTGGGCGAATTCAAACCCCAAGTGCAACAGTCGGAATAAGTCCTGCGCTCTTCAGATCGACGTTATCGAAGAACACCTCGGCGGCACTACGCCAGCCCAAG
>NZ_JAYWHI010000013.1:0-79652 GCF_043778355.1 Polaromonas sp.
ACGACACCCTGGCCGGCAAACTGCGGCAGTGGCGCCAGTCGCGCGGTGCGCTCAACGTCAACACCATTGCCGCCCGGCCAGTGTTCAAGGACGGTCTGCTGGTCGACCTGCAACCGGACAAGAAAAACCGCGCCAAGGACTTGATCGCCGACCTGATGATTGCGACCAATGGCGCGACGGCACGTTTTCTCGTTGAAAAAGGTTTCCCGTCGATACGCCGCTTTCTGCAATCACCGCGCCGCTGGGACCGCATCGTGGCGCTGGCTGCCAGCCACGGCGTGGAATTGCCCGCCCTGTCCGATGCCATCGCGCTGGATCACTTCCTGAGCGCGCAGCGCGCGGCCGACCCGGCCGGGTTTGCCGACCTGTCGCTGGCGGTGGTCAAGATGCTGGGTTCGGGCGAATACGCGGCGGCCCCGGCAGCAGCGGATGGCGCGAACGGGCTGGGCCATTTCGGCCTGGCCGTCAACGACTACGCGCATTCGACCGCGCCGAACCGCCGCTTCCCCGACCTGGTGACGCAGCGCCTGATCAAGGCAGCACTGGCCGGTGAGGCTTCGCCCTACTCCGCCGAGCAACTCACAGAGATCGCCAAACATTGCACGCTGCAGGAAGACAATGCCAGCAAGGTCGAGCGCCAGGTGCTCAAGGCCGCAGGAGCGTATTTGTTACACGGGCGTATCGGCGATGTGTTCGACGCCATCGTGACCGGCGCAGCGGCCAAGGGCACGTTTGTGCGCATCAGCAGCCCCTTGCTCGAAGGCCGGGTGGTGCGCGGTTTTGACGGGCTGGACGTGGGCGACGCGACGCGCGTCAGGCTGGTGGCGGTCGATGCCGAAAAGAGCTTTATCGACTTTGAGCGCGCCTGAGTCCTGACAGCCCTGCAAATGTAAAACCCTGTGAAAGCCCTTGTGCCAGTGGCAAGCACCGCCAAGTAGCAGTGTCATCGCGGGCAGAGCCTGTCCCGGACCCGATCCGGGAACCCGCAATCCAGGCCCGGCCGCCATGGATGCCGGATCAGGTCCGGCATGACAAAGATGAGCAGTTTTGTGCCCCGAGTCGAATCGGCCCTTCGTACTTGCCTCTTTCAAGGAGATTCCATGTTCAAACGCCTGACTCTGCTGTGGGTACTGCTTCGCGGCGATGCCCGGCAACTGTGGTTCGCCCTGCGTCACCCGCAAGCGCCAAGCTGGCTCAAACTGGGTACGGCGATGATTGCGCTGTATCTGTTCTCGCCCATCGACTTCATCCCGGACATGTTGCCTTTTTTTGGCATTGCCGACGATCTGGTGCTGGTGCCGCTGGCCATCCGCTGGCTGCTCAAGCGCCTCCCTCCCGAACTGGCCCAGGCAGCGGCCAAGCAACGCGCTGCCTGAGGGTCTGAGGGGAAAAACGGCAGGTGTGATCGCCGGCCCTCCGGGCGCACCTTAAACTGGTCAGACAGCCCCTCGCCGTAATAAGGATTCACGCCATGCCCCACCTCGCCCCCATTCCCCTCGCCGACGTCAAGGAAGACGATATCCGCGAGCGTTTCGAGCATTACAAAAAAACCCGCGGCTTCACGCCCAACAGCATCATGACCATGGTGCGCCGGCCCAACATCGTGCGCGCTTTCATGGCGCTGAACCAGGCGGTGTTGTACGAAGGTACCGTGCCCGAAGAAACCAAGATGCTGGTCAGCCTGGCCAGCAGTTATGCGGCCGGTTGCCTGTATTGCCAGTCGCACATGACCAACCTGTCCAGCATCTACAAGGCATCGGACGCCAAGATTGCTGCGCTGTGGGACTTTGAGAACAGCGACTTGTTCAGCCCGGCAGAACGCGCCGCAATCAATCTCGCGCTCAAGGCCGGCGCGGTGCCCAACGAGGCCTCGCACACCGACTTTGACGAACTCAAGAAGTATTACAACGACGAGCAGATCGTCGAGATCGTCGCAGCAATCTCGCTTTTTGGTTACCTCAATCGCTGGAACGACACCATGGCAACGGCGCTGGAGCCGCTGGCTGTGGAGGTGGCAGAGCGGGCGATTGGCGGCGTCGGCTGGGAAGTCGGCAAACACCGCTGACCGGCTCCGGGGACACGTCGCTGAATGACTCTTCTTCAGACCGCCCTCTTCCTGCTCTGCGTGGCGCTGGCCACCTGCGCGCAGTGCCTGACCGGTTTTGCGTTTGCGCTGATCCTGCTGGGCCTGGCCGGCTTGCTGGAGCTGGCGCCGCTGGCCGACCTGGCCAATGTGGCGATGGTGCTGGGGCTGGCCAATGCACTGGTGGCGTTGCGCGGCGCAGCCCGGACGCTGGATGTCCCGGCCTTTCGCGACATCACGCTGGGCGGCGTGGCCGGCATCCTGCTCGGGCTGCTGTTGCTGGGGTGGCTGAGCACCAACGTGACGCTGGCGCTGCGCGTCTTGCTGGGGCTGACGGTGATTGTCTGCGCCGTGGTGGTGTTGACGCAGACGGCGGCGCTGCGCGAGCGCTCGTCGAATAACGTCTTCCGGCTCTGGGGCGCCGCCTCTGGCCTGCTCACCGGCCTGTTTGGCACCGGTGGGCCGCCGTTGGTCTACCACTTTTACCGCCAGCCGATGGCGCTGCGGACTGTGCGCAACACGCTGGTGGCCACACTGGCCGCCAGTGCGTTGTTGCGCTTGTTGATGGTGCTGCCGACCGGCCAGTTCAGCGCCAACGCGCTCAAGCTGAGCCTGCTGGCGGCGCCGCTGGTGTTCGGGCTGAGCTGGTGGCTGGAGCGGCACCCGCCGGGCTGGTCGCGCCCAGCGGTGCTCAGGCTGGTCTGCACGCTGCTGTTGCTCACGGGCATCGGTCTGATTGTTCCGGCTGTGCTGCAAATCCTTCATCCTTGAGCCTGAAGGAAAAAACACAATGAACTACTGGCTGATGAAGTCTGAACCCGAAGAATGTTCGGTCGACGATGTGCTGGCCGCGCCCGACGCCACCGTGCCCTGGGTCGGCGTGCGCAACTACCAGGCGCGCAACTTCATGCGTGACGGCATGCGGGTGGGCGACGGTGTGTTGTTCTACCACTCCAGCTGCGCCGAGCCGGGCATTGTCGGCATGGCCCGTGTGGCGTCTGGCGCTTACCCGGACCCGACACAGTTCGACCCCGACTCGCCTTATTACGATGCCGGGTCAAAGCACGAAGCGCCGCGCTGGCTGCTGGTCGACGTGCAGGTCGTGAAGAAGATTCCCAACATCACCCTTCCGGCACTGCGTGAGCGGCCCGAACTGGCCGACATGCTGGTGCTCAAGAAGGGCAACCGCCTGTCCATCACACCGGTCGAGGCGCAGCACTGGAAGGCGATTTTTTCGACCAAATAGCCCCTTAACCCATGTCCCACGGTCGTTAGCAGCTATTGATTCAATAGCAACAAGCCTTGCCCCCGGCCGCCGCCCGGACGCCGCCATGCAACACGACAAACGGCGCTAACCTGACCCGCAGCGAGCGCGGTTTCCTACAGTTTGCGCGCGCGTTTGCAGCAACACTTGGCCCACAACTGCTGAAAGTTTTTATGGCCATTTCTCTCCTTCCCCCTCGCTCGCGCCTGGCCTCCCGCCTGCTGGCCATCAGCCTGTGCTGCTCCGCGCTCGGTCTGGCCGGCGGCTCGGTACTGGCGCAAACCGCCAAAGCCGGCGCCAAAACATCGGCCAGCACCGGCTTTGACATGGATGCCTTCAACAATGCCAGCGACAGCCCGCTGCTCAAAAGCGGCAGCAAGGGCCCCGCCGTGGCACGTGCACAGATCCTGCTGGACCGCGCCTGGTTCTCCTGCGGCGAGATCGACGGCCGTTATGCCGCCAACATGCAGCGCATGGTCAAGGCCTACCAGACCGCGCGTAATCTGAAGGTCACAGGCACGGTCACCGCCGAAACCTGGAAGTCGCTGCGTGAAGACAGCGCACCGCTCCTTGCCACTTACACAGTCACGGAAAAAGACACCGCCGGACCCTTCGAGAAAACGCCGGCCGACATGGCCGAACGCGCGAAGCTCAAGGCGCTGGTATTCGAGTCGGTCGACGAGGCATTGGCCGAAAAATTTCACACCAGCATGGCCTACCTCAAGCAACTCAATGGCGGCCGCAAGATCGAGGCCGGCAAGGACATCGTGGTGCCCAACGTGACCAGCGTTGCCGCGCCGGCCAAGGCGGCGTCGATCCAGATCGACAAGTCTGAACGCGTGTTGTATGTGCTGGACGCCGAGAAACGGCCGGTCGCTGGTTTCCCGATCAGCATCGGCAATGAAAAAAACGACCCCCTGCCCATCGGCATGATGGCGATCAAGAACGAGGTGAAAAACCCCAGCTTCACCTACAACCCCAAGCTGCTCAAGAACGCGCCCAAAAATGCCGAGAAGGCCGATATTGCGCCGGGCCCCAACAACCCGGTGGGCAGCATCTGGCTGGGCCTGACCAAGCCGCACTGGGGCATTCATGGCACCTCGAATCCGTCCAACGTCGGCCATTCTGAAACCAATGGCTGCATCCACCTGACCAACTGGGACGCCGAGCGGCTGTCCACCCTGGCCAAGGCTGGTTTCAAGGTTGACGTCAAGCTGTGACCAGGACGCACCACCCCCGCCGCTGGCGCCAGGCCCTGATACTGGGTGCGGTGCTGGCCGGGCTTGCGGGCGTGGTCATCGGCACCTGGTTCCGGCCCGCTGCCACCACCACCCCATCCCCTTCGAGTGTGAACACGCCAACGGCCGATGTGGTGGCGGTGATTGCCCCTTCCGGCGCGGCTGCCGCCGAGCCCGCGCCCAACACCGACGCCACCCCCGCGGTCCTCGCGGTGCCGGCGGATGCCTCCGACCTGTCCCGCCTGCGCGCGCGCGGCCTGATGATTCCGGTCAAAGGCTTCAGCGCGCCCCAACTCAGCGACAACTACACCCAGGGGCGCGCCGGTGGTGCGCTGCATGAAGCGCTGGACATCATGGCGCCGCGCGGCACCCCGGTGCTGGCGGTTGAGGATGGCCCCATCGCCAAGCTGTTCTTGAGCAAGCCCGGCGGCATCACGCTGTACCAGTTTGACCCCAGCGGCGAGTTTGCCTACTACTACGCCCACCTCGACGCCTATGCCGATGGCATCGCCGAAGGGGGCTCGGTGCGCAAGGGCCAGGTCATCGGCTACGTTGGCAGCACCGGCAACGCCTCGCTGGATGCACCGCATCTGCACTTCGCGATTTACAAACTGGGCGCAGAAAAGCAGTGGTGGCGCGGTACCCCGATCAACCCCTTCCTGGTCTGGCGCGACGCCAGGCCCTGAGCCGCGTCGCTGGCCTTTATTTCAAGCTAAATCGGCCTCCAGCCCATACCAGACAAGCGCAAGCAGCTATTTATTCAATAGCAAATCAAGGACTTCTTTGAGCGCTGACTTTATGCCGGAACGAACGACGAGTGGTGATCAACAATCAGCCAGTCACTGCCCACCTTGCAATAAGTAAAGCTGAACCGCGCCGGAAGTGCGCGCTGTCGTCCTTCGACCAGCGCGTGCAGGGTGTAACTGCCGCTGTTGATGGCTGTGCCTGCGTACACCCTAACCCGTTGCGCGTCCAGGCTGATGCTGGGCGGCGAGGCGGCTGCGCAATGGCCGTCAAAATACGCGCGCAGGCCTTGCGGCGTGGTGATCATCGAAGGCGCGGTGGTTCCCCACAGCACGGCCTCGGGGTGATACAGCGCACAGATGCCGGCCGGATCGCTGGCATTGAAGGCGCTGATCCAGCGTTGTGTGACCGCTGTCACGTCGTGCAGGTCTTCAGGCGGGGTGGGCATGGTTGTCTTTCTGTTGTCGGGCCGAGGTTCGGCGCTTCAGGCCATGGCCTTGCGCTCCAGCAGCTTGACCAGGGACCACAACACCCGGTTGGCCGGCGTCGCAATGCCCAGCGCTTCGCCGCGCCTGACGATCAGGCCATTGAGGTGGTCGATCTCTGTGGCTTTGCCGCGCGCCAGGTCTTGCGCGGTCGATGAAAACTGGCTGAGCATGCTGCCGGCCAGCTGGTCCACCGCCACATGCACATCTCCCGCCAGTTGCACACCTTCGGCCTGCGCCACCGCCAGGCATTCAGCCACCACGTCACGCATCAGGTCGCGCACGCCCTCGCCCGCCACGGTTTTGCCGTAGGGCAACTGGCTGATGGCCGAGACGGCGTTATAAGCGCAGTTCAAGATGAGCTTGGCCCAGAGCGCACCCGTCACGTTGGGCGAAACCTCGGTGGGCACGCCCGCCTCGATGAAGGCCTGCGCCACGGCGCCGCTGTGTGTCGATGGCTCCATCACCAGATCGCCCCGGCCGTGGTGCCTGACGTGGCCGGGGCCGGCCATCTCGGTCGCCACGTAGACCACGGCGGCGGCCACCGTATGCTGCGGCAACACGCTGCGCAGCCGCCCGGTGTTGTCAACACCGTTTTGCAGGCACAACACCAGCGCATCGGGGCGCAGGTGGGGTCGGATCAAGCTGCCAGCGGCTTCCGTATCCAGCGACTTGACACAGAACAACACCAACTGCGCGCCCTGCACCGCACTGGCCTCGCTGCTGGCGGCCAGTCGCACCTGTTCGTCACATTGGGTGGTCTGCAGGCGCAGTCCGCTGGAGGCAATGGCCGCCACATGTTGCGGCCGCGCAATCAGCGTCACGCGGTGGCCATGACGCGCCAGCATGCCGCCGAAATAACAACCGACGGCGCCAGCGCCCATGACGGCCACGGTGAGGGGTGAAAAACTCATGGCTGCATTGTAGAAAAGCCGCTGACGGTTTCGAAGCCAGCCGCTAAACTGCCAGGGCTGCAGTGGGCAGCATCCACCCGGAGTTTCCGAATGATCACCGGTCTAAAAATTGTTGTTGTGCTGGTCATGGGACTGCTGGTGATGCTGCTGGTGGCGGGCCAACTGGGTCTGCTCAGAGGGCGCATGCCCACCGACCTGGGGGTGAAGAACAGTCGGCTCAAGCCACCCGCCCAGAATCCGAACAGCGTCAGCAGCCAGGCCGCCCTTCACCCCGACCACCCGTTCAAGGCTTATGCCGAGATTGCGCCGCTGGCCTATACCGGCGACGGCGCCGCGGCTTTTGCCCGCGCCGCGGCGCTGGTCACCGCCACCCCCGGAACCACCGTGGTACAGGCAACACCGGGCTATCTGTACGCCCAGTGCAGCACACGCTGGCTCAGGTTCACGGATGACCTGGAGCTGTGGCTGGACGAGGCGGCCCAGGTGATCCACGTGCGTTCGTCAAGCCGCCTGGGTCGCAAGGATTTTGGCGTGAACCGCGCGCGTGTGGAGGCGCTGCGTGCGCGTTTTGTGGCAGGCGCCTGATCTGAAAAATTGAAGGAAATAGGCCCCTATCCCATGCCGGATAAGGGATGACAGCTATTAATTAGATAGCAAGTCCGGGCCGCTCACGGTCCCGCGGGCGGCAGGCCCTGGCGCCGCCGGTGCTGCGCAAAAAACGTCCACAGCATCAGCGTGGCGTCGGGGCCTTCCGGCGCGCTGAACTCCACACTGCCGTCGCCGCCGCTCCAGGCATGGCCCAGGTGGTCAACCGCGCAGGCCACCAGTTGCGGCTTGCGCCCGGCGTACCAGGTCGCGCTTTCATAGGCGTGGCGCGGGTGCCGGCCAGAGCTGCGCGCCGGATAAGACCTGAGCACTGCCGCGTCCCGCGTGATGAAGCCCGCATTGAGGATGGTGAACTGCTCGGTCAGCTGCGTCATGTTGATGCGCCGCACCACGCTGTCGCGCGCGCCGTGCAGCAAGATGGCCGGCATGCCGGGGAAGGCCTGCGCCGCGCTGCCGAAGACCTGCACGCTGTCGCGGTGCGCCGGTCCGGAGCCGTGTTGCATCGCGCGGTAGGCGCTCATCGGCGAATCTGTGGTGCCAAACACCGGCGCCGAATGCAGGCCCACAGCGGCCACCATGGCCGGGTAATGCAGCGCCAGGATGTTGGCGAGCCCGGCGCCGGCCGACAGGCCCGCGACGTAAGTGCGGGTGCGGTCCAGCCCATGTTTGGCCTGCACCTGCGCCACCATGTCTGCAATCAGCCGCACGTCGCCCAGGCCCTGCTGGGTCGAGCGTTTGTACCAGTGCCAGCAGCGATGGGCATCGGCAGCGGCCGACTGCTGCGGGTACAGCACCGCAAAACCCTTGCGCTCGGCCAGCGCATTCATGCGGGTGGACAGCGCGAAGTCAGTAGCGGTCTGCTGGCAGCCGTGCAGCATCACCACCAGCGGCAGCGGTGCGGCCGGTGCACCCGAGGGCAGGTAAAGCCAGTACAACATGCGCCGCGCGGAGGCCACCTGGCCGGCAGCCGGCACCGAGAACCATGACTTTTGCCACTGCCCCGGCAGGCCGGTCAGTGGATGTGCAGGCGAGATCGCGCTTTTTCGAACGGCAGCCGTGGGCCGTGCTTTCGCCACCTTCGCTGGTTTGGCTTTTCGCACGGCCGGCGCACGCGGCGGCTTGGGCACCAGGCTTTGCAGCAACCTGCGGCCCTGCGCCTGCTGGGCCCGGCCCATGCGGCGCACACTTTTGAGCCAGAGGCTGCTCAGGCTTTTCGCCATGGCACCCTGAATCGATCTGAATTACTAAGCATGCATCCATTTTGCTGCATTGCAGCAACTGCGTCCACGCGCCGCTCGCCCGTTTATGTCGTCCTGCGCGCCGCGTATCTGTCAGGACACTGACGGGGGGCAAGCGGCCGCGATAGCCGCCATTGGTCGCCCTTGTTACGATGGGAAGGCCCGCACTGCCTGCGGCCTTGTTTTTGAACGCTTTTCCGCCATCTCTTCCTGCCATGCCCCGCTTTCTGACCGCCGCCCTCTATAAATTTGTCACGCTGCCCGACTTTGCCGCGCTGCAGGCACCGCTGCAGGCTTTTTGCGAGGCCGAGGATGTGCGCGGCACCCTGCTGCTGGCCGAAGAAGGCATCAACGGCACGATCGCCGGGCCCGAGAACGGTGTGCGCGCCGTGCTGGCGCATTTGCGCAGCGACCCGCGTCTGGCCGAGCTGGCGCACAAGGAATCCTGGTCGCACAAGCTGCCGTTTTACCGCATGAAGGTGCGGCTCAAGCGCGAGATCGTCACGCTGGGCGTGCCCGGCATCAACCCGAACCAGATGGCCGGCCAGTATGTCAAGCCGCAGGACTGGAATGCGCTGATCGCCGAGCCTGGTGTGGTGGTGGTGGACACGCGCAATCACTATGAGGTGGGCATCGGCACGTTTGAAGGCGCGGTCGATCCGCACACCCAAAGTTTCTCGGAACTGCCCGCCTGGGTGGCCGAGCAGTCGGCACCTGGCGGCCTGCTGGCCGAAAAAGACGGCAAGAAACCCAAGGTCGCGATGTTCTGCACCGGCGGTATCCGCTGCGAAAAATCCACCGCCTTCATGCGCACCCAGGGCTTTGACGAGGTGTATCACCTTGAAGGCGGCATCCTCAAGTACCTGGAAACCGTGCCGGAAGACCAGAGCCGCTGGCAGGGCGAGTGTTTTGTGTTTGACGAACGCGTCTCTGTCGTGCACGGCCTGGCCACCGGCCACTACGACCTGTGCCGCGCCTGCCGCGACCCGATCAGCGAAGCCGACAAGGCCTCGCCGCTGTACGTGCCGGGGGTCAGTTGCCCTGGCTGCCACGACAAGAAGACCGACGAGCAGAAACGCGGCTTCATCGAGCGTCAGCGCCAGGTGGACTACGCGAATCGCCGGCGCCAGCCGCACATCGGCGCGAAGCTCGCTTCATCAGGCGGCGGCGAAGACCGGGAAGACAAGGCCTGATGGGCGCCCTGCCCGTCCTGTATTCGTTTCGCCGCTGTCCCTATGCCATGCGCGCGCGGCTGGCGCTCGCGGTCAGCGCTGAGCCGCATGAACACCGGGAAGTCGTGCTTCGCGCCAAACCCGCCGAGATGCTGACGGCCTCACCCAAGGGCACAGTGCCGGTGCTGTTGCTGCCTGATGGCGAAGTGATTGACGAGAGCCTGGACATCATGCGCTGGGCGCTGGGCCGCAACGATCCCGCGCAGTGGCTGACACCGACGGGTGTTTCAGCCGAGGAGATGGCCGCGCTGATCGCGAGCAACGACGGCGACTTCAAGCGCCACCTGGACCGCTACAAATACCCGAATCGCTACCCGCAGGAAGCTGCCGGTGATCACCCCGCCTTTGCGCTGAAGCACCGCAGCGAGGCGGCGAACTGGCTGGTACAACTCGATGCGCGTCTAGCAGGCGGCTGGCTGTGCGGCGGGAAGGCATGTCTCGCCGACATGGCCATCCTGCCTTTTATCCGCCAGTTTGCGCACTCCGATGCCGGCTGGTTTGCGGCCCAACCCTGGCCGCGTTTACAAGGCTGGCTCGCCGACTTCGAAGCCAGTACGCGGTACATCGGCGTGATGGAAAAACATGCGCCGTGGCGACCGGCCATGGCGACTACGCGGTCATTGCGGGCTTGACCCGCAATCCATGCTTCGCTTCCAACAAACGCGCAGGCGTGACAGGACACGCGCATGGATCCCGGATCAGGTCCGGGATGACAGCTAGGGCGCCTGAACTTATGCATCGCATCGGCTTCCAGCCCATGACCAACGGGCGCAAGCAGCTATCAAATAAGGAGTACGGAAGGCACCTCCGGCACAGTTTAAATCTCCGGTGCAACCATCTCCGCATACTCATACAGCGCCCCCAGCACCGCCTCGCCGCGCTCGTCTGCGGTTTCGGACAACACGTCAAGCTGGGCCAGGAAGGCATCGACATTGCGCGCGCCACCCTCACCCTCAAGCAGGCGCGCCGCACGGTGGATGTCCCAGCGTTCGGCATGTTCGGGGGACAGCGTCGCCTCGAAGTTGCGCGCGCGGTAGCGAAACACCAGTTCTTCCAGCCGCTCATCGTCGAAGCCGGTGCGGCTGTGCGCAAGTTCTGCGGGGGGCAAGGCGCGCAGCTTGTTGAGGCGGCGCCTGTCGTCGTTGTTGATGAAGCCGCCATAGAGGTCCTCATCGACATCAGGCACCCCGTCTTTGGGCCGCGCAAACACTTCTGGCCAGACCGCGCTCATGTCGGGCAGGCTGGCGGCCTTTTCGGCGTTACCCAGCGCCGCTTCGATGTCCACGCCCCATTTGGCCGCCATCGCGTCGCTGAGTGTCGCGAGCTTGCGCACCACCATCGGCGACTTGTTCAGGTGCACCGACTTGATCGGCAGCCGCGTCATACCTTCGGGCAGGTCGGCACTTTTGCTGAACAGGCGCTGGCGCAAGGTGGCGACATCCAGCAGCGGCAACTCGGCGGGATCATGCGCCAGGTCCCAGGCCAGCAGCTCGTTTTTGTTGGACGGGTGCATGGCCAGTGGCCACATCACGGCAAGGCAACCGCGCTCGGGCGCGAACATGCCCGACACATGCAAGAACGGCTGTGCCGTTTGCGGGCTGGTGGGCAGGCTCAGCTCGGCCGCCACCCGGTCTTTCTTGTGCAGCGACAGGCAGAAGTCGAACAGCCGCGGCTGCGCCGTGCGTATCAGCCGCGCCAGCGCAATCGTGGCGCGCACGTCGGACAGCGCATCGTGCGCTGATTCGTGCAGCAGCCCGTTGGCACGCGCCAGGTCTTCGAGCTTGAAACTGGGGCGCAGCGCGCCAGCCTCGTCGGGACGGCGTTCATCGGGTTTCATCGGCCACTCAAGGCCCTCCGGCCGCAAGGCGTAAGCCATGCGCACCACGTCGAGCAGATCCCAGCGGCCACAGTCGTTTTGCCACTCACGCGCATAAGGGTCGATCAGGTTGCGCCAGAACAGGTGGCGCGTGACCTCGTCGTCAAAACGGATGGTGTTGTAACCGACGCCTATGGTGCCAGGCTGTGCCAGCACGGCTTCGATGCGCACGGCGAATTCATGCTCGGGCAGGCCGCGCTCCAGGCAGAGCTGCGGCGTGATGCCGGTGATCAGGCAGGAGGTCGGATCCGGCAGGTAATCACGCGCCGGCTGGCAGTAGATCATCAGCGGCTCGCCGATCTCGTTGAGTTCGGCGTCGGTGCGTATGCCGGCAAACTGCGCTGGCCGGTCGCGCCGCGTGTTCAGACCAAAAGTTTCGTAGTCGTGCCAGAGAAAGGTGTGAGGTGCCATCGGGTCTGTTCTTTCGCCAGATTTTTGTGCATGGAAAAGGCATCCAGCCCATAGCCGGCGGGCACAAGCAGCTATGTTTTCAGGAGCACATGAAAAAGGCCGGTAGCGCCATGCTACCGGCCTTTTGATCCTGCGTTATCAGATCAGCTGGTTTCAGCCTGCTCTGCCTCGGGCTTGGCCTTGCCTTCTTTCTTGGGCAGGGGCTGGATGTCGAGCTCGACTTCGCCGGTCTCGACACCCTTCTCGTCGGTCGTGACCTTCATGTCCACCGTGAGGCGGCCGCCATCGATCAAGCGTCCGAACAGCAACTCGTCGGCGAGTGCGCGGCGAATTGTGTCCTGGATCAGGCGCTGCATCGGGCGTGCGCCCATAAGCGGATCGAAACCTTTTTTGCCGAGGTACTTGCGCAGCGTGTCGGTAAAGGTCACGTCGACCTTCTTCTCGGCCAGTTGCGTCTCCAGCTGCAGCAGGAACTTGTCGACCACGCGCAGGATGACGGTTTCGTCCAGCGCCTTGAAACTCACGGTGGCGTCCAGGCGGTTGCGGAACTCGGGCGTGAACAGGCGCTTGATGTCGGCCATCTCGTCGCCCGCCTCGCGCGGATTCGTGAAACCGATGGTCGCCTTGTTCATGGTCTCGGCGCCCGCATTGGTCGTCATGACGATGATCACGTTGCGGAAGTCGGCCTTGCGCCCGTTGTTGTCCGTCAGCGTGCCGTGGTCCATGACCTGCAGCAGCACGTTGAAGATGTCCGGGTGCGCCTTCTCGATTTCGTCAAGCAGGAGCACGCAATGCGGCTTCTTGGTCACCGCCTCGGTCAGCAGGCCGCCCTGGTCGAAACCAACGTAGCCCGGAGGCGCACCGATCAGGCGGCTGACCGCGTGGCGTTCCATGTATTCGGACATGTCGAAACGAATCAGCTCGATGCCCATGATGTAGGCCAGTTGCTTGGCCGCTTCGGTTTTGCCGACGCCGGTCGGGCCGGAGAACAGGAAGGAGCCAATCGGCTTGTCGTCCTTGCCCAGGCCGGAGCGTGCCATCTTGACGGCGGACGCCAACACGTCGAGCGCCTTGTCCTGGCCGAACACCACACTTTTCAAATCACGCTCCAGCGTCTTGAGCTTGCCGCGGTCGTCGTTGGACACATTGGCGGGCGGGATGCGCGCGATCTTGGCGACGATCTCCTCGACCTCGGTCTTGGTGATGATTTTTTTGCGTTTGCTGGCAGGCAGGATGCGCTGGGCCGCGCCCGCCTCGTCAATCACGTCAATCGCCTTGTCGGGCAAATGCCGGTCATTGATGTATTTGGCGCTGAGCTCGGCTGCGGCCTGAAGGGCGGCCACGGCGTACTTGACACTGTGGTGTTCTTCAAAACGGGATTTGAGGCCCTTGAGGATGTCCACCGTCTCCTGCACCGTCGGCTCGACCACATCGACCTTCTGGAAGCGGCGCGACAGGGCCGCGTCTTTTTCAAAGATGCCGCGGTACTCGGTAAACGTCGTTGCGCCTATGCACTTGAGCTGGCCCGAACTCAGCGCGGGTTTGAGCAGGTTGGACGCGTCCAGCGTGCCGCCCGAGGCCGCACCGGCACCGATCAGCGTATGGATCTCGTCGATGAACAAAATGCCATTGGGCTTGTCTTTCAGCGCCTTGAGCACGCCCTTGAGGCGCTGCTCAAAGTCACCGCGGTACTTGGTGCCGGCCAGCAGCGCACCCATGTCGAGCGAGTAGACCTGCGCTTCGCTCAGGATCTCGGGCACTTCTTTTTGCGTGATGCGCCAGGCCAGGCCCTCGGCAATGGCGGTCTTGCCCACGCCGGCTTCACCGACCAGCAGTGGATTGTTCTTGCGGCGGCGGCACAGGATCTGGATCACGCGCTCGACCTCGTAATGACGGCCGATCAGCGGGTCAATCTTGCCCTCTTTGGCGAGCTGGTTCAGGTTCTGGGTGTACTGCTCCAGCGGCGAGGCTTTTTCGTTCTTCTCGCCGCCCTCTTCGTTCTCGGCGGCGGATTCGCCGGCCTTGGTCGGCTCGGGCGGGTCGCTTTTCTTGATGCCGTGCGCGATGAAGTTCACCACGTCCAGACGCGTCACGCCCTGCTGGTGCAGGTAATACACGGCGTGGGAGTCCTTCTCGCCGAAGATCGCCACCAGCACGTTGGCACCGGTGACTTCCTTCTTGCCGTTGCCGGTGGACTGCACATGCATGATGGCGCGCTGGATCACCCGCTGGAAGCCCAGCGTGGGTTGCGTGTCCACGTCGTCGTTGCCGGCGACCTGTGGTGTGTTGTCCTTGATGAAGTTGGCCAGCGACTTGCGCAGGTCATCGATGTTCGCAGAGCATGCGCGCAACACCTCGGCGGCGCTCGGGTTGTCGAGCAAGGCGAGCAACAGGTGTTCCACGGTGATGAACTCGTGACGCTGTTGGCGGGCCTCGACAAAGGCCATGTGCAAGCTGACTTCTAGTTCCTGGGCAATCATTGCGTTTCCTTTCGGCTTGCTGCGGGGGTATCGGGTAGAGGTATCGGGGTGCGGCTGATAGGGAAAATATGGGCTGTCTTAGCGATTATTCAATGGGCTCGCACACACACTGCAGCGGATGGCCATTTTTTCGCGCGGCTTCGGTCACCTGGTCAACCTTGGTGGACGCCACGTCCTTGGAAAACACGCCGCACACGCCTTTGCCGTCGAGGTGGATCTTCAGCATGATCTGCGTGGCGGTTTCCCGGTCCTTGTTGAAGAACTCCTGGATCACCTCGACCACAAACTCCATCGGGGTGTAGTCGTCATTGAGCAGCACCACCTGGAACATCTGCGGCGGTTTGGTCTTTTGCGGACGCCGCTCCAGCACCACCGAATCCCCCCCATTGGCGCCATCGGGCTTGAAGGCCGGGGCCTTGGGCGGTGCAGGAGGCTTGGGGGGTTGGGTTGCCATGGAATTCATTCTAGCGAGCGAAATTGCCCGGTGCGGGACATGGGTCAATTGGTGGCGGGAACACGACATTCAAGGACGGGCGATTGACTTTTGTCGGCGCCATAAAAAAACCGCTCCAGCCTGCGCCAGGAGCGGTTTTGCCGTTCAGCCGCCATCTTTACATGTGGTCAATCATCACCTGGCCAAAGCCGGAGCAGCTGACCTGCGTCGCGCCGTCCATCAGGCGGGCGAAGTCATAGGTGACCTTTTTCGACGCGATGGATTTTTCCATGGCGCTGATGATCAGGTCGGCGGCTTCCAGCCAGCCCATGTGCCGCAGCATCATTTCAGCCGACAGGATTTCAGAGCCCGGATTGACGTAGTCCTTGCCGGCGTATTTGGGGGCCGTGCCGTGGGTGGCCTCGAACATGGCGACGGTGTCGCTCAGATTGGCGCCGGGGGCGATGCCAATGCCGCCAACCTGGGCAGCCAGCGCGTCAGAGATGTAGTCGCCGTTGAGGTTGAGCGTGGCAATCACACTGTATTCGGCGGGGCGCAGCAGAATCTGCTGCAGGAAGGCGTCGGCGATGCTGTCCTTGATGACAATATCCTTGCCGGTCTTCGGATTCTTGAACTTCATCCAGGGACCGCCGTCGATCTCGACCGCGCCGAATTCCTTCGCGGCAAGCGCGTAGGCCCAGTCCCGGAAGCCACCTTCAGTGAACTTCATGATGTTGCCCTTGTGCACGATGGTCACGCTGGGCTTGTCATTGCTGATGGCGTACTGGATGGCCTTGCGCACCAGACGCTCGGTGCCTTCGCTGGATACCGGCTTGATGTCGATGCCCGAGGTGTGCGGGAAGCGGATCTTCCTGACACCCATCTCGTCCTGCAGGAACTTGATGAGTTTTTTGACCTTGTCGGATCCGGCCTCAAACTCGATGCCGGCGTAAATGTCTTCGGAATTCTCGCGAAAGATCACCATGTGGGTCTTGTGCGGCTCTTTCACCGGTGAAGGTACACCGGCAAAATACTGGATCGGTCGCAGGCAGACGTAGAGGTCCAGTTCCTGGCGCAGCGCCACATTGAGCGAGCGTATGCCGCCGCCAACGGGGGTGGTCAGCGGGCCTTTGATGGACACCACATAGTCCTTGACCGCCGCCAGGGTTTCTTCCGGCAACCAGACATCCGGACCGTAAACCCGTGTCGACTTTTCACCGGCATACACCTCCATCCAGTGGATTTTTTTCTTGCCACCGTAGGCCTTGGCCACTGCCGCATCCACCACCTTGAGCATGACGGGCGTGATGTCGGCGCCGGTACCGTCGCCTTCGATGAACGCAATGACCGGCTCGTCCGGCACATTGAGCGAGTTGTCGGCATTGACGGTGATTTTTTGACCTTGGTCAGGCACCTTGATGTGCTGGTACATGGACGACAGTCTCCGGGATGTGCTGAATCAGCGATGAAAGCGGCGAAAGCGCTTAGGGGCTTACCCGTAAATTCTAGCGGCAAACCATGGCGCGACCGTTTTTCAGAAGGGGCTTGTCAACCGTATGCGTAGGGCTGCCGTTACGGTGATGCCCCGGCAATTTTCGGGGACCATTACAAACGTATACCAAGAGGAACTCCCATGAACAAAGTTATCGCTGCCTTGATCGCCGGTCTTTTCGCCGCTGGCGTGTTTGCACAGACGCCTGCCCAACCGGCTCAGCCGGCCAAGCCAGCGATGCCGGCAATGCCAGCTACGCCTGCAACACCGGCAACGCCTGCCACCCCTGCCACCCCTGCAATGCCAGCGGCTAAAGTTGAAACCAAAGCCGACAAAGCCGCTGCTGCCAAAGCCGCCAAAGCTGAAAAAGCCGCCGCTGCCAAGAAAGCCAAGGACGACAAAGCCGCTGCTGCCAAAGCCGCTAAAGCTGAAAAAGCCGCCGCCGCCAAGAAAGCCAAGGACGACAAAGCCGCTGCTGCCAAAGCCGCCAAAGCTGAAAAAGCCGCCGCCGCGAAGAAAGCCAT
The DNA here is from genome assembly GCF_043778355.1 of Polaromonas sp. Classification (GTDB taxonomy): domain Bacteria; phylum Pseudomonadota; class Gammaproteobacteria; order Burkholderiales; family Burkholderiaceae_C; genus Polaromonas. The sequence goes on from NZ_JAYWHI010000013.1 coordinate 17,021, forward strand.
GGACGACAAGGCCGCTGCAGCCAAGAAGTAATTCTTCAGGACTGTTTGAAATGCCCGCACTGCGGGCATTTTTCATGGCGCTCGTTTATGCTGTTTGCCTGATCAACCCCTGGTGATTTCCATGCCTCACGTTTCTTTCGCTGCCCATCACCTCGGTCGCATGACCTGTGCCGTTTTGCTGACGGCAAGCGCAGTCTCGGCAGCGGCCCAGGACGCGCCCCAGATGAACCTGCAGCGCAGCACGCTGTCTGCCGGCATGCACCAGATCGACGCGCAACTGGCCATGACCCCCGCACAGCGGCAAACCGGCCTGATGTTCCGCAAGGACATGCCGCAGGGCGAAGGGATGCTGTTCATCTTTGAGGAGCCCGCCAAGCAGTGCTTCTGGATGAAAAACACCCCGCTGCCGCTGACTGCCGCTTTTGTGGCCGACGATGGCACCATCGTGAACCTGGCCGACATGAAACCGCAGACGACGGACTCGCACTGCTCGGACAAGCCGGTGCGTTATGTGCTGGAAATGAACGTCGGCTGGTTTGCCAAAAAAGGCATCAAGGCCGGGAGCCGCCTGCGCGGCGCGGTATTCGAGGGCCGCAAGTAATTCTTGAGCGACACGATTGAGCAAAGAAAAAAGGCGGTCCGCATGAATGCAGACCGCCTTTTCTTTATTCGAAGTCGCCAGCGCCTGCCCCGCAGGTCGCCTCACCCCGCGCTGTTCAAGCCGTGAAAGCCGCCAGCGCTGCGTTCAAGGTCTTGCTCGGACGCATCACAACATCCAGCTTGGCCAGGTCGGGCTGGTAATAACCGCCGATGTCCACCGCCTTGCCCTGCACAGCCTGGAGCTCGGCGACGATGGCCTGCTCGTTGGTCGTCAGTTCCTTAGCGAGCGGCGCAAACCGGGCGGCCAGGGCGGCGTCTTGCGTTTGTGCGGCCAATTCCTGTGCCCAGTACATGGCCAGGTAAAACTGGCTGCCGCGATTGTCCAGTTGACCAGTCTTCGGCGACGGATTTTTGTTGTTGTCGAGAAGCTTGCCAGTGGCCGCATCCAGCGTTTTGGCGAGAATTTTGGCCTGGACGTTGCCGGTCTTGATACCGAGGTCTTCCAGCGACACCGCCAGCGCCAGGAATTCGCCCAGTGAGTCCCAGCGCAGGTGGTTTTCCTCAACCAGTTGCTGCACATGTTTGGGCGCGGAGCCGCCGGCACCGGTTTCGTACATGCCGCCGCCGGCCATCAAGGGCACGATGGACAACATCTTGGCGCTGGTGCCGAGCTCCATGATGGGGAACAGGTCGGTCAGGTAATCGCGCAGGATGTTGCCGGTGGCGCTGATGGTGTCGAGGCCGCGCACCACACGCTCCAGCGTGTAACGCATGGCACGCACCTGGCTCATGATCTGGATGTCCAGGCCCGATGTGTCGTGCTCGTGCAGGTACATCTTGACCTTGGTGATCATCTGCGCTTCGTGCGGGCGGTACGAATCGAGCCAGAACACCACCGGCATGCCGGAATTGCGCGCACGGCTCACAGCCAGCTTGACCCAGTCGCGGATCGCAGCGTCCTTGACCTGGCACATGCGCCAGATGTCACCGGCCTCCACATTCTGGCTCAGCAGCACCTCGCCGGTAGCCAGGTCAGTGATGTTTGCCACGCCGTCTTCGGCGATCTCGAAGGTCTTGTCGTGCGAGCCGTATTCCTCGGCCTGCTGGGCCATCAGGCCCACGTTGGGCACCGTGCCCATGGTCTTGGGATCGAAGGCGCCGTGCCACTTGCAGAAGTTGATGATCTCCTGATAAATGCGGGCGAAAGTCGATTCAGGCATCACGGCCTTGACGTCCTTCAGGCGGCCGTCAGCGCCCCACATCTTGCCGCCGTTGCGAATGGCTGCGGGCATGGAGGCGTCGACAATGATGTCGTTGGGCGAGTGGAAGTTGGTGATGCCCTTGGCGGAGTCCACCATGGCCAGTTCGGGCCGGCCTTCGTGGCAGGCATGCAGGTCGCGTTTGATCTCGTCCTGCTTGCTCTGCGGCAGCGTGCCGACCTTGTTGTACAGATCGACCATGCCGTTGTTGACGTTGACGCCCAGCTCCTCAAACAGTTTGGCGTGTTTTTCGAACGCTTCCTTGTAGAAGATCTTCACGCAGTGACCGAACACGATGGGGTGCGACACCTTCATCATGGTCGCCTTGACATGCAGCGAGAACATCACGCCGGTCTTGAAGGCATCATCGATCTCCTTTTCATAAAAGGCCACGAGCTCCTTCTTGCTCATGAACATCGAGTCGATGATCTCGCGGTCCAGCAGCGCGACCTTGGGCTTGAGCACGATGGTTTTACCGCCTTTGGTGATCAGCTCCATCTTGACTTCGCGCGCGCGGTCCAGCGTGATCGACTTTTCACCGTGGTAGAAGTCGCCGGCGTGCATGTGCGAGACATGTGAGCGCGAGGCCTGGCTCCAGTCGGCCATGCTGTGCGGATTCTTGCGCGCATATTCCTTCACGGCCTTGGGCGCGCGGCGGTCCGAATTGCCCTCTCGCAGGACCGGGTTCACGGCGCTGCCGGTGCACTTGTTGTAGCGCGCCCGGATGTCCTTGTCGGCGTCGGTCTTGGGCGCCTCCGGGTAGTCCGGAATCTTGTACCCCTTGCCCTGCAGTTCCTTGATCGCGTCCTTGAGCTGGGCCACCGATGCGCTGATGTTGGGCAGCTTGATGATGTTGGCCTGCGGTTTGAGTGTGAGCTTGCCCAGCTCCGTCAAGGTGTCGGCGACCCGCTGTTCTTCGCTCAGACATTCCGGAAATTGCCCCAGAATCCGGCCGGCCACCGAAATATCGGCGGTCTCGACCTTGACGCCCGCCGGCGCGGTGAAGGTGCGGACGATGGGCAGGAAGGCGCTTGTTGCCAGCAAGGGGGCTTCATCGGTCAGCGTGTAGATGATGGTGGGTTGCTCGGTGCTCATCGCTTATCTCCAGAACTGTTATGGGAACGCCCCCGGCTGGGTCACAGACCGGCGGACATGATTGGATGGTGCCTGATTCCTTGAGAGAACGGGACCTGCCCTGCCCTGCATTTTATGCAACGCATTGCCACGATACGAAATTTGCCTGTCTGCGATGAACTTTATTTTTCGTTGAGGCAAAAAAAAACCCGAATCCATCGTCGGGCTTTTTTCGGGGCGCGGCGCAGCGACAGCGCCAGGCAGGATCAGGCGAAGTTGGCCGCTGCGAAGTCCCAGTTCACCAGCTTGTCGAAAAAGGTCTCGACAAACTTCGGGCGCATGTTGCGGTAGTCGATGTAATAAGCGTGCTCCCACACGTCCACCGTCATCAGCGCCTTGTCGGCAGTGGTCAGCGGTGTACCGGCCGGGCCGGTGTTGACGATGTCCACGCTGCCGTCGGCCTTCTTCACCAGCCAGGTCCAGCCCGAACCGAAGTTGCCCACGGCCGACTTGACAAAAGCCTCCTTGAAAGCAGCGTAAGAGCCGAACTTGGCGTTGATGGCAGCAGCCAGCGCCCCGGAAGGCTCACCACCGCCGGCGGGTTTCATGCAGCTCCAGAAGAAGGTGTGGTTCCAGATCTGGGCTGCGTTGTTGTACACGCCGCCGCTGGATTTTTTGACGATCTCTTCGAGTGTCATGGCTTCGAACTCGGTGCCTTTTTGCAGGTTGTTGAGGTTCACCACATAAGCGTTGTGGTGCTTGCCATGGTGGTACTCAAAGGCTTCCTGGCTGTAGTGCGGCGCCAGGGCGTCGATAGCGTAAGGCAGCGGTGGCAGTTTGTGTTCCATTTGTTTTTCCTTGTGGGGTGGTGGGGTGATGTGGTGATGTGGGGATGTTGCGATGATAAGGGCGGCTTGTCCCGACCATTGTAAAAAACTAAATCAGCCGCGGTGCTGAAACGGTCAAATCGACCTCGCCGTCGGCAAGGGTAGCGCGCAGGGCCTGGCCGGGCGCGGTATCCGACGCATGGGTCACGGCCTGCCCCTGCATGTCGGCGAGCCAGGCATAACCGCGCTGCAGCACCAGCCGGGGGTCCAGCGGTGCCAGCCTCAGTTGCGCGCGTTCCAGCCTGCGTTGCTGATGCTGCAATGCCTGCCCCAGTGCCTGAGGAAAAGCCAGGCTCAAGGCCTGCAAGGCGTTTTTTTCACGCCGGATGCCGGTCTGCAGCGCATGGCGCAGGCCCTGCGCGTGTGCGGCCAGGCGCGCATGCTGGCGCGTGACCAGGTGTGAGGGCCGGCTGACACGTGCCGCAGCCCAGTCCAGCCGCTGGTTGCTGGCCTGCAACCGCCGCTCCACGCCGTAACGCAACCGGTCTTGCAGGTCGTCCAGTTCTCCCTGCCAGACCTTTTGCGGCTGGGCGCACATCTCGGCGGCGGCGGTCGGCGTGGGCGCTCGCAAATCGGCGCAAAAATCGGCAATCGTGAAGTCGGTTTCATGACCGACGCCGCAAACCAGCGGCATGGGCGCGGCCACGATCAGGCGTGCCAGTTGCTCGTCGTTGAAAGCCCAGAGGTCTTCCATGGCGCCGCCGCCGCGCACCAGCAGCAGGACATCGACCTCGGCGCGTGCATAGGCCTTGCGCAAGGCCTGGCGCAACTCTTCGGGCGCCTGCACACCCTGCACACTGGCCGGGTAGATCACGACGGGAATGTGTGGCGCGCGACGCTGCAGCGCTGTCACCACATCGTGCAGGGCCGCCGCGCCCAGCGACGTCACCACCCCAATCGCTTTGGGTAGCAGCGGCAGCGCCCGCTTGCGGCCGGCTTCGAACAGGCCCTCGGCGTCAAGCTTGTTCTTGAGCTGGACAAAACGCTCGAACAGATTGCCTTCCCCGGCCTGCTGCATGGACTCGACCACCAGTTGCAACTCGCCGCGCGGCTCATAAACACCGAGGCGCCCGCGCAACTCGACCAACTGGCCGTCGCGCGGCGAGAAGTCCAACAGCCCAGCAGCGCGGCGAAACATGGCGCAACGGATCTGACCTTGCGCGTCTTTCAGTGAAAAATAGCAGTGGCCACTGGCCGCACGCGAAAACCCGCTGAGTTCGCCCTGCACCGCGACCGGGTTGAAGCGCGCTTCGAGACTGTCAGCGATGGCGCGCAGCAGTGAACCCACCGGCCAGACACGCACGCCCCCACGTCCGCCAACAGGTCTTTGTTCATCGGAGAAAAACTCAGACACCGGCAAACCCCCTGATTTCATGCGGGTAATACTCCACAGAGGCCCACCGCTTGCAGGCAAAACCCGTGATTTGCTGGGGAAATTCAGACGAGTTGGTGCAAGTCATTGATTTTGAATAACTTTATTCTGCTTATTTTTTCATCGTTCTGTCACATGCCCCATTTGGCGCGGCCTTGCGGCACATCGCCGACCACTTGCTCACAAAGTTATCCACAAGTTCTGTGAGTTAAGTCCTACAGGTGGGTTACCGCGCGTTATCGAGCAGAAGCACATCACAGGGCGATGTTGAGCCTATCGGGGTGGGCCATAATCCACAACAATTATCAGCTTGGAGATTTGCCCTTGTTTTCGATCATACAAGCCGCGGGCTGGCCAATTTGGCCCCTGATCGCGTGTTCGATTTTGGCCCTGGCCCTGGTTATCGAGCGGTTCGCCAGCCTGAAAACCGCGCGAATCGCTCCGCCCAGATTGCTCGATGAAGCGATCACCGTGTCCCGCAGCGGCGTGCCCGCCACCGACGTGGTGGCGCACCTGGAACAAAACTCCCTGCTTGGCGAGGTACTCGCGAGCGGATTTCGGGCGCTGAACATCAATCCGCGTATCAGCGAGGACGACTTGCGCTCGACACTCGAAGGTGCGGGACGGCGCGCCGCCCACACGCTGGAGCGTTATCTGGCGGCGCTGGCCACCATTGCCTCGGCGGCGCCGCTGCTGGGCCTGTTGGGCACGGTGATCGGCATGATCGAAATTTTCGGCTCGCAGGCTGGCAGCGGTGGCGTGGCCAGCGCCAGCGGCGGCAACCCGGCGCAACTCGCGCAGGGCATCTCCATCGCGCTGTACAACACCGCCTTTGGACTGATCGTGGCGATTCCGGCACTGATCTTCTGGCGCTATTTCCGGGCCAGGGTTGATGGCTACCTGCTGACCATGGAAATTGCCTCCGAGCGTTTTGTGCGGCACCTGAACACTCTCCGCAAATCATGAACTTCCGCACAAGCTCCCGCGATGAGCCTGAGATCAACCTGATCCCTTTCATCGACGTGCTGCTGGTGGTGCTGATCTTCCTGATGCTGTCGACCACCTACAGCAAGTTCACCGAACTGCAGATCAAGCTGCCGGTGGCCGACGCCGATCAGCAACGCGACTACCCCAAGGAAGTGATCGTCGCCGTCAGCAGCGACGGCCGCTACATGGTCAGCAAGCAGCCAGTGGACGGCCGCAGCATCGAGGCGCTTAGCGCCGCCCTGACAGCGGCGGCCACGGCCGGCAAGGACAGCGTGATCATCATCAGCGCCGATGCCAGTGCCAGCCACCAGTCGGTGATCACGGTGATGGAAGCGGCCCGGCGCAGTGGCCTGACCCAAATCACCTTTGCCACCCAGAGCGCGGCCCAGGCCGGCGCCAAATAAGCGTGAAAAAGCGGCTGCAGCGGGCCTGGCTGCGGCGCGGCCCGCTGGCGTGCCTGCTTTGGCCTGTGGCGCTGTTGTTCGGCGTGCTGGTGCGGCTGCGCCGAGCCCTGTACCGGGCAAACCTTCTTCGATCCGAAAAAATGCGAGTGCCGGTGGTGGTGGTCGGCAATGTGGTGGCCGGCGGCGCCGGCAAGACGCCCACGGTGATTGCGCTGGTGCGGCATTTGCAGGCCGTCGGCATCCAGGCCGGCGTGGTTTCGCGCGGCTACGGGCGCAGCGGCGAAGGCTGCGTTGAGGTGTTACCCAGCACCCCGCCCGAACAATCAGGCGATGAACCGGCGCTGATTCAACGCGCGACGCAGGCCCCGGTGTTTGTGGCGGCACGGCGTGTCGATGCCGCGCGGGCCTTGCTGGCCGCGCATCCGTCCACGCAGCTCATCATTTGCGATGACGGGCTGCAGCACTACGCCCTGCAGCGCGACATCGAGATTGCTGTCTTCGACGAACGCGGTGCTTGCAACGGCTGGCTGCTGCCGGCCGGACCGCTGCGCGAGCCCTGGCCGCAGCGCGGCGCGAGTATTGACCTGGTGCTGCACACCGGCGCCGTGCCCGCGTTCGGCGGCTTCAGCTCCACTCGCCGGCTGGCCGACCACGCCTTGCGCGCTGACGGCAGCCGCGTGGACTTGAGCAGCCTGGCCGGCACGGCATTGATCGCGCTGGCCGGTATTGCCAAACCGCAGGCCTTCTTCGACATGCTCAAAGCCAGCGGCCTGCCACTGGCAGAGTCACGGGCACTCCCCGATCACTATGATTTTGATAGCTATCCACGCCCATCCGACATGGGCTACACCCTGATTTGCACCGAAAAAGACGCCGTCAAGCTGTTTCCCAGGCAAAAGCACGCCCTCGCCGTGCCGCTGCTGTTTGAACCCGAGCCGGCGTTTTTTGCAGCCTTCGACGCCTTGCTGGCGCGCCGGCTTTCTCCATTACCATCGCCCCATGGACACCAAACTGCTTGAACTGCTGGTCTGCCCCGTGACCAAAGGCCCGCTCGATTACGACCGTGAAAAACAGGAGCTGGTGTCGCGCAGTGCGCGGCTGGCCTACCCGATACGCGACGGCCTGCCGGTGATGCTGGAGAACGAGGCGCGCGTTCTGACTGACGAAGAACTCGGCCTCTGATTTCTGCGGCATGCGTTTCACCGTCCTCATCCCTGCCCGCCTCGCGTCCACCCGACTGCCCGACAAGCCGCTGGCCGACATTGCCGGCATCCCGATGATTGTGCGTGTGGCGCAACGCGCCTTGCTCAGCGGTGCCGGGCGTGTCGTGGTGGCCACCGACAGCCCTCGTATTGCCGAAACCTGCGCGGCCTTCCAGATCGCCTCGGTCATGACCCACGCCGATCATCCCAGCGGCAGCGACAGACTCGCCGAAGCCTGCAATCTGCTGCAGCTTGGTGATGACGAGGTGGTGGTCAATGTGCAGGGTGACGAGCCGCTGATTGATCCCGGACTGATTGACGCGGTGGCGGGCTTGCTCGACGACAGGCCCGACTGTGTGATGAGTACCGCCGCACACGCGATCCACACGCTGGCGGACCTGCACAACCCCAACCTGGTCAAGGTGGTGCTCGACGCACGCAATACCGCGCTCTACTTCAGCCGTGCGCCCATACCTGCCGCGCGCGATGCTGGCGGCCAAGCCTGGTGGGGCGCCGGCAGCACGCAGCCGCCACCGCTGCGCCATGTCGGCATTTACGGCTACCGCGTGGGTTTTTTGCGTGAGTTCCCCAGGATGCCACAGGCGCCACTGGAGCAACTGGAAGCCCTGGAACAGTTGCGCGCCCTTTGGCATGGCCACCGTATTGCCGTGCACATCAGCGCCGAAGCGCCGGGACCGGGCGTGGACACGCCCGAGGACCTGGAGCGGGTACGCCGGCTGTTTGTGTAAGGCTGCGGCAGGGTACGCATGCTATCCTTGAGATCAAGAAAAAAGTGACACCGGCGCTCGCACAAGGCCCGCGTTCACCCGCAGATTCATAAAAATCCGAGGACATCCATGAGACTGATTTTGTTGGGCGCGCCGGGCGCAGGCAAAGGGACGCAAGCGACCTTCATCTGCCAGAAATACGGCATTCCCCAGATTTCCACCGGCGACATGTTGCGTGCTGCCGTCAAGGCCGGTAGCCCCCTGGGCATCGAAGCCAAAAAAGTGATGGACGCTGGCGGCCTGGTCAGCGACGACCTGATCATCAACCTGGTCAAAGACCGCATCGCCCAGCCCGATTGTGCCAAGGGGTTTTTATTCGACGGGTTTCCGCGCACGCTGCCGCAGGCCGATGCGATGAAAGCCGCCGGCGTCAAGCTCGATTACGTGCTCGAAATTGATGTGCCTTTCGAGGCCATCATCGAGCGCATGAGCGGACGCCGTTCGCACCCGGCATCCGGCCGTACCTACCATGTCAAGTTCAATCCGCCCAAGGTCGAAGGCAAGGACGACGTGACCGGCGAAGCGCTGATCCAGCGCGAGGACGACAAGGAAGACACCGTGCGCAAGCGCCTGGAGGTCTACAGCGCGCAAACGCGACCACTGGTCGACTATTACTCGAACTGGGCCAGGACCGAGCCCGCGGCGGCGCCGCAGTACCGGGCCATCAGCGGCATGGGCGGCGTGGACGAAATCACCGCCCGCGCCTTCAAGGCGCTGGCCGACTGAGTTGTCACTGATACAGAAAAATGCCGTCAGCTGACGGCATTTTTTATGCGTGTTGCTGCCGCGCCTTCAGGCCGGGCTGGAGCGCAGGCCGTAGACCTTGCCGTCGGCAAACAGGTACTCGACACGCAAAATCGCCTCACCCTTCTCGCCGGTGAAGGTAAAACCGAGCAGCGCGACTTGCGCGCCGGCCTTGATCTCGGCCACGTTCCAGGCCTGCATGCGGGTCAGAGGCGCCAGTTCGATCTCCCAGCGTTTGTCCTTGCGTGTGGGCACCACAGCCTTGGCCAGCAGCGCCTTGCCATCGACTGGCGCGCTCTGCGCGGGCAGGGCCCGCTGCGCCAGATCGGCAGGCAACTTCAGGGTGGGAGAAACTTCGAGTTCAAGCTCGGCATGCGGGTTGCGCCACATCGACTTGACCACCCTGCCCTCCAGATAAATCGGCCGGTCCTGGTCAAAACTGCTCCAGCCATGGTGGGCCTGGGCCCAGGAGGCAGCACCTGCCGCGGGAAGGGCCAGCGAGACTTTCAGCAGATCACGTCGCTTCATCTTTATCTCCTTTGTCGCTTCAATTTACACATAGGCAATCCATCGGCCACAAGCCACGACGGCCAGCCAGATCAGCGTGGACACCGCCATCTGAGACTTGGCCAGGCGGTCGAGTTTGTCCAGCGAACCACGACCATGAAACCAGGCTGCATTACAACCTGCGGCCAATAACAGCAGCATCTTCAGGGTGAAAGCCCGATTGGCCAGCAGCTCGGCCGGCTGCGAGGCAAACATCAGCAGTCCGGAGGCGGCCACCACCGAGAAGCCGGCCAGCGCGATGCCCAGGCTCAGCCGCGACAAGGCTTTGACCGGCAGTGTCGCGCCCAGGCCAAAGACGCGCACCTCCAGCAGCACCAGGTTGCCCAGCAGCAAGGCGATGCCGAAGATGTGCACCACCTCCAGCGCCGGGTAGGCCCAGACATGGGATCGCAGCGACTCGAACATCTCAGGCCTTAATCATCATTGGCCATCAGCGCCAGCATCAAGGCCACCCGCGCCTTGACCGGGCTCAGGCCCTGCGAATCGGCCAGCACATCCCCCGGTTTTGGCAACACGCGGCCATTCAGGCAGCGCGTGGCCCGGACCACCCGCACCCCAGCGGCCTGCGCCTCCAGCAAGGCCGCCTCCAGCGCATGGTGCAAAGAGCCGTTGCCGGTGCCTGCCACCACCAGGCCCTGCACACCGTCGGCCACCAGCGCGCGGACGGCGCGGCCGTCGGCGCCGACATAATTCATGACGATGTCCACCCGCGGCCAGGGCCGCGCGTCCGCGCCAAACGCTATCTTTTTAATAGCTTCTTGCGCTTGTCCGACAGGGGCTGAGGGCCAATTTCTCAACAGACGCAAGCGCCCCTCCTCGACGTGACCCAGCGGGCCGGCATCACCGGAGCTGAAGGCGTCGAGGCGGTAGGTATGGACTTTCTGAACGTCAAAAGCAGAGTGCACCACACCGGCGCAGACCGCCACCACACCGCGCGCGCCGGTATGCGACGCGACCGCCACCGCATCCAGCATGTTCTGCGGCCCGTCGGGCGCCAGGGCTGTCGCCGGCCGCATCGCACAGGTCAGCACCACCGGTTTGGCGGGGTCCAGCACCGCTTGCAGGAAAAACGCGCTTTCTTCCAGCGTGTCGGTGCCATGCGTGATGACCATGCCCTGCACGTCGGGCTGCGCCACCCAGTGCGCCACCCGCTGCGCCAGCGCGCGCCAGATGCCAAAGTCCATGTCCTTGCTGTCGACCTGGGCCACCTGCTCGCTGAACAGTTCAAAACGGCTGTTCGCCAGCGCAGGCAAGGCGCTCACCAACTCGCAGATACGGATCTGCGCTGCGGTGTAGCCGAGGTTGTCGCCGACCTGGGCGGATGTTCCGGCAATCGTGCCGCCGGTGCCCAGAATCACAATTTTTTTGTTTTTCATCTCGCCAGACACTTGCATTCCTTAAAAAACTGGATGAAAATACAGCTACTGGATATTAAAACAGCTTTAGCCGACTTCAATGTCGGTCGCTGTTCCCAAGGAGCCTACGTCATGAGCCTCACTGACTTTTCGGAAATGCCCAAACTCACTGCGCGGCAGCAACAGATTCTGGAGTTGATCCAGAGCGCCATTGCGCGCACCGGCGCGCCGCCGACACGCGCCGAGATCGCCAATGAACTCGGTTTCAAGTCCGCCAATGCCGCCGAGGAACATCTGCAGGCACTGGCCCGCAAAGGCGTGATTGAACTGGTCAGCGGCACCTCACGTGGTATCCGCCTGCGCAGCGACGCCTTGCGTTCCATCAACGAATCCCGCATCAAACAGTTTTCCCTGCCCTTGCAAAGCCTGGCCCAACTCGCCCTGCCTCTGGTGGGGCGGGTTGCTGCTGGCAGCCCCATTCTCGCGCAGGAGCATGTGGACCACACCTACTATTTCGAAAGCAGTCTGTTCCAGCGCAAGCCCGATTACCTGCTCAAGGTGCGCGGCATGAGCATGCGTGATGCCGGCATCATGGACGGCGACCTGCTGGCCGTGCAGCAAACCAAAGAAGCCAAAAATGGCCAGATCATCGTGGCCCGGCTGGGCGACGAAGTCACGGTCAAACGCTTTCGCCGCAACAAACACCTGATCGAGCTGCTGCCCGAGAACCCCGACTTCAAGACCATTGTGGTCGAGCCCGGCGAACCTTTCGAGCTGGAGGGCCTGGCGGTCGGCCTGATTCGCAACACCATGCTGATGTAGAAGCATCCGCATGCGGCGGACCGGCCCTCGCGGTCGTCCGCAGTTTCTTTCCGCGCAGCAGGTGGCGGGCGTTTGGCCAGGGGTTTGGCCAACACCCTGGTGCAACGGATATGTTTTTTGAATCCTGCCTGTGTTTACCTCTACCTCAGGAGTTTTCATGGGAATCGCCAGTTTTTCACGTTCACCACTGTTGTCTGTGCTGCTCGCTCCACTGCAGGCGCTGGCCACCTTGTGGGTTCCGGCGCAGCCCGCGGCTGCCGAACCGTCCCGCAGCCCGGCCCCGGTCTTCAAGCGTTGTGCTGCCAATGACTCATCTGCTACCAAAAGCATAGCTGGTGGCGCCCGCCATTCATGGGCTTCAGGCTCAAAACCTTGCCAAACTGCGGCCAGATCAACCGCCCCGCGACGCCTGAAGGTGGTGCGCGAGTTTGAAGCCGGTATCAGCCCCTCGTGCGCCGGCCGCATGGTGATTTCAGGCCGCATGGCCGATGTGTGCGCCGAACTCGACCGTATGGCCCAACGGGAAGCCGCCCTGGCACAGGCTGCCTGAGCGCACAGCGTGTCCCTGACAGCGTGTCCTTGACGCCGGGTTTGGCGTTGAAGATGCGTCTCGCATGTTCACGGCGAAGCGCGCTTGAAAGGCACATGAGGCGATGCAGACGCCAGCGCGGCCGCGTCCCATCAATCGATTGCGTTCTGCTACATCTTGCCCCGCCGCCGCCTTGAGGTGGCAGAACTTGCAGGCACAATATCGGCATGAATATTGTGATCCTTGATGGCGGTCTTCTGCAGGGAGACTCGTCAGTTCCACGTGAAACTTACGCCAAAAACCACGCTTCGACCTTCCTCCGTGCTGTGGGCCGGCCAGCCATAGCCAACTTGCCAAATTGCACCAAATCGCAAATCCAATGAAAAAAACCCCGCCAGCGTGAGCCGACGGGGTGTGAACATCACGGCGCTCAAAGCCGGATGGGAGACAACTGCGATGTTCTTACGGCGGCGCCTTGAGCACCTGCTGCGCCCGCACCCACTCCTGCAAGCCCGTCAAACGGGCGGAATTCGTGTGGCAGGCTTGGTAGTTGGCTGCGACGGTGTTGGCAACGTCTGGAGCGGCGACGGCGGCTGCATCAGCGATGCGGGCGGCGTCGGGAACTTCGCCATTGGCAGCGGCGTCGTGGAACACCCTGAAGCCAGGAGACATAGCGCAATCATTGATCGAAACATAGGTGGGCACCTCTTTGATGATGGTCTTGAACACTGTGCGGATTTTTTCCTGCCTTGCCTCTTGCCGGGCTGCAATGGGCGGCGCGATGGCGGCGCGTGCGTCGTCAACAGCTTTGGCTTGTTTGGCGTACTGCGCGCGCACCTGACCCTCGCGCACGTCGCCAATGTGGTCGGCCCAGGCGAAGTAACCTAGCACCAGCGCCGCCAGCAGCGCGCCGATCAGCAGCCACCGGCCAGGGCTGAGCCATGCAAGGAAATTCATTTCAAATACCTCCTGTGATTTGGCCGTTTGTGATGTAGCCGTGCCAGTTGCCACTGGCGCTGCCATCAATCGAGGGTGAAGCGCTCAGGGTGTCAAAGGCCGCTGCATCAATCCCACCGGCGATGGTCCAGCCTTGAGTCTGATTGCAGGGCACCACGGTGAAGTCGTTGTCACCGAACATCCGCTCGGCCACCTCGCGCTGCAAGTTCATCGGTGTCGGCGAAACCATGGAAGTCAGACGATACGGTTGGGACCGTGGGCTGCCGTCGTGACGCTTTGGCTGCACGGGCGACAGGAAAACGAAGCCGATGCGCCGGCCGTCGTGCTCCATCCACTGCGGTTCGAGGTCGACCAGCCTCATGCCACCGCCGTCGGGTTGTTGATCTCGATGGTCACCAGCTCGCCACGGTCGATGGCAGCTTTGACTTGACCCTTGACCAACTTCACGGCTGGCTGTGATGTACCGCCGACCAGGCTGTGGCTGGTGGCAGCCATGCCCAGCAGCGGGCAGCCTTCGGTGTCGGCTGCTGTGTTGCCACCGTGCATGCGTATGGCCACAAAGCCAGGTACGTCGTGGATCGTCAGCGTGTCCACGCCGAACCTTGGGGAGTTTTCCAGCGTGACGCGGTATTCGCCGGCCGGGATGGCCGTGGCGCCCTTGATTTTCCATTCGCTGACTGGCTGGCCCTCGATCTCACGGATCTGGTCTTCCAGCGTGTAGCAGCAGAACTGGCCGTCGATGGCCAGCTTGCCGATGGTGGCGCCGCCCTCGCTGGGCTGGCGTTGAATGTTGAGTTTCATGAAGCATTCCTCGTTTTGATAAGGTACTTTTCAGCCAGAACTTCGATGAACCGGGCGCCTGAAAAGCTGGCCACCACGATCAGGCCCAGCTCGCTCCAGTCGTTCATGTCTTGCGCTTCGGCGGTGATGAAAGCCAGCGCACCGGCCAGCCAGGAGCCGAGCATGTGTGCGCTGGCAAAAAGGTAGGGCCGTGGCAACGCAGCGGCTGGCTGGTCGCGCAGCTCTTTGTCAATGCGCAGGATCAGCGCCGTGGCGCCGGCCAGGGTGGACAGCACACCCACCACGCCCACCACCAGAAAGGTGACCTCTCCCAGCGTCTGGTTAAGCGTGATAACGCTGGCAGCAATCGCCAGACTGGGTGCCCACAGAGCCAACAGCATGACGCGCAGAACGATTCGGAGGTAGAGCGGGTTCATTGTTTTCCGTGCCTTGCAAACAGGTCAAAGAACGCCACAAAGGTGGCAAAAGCGGCGTGCAGCATGTAAAACACATGCACGGTGCTGGGGCCGTAGTTTTTGGCGGTGATATAGCTGATGCTGACCAGACCGAGTGCCAGCGCCATGTACACCAGGTGCCGGTGCCTGAAAGACCAGCGCAAGATAAACCGGTCTGGCAGCAGGTCGTTGACCAGACAGTCAGCCAGGCCAACCACCGCCACCACTGCCAGCGCCTGCATAGCCCACATGCCGGCAGCGCCAGACTCGATTAACACCCGGTGGGCCAGCGTGCTGCTGTCAAAAACGGCCGCCAGGGCCAGGGCCAGTACGTTGGTGGCCAGATAGAGGCGCGTCATCCAGTAGCGCGCTGGCTGGCAGCGCGGCTGCATGGTGTCAACCATGTCGAGCTCCTTTTCGTTCTTTGAAAAAATCTTGTGTGATGTCGCGCCCGATGGACAGGCAGACGGCGGCAAACTGGTGCGGGCCAAACGTCCAGGCTTCGCGCAGAAAGGGGGAGCCCACCCACTCGTTGCAAAAAAACGCAGCGTCGTCGTGCCGGCCCGGCAACCGGGTGGCCAGCGCGCCGCGCCAGTCGTATGGGCGGCCTTTCGTCTTTGCCAGCAAGTCCACCGAGCGGGCCATGTCCCAGAAGCCCACGTTGACGATGCGCCAGTTGTCAGGCTGCAGCAGCACCACCTTGTCGCGCACGCCACCGTCACGCAGGCTGGCGCTGGCGATGGTCACACTGCCGTCGGTGTGCTCAGCATGGATGGCCTCAACGTGCGTGACGTTGCCGAACTCGCCCTTTTGCGTGTTGCGTGTCACCCACCACCCGGCACGCGCGGCCAGGCTGTCGCCCGCGTGGTCGCCGATGTAGAGGGCGACTTTCATGGTCAGAGCTGCGAGGCGTCCAGAAACAGCGCGTCAAGCTGCGCGTCGGTCAGCCCAAGTACGGGCACCAGCGCCTTGACCAGGGCTTTGTCTCGCTGCACCTCCTGGCTGTATTCCCACTCGATCCGGGCGGCAGCACCTTCGACGCCGGGCATCGCGGTAACAGCGTCGTTCACTTTGGTCAAGAGTCCAGCTCGAAGCAGAGCCAGCCGCGCCTGCCGCATGGTGACAGCCAACGGCTTCGGAGTCGCAACCGGGGTGGCAGGCGCTGGCGTATTACCAGCGGAGATCCATGCCGCCACCTCAGGAACAGTAACCAGACCGCTCCAGCCTTTGCCGTCAGTAACGACCAATTGCGATGCATCTGTGAATTTGTAAGTCATAGTTCACATCCCAATCCTTGAATTGTTGCGGCTCCGCCTGTGGCGTACAGCAAAGAGCCGTCACCGGCAGTCAAACCACTTGTACCGCCAAGAATCAAAGAAAGACCTTGCAGTGTTGAGGCGGAACCATTGAGCGTTACCGTCGAAGCTACCGACAAACCACCGATTCCGGTCAACGCTGCAAAGCGGTTAGGGGTAGCTTGAATGCTGGTTGGTATTACTCGCGGCTGGACTTGATATGGCAAAGTAAATTCGGCGGCAGTTGAGGCGTAGCTCAGGCCCGCACCGCCGAAGGATTGCCCGCCAAGAGCGGACCAAAATGGCAGATACCGCTGGCACAGCTCCATCTCATTGGGTCGCCACTCATGCGGTGTATGCACAACCCCCGGCTCAAACTGTGGCCGGTTTAGTTCAAGCGTAGCG
The DNA here is from genome assembly GCF_043778355.1 of Polaromonas sp. Taxonomy (GTDB): domain Bacteria; phylum Pseudomonadota; class Gammaproteobacteria; order Burkholderiales; family Burkholderiaceae_C; genus Polaromonas. The sequence goes on from NZ_JAYWHI010000013.1 coordinate 33,503, forward strand.
TTTTGCGCCTGAGCGCTTTCAGTCCACACAACCAAAATCGCGTTGTTGAGAGCAGACCCCATCACACCGAAGTCGCTGAACTCGCCATACGTCGCGGCGCCAGGGGCGACCGTCCCGGTCTTAATGACGTTCACCGTGGCGATGAAAAAGCCGCCTGGAGTGAAGGATGCGGACGCCCAGTTCAACACAACGTCAGAGGTGACGGCATCTGCCGTGCCCGTCCACTCAAGAATCGCATAGCGCACATTTCCTGCAAACGACGGCTTGACCCGCATGAAGAAGTTCATCGCCACGCTGCGGTAGGCGCGGATATTCTTTGACTCAATGATTTGCGCGTAGCCGAAGGGCTTGGGCGCAGCGTCGGGTTGTGTCAGCCGACGTGCCCACGGCGCCCCTGACTCTGGATCGGTGATCTTGGCCGTCGTCACGCTTCCCGATTCCGTCAGCACGTACCAGCGGTCTGCGTCATAGACATCATCAGCAGCCGAGGTCGAACCGCGTTGGTTTTCGTCAAAGTGTCCGATGATTTTGTTTCGGCTACTGAGAGAGCCTCCGCCAACGCCGCCCGTAAGGGCGTCAAGCTGAACCACGTCAGCGTTCACACCAACAGCTGCGCCACCAGGAGCCGATTGGGAAAGCACCCATGCAGTTTTGGTTCCACTCCCGCGCACTGACACGATATTCATGACAAGCGCGCCAGTGGCCGTGTCGTAACTGGTCACAGTCCCGTACATCTGGTTCGTACTTGGCGCGGCAGTGTCAGCAATTACAAGCCACATGCCGGGCTGGTAGCTCTTACCAGTGGAAACCGTGAACGACTTGACCCCGGTGCCGATAGCAACGCTTGAAGCGCTGGTATCAGTTGTAGCGTTCAAGTTCATCGCTACAGCCGTGGCGTTTGTTTCATTCACAAAGGCAGGAAGCGCGGCGAGCAACGCGTCAGCTTTAACAGCGAAATTAGTTGGATCGCTTGTAGACGGAGCAGCTGGAAGTGCGGTGATGGACATTTTTTTCCTTTTCGGCAAAGAAAAAGCCGCCTTGATTTCTCATGGCGGCTTGGCGGATGGTGGTTTCGTACACGCTCTATATTTCTTCAAGTTCTAGAGAAATAGCGGCGTGATCGGGATGTCTTAGATTTATTGAAAAACGCTTGTAGAAACCGAGAATCAACATTGCTTCAAAGTAACCGTCAGAGCTATTGCTTAGACCCGCCCAGACGGCGGGGGTCGCGGCCAAGTCATCGCGCAAGGCTCTAACCCGGTTTACTCGCGCTTTTTCTACAATGATGCTTTGAATGGTTTTCGGTACGTTGCGGCGCTGAACTATGGAGCTGATGCCACCAAATGAGTCGCGATTTACGGTCGAGAAATTCAATACGTCAGATTCAGCCTCGTACTGCACATCACCAATAAAATCGACGGTCCCAATGACGCAAGCTCCGCACTCAACATCACGGCCATTCGCCGTCAAGGTAACCGTGATAACGATGTCTCCGTATGGCGGAAGATCAAACAGCGCGACACTTTTCTTGGTGAGAAATGGACGAAAGAAATACTCGTACCAATCGTTAATATCGCGATAGGTAAGAGTTTCTGAGCGCGAATACACTTCAACGGCATTGGTGGTGGCCGAGACGGTAACGCTGTCCGCAGAGAGTGCAAGAAGCGCAATCGAATCAACGCGCACACTCGGAGTCAAAACGACGGTGATCGTATTGGCCTTGATCGTCGCCGTGTTACGCAGGGTGTCGAACATCGCCCACTTGTTGGTCGGGCCGATTTCCAGCCAGCGGGCTGGGTCATTTTCGGGCAATGGGGAAGCTGCACTGGTGTGCGCCACAACACACTCATAAATCCGATGAGTGGTTGCACGGATGCGCCGGTCGCCGACGACATATGCAACAGTCGCCCCGCTCCATGCGGTTTCTCCGGTGTCAGGCTCTGCGATGGTGCTACTGGTCAACCTGCCAGCGGTTATCTCAAGCGGTGGGATGACGTTCATGCGGGCTCCGTGACCATTGCGCTGCCGCCGCGCGTTACGTTTTGCAGGGTGTCGGCGGTTGTTCGGGTTGACCTGGCGGTCGCTTCGCTAGAAGATCGCAGGGCGGCGACTTCTGAATGCAGGGCGCGAATTTCTGCGACAAGCTCCGCGTTTCCAGCCGCTGGCGTGTTCAACCTGGCAATCAGTTCGCGGTTGTCGGCTGCTGGGATAATGCGCTCGCCCTGGTGAATGTTGGCAGCCATATCACGCGGCACGTAATTTGTGCCGACAGCGAAAGACGTATCGGGTAAAAAGTAATATCGCTGACCGTCGCTACGTGTTTCGTACAACGGCGATGTTGTCGGCACCGCCCTGGCAGCAGCCTCCGCAGCAGCTCGGGCCGCAGCCTCTGCCGCAGCAGATGCTTGTGCGGCGGCGATAGCAGCCTTCGCCTGCTTATCAGCAAGCCCCGCTGCGGCAGCCTGAGCGGCCTGGGCGGCGGTCGTCGATTTTTCGGCATTCACAGCACCCAGCGCTTCGGCAACAGACAGGATATTTCTATCGATGCCCAAAAGCGCATTAAGCATTTTTTGCTCGATGCTGATTTGTGTATCAGCCAGACCGGCAAGAGTTTCAAGATCAAAGGAGGTCCGCAATTGGTCGCGCTGAAAGTCAACGAACGTGCCAAAAAGGGCCTCGCTCGGCTGCGACAGCACTTTTAGCGCCGACGCCAAATCGGCAGCTTTCGGCAGTCCTCCACCGGCCTGAGCGGCTTCCACGGCCCCTCGAATTTGCTGCTGTGCAGTCGCGCGCGATGGGCCAAAGCCAATACTGCCGAGCGTTGACTTGACGGCATTCGACAACTCAGTCAAACCACTGATAGATGCACCTAGCGCCGTCTTCAGGCCCTCTTTCGCTGCCGTGCTGGACGTAGCTAGCTGTGCGAACGCGCCGGACACGCCGAGAAGCGCCAGATAGGCCTTTTGCCCTGACTCAGTGCTCACATCTTGAGCATCAACCAAGGCGCGGAACCCGGCAATTGTCGGGTCATATAAGCTGCTCGCATCAAGCCCAGAAGCGCCCAATGTCGAGAACAGATTTTTAATGACTTGTGCGCGCTGCTCTTCGGCTGTGTAGAAGTTCTGATAGTAGGTGGCGAGGTTATTTGTCAGAGACTCCAGTCCACCAGCGGCAGCCAGCAGGCCCTCTGCCGCCTCAAAGCTCAAGCTCTTTAGATTTTCAAACGGCAAGGCTTTGATTGCGTCGTCAAACTGCTTTACAGCCACCGTGCGACTGATCGCGCTCTCTAAAAACGACGCATCACCACCCTCAAAAATACTGTTTAGGAAGTTCTTGTACCTTGACTCCAAGTCGGAGCCGCGCAGGGCGGAAAAAGTGACGCGGATCGCCTCTTCTGCCAAAGCCGCCTGCAGCTCCGCATCACTGCGGCCAACATTTTCAACTTGCTCATTGAAGCGCGCGCCACGGTCATAGACAGATTGCCCATTGATGCCTGCCAGAACTTGTAGCTGTGTCAAACTATCACCGGCTGGGTCTGTGGATAAAAACGCGCCGACGTTCAACCTGCTGCTTAATCCTAGCTGCTTGGCAAGTCCTTCAAAGCTCTTTTCAAGGCTTTGAGCAAAACCTAGAGCGGGTCCACCGCCTCTGTTTCCAATACCAAAGCCGCCGCCGCTTTCAGATTTTGGGCCACCTCCGTCTTTGCTCAATAGCGAGTAAACTGCGATAGCTGCGGCCACATAGGGGACTGCCGATGCGAAGCCTGCGGCGGCACCCGCAGCACCAGACCCAACCGCGCCGCCCGCCACACCAGCAGCGCCAGCCGCCGTGGCCCCGCTGGCCGCAAATGTCCCTTGAGCGGCCAAATAGCCCTCAAGCCCAGCGCCTAGTTGCGCAGCGCTGGCGCCAGTGCCGACGGCACCGCCAAGGACTCCCGCGCCACCAGCAAAACCCGCCGAGATGTTGCCAGTGAGGCCGCTCAAGCTGTTTAAGCTGCTCGCATTGCTGAACAGGCCGCCGATGCCGCCACCCTGCCCTTGCCCGCCCAGACCGAGAGCACCCGAAACGGCCTGCGTACCGGTGTTGACCACCGCGCTGACAATCGGCCGCAACACCAGCGTCTTGAACATGTTGACAACGGTGTCGCGCAGGTTCGCGGCAAATCCTTTGCCAGACTCGAAGCCGCGCAGTAGGGCATCGGTGATGCTGCTCTCAATGGCTTCAGAGGTTTTTTTCCATTCCTCCAGATACACGCCGGATTCAGCACTTGCTGCGGCCTTGGCCGCGGCGGCGCGTGCGCGGATGCGCTCTTCCTCGCGCTGGCCTTCGTCAAAGCCGGGGTTCCGGTCAATCGCCTCGATCTGCTTTTTCAGGTCGAGCTCGATCCGGTACTGACGGATTGCGACTTCCCGCGCCGATGCGGTCTTACCGGACAGGCCGATTTCAAATTGGGTTTGAGCGTTCTGTTCTTCAATGGCCTGTACGTAGTCGCTGACGGACTGCCGGCCCTGCTCGCGGGCCTTGCTTTCCGTCACAAAGGCGGCGCTGATTTCCTCGGCGATCTTGGCCCGCTCGGCGTCATTAGCCTTGACGGCCTCGGCTACACGTTTCTGGCGCTCCAGTACAGCCAGTTCTTCCAGCGCAGCAGTTGCAACGGCTTTGTGTGCGGCTGACAACTTGAGTTTGCCGCTCGCCATTTCCTGATCCAGCTTGACGCGGATTTTCTGGCTTTCCGTCAGCGCATTGCCGCCTGCCAGCTCCAGGCTTTCAGACTCGATCTTCGTGCGGATCGAGGAAATAAGGGACTCGTAGGCGTTCTGTTCTGCTGTGAGCGCCGCAGCGGCAGACGAAGTGCCCTTTTTGTCCAGTGATTCTTGCTGTTTTTTCAGGGCGTCGGTGTATTCTTTGCCGACCAGCAGTCCGGCTTGGTTGAGCCGAATGATTTCCTGCATGTCCTTGACGTAGGACTCGGGCACGCCGGACAACTTCAGCCGGACGTTGTTCAGGTCGGTGGCGAGTTTGGACTGGCGTGCGGCCTCGGCATCGTAGGACTGGCTTCGCGAGGTAAATGCGGACTGATCGCGGCTACTCCCGCCGCCGTTGGTTTGTTCATCCAGTTCGCGGAATCGCTGCTTTGCGATGGCGAGCTGCTGGTTGACCCTGTCCAGGTCGGCGATGGTGTTTTTGCTGTAAAACCCGTTCGCCATGCCGTTGCGGAGCTGAGTCGCCTGCTGATCGAGCCGCCGCACCTGAGTGGCGGCCTCACGCAACGCCCCCTGCGAGTTGATTTTTTCCAGGTCGCCGCTGATGAAATCCAGAGCCTTGGAGACGGCCCCGAAAGCGCCAGAAACCGCAGCCGTGACCTTGAGCACGGAATCCATCGCACCAACCAGTTTGATCATGCTGTTGGTGATTTTGGTGATGGACTGCTCGACGGTCGGCGTCATGCGGGCAAACTCAGCCTCGATACCGGCGGCAGACTTTTGCAGCGCGCCAAGCACGGCATCGGCCGTCAACTCGCCGGCCTTACCCATTTCGCGCAGCTTGCCGATGCCGACACCCAACCCGTTTGCGATGGCCTGTGCCAGCCTTGGGGTCTGCTCCATGATCGAATTCAACTCCTCGCCACGGAGCGCACCAGCGGCGAAACCTTGAGAAAGCTGCACCAAGGCCGCTTGAGCCGACGCAGCAGACCCGCCGCTGATCGTCACGGCTTGGCTGATCGTCTTGATGACGCCAAGCAGATCGGTCTGGGAAACTCCGAGGTCTTTGGTCGAGCGTGCAACCTGTGAGTAGGTGCCCGCCAGGTCCACGAAACTGACGCGGGACGACTGCGCCGTGAGAAACAGTTGCCGCTGTACCGATGCAAGCTCTGCCGCCGACGATGTAACCAGGGATAGGCGCGAAGCCACGTTTGTGCTGGCATCTGCCAGCGAAACGAACTCACGGATGGAAACGCCTATGCCGATTGCGGCGACAGCCCTGGCAGCAACAGCGGCAGCCCCGCCCAAGCCGGAAAAGCTCGACGTGAGCTGCGCGTTGGCTTGAGTTGCGCCCTGTGCCTTGGCCTTGGCTTCGTCCAGCCGGTCCAGCAGCGGCTTGAGGACGTTCCCGTCAATGCCGCGCAGGCTGGCGAGCGATTCCTGATACTGGCGCGTACTCTTGCCGCCAGCCTCAAGAGCTGCGATCTGGCGCTGCAGACTGCTGACCATATTCCGGGTAGCGGCCTCGACCTTCTTGGCGGCCTTGTCGCTGCCGTCCCCAATGCTGCCGACGCCCGCACCAGCCTCAGTGCCAGCCTGCCGCGCGGCCGCGCCCAGGCTCGCCAGCGACTTTTTGGCCTTGTTGACGCCCGCCTCAACACCGGAGGCGTCGGCGCCGATCCTGATTTCTGTGTTGAGGTCGTTGGACATAGAGCCTTGAACAAAAAAAGGCCCGCCGAAGCGAGCCCTAGAAATAAAAAACCCGCCGGAGCGGGTCTGTCTGGTTTGCCTACTGGGTAGGCGGTCTATCTTTTAAAAGCGCCAACACATCAGCTCGGAATTTCCGGCTTTCACGTGCTTCGTCATCAATCTGGCCGGCTCGCCACCCCACGTAAGGAATGATTGCAACAGCGCAAGCCATTCCAGCCAGCGCGGCCTGTTGCGGCGCACCGGCCATAAAAAACGAAGCCACAAGGCACAGCACCCCAAGCACCGCACCCAACATCACCATAATTCGCATGTAGCCCCCGTGTTTGAAGGCCAAATGCTAGTCTTTCCTGTTGATAACGGCAAGTGCGGCGGACTCCATCACTTCAAGGTCTAACAACAGGTCATCCCAAGCCTCAGATTCCAGCCCCAGCCGGTCCATCAGAGGGTAGACGGCCTCCCACCGAATGCCGGTGACGCCATTCATACCAACAACCCAGCGAGTACCGATGCGGCTGAAAAGGTTAAAGGCTTGCAGGTTTTCCGGCCAAATCTCGATTACCGCATTTTTTTCATATTGGGCGAGAGCCGCAGCGAATGCGTTACCTTCCGGCTGTTGCCCCCCTGTCTTGTAAAGGGCCGCAGCTATCGCCCTCAGTTTCCCAGGCGCGCACCACTCAAGGCTTCGCTGTACGCCTTGAAAATAGCCTCCGGCGCGTTGGCGTACAGGTCACACATCTGCACCAGCGACGGCTCTGTAAATTCATCCTCAAGATCCCACTTGTTGGCAATTTTGAGGATCAGCGCGGCGGCGAACTTTGCGCGCAATACGCTGATTTCGCTGTCCTTCACCGGTTTGCGCAGGGCCTCGATTGCCGCCTCTTTCGCGTCGCCTTCAAGCGCCTTGGTGTCGGCCTTTTTCTCGAATGCGTTTTCGGCTTCCTTGCGGGCAGCATCGAACAGGGCGCTAACTTGCTTGTTCACAGCATCGACGTGCGCCTCGCGCAGCTTCGCCCACTCGGTCGCCGGGTGGTGCTTGGCCTCAAAGCAGATTTCGTCCTCGCCTTGAGGGGTCTTGATTTTGACGTTGAGGGGGAATGATGCCGGCGCTTTGCCGATCACGAGTTTGGGCATGATAAAACCTTCGCGGGTGTGTTAAAAATCGCCCGTGCCCCAGCCCGCCCACTCCCGCGAAGAAGTGAAACGAGCCGGGATCGGTGCTCAGGACGGGCCTATGCCCGTGAATCAGTAGCTGATGGAGCGGCCAAGCACCGTGATTGCAGCGTCAACGGTGTTGACCTGATTCACGTTCAGTTTTGGCATTTCCGACACGCTCATGTAGCCGAAACCGTAAGTCACAGAGCCACCGCTGATCACTTGCTTGAATGCAACTTTCGACAGGTTGCGGCTGATGCCCTGCATGGTGATGTACGCAGCCTGGGAGGCATCGTGAGCCAGCGTCAGGGTGACAGCAGTGGCATTGAAACCGGTCGGGATTTTCACGCCATTGCGCTTGGCCAACGGGTTGACATCGGTGAAACGCGCATCGCCGCCTGAAGTGCTGATGGTCAGCACCTGTGGAATGGATGTCCAGCCGCTGATTTTCTGCGCCGTTCCGGTGCCGGTGCCGGCAGGGTAAAAGCTGGTGTTGCTGGCATCGAGCCCGGAGATGCTGAACGTGTCTGCCGTCAGAACGGTGATTTTCCAGACGGTATCCGTTGCATCTTCCCAGCCGGAAGTGAGCAGGATTTCATCGCCGGTCGTGTAGCCGTGGGCAACACTGGTAGCGACTGCGGGGTTTGCATTGGTGAGAGCCGTGATGGTTTTTGCAGACGCGAAAGTTTGCGAAAACTGCTGGCTCGACCCTTCGGGGAAGTAGTAGCCCATGATGATTTACCTTTCAATTCGGACGAAAAAAAACCGCCTGTTGGCGGCGGTGGTTAACGCCCTCGCGGGCATGAAAGAGCCGCCCCGAAGCAATTCGATGCGGCTCTTGCTTGGTAGGCTTGCGGCCTATTCGGTTATCTGGTGGACCAGATGGAAAAATCTTGACGGCTGGAAAAAAGCGCTGTGTCTGGCTCATAGCCTGAAATTCGTGCGCCGACTGGTCTGCAGATGATTGAGGCCGACCCAGTGAGCGCCACTTCAACCTGTTTGGCAAGCGTCCTTGATGCAAGCCTGGTTGTCGCCCAGCATGTGATCTGAAATCGCCCGTTCTCTTTGTCGGGCAACGTGCCATCCAGGAACACATCCGCAACACCGCCGACTTGCTGATAAACAATCCGCGGCAGCGCGGCACCAGCAGGCGCAACATCCGGATAAACGCGGCCAGCTACGAAGCCCGTCAGCGTCGAGAAAATTACGGCCTCGGCGCTCATGCGTCTTTCCTTTTGAGGCTGGCCTGAAGAACCTCATTCACTCGCTGCACGGCAAGGCCACGCGCCGCGTCATAGGCAGGGCGCAGAAATGGATTTGCAGGCGCCCGGCTGGTGCCGTACTCGACCATGTAGCCGTAAGGGGCCTTCTGGTGGTTCCAGGAAATCGAGTAACTCGCTGTGCCTGGCCGCTGATCGCGCGTGTTGTAAAACTGATAAATCGAGTCGCGCAGATTGCCTGGCTGGAAGAAGTACCGGACGCCGGTCTTTTTCGAGTTTTTGCCGTAGAAAAAATGCGCCGAATCCGAAACCGGGCAACGCACGCGCGCCTCGTCGTAAAAAACCTGCGCGCCAGCCTGGGCTGCCGGCCGGACTGCCGCCGCGGTGGCTCCGGTGATCTTGTCCAGTTTCAGCAGGATCTTGTTGAAGTCGAAGTCCACGCTGATCACGACACTACCTCACAAGTCACGTCTGTATGCTTCTTGCCAGCCTCATCAGGAAGGACGGCGGTGATCCTGAATTCAGTGGCCCCGAGATACACCCGATCTGCTGTCGTCAGGTTCGTGCGGTAAGCGATGCGGATCGACGCCTTGGCCGTCGCCGTTTCAGCATCGGCCTTGATTGTCTCCACCCCGTTCAGGTAGCGCACATTGGCGCGGACCTGCACCAGATCGGCCCAGACCTGCGTCGGCTGGCCGATGGCGTCCTGGCCGGCGGTCAGGCGCTTGAACTGCACCAGGCGATTGCGGCGGCGCGCGTCCATCACATGCCCCAGACTTTGACGGTGTTCAGCAGCGAGTCGCGGGCCTTTTCCAGCATGTCGCGCTCGGCCGGCGTGTGCGGATTCAGCGGGCACTCGATTTCAATGTGCAGCAGGATCGCGGCCTTGACAGCTTTCGGCGCCGTGGTGTAACCCGCCACAAAGCGCACACGCACGGCGTCGGCGACCTCCTGGGTGCTGGGCCATTCGCCATTTGCGGCCAGGTTCACCCGATTGCCCAGCCCGTAGGCGCTCAGCGCATAGGCGCCGGTCGAAAGCGTCTGCTCGGCGCCGGCCGTGTCGGTGTACTTGATGCTGGTCACGCTGACCACTGGCGGCATGGGCAGGTCGATGTAATCGCAATCCGGGAAGCTGTCCAGCGCGCCCTCCAGCGTCTGCCCGGCCAGCGCGCGGCCTGTGTAATGTTCGGCGAACTCGCGCGCGGCGGTGATCAGACTGGTGATCAGAGCGTCGTGCGTCGTATCGTCTGCGTCAATCTTGCACTGCAGGCGAGCCTCGGCCAGAGTGACGGGCTCGGCAGCAACAGTGGTGACGACTTTAAATTGCATGGTGTGTCCTATGAAAAAAGCCCTCGCAGGGAGGGCTTTTCACGTAGTGGCCTGGGGTCAGGCCTCGGGGTCGGCGGCTGGCTCGGCCAGGCTTTCGGCGTAGGCGACGGCGTCAGGGTGCGCGTCAACTTGGCTGGCCGCGGCTGCGGCTGCTTCGGCAGTCTCGAAAATAGCGATGTCGTTCACCTTTCCGAATTCGCAATCGACCAGAACGCGGGCCTTGATGCCCTCTGCGGCTTGTTTTTTTGCCATGATGGTTCCTTGTTGGAACGCAAGGCCCGACCGAAGCCGGGCCTTGCGATCAGGTTGCGGAGTTGGCGTAGTGCTTGACCGCTGCCGTGTCAACCAGGTTGCCACCGGTACGCATCCAACCGCAGAAGCCGACCTGGCCGTTCAGCGCGAAGGCCGAGTCGTCAAAACGACGCATGATCACGCTGTCCGCCACGTCGCGCACGATGTACTGCGAGAAGTCGCCGAACGCGATGGATTTCGCGTTGGCGGCCATCACAGCCACGTCGTCGTTGGTCTGGACTGGATAACCCAGCAGCATGTCTGGGGCGCCGGCAGTCAACGACGGCTCCCAGATTGGACGGCCAGTGGTTTCCTTCAGCTTGGACACGATGGCGACGGACAGGTCGTTCATCATCCACTTGGCGTTGCGGCGGTAAGCGCGGTTCACCGAGTGCTTCAGGTCGAACAGGTCGTCGTAAATCACCGTCAGAGTCTGGCCGGTGGTGCCGGTTTTACCTGCACTGGTGCGTGCCATCACGCCGAACGGCTGGCCAGTGCCAGTGCCGGTCGTGTAGTGCGCGTTGGTGATGCGCGCCAGGCGCATGGCCAGGCGTGCGGTCACGAACTGCACAACGTCAATGGCGCTGTCGCTGATCAGTTCCCACGGCAGCGCGATTTTCTTCGAGCTGTACTTGTAGGGGTTGACCGCGGCGGTGCCGAAAGTGATTTCGCCCGCGGAGGCAGCGGCGTTTTCCGCAACGATCTCGCCGACTTCGGCCGTGCCGTCGCTGGTCGGGTAGTTGAGTGAATTGCCGCCAGCAGTCGAGATCACCTGGGCGATTTCACGCATGCCGCCGGTCGCCTTCATGGCATCAATGACCATCGCGGCGATTTCTGCCGGGACGGTGTAACCGCCTTCGGTCGTGGTCGTGGTCGACATGGCATTGCGGATCTGGATTGCCTGTTCCGCGGTGACGTTGTTGCCGAAGCGCATGAACAGCGCGACAGCTTCCAGGGCGTTCAGGCTCAGGTCGTCGCCTTGCTTCCCGCCTTTGCCTTCCTTGCCGGCGTTCTCGAAGAACTTGTCGGCGTCGATCTCGCGCATCTTCTCGATGTTGGCGATCTGACGCTTCGCAGCTTCGATTTCGTTGGTGAAGCCGTCGAACTGGGCCTGCTCTTCAGGCGTCCAGGTCTGATCGCCTTTGTTGGCGAGCAGGTTTTTGGCTTGAGTTGCGAGGTTGGCAATCTTCTCGCGCAGTGCTTGGATGTTGGTCATGATTGACTTTCAAATGAAAAAGGGACCCGAAGGTCCCAGTTGTTTGCAGTGACCGACTGCGGGCGGTTCGTAGCGCGAGAAGCGTTACAGAAGGGTCAGGCGCAGGCGGTTGCCGTTTGCGGCTGTCATGGATGGGGTGGGCTCAGGCTCTGGCGCCGGATCTTCGACGGGCTCGGGCGCCTTGAGCGCAGCCGGGGCATTGCCGAAGGCGGCCAGGTTCCAGGTGTTCTTCGCCTTTTTGTCCGGCGTGGTGACGCTGTCCACAAAGCCGGCGGCCAGCGCCTCGGCCGCAGTGAACCAGGTTTCGGCATTCATCATGGCGACGATTTCGGCTTCGCCCTTGCCTGTTTTCTTGGTGTAGTCGCCGACGATGGCGCTTTCGACCTTTTCGAGCAAGTCGGCTGTCTCGCGCATGGCGTTCTTGTCTCCCCACACCAAACCGCTGGCGTTGTGGATCATGAAAAACGCGCCCTCAGACATGCGAACCTCGCCGCAGGCCAGTGCGATGCTGGTGGCGGCGCTGGCGCACAGACTGTCGATGTGGGCGATGCTGTTGCCCTTGAATCGTCCAATGGCGGCCATGATGGCGCGGCCCTCGAACACATCGCCGCCGGGGCTGTTGATGTAGACGTTGAGCGTTTCGGCGTCACCGGCAGCGTTGACGGCATCGACCACGCTCTGAGCGCTGACGCCCCAGTAGGCGTCGATCACGTCATAGATGTAGAGCGATGCGGCGGCGCCGTTGCGGACCAGGTTGACCGGGCGCTTTTCGCGGCCGGCGTTGTCCCTAAGTAGCTGGTGAATTTTCATTGCTGGCTTTCTTCGCCGGGTCTACCGGCACGAATAGCTTGTCGCCGTCAGGCGCGGGCGGGAGGCCCTTTGATTTCCGAACCTCGTTCACCGACATCCAGCCTGGGCCGGTGCCGGGGCCGCCGAGCGCGGCGCGGTTGTATTCGGCCTGGGCCTTGCTGTCGCCCTCGATCAGGTCGCCGAGGTCGAAACGCACAAATTTGCCGGTGTCGCGTGGGAAAAGCTTGCGGTTAAGCTCCTGCTCCAGTCGCTTCAGGTGCAGGCGCAGGGTGTGCATCACGAAATCACGGGCTTGCTGCTCGTACCCGGCGCCAACGGCTGAAGATCCGGACGTTTCCCCGATCATGTGGGGCGGCACGCCAAAGGCGCGGGCGATGTCCACCACTTGGAACTTCCGGGCCTCCAGTAGCTGGGCGTCATCTGCCGATAAACTGATCTCCTTGGCCTTCAGGCCCTGTGTCAGCACCAGCGGCAGGCGGTGGGCGTTTTCGTTGCCGGCGTATTTGCGGGCAAAAGACTCTTGCAGTTGCGTTACCTGCGGGGAGTCCATCTTGGCAGGCGCCTCGATCACCATCGATGGGTGCGCGCCGTTGGCGAAGAACTTGCCGCTGTAGTCGTCCATCGCCAGTGCGTTGCCGATGGCGTTCTTCGCGCCGTAGGCAATCACGCTCATGGAGCGCAGGCCGTCGAAGCCGCTGCCGGGGAAGTGCAGGATGTCGGCAGGGTCAAGCCATGTCGTGATTCCGAACTCGGGCAGGCTGATGTAATAACGGACCGAGCCGTCCGACATGCGCCAAGGTTGCACCGAACCCCAGGGCAGCGGGAACATTTCAGCAATCGAGCCGTTCATGCGGCGCCGAATCCAGGTGAAACCGTCGCCGCGCAGCAGTTGCTCGCTGACTTTGTTCTCCCAGTGGCTGGTCGCCGTGTACTGGGTGTGCGGGGCTTCGTTCAGCAAGTACCAGAGCGCATCCCGCGGCAACTTGACTTCTGTGTCGCCATTAATCTGCAGGATGTCCAGGCGCAGCGTCGAGATAGACCCCGCAATCTTCTGCCGGCACGCCGCCACGGCGGACACGCGCTGGGCTGTGGTGGCCGATACGGTCATGCCGGCGGCGCCCGGCTTCACGCCGAAGGCCTCCTGGATGCTTTCGCCGTAGGTGACGTTTTGCAGGCGCGACTCTTCCCGCTGCCCGGTGAACACGGCAGCGATGCGGGAAAAGATGCTCATAGCTCTACAAAACCTTGTGTGATGCTGTTCGAGACAGGATTCAGCGCCATCAGCGATACAGCGTCAAAAACAGCCATCAGCGGATCGATCTTTCCGGTCCCGCTGACTGCCTTGGTGATCGATATGGCATTGCCCTGCTGCACCGTCCGCGCGTTGCCGACCGTCCAGGCCATCAAGCCTTGACCGCAATGGACAAACTCGCCGCCGGCCACCTTGCGCTCGGTCGTTTTGATGGCCCCGTTGAGCCGCCATCCCTGAGAAATCGCAACGATGTCGCCGCCGGGGTCTGCGTTGAAGTCCCGGCCGGAAAGCTCGTCGACCACATCAGCAATGCCGGCGCCGTCAACTCCGATGCCCTGTTTGTCGGGCAGCAGGCCAGCATCCCGCACGCGGCACACGATGTCAGCCAGCGCCGTCACATCGTCACCAGGTCGATCAACCATCGTCAGATCGCCGTCGCGGGCAAAGTCGGTCAGCCGCGGCGCAATTTCTGGCCGGCGGGTCAGCACAATCTTGTGCGCCCAGGCGTGGCCCCAGTGCAGCCAGCGCCGGGTTTCGCGCTCTCGCCCGATCACCGCCAGGCCCAGCAAGTCATCCAGCCCGCCGCCGTCGATGCCGATCACAGCCACCTCGCAGCGGTCCAGCAGCCAATCAAGCGTCAGGCCGGGCTCTGCAGCCGCCTCCCAGAAATCGGCGCCGGCCCACCGGTCGGTGCGCAGGTTCAACCCGATTTCGATATTCAGGTGCTTTGCCAGGAACTGCTGAAATGCTCCATCCGTCTTCGGCTGGTTTTTCCTCAAGTTGTCTTCCAGCCACTCGGCGCTCACCGACCGCCCGATATTCGGGTTCGTGATGTAGAAGTTGGCCGGGTCCATGTAACCCTTGGACTCGATCAGCGCCTGGGGGAACTCGTACAGCACGCCCAAGGACTTCTTGTCCACAATCTTGCCGTCGCGCACGTCGCGGTAATACTGCAACTTCTCCCGGAACACCCCGGCCGGCGGCTGGTCGCTCTGCGTGGTCAGGTAGATCACCCAGCCCTCTTCGCGCGAAACCTGCCCGCCTGTCGCCTCCATAAACATGGATTCGGCATTGGCCCGCGTGCCGAAAAGCCAGTGCTCATCAATCAGGACCCGGCCGGATTTCTTGCCAGATACTGTGTCGGTGTCGGCGGCGACCACTTTCAGCGACGCCCGCGTCACCCGGTGGGTGATGGTGCGGACATGGTCCTGAACGTGGAACAGGGTAGAAAGCTCTTCGTCGGCCCGGATCATGCCGGCCGCTGGCTTGAAGCTGTTGTCGGCGACCTCTTTCGTCGGCGCCAGGATCAGGTGTTCCTCTTCCTGGCGCCAGCACAGGATCACCGCGGTGAGCATGATGCCGGCCGCGATGGTCGATTTCGTGTTCTTCTTGCTGATCAGCAGGTAGTACTCGCGGATCAGCTGCTTCCCGGTTTCCCCGTCATAGGCGCCGAAGATGGCGGCCACGAAGTCGAAAACCCACTGTTCGCTGCACTCGCCAAAGGTCGGCTTACCGGGCAGATCAACGACCCGCAACTGCTTGAAGATGGCCAGGGCCTGCTCGGCCTTATCCGGGTAGATCGGCGGCGGGATGATGCTTTTACCCGCGGTCAGCCGTTCCGCCCAGTCAGGGCATGCCGTGCTCCAGTCCACCGTCAGCCGACTTTCTTGCCGCCAGCGGCCACCAGCTTCGGCGGTGCGGCGGCGCTGAACCTGCCGGCCACCTTCTGGGCGTCAGCCTGCTTTTGCTCTTTCTTGCCGCCCTCGCCCAGCTTCTTGTGCTCGAAGGGCATCAGGGCTTTGGCCGCATCAATTCGCAGCTTCGGCGCGAGCTCGATGTCGTTCATGGCCGCCAGCAGGAAGACCCGCGGGTCCTTGTGCAGCATGGCGGCGCCCAGGTCAAAGGTCGGGCCCGGCTCGGGCGGGACGGGCTGACCGGTTTCAGCCGAAGTCTTCAGCTTTGCCAGGTAGGCGACCACATCCTTGTCCTTAACAAGTCGGGACCCGGCCGGGCTTGCGGTGGCTTTGCTGTAGCCCGCAGCGATTGCCGCGTCTTTGTTGGATTTACCAGCGAAAACGGCCTCGGCAAACTGCTTCTTCTTGCCTGTTAGAGCCATTAACATCGCCCTCCATGGGAGATTTATTCTGCGCGTGAGGAACTGAGTGGTTTCCAAGGGCGTCGGCCCCAGACTTTGACCTCCCCCCTCCCCTTTGCCCTGTCTTGGTGCGTCAGCCTTCGTGCTGCCCGCATTGGCAGGGAGTGGACATCCATCCGCCTGCTGCCCTCATCCGCGCCTCGCACTTGGTCTTGGCGTCGTGGTCAGTGAAGCAAAGCGGGTTGCCGTTCGTCTCCAGGTCATCCGCACCACCAGCCCACAAGGGGATGCGGTGATCGGGGACCTGGGCTATGTGCACCCTTCCCTGCTTCGAGCACTCGGCGCACAGCGGGTTGCGCTCAAGGAAGGTTGACCGGCGCTTGACTGCTGCGCTGCCTCGCAGGCGCTGCGTCTCAAGGGGCTGCGCTGTCAGGCGCTGGGTGTTCAGGGTGGCGAGCCTGGGCTTCAGGCGTTGCAGACTCATGCGAATGGGCGTATGCGATAGCGTCCGGTGCGCCCTGTGACCAGGTAGCGAGCCGCCAACACAGCAGCCATCCCCACAGAAACACCGAAGCTGCGAGCCACACTGAATGCGTTGCGCGTGCCTTTGATGCGGTTCATGAGGTTCATGAGGTTTCCTTGTTCTGGCGCGCATTTCGACTTGACAGCGATGGTCACTGCTGCGCGACTGCGGTGTTCCGTGCCCTGCAAGCCCCAGGCACTAGCGATGCGGAGCCTGCCCTGGGGCAGCCAGCTATGGGCTTAGCTGGTTCGTGATTAAAGAAGCGGGGCACACGCCGTAATCGAGGGTTGCAGCCTGTGCTCTGCGAGCGGCGGCGCATGGATGGACGGTGTGGGCGGTGCCCGCATTCTGGAGCGGCTTCACGGAATCGAACCGTGCCGTGTCGGCTTGGAAGGCCAACTGCCCCCGTGGACAAGCCGCGGAAACAAAAAAAGCCACCGCATGGGTGGCTCGGGGAATTCTGGAGGCGACTCTGCTACTACGTTCTACCGCTCAGGACGGACCTGATTGGGCGCTTGGCATGTAGTCGAGTGCGAGGAAATCAGCATTTCCTGCAAACCTCGGCTGCAATTGTGCACGAACTGATTATCTTTGCAAGCGCTTTTTGATATTTTGTTGCGCCCTGCTCACGCAGTCGTCCATGTAGTTCGCCAGCCTGCGCCCTGCCTGCCCATGGTGCAGCTTCGATTCGCCGCTGCCGCCGCATGCCTTGCAGGCCTTGTTTGACAGCGCGGGCGTGCCGGGGATCGTCTGGTACTGGCGCCCACGGCAGGCCCGGCAGGACTTGGCCAGCCACCACGCGATGACCGCGGTCGCCACCTCGCCGGGATGCTCCATGCCCCACAGCCCGGCCTGGTGCGTGATCTGGGCATGCACTGCCGGCAGGGTCTTCAGGCCGATCTGCAGCAGCCGGACATCAGTGGCGCTGGGATTGCCAGGCGGAATGCTGCTGCCGTCGTATTCGGTGTGCAGGCGCATCAAGGCGGCGCCCAGGCGGGACGGGCTCCAGCCGACGGCGATCAGCAGGCCCGCCGCACCGTTCGGGCTGTCCTCGCGAACCTCCATGCGTAGGTTTGAACTGGTCACGGCGCTTGAGTAGGTTTCCTCAATGCCCGGTTTATCGGTGGTTTCTGCCATGGCGTCCTTTTATGTTGCTATTGATTTGGTAGCTGCTTGGGCTTGTCTGACATGGGCTAGGGCCTGATTTGGCACAGCCAAAGAGCCTGCGAATCGGTGAAACCGGCCTCCACGTATGCCCGGTAATTGCCGAATGCCTCCTGCGCGACCACCTTCTTGCGGTCCCGCCAGAGCGGAGTGCGCTGTTCCTCCAGTGCGACTCGGATCAGGCGGGCGGCTTCGGCCTGCTGGCGGTCTATGTCTTGCGGAATGGGCAATTTACGCTCCTAGTTTGATAGCTGGCAAATCCCATCCAGCATGGGCTGCATACTCTTTTCGCAGGATTTCCAGCAGATCCCTTTCGGTCCCATAGCGCTGCTCGAACTGCTGTTTCCATGGGTGCCGGCTCACCATGCCGAATTGCAGGCCGTTTTGGTGGTGGCCGGGATCGCATAAGCCAATCGTGTGCAGATGCCCCATGCGGACCCCGCCGCGCAGGATGTGGTGCACGGCAGTCGGGCGCGGGGTCATGCCGTCCAGGCGGCAGGCGATGCAGCCATAGGTGACGATGAAGTCCATCCAGGCGCGTTCGGCAGCCGTCGGGGCGCGCTTGCCCGGCTTCGCGGCTTCGCCCTTCGGCTGCGCGAGCCCTGCACCGTCGCAGCGCGGGGCCGGCGCGAACGACTGCGGGCCCGGCCATGCTATGGGCTTGCGCTCTGGTAGGGGTTGGCGGCGGAAGGTCATGGCCGGTAGTCCTGCCAGCGGGCCAGCGAAAACCGGCAGCCGAGGTCTACCGACCCGAACGCCAGGCACGCCTCGATGTACGCGCTCATCTTGCGGATGCCCAGGCCTTTTGTCGTGCCGATCGTCGTGCTGATCACAGGGCGCTTGCGCCCTGCCACGTAGCTGACCTTCTTCACGCGCGGCAGGAACTGGCGTTTGCACAGCTCATGCCATGCCAATGCGGTGTATTTCTGGCCGCCGATCTGCGCCTGTTCGCTCATTTCCTTGTAGACCACACCCCAGAGGTAATTGCCCTGCTGCACGGTCTTCACGTCTTCTTCGGGCTCGATCTTCACGCTCAGTCGGCCGCAGCCTTCTGCCCAGCGCTGTTTGCAGTACGGGGCGATCTGTCCACGGATCGCCGCCATGGCCTGTGACTCGTCGATGAAGACGGTTTGTAGGGCTTGGCTCATGCACCCTCCAGCACGATCAATTCCAGCTGCTTTGCGATCAGGTGTTCCAGGATCGCCCCGCGCGAAGTCCCCCAGCCCGGCAGCATGTAAACCGCGTCGACGCTTGCTACCTGGGCAACACTCATGCGCATGTATCCGACCCACGATCCGCAGGCCGGTGCCGGGTTCTCGGCTGGGTTGATGACCTCATGGCCCTCGGCGCGCAGCCGCGCGGCCGCTGCATTGAAGGCCGGGTAGTTCAATTCGGGTATTCCGGTGCACGGGCCCGCGATGTAAATCTTCATGACGCAGTCACCTCCACCAAAAGCCCGTATTCCTTCGGCTTGCCCGGCGTCTGGGCATAGAGCCACGTCACGCCTGGGTCGGCATCATCAACGCCCAGCCAGTCGGCAATCCCGTCCCGTGCCGCCTTGCAACCACCGGAGAGGTTGTCGGTATCGAGGGTGCGCTCGCCGATCCGGGTCATGGTCACGGTCACGGGCAGCGCTGGGGGCTTGCCCCAAGCGCGAAGCATGGTGCTGGCAGTTAACCGGTGCAGCTTTGAACGCTTGGCGCGGGCCATGAAGTGCTCGCGCAGGTTTGCCACGCTGACGATGCGGATGGGCAGGAGGATGCGGATCACAGCGGCGCCCCTTTGACCAGCCCTGCGAACCGCTTGACCTCGGCATGCCCAGTCAGCCAATCGGCGCCGAATGCCTTGTCCAGCGCCGCGCGGTAGGCCTGGGTGATGCTCCCGTTCTTGGCTGATTCGGCAAAGGCTGGTGATTGCGACAGGTGGCGGGCAGTGCAATCCGGGCAGCCAGTCCGGTAGCTGCCGCTGTGCCGGTTGCGTGCGAAGTCCTGACAGGCGGCGCACGTCATGCTCGCGCCCCCAGTCCGGCAAATGGGCTGGCCGTGTCGACCCAGCAGCGGTTCGCGCGAATCCGCGAAGCCTTACCGGCGCACAGGCCGTAGCGCGCATCCAACACCGGGCCGGGCTCAGTGCTTGCGCGAATGATCCGGGCGATTTCCATCGTCAGGTTGCTGGCCGCCCGTTTGCCGGCGGCGATGCGCGCGCGGTGGTCGGCAGCAATCGGCCGGCCCTTCGTCGGACGCCAGCTTTCATGCCGCGCAACCAGGCAATCTGGATGCACGCAAAGGGCGTTGCCACATTTGGGAAAAATCAGCAGGGAGTCGGGGACCGGTGTGCCCGTCTTGGCCTCGTACACCACGCGGCGCGCGGATCGGACTTTCCCGCCGATGTTCCACTGCGGCACGGTGCCCCGTGTGGCGTGCCCAGCCCACAGCCAGCAATTGCCCTCTTCCACCGTTCGGGCGGTCAGGTCGGATAGGCGGATGTCGATGGTCATGCGGCCACCGTTTTGATGCCAAGCGCGTCCTGAGCGCATTTCAGCGTGTACGGCCTGATTCGGTCGCCCTGCTCTGCGCGCGCGATGATCCTGTGCGCCCATGCCTTAGGGTCTGTGTATGTCGCCTTTCGCGCTGGCGCCATGGCCATCAGGTTGTCGGCAATGGTCTTGGCGTCTGGCGGTGGGGCGGCGATCATTACCGGCGTTTCAGCCGGGGCCTTGTACGCCAATGCCCGGAACTGCAGCACGGTCGGCGCCCGGTCAGGGTCCAGGTGCTGCAGCGCGTAGGTGATCGACTTGGGACTGCGGTCCAAACCATCCAGTTCGTGCGCCCAATCGGCCTTGACCGTGGCCACGTCCAAGCCGGCCCAGCGGTCCAGAAAGGTCCGGCCGTAAACCAGCGTCAGCTTGTCGAAAATCTTATCGACCCAAGGCAGGGGTAGAGACATTTTTTGCTTCCAGTTCAAAGAATTCATGGGCCGGCGTACCGGACTTTTCGGCAATGCCGGGGACGGCGGCCTGCATGCGCTCGCGGGCGTCGCGGCGCCAGCCAGGCTCACCAGACGGCGCCGCTGGCTTGCCAAACTTCCGGGCGTTGCCCGCCCAGGTTCGCCACGCGGCTTGCCAGTCCAGCATCAGCGAGCCCTTCGCGGTGTGGTGGTTGCGAAAGGCTTCGAGCTCCTGCGCCAGCGGCAGGCCAATGGCTGCAGAGAGCCCCGCTTCGTTCGGCGCGAATTCAACCGGGAAAGTCGTCCGGCGTTTTTTGACAACTGCGTCAGCAGTTGGTTTTTCTGAACGTAGTTCAGTAGGTGATGGTGTAGGGCAATCCTTAAGCATGTCCTTGGGCAATGCTTGTGGCATGCTTGGAGCACTCCCTCGGGGATGCTCTGAGGTCTTCCCCCACCGTGCTTCGGCTGCTGCTTTGGCTTTGCTTGTAGCAGCCGCTTTCCTCAAACCGGCTGCGGCCAATTCCTTGTCGGCTCGACCGTGCACCCATGTGCCGTCGCGCTCTTCAAAGAACTCAACCAGCAAGGGGCGCAAGCGCCTCCACTCTGCCGGCGTTGCCTTGCAGATGTTGGACAGGCGCTCGCCTTGGTCAATCAACGGCCCGCGGTTGCGCCAGTACGCGATCAGCAGCAGCAGGTAGCCGCCGTGCTGGTCCCGTGAAAGGTGCGTAGTGTCAGCCAGATACGCGCCGATCCACAGCGGCATCCAGGCATCAACCTTTTGGACTTCTTCCGACATCAGGCGACTGCCTCCCACACCCTGCAGCCATGCCGGACCACTTCGGCGCCGTCGATCACCAGCACGCGGATTGAACCGGCGCGCTGAAGCTCAACAGTGCGGCGGTCCACCTGAACAATGGTCAACCCGATCAGCAGCGAAAGCTCATGAGCTGAACGTGGCCCGTGTTGCTTCAGCGCGGCCAGGATTCGCGCCTTGTGCCCTGCCGAGAACTCGACAGAGGCTGTAGCGGCTGCCTTTGATGTTTGTGGATCAAGCCGGCGCGCGCGGGTTTCGGGCAGGGATAGGGAAAGCTGGTTCATGCGGACAGCCCTTCGGAGCTCAAGGCCTCAAGCCAGTTCGCCCCAGATGCCACGCGCCCAGCGACGCGGGACCGTGTCGGATGATCCGCGCGCTTCCAGAGGCAGCAATGGGCTGCGGCCTCGATTGACTCGCTTCGATCTAGTTGTTCGGAATCCTCGTCCTCATAGTGCTCGGCACCGCAAACAGGGCAGCGCTCTGGTTCGCACTGAGCAAGTTCATGGGCGGCAGTGGTCAGGGCTTGCATGGTCAATCCTTTTTGATCGCACGCATCTCAACGCGCAGCCAGCCAGCCTTGAGAGCCATATCGCGACACTGGATCGCGGCGCTTTCGATCTCAAAGTTTTTCGCGCGCGCGGGCTTCAGTGGCGCGCGTTCAATCCAGGCAGCCTCATCAAAATCCACTGGTACGGCGCGGACGGGAAGTGTTGTCTGTCCAGCAGCGTGGCGCTGGTTGTGCCCTGTGGCGCTTGCGATTGCCTTTTCGCGTTCGATGCGCGCTGCAGCGATCGCCTCTGGCGACACGCCGACAACGCGCCAGCCGCGGTGAAATTTCTCAGGCTGCTCAGACTTTGGCCGTGCGACCTTGGGTGTAGTGGCGGCAATTTCAGCGGCGGTCATCGCACGGTCACGGACGACAAATTTCAACGGCTCGGGTGTCTGGGTTGCTGTTTGCATGTTGGCTCCAGGTGGTTAAATTGCCGCGCCCTTGGTGCGAACAATCCGCGCCGGCTCGGTGTTGATGGAAGTGGTGGGCGCCCTGCTCTTGCTGTGAATGCGCTGGGCCTCTGCGGGCCGCAGGCCATGCGCCGGCTTGCTGCTGTAGGTGATCGGCTTCGGCGGCGTCTTTGGCGCGGTCTGGGTGCGGCCCAGTGCTTTGCCGGTTGCGCTGGGTTGGCCGCGCCATGCGAATGGGCTGGTCATACTGCGACCCCAGCAGCTTTCAGCAGCGCCTGTATTTGAGGGGCCATGTTTGCCAGTGCAGTCAGGGCCTGATCCCGCTTGACCACGTTGGACACGCAGTACTTCTGAGCGAGGTACAAGATCGGGGTTGTGTCGCCAGTGCTGGCAAGATACTTCTCGAGGTCAGCCAGCGTGAAGTGGCGCGGATCGTCTTTGTTTGCTGCCAGCTTGCGCGACAGTTCGGAGCTGCTCATGTCCATGTCGGCGGCAATCGTTTTCAGAGGCTTGCCGCAGTTCTTAATCTGTGCGTCCACACAGTCAAGGCAGCTTGTGCGTAGCTCTGTCAGACCGGGCTGGAAGTCCAGCGTGAGCTGGGTACTGTCAATCACTGCACTCATTGTTTCCCCTAGATTCCTGTAGAAAACAGGCCAAAAAAACGATGCTCTGGGCATCATGAAAAAACACTCAAACTGGCTGCAAGTCTTCGACGCCCTGCCCGCAGACTTGCGCGCCCACCAGCGCATGCCTGCGCTCGACGTATGCGCTGTGGAATTCGTTGCGCTGATCAGCCGACAGGCCAGCAGGGCAGGCGTCGTGCAACTGCTCGCCGTTGTCCGCTGCGGCCTCGGCCAGCGCGCGGCGCTCGTCCCTGCTCAGGGTGTTGATGGGCTTGATGCTGTGGATCATTCAAATAACCCCCAAAGGGTGAGCAGCCCGCTCGGTGAGAATGTCGGCTCCAACACCTTCAACTCTCATCAAGGGGCTGCTCATAATGGAAAAGACGAAGTTTTTAATGCTGCTGTCGCTATCGAAAACGAATCTCGCTGTTGGCAAAAAGGTTCTGGACACTGTGAAAGCCAAAATCGACCCAGCAGCGGCTCCACTTTGGATCGACTCGCAAGGTGTTGGGTTATTCATGGAGTCGGACCTTCCGGCGTGGCAGATTTGGCAGCACATGAAGCTCGAGATGCCTCTGGACGACTGGACGGCAGTAAAGGAGCTTCTGGTGCTGCAGATTGGCCCAGGCTGGTATGCGCGGGACAATCAGACGAAGGCGGCGGCATGGATGCATGCGCGGTATCCACGCGAGACCTACTAACCTCCCAAGGAAGCACATCGCGCAGTTGCGGTGTGCCACCGCCAAAGACCTCTTCGGCCATTGCCAAATTAACCCGTCCATGCCAGCCATCTGCCCAACGTATCGGTGCGGACTGGGCCAACCATATGCAGGCGCGTGTGAGAGTGCTGCGCATCTCAGGCCTTCTTGTCGGTGGAGCGACGCGGCGCGAGTCCGACACCAGCAACTTCGACAACGGGAATGACGGTGGCTCGCTGGTCCTCAACCATTTCGCCGTTGGCGCGGGTGAAGGTCTGCCCGGCTACGGGGCCAACCTTGACCACCTCAGACGTTTGGGTGGGGATCTTTGGGGCGCCATCGGTTCCGATCAGTTCGGGCCAGATCAAGTGCCAATCGTTGGGGCGAAGATCCCAGCGCATGACCTTGCCGCCGGTTGCAGCCTGAATGGGGAGACATCGTGCTAACGGTACAGGCCTATCTCCAGAGGCCCATTGGCTGAGCATGGGTGCGGCAATTCCCATTGATTTAGCGAGTTCGGCTTGCTTGCCGTACACTCCCGCAAAGTATTCTGAGAGCTTCATAACGGCAATTATTAGCGCTGCGCTAATCGTTGTCAATAGCGTTGCGCGAATTCCTTTTCTTAGCGGCCCGCTAAAGAATTGCCGCTATGCAAAAACTTGAGGACATCTACAGGGCGCGCCTCCAGCTGCTCATAAAAGAGGCCGGGTCTCAGGCAAAACTATCTGAGAAAGTGGGGAAGTCACCAGCTCAGATCAGCCAGTGGCTTAACGCTTCGAAAGATTCGAAAACCGGCAAGCCCCGATCAATGGACCGGAAAACCGCAGCTCACTTTGAGCAAAAATGCGCGAAGCCTGAAGGATGGATGAATCAGCCATTCATCGTCTTAGATGAGGCGCACAGGGCGGATGGGCCGACTAAACATCTTCCTCCGCTTGCCTCCAACCCGTCCATTGCCTTGACGGCGATTCCACAGCATCAGATGGCGAGAACAGCCGACAGCAATGTTGAATCGAGACCAGTAGTAAGCGGAAACGTGCCACTCATTTCGTGGATTCGAGCCGGCGACTTTTGCGAATCACCTGATAACTTTGCGCCAGGTGACGCCGACGAATATTTGCCGCGGCCGCTTCAAAACATGGGTAGGCATGTGTTCGCGCTCACCGTGAGGGGCGACAGCATGGACACGGCAGACGGCTATCGCGAAGGCGAGATCGTGTACATAGACCCCGATAAATCGCCTGTTTCTGGACAGGATGTAGTCGCAAGAGTGAACGACAAACTCAATTTGAAGCGGTACAAGGAGGATCAGGACGGCCCGTACCTACTCCAGTTGAACGGAAACATCATCATCCGGCCCAAAGGCGAATGGAGCATATGCGGGGTGGTGGTGTTCTCAGGAAAGCGGCGTTGATCAATCAGTTAGTAACCGCGCCCACGCGGGTCGTGGGGTTGGAGGGAGGTCAAAAAAATGAAAATATCGTGCAATCTGCTGGCAGCGGGCGCTGCGTCTCTGCTCTTGGTGGCATGCAAGCCTGCTGAAACGCAACAGGCGCAGGTGCAGCCCATGGCCGCTCCTGTACCGGCGCCACCGTCCAAGTCGCTAAAGGTGATCCACCCTGGGCCATTTGGAACCCAGCAAGGGATGACCTTAAAGGAGCTTGAGACAACAATTGCATTGACCAAAAGCAAAGAATTTTTCTACACATCAGGAGATGCGCCCGCGCCGAATGGCGACTTCACAGCCTACGGGTATTGGATAACCCCCGAGCACGGGCTGTGCAAGGTGACCGGCATAAGCGACGCCATCAAAACGAACGTTTTTGGTGAACAGCTTCGCGATAAGTACGGGGCAGTCAAGGGCGCCCTCGTAGAAAAATACGCAAAGCCGAGTTTTGATAAGGACTACGTAGAACGGGGAAGCATCTGGACCGATCCGCAAGACTTTATGGCGGGATTACAGAAGCAAGACCGAGCCCTCGGCGCAAGCTGGTATGCCCACGGCCCGGACATTCCGGCGAAGCGATCGGTTAAATTGCCGCCGGGTTTAAGCATGATCGAGCTGGACGCAATGGCCGACGGACATTCCGACGGCAAGCTTGTACTCGCCTATTCTTTTGAAAATAACGACAAGTGCCTAGAGGTGATGAAGGCGGCGAAGAATAAAAGCCTCTGATGCTTCGTGGCGCTTTTGTTTTGATAGCCGCCTGCGCCATGCCCCTATGGGCTGAGGCCAGAATCGAGCGTTCCGCAGCCGAGGTCCTGGCCTTCAAGCGCCATAACCCCTGCCCTGTCACTGGCCTGGCGCGCGGATCGTGCCCTGACTGGGAGGTGGACCATGTTCAGCCGCTGTGCTCAGGCGGGCCAGATACGCGGGCGAATATGCAGTGGCTGTCGGTGGAAGATCACCGGGCGAAGACGCGCAGTGATGTGCGGATGTGTCGGAACTCAAGGAAAAACCCTACACGCTGATCTGGCGGATCGCTAGTAGAATTGGGGGCTATTCAAAGGAGATTGCCATGTACCGAGTCGGTTTTCCGGGATGGAAGATTGCAGCCGCGCTTGGCATCACATTGGTGTTTCGCGTGGATGTTCTCCAGGACGAAGAGGCTGGAGTTTTTGTTGCAACCAGCCCCGATTTGAATGGGTTGGTAGCAGAGGCCCCTTCTCTGGAGGCGCTGTTTAAAGAGGTCGGCCACGGAGCCGATATGTTGCTTGGTGAGCAGTTCCAAGCGCCTAAGCCTGCCGCCTTTCGTGCCGCTTGGAGTAATGTCGCCCTAGCTGCATGAGAAGTTTTTACGATCAAGTTATAGCCGTACTCAGACAGTACGGCTTTTCTTTTTATGAGCCGGGGAAAGGCTCTCACGAGTGGTGGTCAAAAGGAAGACTAAAGGTTCAAGTACCTTTTAACTGCTACTCGCGCCACACCGCCAACGCCGTGATGAAGCAAGCAGGCATCAAGCACAAGTTTTAGACCCCCCCCCACCCCACCCACAGCCCGCCCCGAGCGGGCTTTTTTACGTCTGCATCGTGCCTACGGGTTTCTACTTATAGGGTTTCGATTAAAAATAAATAGCGCTACGCTATTGTTTATTCATTAGCGCTGCGCTAACATGCATCCAGACGCCAACCCAGCACCCGCTGAACGGCAACGGCAGGCCGAAAGGTCTTTCACAAACTGGATGGGAGATGAGGATGGATCAGACACCGGAGCTGCCGCCCCTGATGGCCGAGCTGTACGCAGCAGCAGCCGCGCGCCAGGCCACGCCGACAAGCCAGCGTGTTGGCTGGCCGCTGACGCCGAAGGAAATGGAACGGTGGGATGAGAAGTCCCGCGCGGCTTGGTCGGGGTTGCAGTCATGAGCGGCGCCCACACACCCGGCCCGCTGACTGTGCGCGTCGGCGCCAACGGCGATGTTGGAATCATTGCCCCCGCCCAGCAGGCCGTTTCCGCCCATGATATCGGCGGCGCGCTGGTCGCCGAATGCTTCTCTGAAATCCGCCGGGCTGGTGAGGGCGCGCGCGCCGAGGCTTTGGCAAATGCCACCCTCTATGCCGCTTCGCCTGAGTTGTTGAAGGCGGCAAAGGCCGTGGCCTTCTCCAACGGATTCGATGCGGCACTTCCAGACAAGCTGGAAGCGCTCCGCGCCGCCATCGCCAAGGCCACCGGAGCCGCTCCATGACCCGCCAACAAGTAGGCTGGTACGACGGCAGCCGCGTCCACCAGACGGATGTTCGGCCTGTCGGCGAAGTTCCGAAGCACCTTGCGCATACGGCCGACTGGGTGGCGGTCACCGTGGAGGCCCCCGATTCGGACTGGCAGCCGATCGCCACCGCGCCGGACGACGAGCTGGTGGTGGTTTTCTACCTGCAGAAGGAAGGCGACGAGGAGAGCGACATGCACACCCTCGACTTCAAGGAAGACGGCCACTGGTTCTATCACGGCGAGAGCTACGAGCACTACATGGCCGTGGGCGGTGCAGGCGCAGCCGGCCCCGACATGGTGTGCACCGGCCCGTCTGAAAAGGCCCCCTACACCCATTGGAAACGGCTGGGCAAGCCCTCGATCGCCGCACCCCTTCCCCCATCCCTGCGGGCCGAGGCGCAAGCCGTTGGTGCTGGCGTGGATCCCGAGTCAATTGCAGCAGGAGAACCAGCGTGAACGACCTCAATCCACAACTCGCTTTGCTGTGCGCCTTTCTCGCGCTGCTGTGTCTCCTTATGCTGGTACGGATGCAGCGCCTGGAGGGTGAGCCACGCCCGAACCTGCGCGACTACTTCGCGGCCTACGCGATGTCGGGCTACATCGTTGGCACTGACCGTCCCAAGGTCGACGTTATTGCAAAAGTCGCTTATGAAGTTGCCGACGCGATGATCAAAGCGAGGGGCGCATGAACACCCTCAAAACCACCATAGGCGTCATAGCCCTGATTCTGGTGCTGGGAAGCCTCGGCGCCTGCCTTGACGGCCCCGAGGACCACCAGGGCGACTGGTCCCAGTCCGACAACCTCAAAGCCCTGCAGGACAGCGAGGCCGGTACAGCCCGCCGCGAAGCTGCTGCGCAGGCGCTCTGCCGTGAAGCCCACGGGGAAAGCGTTGCCCTATGGACCGTCGAAGGGCACCTGGTGTGCAGGCCGCGCCGCGCTGTCCTGAAAGCGCAGGTGCAACTGTGAGCAACAAGTTAATAACCAACTTTCAAGAGTATGTTGAGGGCCGGTCTGTGCGCTTGCCATGGTCTGGTTGCCATATCTGGCTTGGATCGGCCAACGGTGGGGGATACGGCACATCACAGTTTGCCGGAAGAGTCTTAGGAACAACCATTGTTCATCGGGCTTTGTTTCAACACTTGAATGGCGCGGTGCCCAGAGGGGCGTATATCTGCCATGAGTGCGACACGCCTTCATGTGTGAACCCGAGCCACCTATTTCTCGGCACACCGACCGATAACGCAAGGGACAGAGCCAACAAAGGCAGAAGCGCGCCGAAATACGGTGAGTTTTCCGGCAGGGCCAAGCTAACAACATTGGATGTGCTGGAAATTCGGCGCCTGCGACTTATGGGCGCTCCCCTACCGGGGCTTGCGTCCACTTACCGCGTATCGACTTCAACAATTTTGAATGCGGCAACGGGTCGAACATGGAGGAGCCTGTGATGCCCTCATGCTGCGACTCCATGACCGGCAAATGCACCCAAGGCCCCGGCTGCCCTGTCCGCGTCGAGCGCGTGATGCAGGAGCCGCTGCGTCAGGACAACAGTGACGGCAGCGACCCGCAGGCCGAGGCCAACCAGCCGTGGTGCTGGGTTGACGAACTTCGGTTTTGGCTCTGGTTCGCCGTCTGTACGGCGAGCGCTGCCGGCGCTATCGGCTGGACCGTTGGCCCCTTCATCAAACAACTTTTTAACTGACAACAGAGGACAACATGAACGCACCAAACGCAATCGCCACGATCACGCAGGACATTTTTGCCCTACGTGACAACTTTCAGCTTGTGGCCGCAGACAAGCACATCAACTTCGACAAGGAGGCTGGCTTTGCAATTCAGGTGCTGAGCGGCAGCCAGTACGCGATGAAGATCGCCATGGCAAACCGCCAGTCGGTGGCGGACGCTGTGACCAACGTTTCCGCCATCGGCGTGAGCCTCAACCCAGCCAAAAAGCAGGCGTATCTGGTTCCGCGCAAGGACAAGATTTGCCTGGACATCAGCTACATCGGGTTGATCGATCTGGCGGTCGGCACCGGCTCCATCCTGTGGGCACAGGCCAACGTCGTGCGCGAGAACGATCAGTTTGTCGTCAATGGCTTCGACAAGCCGCCCACGCACGGGCATGACCCCTTTGCCGGCGCCACCGCACGCGGGCCCATCAAGGGAGCCTACGTGGTGGTCAAAACCCCTGACGGCGAGTTTCTGACCCACACGATGGACATCGCCAAGATTTACTCCATCCGCGACCGCTCCGAATCGTGGAAGGCTGGCGGCTCCGGCCCCTGGAAATCCGACGAGGAAGAAATGATCAAGAAAACGGTTGTCAAACAGGCCTACAAATACTGGCCCAAGACAGACCGCACGGACCGGCTCGATCAGGCGATCCACATGCTCAACACCGATGGCGAGGGTATCCACATGCACTCGGCAAGCGCAGCACTGTATCCGGCTGACGCGCTGGATGACTGGGTGTGCAGGGCCAACGGCGCGGCAACAGAAGCGGCATTGACATCGATCTGGCAGCAGGGCTTGGCGGATATCAAGCCGTCCAAGGACCTGAACGCCTACAACACGTTCAAGGCCGCAGTGGTTGCGCGGGGCGACGTACTCAAGAAATCGACGCCGATTGACGTTGAAGGCCGGCCCGTAGAAGGCGCAGAGGTGGCAGCATGAAGTTCGTTGAAGTATCCCAAGGCACTGCCGAATGGCTGGCCCTCCGCGCCGGCGTATGCACCGCCAGTTGCTTTTCTGACGCCGTAGCGGTGCTGTCCAAGAAATCGGGCGACAAACTCCCTGGCGACCCCTCTGCCGCCTCTGACCGCTACGCCAGCGACCTTGCCATCGAGCGCATCAGCGGCAAGCCCTACGGCGAGCCAGTGAAGGCATGGGTGCTGGCTCGCGGCCACGAACTGGAGCCGTTCGCCCGTCAAGGCTGGGAAATGGCGACCAGCCTGGTTGCACTGGAGGCCGGGATTGTCCTGACCGATGACGGCGGTTTCGGATACAGCACGGACGGCATGGTCAATCCGTACACCGTCAACGGAGTCCTGACGGGTTGCGAGGGCCTGATTGAAATCAAGTGCCCTATCGACACACAGAAGATCCTGGCCATCCGTGAAACCGGCGACCTGTCGGAATACATGCACCAGATGCAGGGCGGAATGTGGATCACCGGCGCCAAGTGGTGCGATTTCATCATGTACGTCCCCGACCTGGAGCCGGTGGGCAACGAGCTTTACATCAAGCGTGTCGAGCGCGATGAAGAGCTCATTGAAACCACGGCCGCCGGCCTGCTGAAGTTCAACCAGCGAGTCGAAGTTTTCAAAGACCTCCTGAGCAAGCAAGCAGCCTGATTTTCCGGGTCAGGACAACAACGCGAACTCCGAACCGCATCCGCCCAGTAAAGACGCCGCAGCGAAACCCCTGACCCACCCCAACAACTGATAGACGCGGCCATAGAGCGGGCGCGCACTGGATAACAGACATGAATTCAACCCACCGCGCTGCCTCCCACGCCAAGCGCCGCCGCTGGCCAGCCGATACTCTGGCCTGGGCCCAGGCCATCACAGCCAGCCAGGACCAGCAGCCAGCCCATGCCGACAAGGTGATGGACCTGGTTCGCACCGCCTGCGACCGCCTGAAGGACGGAACCGCTGACGCCGGCGATTACGACCGCGTGGCTGCCGCCTTCAATGTGGCCCTTATCCGCGCCGAATCCATCGACCCCCTGGTGGTGGAGACCATGAACGCCGGTATCGTCGCCCTGCTGCGCTGCGACGCCATCTGGCAACGCCACCGCAAGTACGGATTCCACGGCCCCGACCTGGAGCCGCTGGAGGACGCCATGGGCCTGTACGAGCAGATCCTGCGGCTGTCCACGCCCAGGATGATGGAGGACGCGGTGGTCGAGGCTGCGCGGCGGATGTTGAAACAGTCGGAGGTGGTGTCGTGAGCGAAACGAACCTGTGGGAACGCCAGTGGCGCGACGAAATGATCGCCAAGGCCAGGAAAGAGCGCGACGCCTCCTCGAAGGCCTATCAAGGGCTGCAGAACCGGTCGACCAAATACGCCCGCTCCATCGCCATGGTGCTGGCCGGGCGCGAGCAGGTGCTGACGATGTGGGAGGCCATGCCGGCGCAACTGCCGGGCGAGACGTGCTTTAACTGCGAAACCCCCTTGCCCACCGGCTGCGGTGGCCGGTTCAAAGACGACGGCGATGCATGCCTGCTGAACGGCAGCGACCGGACATCCACCGGCGCGATCGGCCAGCCATGAGGATCCTCACCCTGCCCGTAAAGGCCATCTACTTCGAGCAGATCAAAGCTGGCACGAAAACCGAGGAATACCGGCGCGTGTGCCCGCACTGGAGCAAGCGCCTGGAGTTCGTCACGCCAGACCAGGTGGTGATCACGAAGGGCTACCCAAAGCGCGACGACACCGAGCGCCGCCTGGTGTTTCCGTGGCGCGGCTTCACCGTCAAGACCATCACACACGAGTTCTTCGGCCCTGAGCCGGTCGAAGTTTACGCAATTCAAGTCGGCGCCCGCGACGCCCTATCTCACCCCACTAAGGAGTAAATCATGGAACTCAACGAAAAACTTGTCGAAAAGCTGGCTGCGACAAAAGCCAAATACGAAAAGGTCACGGCCTTTGCTGCCTTGCTGCCGCTGTTCAAGGACCGGATTATTTCGGATGAACTGACAGGCGAGTCCTATGCGAAGTTGTCTGACTATGTTGGCCAGATGTATTGCGCATGGGGAGTTAGTTGGTACACCAACACGCCCACCAATTACCCTGAAGAAAAACATTCTCAGGTCGGCTTCGTGAATGTTTACATCAACAGCATCTCGTTGTTCGGCGACAAACTTTATGACTTCGCCCGTCAGAAATTGGACGAAGTGCTGCCAAGCATAGACGTTCACTTTTACGACGCCATGAACAGCAATTTTTACTTTCTGCCGCATGAGGCCGAAGCTGGGCTGAAGAAGTTGGAGGCGTGGTACTTGGACACCAAAGCGCAATGCGATGCGCAACTGAAAAAGCTCCGCGTGGCGGAACTACAGCGCGAACTGGAGGGCTTGTCATGACAACACCAGCATCACAGGCGGTAGAGGCGGCAGTACAGCGGATCGAGAACGCGATCCTTGAGCAGTATGACGGGCGCGGCCATAGCGAAACAGGGTTTGAAGCGATCCTGGAATTGGTCCGCGCCGAGCTTGCCAGCCAGCAGGTGGCGGCACCTGTCTGGGAAATAGATGCAGCGTTGCTTAAGCTTTCCGCCGAGACTCACAAAGCGGTCGATGACACGATTCACTCGCTACAAAAGCTTGAGGGCACAGACCCCATTCCTGCGCAGTGGTGGGGCATTGTCTCGATGGCCTTGTATAAAGCAGCCCTCCTCGGCGCCGCCGCCCCATTCCACCCGCAGGATGGCAAGGATGCGGAGCGGTATCGGTGGCTAAAAACAAGATTTATCGGCGCTGATTTTGACTGGAACGAAAACGGTGAATCTGTGCTGGTTTTTGAATGGCCCGCAAGCATTCCAGTTGGCGCTAACTGTGACGGGAACATCGACGCCGCCATCCAGGCCAGCGAGAAACCCACGGCTGGTACGGCTGGCGGTGATGGGGGTGGGGTATGAGCGGCGAGCCTTGGGTGTGCCCGTGGGGCATCTGCGATCAGGAGCAGTCGCAAAACTGCAGAGCTTTCGACGGCTCTAAACGAGGGTACGCACTGAGTTGCTATGGAAGGTTTCCGCCTGACACAACGCCCGCGCAGGCTGCCGCCGAAATTCAAGCCGATGCTGACCAAACAAAAGGGAGACTGACATGACCCCAACCCCAACAGATGCAGTAGTGCTGCCGCCGTTGCCCTCATTGGTGACTTATGCTGCCACGTTCTGCCCAAGTGAGGAAAAGCACACGATCACCGCTGACGGATACACCGCCGACCAGATGCAAGCCTACGCCCTTGCAGCCCTTTCAGCACTGCCGCAGCCAGCGATACCGGAGGGTGAAATCGTTGTCACCAAGACCGAGGACGGCGCAATTGTGTCGGTCACACGGCAGGACGAAGAAGGCCGAATCTTGGAAATCATCGCGCAGGATACCCAGCCAGCAGCCCAGCAGGGGAAGATTCAGTATCATCTGGCCGCGTGTGATCGGGGCGGGGTAACTCAATGGCAGCCGATTGAGACGGCGCCGAAAAATGGAACGGAAATCATTCTTCGGAAGGGTGATCGCGTGGGGTCTGCGGGGTGGATTAAGTGGCCGTCCAGCGAGCATGAGGAAGCGGTCGAGGGGTGGACCATTGGCCATGATGGCGATTCGTGGGATGACGACCAAGCGCCCACCCACTGGATGCCACTTCCTGCCCCTCCTACCGGGGATGGAGCATGAGCTACATACCAACACCCGGCCCACTTCCTGGCAGGCAATGGGTCCCCAGTAACGGCACGATAGGCTACTCGTTCCTTGAGTCTGCCTGCGGCAACTGTCAACGCGACAAGGCTATGCGCGACGGCGTAGACCTTGATGATTGCGACGACAACGAAAAGTGCGAAATCATCGCGGCGTCATTCCGTGGCGAAGCTGTCGAGTGGCGCATTGATGACCAAAAGGGCGAAGTGTTCTGCATTGCCTTTGTTGAGAAGGGCCAACCGATTCCAGCACCCCGCTGCCCGAACACGTCGGACATGTTTGGCGGGCCTGCCCCCAGTAACGATAGTGAGGTGAAGAATGGTCAAGGCTGAAAGCGCGACGATCTACCGTGGCGGTGGCCGGCGTTATCTCACGCTGCGCTCAGCGGTGCAGGCTGAGGCGAGAAAAATCATCGAGACCAAGTACCCGACCGAAAAGGAATATACGAGCTATGACATGCAGGAGCATTCACCGGGCTGGTACTGGCGCGACAAACTGAACCGGCCCGAAGTTCTGTTCCGCAGGGTCTGCAGATTGGTCCGAGCCGCCGCCTCAATCGGCAAGGCTATGCCAGCTCCTGGTGCGGTGGAAGGGGGGAATAATTGAAAGCCCTTACAAAATCTGAGCGCCTTTCCGTCTTCAACAAGTTCGGCGGGCGGTGCGCCTATTGCGGCTGTGAACTTCCGGCGCGATGGCATGCTGACCACCTGTTGCCCGTTGAGCGCGAATTTATCGTTCGAGACAATCGGTTGGTGGCATCAGGCAACGCGCTGCGGCCCGAGAACCATTGCATCGACAACATGATGCCCGCATGCCCGCCGTGCAACATTAGCAAACACTCGCTGAGCCTTGATGGCTGGCGCAAGTGGCTGGAGGGCCATGTCCGGTCACTGAATGCCCACAACACCCCGTACAGGCTAGCCAAGGCATACGGCTTGCTGGTCGAAACTGGTAAAGCGGTCACGTTCTACTTTGAAACTCTCGCCGCCCCCACAGGGCAAGACCAAGGGGCTGAGACATGAGCAAAGCATTCTGGCGAGGATTCTGGGAAGGCGTCAACCCGCTGTTCCTGCTCGCTCATCTGTTGTTTTGGGTTGGTCACCTCGTCAGCCTGCCAATGTGCCGCTGGGACGCATTCTCATGGCTTTACCCGACATACAACCGAATCATGGGCTGGAGCTTGGCAATTCAAGAGCGATTCAATTTCTCAAGCCCTTGGGGGCCAAAACAGCCCGCCGAACCACAACAAGGAGCCGGCACGCCATGAACGCACAAGTTGCCGTAAAGCCGGCCTACCTAGACATCGAAGGAACCTGCAGCTTTGTCGCCCTCGGGAAATCCACGGTGGAGGGACTGATTCGGGAGAACAAATTCCCCAAGCCGCGCCAGCTGTCCGACCGGCGTTCCGGCTGGCTGGTGCGTGAGCTCGAGGAGTGGGCTGACACCCGCCCTGTCTCCGAGCAGCTGCCACCGAAAAACACCGGGGCAAAGAAGCCCAAAGTCCCGGCAGACGCGCACTAAGCCAGCGACTCCAGCCGCTCGGCCAGCTTGCCCAGCCACAGCCGCCGCTCGGGGTCGTATGCGTACAGGTTGTACACACCGACCACGCCGGGCTTCACATGGCCCAGGATCACCTCCCCCACCTCGTCGGGACAGCCCATTGACGCCAGCATAGTCCGCCCGGTGCGGCGCAGGTCGTGCGGGCTCCAGTGCGTCACGCTCAAGCGCTCGCGCACATGATCCTTCCGGGCCTTGCTGTACGGCTGCAGGTAGTGCACCTTCGACTGCATGTAGGCCTGCTGCTGGTGGCCGTGCACCCCGGCGCGGGAAACGCTGGGATACAGCCACCCTTGGCCATTTGTCTCAACCAGGCGCTGCGCCACCTTCAGCGCCCGGCCGATCAGCGGGACCCGCAGGTCTGTGGCGTTTTCGTTGTTCCGGCCTTTGGTGAATTCCTTGGGTATGGTCCACCACCAGCCATCGGCTTCTTCCGTGATGTCTACCCCCCGCATGCACACGATTTCCGCGCCCCGAGTGCAGGTCCACAGCTGGATGACCAGGAAGTCCTGCACCTGCTGGCTGAACCTCTGCAGGTCGCTGGCCAGTATGGTTTTGATCTCAGGCTCTGAAAGGATCCGCTTTGCCGTGCCCTTGTGCACGCCATCGCGCAGGGCGCCCTTGCTGCGCAACTTGCGGGCATGGACCAGCACCCACCAGTTCGGCAGGTCTTCGGGGATGCGGCCGGCGTCCATGGCGTGGTTGTGGGCGGCGCCGAGTTCGGTCTTCACGCTGCCGGCCAGCACCGGCCGGTCGCTCAGGCCGTCAATCAGGTCAAAGGCAAACCGGCGGTTGACGGCGCTGACAGGCAATTCGGCATGTTCTGCGATGGCGTTCACCAGGCGTTTGTGCACCGCCTTGGCACCTTTGGCCTGGCGTCGGCGTGCCAGGTAGCCGGTGTGATAGTGCTCGACCATCTGGCCAAGGGTGTAGCCGGCGTCTGGGCCGCTCTGCACCCGCTTGCTGGCCTTGACGGTAGCCCGCAGGTCTTCGCCGCCGTCGCGCCGCCCTCGCAGTTCCTCCCACTTTGTCGCGGCACCGGATGGAGGCATGGCAGGCCAGCTGCCAAGCTTGATTTGTTTCATCAGGCCCGTGGCCGGGTCCTTGTACCGATATACCCACGTCCGCCGGGTGGTGGTGGCCACGAGTCGCAGGCCGGGGCACCCGTCGACGACAATGTGCTCACCGGCTTTCAGCTGCTTGGCCGCCCGTGCGTCAAAATGCATGCTCTGCCTGTCTCCCGGATCTCGTTTGGAATATAAAAAGCTACGCCAAAACCTGACGACTGCGGCAAGTGTAGCCGGGCTTAGATGAGCCTCGATGCGGAATTAATGCGCCAAAAAAGCTACGCCAAAACCAGAAAATATCCAGACAGATCAACGCGATACGTGAAAAATACCAGTGAATTCAACAACTTGCAAAAACGGTCAGCATGATGAACATAGTTATCCTTGACGACTACCAGGATGCAGTGCGCAAACTGGGCTGCGCAGCCAAACTCGATGCCTACCAGGCCAAGGTCTACACCAACACTGTCAAAGGCATCGGCCAGCTTTCCGTCCGGCTCAAGGACGCCGATGTGGTCGTGCTGATCCGGGAACGCACCCATCTGCAGCGCCAGTTGATCGAAAAACTTCCCAAACTCAAGATGATTGCGCAGACCGGCCGCGTCGGCAGCCATGTTGATGTCGGCGCGTGTACAGAACGCGGCATCGTGGTCGCCGAAGGTGTGGGTTCCCCGACAGCGCCTGCCGAACTCACCTGGGCGCTGATCATGGCCGCGATGCGGCGCATCCCCCACTATGTGTCGCACCTCAAACACGGCGCCTGGCAGCAGGCCGGCTTGAAAAACGCGTCCATGCCAGCCAATTTCGGCGTCGGCTCGGTGCTCAAGGGCAAGGTGCTCGGCATCTGGAGTTACGGCAAAGTCGGTCAGATCGTCGCCGGTTACGGTCGCGCCTTCGGCATGCGGGTGCTCGTGTGGGGCAGCCAGGCCTCGCGCGCGCGCGCCCAGGCCGACGGCTTTGAAGTGGCATCGTCGAAGGCCGAGTTCTTCCAGGAAAGCGACGTCCTCACCCTGCACCTGCGGCTGGCCGATGACACACGCGGTGTGGTCACGCTGGAAGATCTGGCGCGCATGAAACCCTCGTCGGTGCTGGTCAACACCTCGCGTGCCGAACTGATTGAACCGGAAGCACTGATTGCCGGATTGAATCGCGGTCGTCCTGGCCTGGCAGCCGTTGACGTGTTCGAGTCCGAGCCGATTTTGCAGGGACACGCGCTGCTGCGCCTGGAGAACTGCATCTGCACACCACACATCGGTTATGTGGAGCAGGAAAGTTATGAGATGTATTTCGGTGCGGCTTTTGACAATGTGGTGAACTTCATCAAGGGCACACCCACCAACATCGTCAATCCCGGCGCCTTGCAGGTTCGACGTTAGCGGGAGGCACGGCCCACCAGCCCGTGTCCGCGACCACCGTCAATGCCGGAAAGCGGCGTCGCCCTTGATGATCGCGGCGGGCGGCGAGCCCGGCGTCAAGGCTTCGAAATCGATGAGATTGCCCCCGGCGATCGGCGGGAGTTCATCGGTCAGCTCAGCCACAGGTACGGCCAAATGGGGCCCCTCGGTGGTTGGCCTCCCCTTATCACCGAGCATGTTCAGGTCAATGTCCAGCCCCGCTTTGGGCTCGCCTGGCACAGCGACCGGATCCTCGATGACCGGCAGCGCATCCATCGCCGTCAAGGGAAGGCCGGCCGAGGGAGCAGCGTCGGCTCCGGCAACGGGCAGGTCGAAGTCCAGCAGGTTGTCGACCAAGGGGGGTTGCGCTTCGACGATGTCGCGCGCGATGCCGTAAAGAACCAGCAGCTCGCGGAAAGCCTCGGGGTCGAAAGGTTCGCGCTGCTCTCCTGGCCGCAGGAAAATCAGCGATTCCATGAATGACACCACGGCGGGCCGCGGCCAGGCACTGCGGATCTGCGCAATTGTCGAGGTGTAGGACTCCAGCCCGCGGCCGGCGCTGGTATAGGCATCAAAGGCAGGAATCCGGGCATTGAACATGCGGCTGAACGATTCCGCCAGTTCCTCGTAATCCTCTCTGCGCTTGACCTTGTGGTACAGATTGAACAGATCCAGGTAAATCAGCGCGCTGACCTGGACATCATCGCCCATATGCTCGAGCAGAACCGAGATGGCCTGATCTTCCTTGCCAATGGAGACAAAAAACTCGGCCTGGTGCTGGACATCAAAGAGTTCTTCGGCTTTTGCAGCCCGCGGGGTGTGCGGCATGCTTAATCCGAAATCCGTCTGGTCCCGCCGCGACAGGGGCATGGCACGCGAGGGCGCGACGCGACGCCGGTCGGCGCTGCGCGCACCAGTATCCGCATTCACCGGTACCGGCTTGTCGCCTGAATCTGGTGGAAGGAACGCTTCGTGACCGTCATGCGAGTGGTAACCGGAGGCCACCGAACCGAGTTCGCTGTGCCAGCCGGTGTCCACCGGCATCCGGCGACGCCACCAGGGCTTGTCAACCGCTGCAGAAGGGCTGCGCCAGCGCTGCCAGGCGTAAACCAGACCGGCAAGGGCGATGGCCAGCGCGGCGAGCAGGCCGTAGACCAGTCCGTTGGCATATCGCTCTTGCCTGGCAGTTTGCAGGGCCGTGCTGAATTCGGTCAGCGCGGCCTGGTTTCTCCGGGTTTCGACCTGCAAAGCGCGCACCGCCGCTTCAATGGCGGCAACCTTGACCGCAGCTTCCAGCACATCCTCGGGCCCGGTCGACAGCGCTTTCCACAGCGCTGCGGCCTGGGTCCGCTGCTCCGGGTTGGTCGCCGGCAGACTCAGCATCTCGGTCGATGGCCGAAGCTGGGGGAATGTTTCGACGCTCAGGTCGATGGGTTCCAGCCGGAGTCTGGGTGAGGCCTTGGCAGTTGCTTGCGGCGGCGCAAAACGACGGACACGCGGCACCTGTTCTACCGACCGATCCGGATTGCCACTTGCCGCGGCTGGGGGGCGCACGGGATCACGCGGGCGACGCAGTGCGGCAACGCCAGACGACGTATCGGCGAGGGAACGCGCCTCTGCGGCTGGCCTGGCCACAAGATCCGGCGCCCTGGACGCCGAAGCCTGCTCTGTCACCAGATCGGCGAGCAACACATACCGCTTTTCAGTCCGCTGTAAGCAGCCGGCCCGCACATACAGGGTCACCACCGGCTCATCGACCGGTCTGGCCACACGGATGCGAATCCGGGCGTCCTGAGCCGAAGCCGCTTTTTCCAGGCTGACCTGCACGCGGGATGCAGCAATGCGTTCGTCGGCATAAAACACATCGGCCTCGACACAGGATGAGGCACCGGCGTCTGCAGGACCCGGTTCCACCTGCACGGTGATGTCCAGCGGCCGCCCCAACAGGGCCGCACCACTGCTGCGTCCGAGCGATACGGCCATGCTGCCCGATACCGCGCCAATCAGCACCGAAGCAAGGATAAAAAGCCGGATTTTCACGCGCGACCACAGGTAAGAAACAAGCTTACATTTTGACACGGCAGCCGCGTGTACCGCCGTCAAAGGGTCAAACGATGCACGATGCGTGAAGTTTTACGCTGCGGTGTTGCGCCGAAGCGCCGCGCGCGACGCGCCGAAAGTCTAGGATTTCCCCATGTCATCCGGACGAAAGCCGGTGTCGTAGTCGTCGAAATCAACAAGGGAGTCAAACACCGTGGGTTCCTCGCCCGGACGGGCTGAAGTGACTGCCACTGGCGCACGGGTTCGCGACGATGAGCCGCTGACGGCGTGATTGCCGGGTGCGAATGTGCTCAGGTCGATGTCCAGTCCCAGGCGGGGCGAAGACCTCGGCTGCATGGCGATATCGGGCCAGTGTGTGTCCATCGTGCTGTCGGCGGGTTCAGCCTCCAGCTCGATGATTTCGCGGGCGACAGCATGCAGCAGCAGCAACTCACGGTAGGCCTCCAGGTCCAGCACCTCAACGGGGTTGCCCGGCTCACGGAAAAGCGCGTTGTCGATGATGTCAAACACTCGTCGCTTCGGCCAGGCCGCCTCAATCCGGCCAATCACCGCTGCGTAAGCCGCGGCATTGGGGCCAGTCGCG
This sequence comes from Polaromonas sp., assembly GCF_043778355.1. Classification (GTDB taxonomy): domain Bacteria; phylum Pseudomonadota; class Gammaproteobacteria; order Burkholderiales; family Burkholderiaceae_C; genus Polaromonas. Next base: position 73,794 of record NZ_JAYWHI010000013.1, read on the forward strand.
GAATAACTGTCAAAAGGTGATATCTGCGTATTGAACACCCGGTTGAAGTCGGTGCGAAGGTCTTCGTAGTCCTGCCTGTTGCCGGTCTGATGGTACAAATCCAGCAGATCCAGATACACAAGGGCGCTGGTCTTGACGTTGTTGACAAGGTGCTTGCGAAGCAAGGCAATGGCTTTGTCCTGTTGCCCCAGCGAGCTGAAAAACTCCACCTGCTGCTGCAAATCGAAAATTTCCGGAACCTTCACGGTGCGAGGAATAAAAGGCACACTGACCGAGAATTTGGCACGGTCGCGCCGAGCCAGAGGGGGGATCGATTCCTCATGGACGGCAGGGGACGGCGCTGGCCGCCGCTTCAAATCGTCAAAGAGGGATTCGTCAATCTCCAGGTCCACGCCGCTGGTCGCAGGCCTTGCAGGCAAGCCGCCCGGCTGTGAGCCCAGCGGCGACTGATCAGGAGCGCGCCGGCGTAAAAGGAGAACCAACAGGCCGGCCAATGTCAAAAACAGCAGGCCGCCCAAGCCATACACCCATTGCTTGTCGTAACGCTCGCGCCGGACCTGTTGAAGCTGCTCCTGGCCTGCATCCAGCGCCAGGCGGGTTTTCTGCAGTTCATCGCGCAACTGGCGCAATTCACCTTCGAGCGCCTGAACCCGTACAGTGCCCTGCGGAGTTTCTTGAGAGGTAGCGGACAAGGGGCTGCCTCCCACCTGCATCGAGGCTTCCTCGCCCTGAACCACCGAGCGCGGCTTGCCGGCGGCGAGCACCACATAACGGCGCATGGTTTTTTGCACGCAACCGGCGCGCAGATGAACCGTGACCACGGGCCCCTCTACCGGCGGCGCAGCGCGAATACGTATCAGTGTCTGCTGGGCGTTGGGCGATTTTTCGAGCGACACCTGAACCTGCGACCTGTCCAGTTGCCTGTCCACATAAAAAACACTCGCTTCCAGGCACAGGTCCTGTTGATCGTCCCCGGGTTCAAACATCATCTGAACAGAGATATCCAGGGGCTGGCCTGACACCGCCGAGCGGGTATTGGGCCCCAGCGTGATGGCCAATGCTCCCGCAGCCGCGAGCATCCCCAGGCTGGCAACCAGAAGGCAACGCTTGTTGAACAAATGTAGAAAAATAGTCACTTGGCTGATTCTGGCAGAGCCCAATTTACGCAACGAACGTGCAGACCGGATAGACCGACTCCCAAACAGACATGCCTGCAGTCATTGACCGAGTGTTTTCAGAAAGTACCATGAACCACCACCAGCTGGTAAGGAGCCGCAAGCAAGTCAGCCAAGTTTACCCCGTACAAGCGCGCGAAAAAACCAAATCGCCGGGTACAAATGCACTGAGAACCCGCGCAAAAGTCCCCTTCCGGGCTGCGTGATAATACTTTTCCATGAATCCTCTCTATAAAACTGTAGGTATTGTTGGCACCGGGGCCATGGGTCGCGGCATCGCCCAACTGGCAGCGCAGGCAGGCAGCCTGGTCCGTTTGTTTGATGCACAACCCGACGCCGCCAGCAAGGCCCGTGACGCACTGTTCGTCCAGTGGGACAAGCTGGTCGACAAAGGCCGGCTGGACCCCGCATTGGCAAGCATCTGCAAGGCAGCTCTGGTGCCGGCTGCGGGACTTGAAAACCTGTCTGACTGCGATCTGGTGGTCGAGGCAGTGGTCGAGCGTCTGGATGTGAAGAAATCACTGTTTCTGTCGCTGGAAGGTGTTGTTTCTCCGCAAGCCGTGCTGGCCACCAATACCTCTTCCCTGTCGGTCACGGCCATCGCCGCCGGACTGAAACACCCTGAGCGTTTTGCCGGCTACCACTTTTTCAACCCCGTGCCGTTGATGAAAGTGGTTGAAGTGATTGCCGGGCTGAAGACCGGGGCCAGCACCTGTGACGGCCTTGCCGCCTACGCGCGCCAGATGGGGCACACGCCGGTGCAGGCCCAGGACACGCCCGGCTTCATCGTCAACCACGCCGGCCGCGGCTACGGGACCGAGGCTTTGCGCGTCGTCAGCGAAGGCATTGCCGACTTTGCGACCATAGACCGCATTCTGAAGGACCAGGCCGGCTTCAAACTCGGACCGTTCGAGCTGATGGACCTGACCGCGCTGGATGTGTCGCACCCGGTCATGGAGTCGGTCTACCAGCAGTATTACGACGAGCCGCGTTACCGCCCCAGCGTAATTACCGCGCAGCGCCTGGCTGGCGGCATGCTGGGCCGCAAAACCGGTGAAGGTTTTTACCGCTACCAGGATGGCGCCGCCCAGATCACGCCCGAACCACCGGCCCCGACCGTCCCGGAGATGCCGCCGGTCTGGGTCTCGCCGCGCGCAGCACGGCGCTCAGAGTTGTTGCAACTCCTCAAAAATCTGGGCGCCAGCATTGAAACCGGTGCCTCACCATCGATGAACGCACTGGTGCTGGTGGCGCCGCTGGGTTTTGACATCACCACGGTGGCCGTGGTTGAGCGGCTGGACCCGGCCCGCACCATCGGCATCGACATGCTGATCGACGATGCCGCAACCAAACGCCGTGTGCTGGCCACCAACCCCGCCACCCGCAGCGACATGCGCGACGCCGCCCACGCCCTGTTTGCGCGCGACGGCAAGGCCGTCAGCGTGATCCGTGACAGCGGCGGTTTCGTGACACAGCGCGTGGTAGCCACCATTGTCAATATTGCCAGCGACATCTGCCAACAGGGCATCTGCACACCGAAAGACCTCGAAACCGCAGTCACGCTCGGCCTGGGTTACCCGCTGGGACCGCTGGCCATGGGCGACCGCTACGGCCCGACCAACATCCTGGAAGTGTTGTTCAACATGCAGACGGTCTACGGCGACCCGCGTTATCGCCCTTCCCCGTGGCTGCGCCGGCGTGGTGCGATCGGTCTGAGCCTCATGCATCAAGAGTCCTGACATGGCAGGCGCACTCAAAAGCACCAGCGACGGCGCCACCCTGGTGCTGACCTTGAGCAACCCGGACTTCCGCAACGCCCTGAGCCCGGAGATTTATGCCGCCGGCGTCGAGGCGCTCAACGCTGCCGAAAACAATCCGGAGATCCGCAGCGTGGTGATCACCGGCGAAGGCAGCACCTTCTGCGCGGGTGGCAACCTGCAGCGCCTGCTGGCCAACCGTGAGCAGCCGCAGGACGTGCAAGCGCAAAGCATCAACGGTCTGCACAGCTGGATCGACTCGCTGCGCACCTTCCCCAAGCCAGTCATCGCGGCGGTAGAGGGCGCGGCGGCCGGCGCGGGGTTTTCACTCGCGCTGGCCTGTGACTTTGTGGTGGCCGCCGACAACGCCGTGTTTGTGATGGCCTACAGCAGCGTGGCGCTGTCGCCCGACGGCGGCGGCAGCTGGACCCTGGGCCGCGCCCTGCCGCGCGCATTGGTCAGCGAGTTGCTGATGTGCGGAGAGCGCATAGGTGCCGCACGACTGCAGGCGCTCGGGCTGGTCAACCGCTGCGTGACCCCCGGTGATGCATTGAGTGAAGCCCTGAAACTGGCAGACACGCTCAATACCCGCGCGCCCAATGCGCTGGCCAGCATCAAGGAACTGATCAACGACGCCGCAGGCAGCACCCTGGGCCAGCAGATGGACGCCGAGCGTGCACATTTCGTGCGCAACCTGCACCATCCCAACGGCGGCGAAGGCATCTCGGCCTTCCTGGAAAAACGCACGCCCCGCTACGACTAGGGCCTGCGCCCAGGGGCGAGCGGACACCGAGGTGACAGGTGGGCGTGGGCAAGGTGGTCTCTGGCGCGACAATAGGCCGCTTGAGAGTCACCCAAAAGACAGGCCATGGACGATCCCATTCTTACGATAGATGAACGAGAAGCCATCAACGGTGGCCGCTGGTTTTCATCCCTCTCCCCCTCACTCCGGCACGACATACTTCGATGCGCTTACGTCCAACGATTCAAGGACGGCGAACTGATCGCCGCTCGCGGCGACCCGCCAGAGCAGTGGATCGCCTGCGCCAAAGGCGCGGTGCGCGTGAGTTCCACCTCGATCTCGGGCAAACAAATCACGCTGACGTATGTGGAGCCAGGCATCTGGTTTGGCGACGTGGCGATCTTCGACGGCGACCGGCGCACCCACGACGCCTATGCGCATGGCGAGACCACCATCCTGTGTGTGGCCAAGGCCGATTTCAAAAAAATCCTGGCGATGCATGTGGAACTCTACGAAGCCATGCTGCGCCTGCATGCGCGCCGCATCCGCCAGTTGTACGGCCTGGTGGAAGACCTCAACACCCTGCCCTTGCGCGCGCGGTTGGCCAAGCAGTTGCTGCATCTGGTGCGCAGCTACGGCGTCAGCAGCCTCAGCGACGGACGCGAGGTGCGCATTGGCCTGCAACTGGCACAGGAAGAATTGGCACAACTGCTGGGCGCCTCCCGCCAGCGCGTGAACCAGGAACTCAAGGCCATGGAGCGCGAGGATGCCATCCGTATCGAGCCGGGCGGTTTGGTGGTGCGCAACCGCGAAGCCCTGCTGCGTATTTCTGAAGCCGATCTGGAAAGATAAAGCATGAGCAACTTCGACCATTTTCTGGGCACGCGCGAGGTCTCGGGTCAGCATGCCTTTGATATTGCTGCGCTCAGCGCATACCTGGACAAAAACCTCGATGGCTTTGAAGGCCCGCTGAGTGCCGAAATCTTCAAGGGTGGCCAGTCCAACCCGACCTACAAACTGATCACCCCGTCACGCGCCTATGTGATGCGCGCCAAACCCGGCCCGGTGGCCAAGCTGCTGCCCTCGGCGCATGCGGTCGAGCGCGAGTTCAAGGTCATGAGTGGCCTGCAGGGCACCGACGTGCCGGTGGCGAAGATGTACTGCCTGTGTGAAGACGAAACCGTGATCGGCCGTGCCTTCTATGTGATGGAATTTGTCGAGGGCCGCGTCTTGTGGGACCAGTCGCTACCCGGCATGACGACAGCCCAGCGCGGCGAGATTTATACCGAAATGAACCGCGTGATCGCCGCGTTGCACAAGGTCAAGTTTGCCGAGCGTGGTCTGGCCGACTACGGCAAACCCGGCAACTACTTCGAGCGCCAGATCGGTCGCTGGAGCAAGCAATACGCTGCGTCCATCACGCAGCCCATTCCCGAGATGGACCAGTTGATGGCCTGGCTGCCGGCCAACATTCCACCCAGCGCGCGTGATGAAGCCATGGTTTCCATCGTGCATGGCGATTTCCGCCTCGACAACCTGATGTTTCACCCGACCGAGCCGCGCGTGCTGGCGGTGCTTGACTGGGAGCTGTCCACATTGGGCCACCCGCTGGCCGACTTCAGCTACCACTGCATGGCCTGGCATATTCCGCCGGGCGCCTTTCGCGGCATCGGCGGCCTCGATGTCGCCAGCCTGGGCATTCCGACGGAAGCCGAGTACATCCGCCTGTATTGCGAACGCACCGGTTTCGCCAGCCCTGAATTGATCAAGGCCGACTGGAATTTTTACCTCGCCTACAACCTGTTCCGCCTTGCCGCCATCCTGCAGGGCATTGCCAAACGGGTCGAAGCCGGCACCGCCGCCAGCGCCCAGGCCGTCGCCTCGGCCAAGGGCGCACCGGCACTGGCGCGCATGGCGTGGGATTTTGCGCAAAAAAGCCAGGCCGGCCACACCTCTCAAACTTAACGATCACTCCAGGAGATAAAAGTATGGATTTCAACTTCACCCCCAAAGTCCAGGACATGCAGGCCCGCCTGCTGGCCTTCATGGACCAGCATGTCTACCCCAACGAAGCTCGCTTCTTCCGCGAGATTGCCGAGAACCGCGCCAAGGGCAATGCCTGGATTCCGACGGCCATCATCGAGGAGCTCAAGCCCAAGGCGCGCGCCGCCGGTCTGTGGAACTT
>NZ_JAYWHI010000014.1:0-13657 GCF_043778355.1 Polaromonas sp.
TCGACGTTGGAAGGTGGGGCGGGAGAAATCTCAAAACTGTCGGTCCGCTGCCGCGGCCGAATCCGAAGCGAGTCCCTCCACCCCGACACCCATAACATATAAGCCGAAGGCGAGTTCGAGCAAGACCCCGCTTTTGTCGAGCACCGCAGGCTGCCTGGAGCGAAGCGGAAGGACCCAGACCATCGGGTCGCCTTTTTCTTTGCTCACTTTCTTTTTGGCGACGCAAAAAGAAAGTGAGTTGCCGCCGGGCAACCCCCGGCTTGCTGGCAAACCACACTACACGAGCTAGCCAACATGGATCCCGGATCGGGCCTGCCCCGGACTTGATCCGGGGTCCGGGATGACAGTCGACCATTGCAGCAAGCGCGAGGAAACGCGGCAGCGCGAGCCGCTTTCCTGCGTCAACTGTAGGAACTCCCTGACGGTGCAGCAGCGCACCTTCCTGCCGGCTTGAGCCGGGCGGCGCTCAACAATCACTGCACACACAACAAGGAGTGCCACATGTCGATTTCCCTCATCCTGCTCATCGTCCTCATCCTGATCCTGGTCGGCGCACTGCCAACCTGGGGCCACAGCAAAAGCTGGGGCTACGGTCCCAGCGGTGGCTTGGGTCTGGTCGTCATCATCCTGATCGTGCTGCTGCTGATGGGCCGGATTTAACACTCCAGCATCTTCATAAAAAGGGTCCGGCTTCCAAGTCGGTCCCTTTTTTAATGTCTCGGCGCAAAAGGCGAGACCGGACTTTCAGATTTTTTCAGCAAGCGGTGATAACGAGGGGCCGGCAAGTTGCCCCAGGTCAGCACTGATGCGTCTGAAAACACCGTCCCAGTCGCCCGCCGTCTGCTGCCGGTAGAGCGTCGCGGAGGGGTACCAGGGACTGTCGCTGCGCTGGAGCAGCCAGCGCCAGTCCGGGTTGAGCGGCAAGACAATCCATGCCGGCTTGCCCAGCGCACAGGCTAGATGCGCCACACTGGTATCGACGCTGACCACCACATCCATCAGGGCACAAAGCGCCGCCGTATCGGAGAAGTCCTTGATGTCCTCGTCGAAGTGGCCAATGCGCGGATTCTGCGCCAGCGTTTCCTTGTCGTCGGTGCGCGTCTCCTTCTGCAGGCTGACATATTGCAGGCCTTCGGGAAGAAACTTCAGCCATTCCAACAAACGCACACTTCTGTTGCGGTCGTTCTTGTGGGTAGCGCTTCCACTCCAGACCAGACCCACGCGGGGCTTGGATTTTTCACCCAAACGGGCTGCCCATGGCGCCAATGTGCCCGGCAGCGGCGCCAGATAGCTGACAGCAACTGGCAAATTGTCAAACCGTGTCCTGAAAGCCAAAGGCAGGCTCAACAAAGGGCAGTGGCAGTCAAACGCGGGCAGCGGCTCGCCGCGCTTGAGGACGTGTGCCACCCCGTCCAGTTGGGCCAGCAGCCCCGCCAATGGCGCTTGAACCTCCAGAATGACGCGTGCACCCAGATCGTTCACCCGCTTGGCGTAGCGGCAAAATTGAAGCGTGTCGCCAAACCCCTGTTCGGCATGCAGCAAGATTGTTTTTCCGTGCAGGGGCTCTGCGCCCAGCCAGAGAGGCTGGCTGAACTGGCGCACGCTTTTTTGCAGGGCTTCATCTTTCCAGCGCCATTCGTAACTCTCCCAACCGCGCTCAAAATCACCCATCTGCAACATGCACAGGCTGCGGTTGAGGTGCGCTTTGGCAAAGTCGGGTTGTAGCGCAATGGCTTTGTCGTAACACGCCATCGCCGCCAGTGACTGTTGCAAGTCCCTGAGCGCACTGCCCCGGTTGTTATAGGCCTCGGCATAGTCCGGCTTGACCGCGATGGCCCGGTCGTAACTTTCCAGCGCCGCGCGAAACTGCCGCATATCGCTCAGGGCGTTGCCACGGTTGTTATGCGCCTTGGCGTCGTTGGCCCTCAACGCGACGGCTTTGTCATAACTCTCCAGGGCCGCTTCCAAACGCCCCAGGTCCCTGAGCGCACTGCCGCGGTTGTTGTACGCCTGGGCATAGTCCACCTTCAACGCGATGGCCTTGTCATAATTTTCAAGGGCCGCCTGCGGCTGCTTCAACTCCCGGAAAGCATTGCCGCGGTTGAAATACGCCTGCGCATAGTCGGGTTTGCAGACAATGGCCTGGTCGTAGCTGTCAATGGCAGTGCTGAACTGATTGAGCGCCGCAAAAGCCGCGCCTCGGTTGCTGTAGGCCTCGGCATAGTCTGGCTTGAGCGCGATGGCCTGGCTGTAACTCTCGATCGCAGTCTCGGCTCGCCTCAAGGCCAACAAGGCGTTTCCCCGGTTGGTGTGCGCCTCGGCGTAGTCGGCTTTGACCGCAATGGCCTTGTCAAAACTGTCGAGTGCATCCCGCGGTTTCGCCAGGTCCATCAAGGCGTTGCCGCGGCTGTTGTGAGCCTCCGCATAGTCCGCATTGAGCGCAATGGCCTGGTCATAGCTCGCAACCGCTGCTTCGGGCTGCCGCAGATCCCTCAATACATTACCCCGGTTGTTGAAGGCAAAAGCATGGCCCGCGTTAACTGCAATGGCCTGATCAAACCATTCAAGAGCCTGGGCGAAATTTCTTGTCTGCGCGGCAATCACTCCCAACAAATGCATCGCGTCGAAATGCCGGGGCTGCAGTTTGAGCACCTGCAGGTAACTGGCCCGCGCTTCGGTGAGTTGCCCTTGCTGATGCAAGGCCAGGCCGAGGGCGAGGCTGGCCTGCGCCTGCACCTGCGTGGGGGGGGCGCCACTGGGTTTCGCTTGAGGCGGCTTTCCGGACTTGTGCTTCATGGTCAGCTGTGTCGAATGAAAGTGTTGTCTGAATTAATGGGTCAGCAGCAGCCAGGCCTTGTCCAGCCGCTTGATGCTGACTGGCTGCGGGGTGCGCAACTCCTGCGCAAAAAAGCTGACGCGCAATTCCTCGATCAACCAGCGCAGCTCCTGCAGGCGCGCATCGGCCGCGCCCTTGCGTTCGGCCACGAGGCGCCAGTAGCGCTGCTCCTGCGGCCGCAGTTCGGCCAGCCGCGCGGCGTCACGGGCCGGGTCGGCGCGCCACTTTTCCAGCCGCAGGGTGATGGCCTTGAGGTAACGCGGGAAGTGCTGCAGTTGTGCATACGGCGTGGCCGTCAGAAAGCGTTTGGGCACCAGGCGCTGGAGTTGCTGGGCCGCATCCTGGGATGCTTCGGCGGCGTTTTTGCTGTCCTTGATCTTGCGCTGGGCCGCCGCAAACTCGGTCAGGATGGTTGCCGCCAGACGTGCGACCTCGCTGGCGATCAGGGTCAGGCGCCCGCGCCCGTCATCAATGCGTTTTCTGAAATCAAGCTCGCAGGTCGGCAGCGGCTCCTGCAGAAAGGCGCGGTCCAGCGCCACCTCGATGATCTGCTCACGCAACTCTTCCAGCGTGCCGCCGCCCGAGTTGTCGGTGGCACGACCGACCAGCATGTAGGCCGTGGCCATTTTCTGCAGATCGGGCAGGTTTTTCTCAAGGTACTTGAGCGCGTCCCTGATCTGCAGCGAGAACAGCCGGCGCAGGCCGGCGCGGTGTTTGGCCGCAGCGACATCGGGCTCATCAAACACCTCGATGGTGACGGCGTCGCCGAGGTCGATCAGCGCCGGAAAGCCGATCAGGGTCTGTTTGCCCTTGCGGATTTCCATCAGTTCCGGCAGCTCACCAAAACTCCAGCCGGTGTAGCGCTCAGGCGTGCGGGCCGGCTGCGGCTTTTGATTTGCTATGTTTTCAGGAGCTGCTTGCGCCCGCCCGGTATGGGCTGGAGGCCGATTTGACTCTGAATTCCGGCTGTTTTCCGGCGCCGCGCGGGTTTTGAGCCCGGCCAGCGCCTGGAAGGCACCGCGCGCCTGCGAACCCAGTTCGCCCTTGAGCGCACCCAGGTTGCGACCCGTGCCGAGCTGGCGGCCATGTTCGTCCACCACACGGAAGTTCATGAACAAGTGTGGCGGCAGCATCTCCAGCTTCATGTCGTTGCGCTTGATGTCCAGCGAGGTCGCATCACGCACCAGCTTGAGCACCGCATCGGTCAGCGAACCGGCGCCGAACTTCTCTGGCTGCTGCAGCTCGGCGGCCATGCGCGACGCCGTGTCGGGCAGCGGCACCAGGCGCGAGCGCGGCCGCTGGTGCAGGGTCTTGATCAGCGCCTGGATCTTGTCTTTGAGCATGCCGGGCACCAGCCATTCGCAGCGCTCTTCATTGACCTGGTTCAGCGCAAACAGTGGCACATCCACCGTCACACCGTCTTTGGCGTCGCCCGGTTCATGCAGATAGGTCGCCAGGCAGTCGACGCCCCCCAGCCGGAGCGTTTTGGGGAAAGACTGCGTGGTGATGCCCGCCGCCTCGTGGCGCATCAACTCCTCGCGGGACAGCAGCAGCAGTTGCGCTTGCTTTTTGACTTCCTCCTTGTACCAGTGCTCGCAAGCCGCCCCGGTGCAGATGTTGGCCGGCAACTGCTGGTCGTAAAAGGCGTAAATCAGCTCTTCATCGACCAGCACGTCCTGGCGCCGTGCCTTGTGCTCCAGGTCCTGCACCTGCTGGATCAGTTTCAGGTTGGCCTGAAGAAACGGCAGTTTGGTGTCCCAGTTGCCGGCCACCAGCGCTTCGCGAATGAAGATTTCGCGCGCCGTCACCGGATCGACGCGCCCGAAATTGACGCGCCGGCCGTTGTAGATCACCAGCCCGTACAGCGTGGCGCGTTCCAGCGCGGTCACCTGGGCGGCTTTCTTTTCCCAGTGCGGGTCCAGCAACTGCTTTTTCAGCAGATGCCCGGCCACCTGCTCGACCCATTGCGGCTCGATGTTGGCGATGCCGCGGCCGAACAGGCGCGTGGTCTCGACCAGCTCGGCCGCCACAATCCAGCGCCCCGGCTTCTTGCTGAGCTTGGCGCCCGGATGCCGGTAAAACTTGATGCCGCGTGCGCCCAGGTACCAGTCATCCTCATCGCTTTTGATGCCGATGTTGCCGAGCAGGCCGCACAACATCGACAAATGCAGTTGCTCGTAACTGGCCGGCTTGTCATTCAAGACCCACTTCTGTTCGCCGACCACACTGTGCAACTGCGAGTGGATGTCGCGCCACTCCCGCACGCGGCGAATGTTGACATAGTTATCTCTCAAGAGGTTTTCGTACTGGCGATTCGACAGCTTGTGGTCGGTGCCATGGCCACCGCGCACATCACCCAGCCATTTCCAGAGCTTGAGGTAGCCGCTGAACTCGCTTTTTTCATCGTCAAACTTGGCGTGGGCCTGATCGGCCTGCGCCTGCTTGTCCATGGGCCTGTCGCGCACGTCCTGCACGCTGAGCGCGCTGGCAATCACCAACACCTCGTCCAGCGCCTGCCGGTCCCGGGCCTCCAGGATCATGCGCCCGACACGCGGGTCCAGCGGCAAGCGGGCCAGGTTGCGGCCCACCGGCGTGAGTTCGTTGTCATCGTCCACCGCGCCGAGTTCGGCCAGCAACTGGTAACCGTCGGCAATGGCACGGCCCTGAGGCGGCTCGATAAAGGCAAAACTTTCGATGGTGCCCAAGTGCAGCGCCTTCATGCGCAAAATCACCGCCGCCAGCGAGCTGCGCAGGATCTCGGGGTCGGTAAAACGTGGCCGGCCCAAAAAATCGGGCTCGTCGTAGAGCCGGATACAGATGCCGTCGGCGACGCGGCCGCAGCGGCCGGCGCGCTGGTTGGCGGCGGCCTGCGACACCGGCTCGACCATCAACTGCTCGACCTTGTTCCTGAAGCTGTAGCGCTTGACGCGCGCCGTGCCGGCATCAATCACATAACGGATGCCCGGAACCGTCAGCGAGGTCTCGGCCACATTGGTGGCGAGCACGATACGTCTGCCGGTGTGGCCGTCAAAAATGCGGTCCTGCTCTGCTTGACTCAGGCGCGCAAACAGCGGCAGCACCTCGGCGTTGCGAAACAGCGGTTGGTGCGCCAGGTGTTTGCGCAAGTGGTCGGCGGCTTCGCGGATTTCGCGTTCGCCGGGCAAAAAGACGAGGATGTCACCGGCGCTGTGCGGATTGCGCCAGAGTTCGTCCACGCCATCGGCGATCGCGTCGTTGAGGTCGTAGTCGCGCGACTCCTCAAACGGACGGTAACGCTGCTCGACCGGAAACATGCGCCCGGACACCAAAATCACCGGCGCCGGCGTCACAGGCCCCCACGCTCCGCGCTGCGCGTCGTCGCTGCCTCCCACGGGGGGGTGGCCCGGCGGCGGCGTACTCGACGCGAAATAATCTGCAAACCGCTGCGCATCAATCGTCGCTGAGGTGATCACCACTTTCAGGTCGGGCCGGCGCGGCAGCAACTGGCGCAGATAACCGAGCAGGAAGTCGATATTCAGGCTGCGCTCGTGCGCCTCGTCGATGATGATGGTGTCGTAGGCTTTCAGCAGCGGATCGGTCTGGGTTTCAGCCAGCAAAATGCCGTCGGTCATGAGCTTGACCGAGGCGTCACGGCTTAGTCGGTCCTGGAAACGCACCTTGTAGCCGACCACGTCGCCCAGCGGTGTTTTCAGCTCCTCCGCAATCCGTTTGGCCACGCTGGAGGCGGCAATCCGGCGCGGCTGGGTGTGGCCGATCAGCTTGCCCTGGCCGACCGGGTAGTTGAGTTTGCCCCGGCCCATGGCCAGCGCGATTTTGGGCAACTGGGTGGTTTTGCCCGAGCCGGTTTCACCGCAGACGATGACCACCTGGTGGGCCTGCATGGCAGCGGTGATTTCCGCTCGTTTGCCCGACACGGGCAAGGACTCGGGGAAATCGATCTGCAAGGGGACGGACACGGGCAAAAGCGGCAAGGGAAGACTTCCTGAATAAGCCCGCAATTATCGGTGCAGACAAGCGCTCGGGAGGCCGGCACGACGAAACGTCGGCTCAGGACGTACGGGGCGATGGCAGCTCCACCGCCTCACCGCTGGCATGGTCAAACCAGGCCACGCGGCTCGCATAACTCATGGCGGTGCATGACATGGCGCGTGCCGTGGCCAGCGTGGCAGAGACTTTGGCCGCCGGGTCGGACACCATCAACACGCCAATGCCCAGGTCCGCCCGCCAGCGGGTTTGTTCGCTTTCGCGCCTGGTGGTATCCACGCTGGTGTTCAGCGTGACTGCTTTCGCCATGCGCGGCCCGAGCCGGTGCGCCAGTTTGATCAGTTGGCCGCTGTCCCTGCACTCGGGCAGCAGCAGCAAAAAACCGTCCTCGCCAAACCGTCCCGACTCAAACTGGGCAGGCACCACCTGCCGCAAGCGCCCGGCACAAACAAACAGGGCATGGTTCATCGCTGCGGTACCGTGCAGTTTTTCGAGCGCATACAAATTGCCGATGCTCACAAACAGAATGCCGAGCGCCATCGGCTGATCGCGCTGGTGTTTGAAGGCGTTGACGATCATTTGTCCGGTTTCGGTATGAGACCGCATGCGGGTCACCGGGTCATAACTCGGGCCATGGGCCATGATCTGGTTCAGCTCGATCAGGTAGGCGTAGCGCACCCACAATGCCGACGCCATCAAGGTCAGATAGGCGGTGCCAGCCAGCGCGCTGACAGCATGCACCTGCCACGGCACCTGCCCGCGCGCCAGCGCAATCAAGCCCAGGCCAATCATCACGATCAACAGGAAAAGCACGGCGAAAAATGCCCGCCAGGCGAGTCGCTCCCCGCGCCAGGCGCTGCGCAGTGCCACGCCCAGAGCCACCAACCCGAGCCACCAGGCGATGCCGACACCCACCGCCAGCGCTCGAACGGCAGGCAACAGCCAGCCCAGTGCCACACCGCCCAGCGCGAGCGCCGCAAGTGCGCATTGCGCGCGCCGACGCGCCTGGTGATCGTCCAGCGCGCCCACAATCGAAAACAGCAGATAAGCCAGCGCCGAGGAGGCCGCTATCGCCACATGCGCCAAAACGCGCGACAACGTGTCGGGGTCCGGAATCGGCAGCGCACCGAGAAACGCCAGTACAAACAACCCGGACGCCGTTGCAGACAACCCGGCGTTGAGCGAGATACGGTGCAGCGAACGGTTGAACGCCATCGCGGAACCGGCCAGCATCAGTGCGGTCATTCCGAAATAACACCCCCAGAACCCATAGGCCAGTTTGTCCATGCGTGGTTCATTATCCGGCGAAGCAGTCGCTGCGGCGAGGGGGTTCACGTCGATGAAAACCCGTGTCCTCCCTTACACTCACTGCCATTGGCCAAACGCCTCCTCCTGCAACCCGAAAGCGCGCCCATGTCTGCGGTCTTCAATTTCACCTTTGTCCCCTGGTTTCGCTCGGTGGCGCCTTACATCCACCTGCACCGCGGCAAGACCTTCGTGGTCGGCATCGCGGGCGAGGCGATTGCCGCCGGCAAGCTGCAGCACCTGGCGCAGGACCTGGCGCTGATCCAGAGCATGGGCGTAAAGATCGTGCTGGTGCACGGCTTTCGGCCCCAGGTCAATGAACAACTGGCGGCCAAGGGCCATGAGGCCAAATACTCCCATGGCATGCGTATCACCGACAGCGTGGCGCTGGATTGTGCGCAGGAAGCCGCCGGCCAGTTGCGTTACGAGATCGAGGCCGCCTTCAGCCAGGGCCTGCCCAACACACCGATGGCCGGCTCTACCGTGCGCGTGATTTCGGGCAACTTCATCACCGCCCGCCCGGTCGGCATTGTCGACGGCGTGGACTTCAAACATTCGGGCCTGGTGCGCAAGGTTGACACCGCCGGCATCAAACGCACGCTGGATTTCGGCGCCATGGTGCTGCTCTCACCTTTCGGTTTTTCCCCCACCGGCGAAGCCTTCAACCTGACCATGGAAGAAGTCGCGACCAGCGTGGCCATTGAGCTGCAGGCCGACAAGCTGATCTTCCTGACCGAAATTCCCGGCATCCGCACCAGCCCGGACCAGCCCGAGGGTGAAGACAACCCGATAGACACCGAGCTGCCGCTGGCCGCCGCGGAAAAACTGCTGGTCAGCCTGCCCAACCCGACCCAGCCAACCGACACGGCGTTTTACCTGCAGCACTGCGTCAAGGCCTGCAAATCGGGCGTGGAACGCAGCCACATCCTGCCGTTTGCGGTGGACGGTGCACTGCTGCTCGAAATTTATGTGCACGACGGCATAGGCACCATGGTCATCGACGAAAAGCTCGAAAGCCTGCGCGAAGCCACCGCTGACGATGTGGGGGGCATCCTGCAACTGATAGCGCCGTTCGAAAAAGACGGCACCCTGGTCAAGCGCGACCGCACCGAGATCGAGCGCGATGCCGACCACTACACCGTGATCGAACACGACGGCGTGATCTTCGGCTGCGCGGCACTTTACCCCTACCCCGAAGCCAAAACCGCAGAAATGGCGGCACTCACGGTGTCACCACACAGCCAGAGCCAGGGCGACGGCGAACGCATCCTCAAGCGCATCGAGCAGCGCGCGCGCGGCATGGGCCTGACAAGCATTTTTGTGCTGACCACACGCACCATGCACTGGTTCATCAAACGCGGCTTTGTGCAGGTGGACCCGGACTGGCTGCCGGAAGCGCGCAAGCGCAAGTACAACATCAACCGCAAGAGTCTGGTGCTGGTCAAGAACCTGTAGACCTTCCTCTACGGCGCACCGGCGCCAAACAGGCGGAGTCAATCACCTTCTCGTCGTGTAGGACGAGATCCATTTTGTATCCGGAGTAGAGTTTTTTACTTACACAAGGCATGACATTGGCAAAATATCGCGCATGTCACCGCCGAGTAAAAAAGATGCATTACGCGACGCCATTTTTCTGGAAGCATTGCGGGCGCAACGCATCAAATGGCGGTACGCGGCCTTGTCTAAAAAGATCGCCGCCTATACCGAAGGAGGCTTGCCACCAAGCCCCGAGGAATTCAAGACCTGGACCGAAGACGGAAAAGAACTCGAACGGATCAGGGCAATGCAACTGGCTGCGCTGAAAGCCAAGCAAGATAAATCCTGAGAGTCGGCTGCGCGCAAGCGTATGGTCCCAACGCCGTCTCCAGGCCAAGGGCTTGGGCGTATCGGTCCCCGTCAAAAAATCCGTCAGCACATACGCATGCGCCGCTGCCCCGCTGTAACTGCGTAGGAAAAGACCAGCGTCTGCTGGCGATGATGTCTCACGCCTTTCCAATTTCCGGCTCGGCAGAGTAAATGCGTGGCCATGCACAGCGTGGCCCGCGATTCATCACATCATCCAAAGGACACTCCATGACCGAAAAAACCGCCAGCGTGCACTGGGAGGGCCAAGGCAAACAAGGCCAGGGCCAGATCAGCACCGAGACTGACGCGCTGAAAGACTATCCCTATGGATTCGGCAGCCGTTTTGAAGACGACCGCAAAGGCACCAACCCGGAAGAACTGCTGGGCGCGGCGCACGCTGCGTGTTTCACCATGGCTTTTTCCTTTGCCTGCGACAAGGCAGGTTACGCCACAGAGCAAGTGGACACCCAGGCCAAAGTCCGGCTGGTGCCCGACGGCGACGGATTTGTGATCGACCGGATCACGCTGACGCTGGATGCGAAAGTGCCGGGCATCGACCCAGGTCAGTTTCAACAGATCGCCGAGGCCGCCAAGCGTGGCTGCCCGCTGTCCAAGGCACTGGCCAGCGTGGCCGAGATCACATTGGCGGCCACGCTGAGGAACTGAGGGTCCTTTAGCCGGCGGCAGCGATCTGCCGCAGGGCCTGTTCAAACACCTCGGCCGGCTGACCGCCCGAAATCAGGTGTGTGTCATTGATGATCACAGCGGGCACCGCGTGGATGCCATGCTGCAGGTAAAACTGCTCCCGCTCACGCACGGCGTCGGCATATTCATCCGAACCCAGGATTGCCCTGGCGCGATCCCCGTCGAGCCCAACCTCGCTGGCCACCCGCGCCAACACCTCATGGGCACCGGGGTTCTCGCCGTCGGTGAAATAGGCCTTGAAAAGCGCTTCCTTGAGCGCCTGCTGCAGACCCTGATCTTCTTCTCCTGCCCAGTGCAACAGCCGGTGCGCGTCAAAGGTGTTGTAAATGCGACCGCGCTTGTCCATGCTGAAAGTGAAACCGACCTCCTGACCTCGCGCGCGAATCATCTCGCGGTTGCGCTGGGACTGCTCGGGTGTGGAGCCGTATTTCTCGGCCAAGTGTTCACCAATGTCCTGGCCCTCGGGCGGCATCTTCGGGTTCAGTTCAAAGGGCTGGAAATGAATGTCGGCTTTCACCGTGTCGCCGACCCGGCTCAGCGCCTCTTCGAGTGACTTCAGGCCGATCACGCACCAGGGGCAGGACACGTCGGAGACAAAATCGATCTTCAAGGTAGCTGCAGAGGCTGGGGTCATGGCAGGGTCTTCGTGGTGGTGGGCAAAACCGCCTTGTATGACGGCCAGGAGACAGTAACATGCGGCGTCAGACCGGAAACTTCAAGCACTTTCGACCCCAGGCTGCATCGGAGGTTCATGCGACAACCCCATTCCAACTGCTCGGCGCACCTCTTGCCAACATACTTTCACTATCAAAAATGTAGCATCCTACGACCGACAGTCATGGGCTACTGGCCTTTTTGATCATCAATTGGCAACCACCTGCCCGGCTTCCAGCGTGATGCGGCGCTCACAGCGCGCCGCGATGCCGCGGTCGTGCGTGACCAGCACCAGCGTGGTCCCGAGTTCCTGGTTCAGCTCGAACATCAGCGCCATCACGGTTTCGCCGGTGGCGAAGTCCAGGCTGCCGGTCGGCTCGTCGGCCAGCAGCAAGGCCGGCTGGACCACAAAGGCCCGCGCCAGCGCCACCCGCTGCTGCTCGCCGCCCGACAAGACCTTGGGGTAGTGGCCGAGCCGCTCGCCGAGCCCGACCCGCTTGAGCATCTCGGTGGCCTGCGAACGGGCGTTTTTCGCGCCTCCCAGTTCCAGCGGCAGCATGACGTTTTCGAGCGCCGTCAGATTGCCCATGAGCTGAAAGCTCTGAAACACAAAACCGACCTTTTGCGCCCGCAGCGCGGCGCGGTCGTCCTCACTGAGCGCAAACAGGTCCTGGCCGGCCAGATGCACCGTGCCCTGGGTCGGCGTATCCAGCCCGGCGATGATGGACAACAAGGTGCTTTTGCCCGAACCTGAGGCGCCCACAATCGCCACAGTCTCCCTGGCCGCCAGTGCGAAATGGATATCGCGCAAAATGGTCAATGTGCCAGTTGAATCGCTCACGCTCTTGAAAACGTGCTCTACGGAAATAATTGAAGAAGGAGTGGACGGCAAAGCAGCGTCACTCGGCACATTAACCGCAGGTTCAAACATGTCAGCCTTGTCAGAAAACTTGAGTTCAGACTTTACCAAGCTTGCCCGCGCTGCGGCTGTGCGCCTGCTAAAACCTTTGGGCGCGCTGTTGGTGGCGCTTGTTGCCGTTGCGCCACTGCTGGTGCAGGCCCAGACGCCGGCCTCCGTCCGTGACACCGTGCTGATCGTCGGCGACTCACTGAGTGCTGAATACGGCCTCAAACGCGGCACCGGCTGGGTGCCGCTGCTGGAAAAACAACTTGCTGCCGACAAAAAAGCCGTGCGTGTTGTCAACGCCAGCATCAGCGGCGACACCACCTCCGGGGGCCGTTCGCGCCTGCCGGCCCTGTTGACCCAGCACAAACCCACGGTCGTCGTGATCGAACTCGGCGGCAACGACGCCTTGCGCGGCCTGCCGCTGAACATGACCGAGGCCAACCTGCGGGCCATGACGCAGGCGGCAAAAAAGGTCGGCGCCAAGGTGCTGCTGCTGGGCATGCAGGTGCCGCCCAATTACGGTGGCGCTTACGGCGCGACCTTCTCGGGCCTGTTCACCCAGGTCGCCAAAGCCGAAAAAGTCGCGCTGCTGCCCTTCTTCCTCAAGGGTGTGGCCGACGTGGACGACGCGACCGGCAATTTCCAGGCGGACCGCATCCATCCGAATGAGCAAGCGCAGGCCAAAATGCTGGCCAACGTCTGGCCCGAGCTCAAAAAGCTTCTCAAGTGAGCCTGGAACGGATCTCTGCCGAACAGGCACTGGCCAGCCTGGCCGATTATTCCGATGTCATCGATGCCCGCAGTGAGGGCGAATACGCTGAAGACCACCTGCCCGGCGCCGTCAACTGGCCCAGCCTGAACGACGAGGAACGCAAGATCGTCGGCACCCGTTACAAGCAGATCAGCCAGTTCGAGGCCAAAAAGCTGGGCGCGGCGCTGGTCGCCAAAAACATCGCGGTACACATCCAACGCGAGGTGCTGGACAAACCGCGTGAGTGGCAGCCGCTGATCTACTGCTGGCGCGGTGGCAAACGCAGCGGCTCGCTGGCGCTGATCCTGGACCAGATCGGCTTCAGGGTGACGCTGGTTGACGGCGGCTACAAAGCCTTTCGCGCGGCGCTGGTGGCCGACCTGCCGCAACTGGCGGCGCGGCACCAGTACCGGGTGGTGTGCGGCCCCACCGGCGCCGGCAAAACCCGGCTGCTGCATGCGCTGGTCGCCCAGGGCGCGCAGGTGCTGGACCTGGAAGGCCTGGCCAAGCACCGCAGCTCGGTGCTCGGCATGATTCCCGGCGTGCCGCAACCGAGCCAGAAGGCCTTTGACAGCCGGGTCTGGGCGGCCTTGCGCGGCTTTGACCCGGCACGCCCGGTCTACATCGAAAGCGAAAGCAAAAAGGTCGGCAATGTGGCCGTGCCGGAAGG
>NZ_JAYWHI010000015.1:0-34286 GCF_043778355.1 Polaromonas sp.
CACTACCGCGTTGCCGTGGCCTGTGGCGTCAAGGTGCTGAAGTTCTCAGTCGGTTTCGGCAAGCCGATCTACACCTGGCGGCTGAAGAACCGGCCGACCGAGTTTTCGATCGGCATGTTGCCGCTGGGTGGCTACGTCAAGATGCTGGACGAGCGTGAAGGCCCGGTCGATCCGGCCGAGCGTCATCTGGCCTTCAACAACCGACCGCTCGGCGCGCGTGCCGCAATCGTGGCGGCCGGGCCGGCTGCCAATCTGCTGCTGGCCATCGTGTTGTACGCCATCGTCAACTGGAGCGGCATGCAGGAACCGCAGCCCGTGCTGGCCAGTCCGGTGGTGGGATCGATTGCCGAACGTGCCGGTCTGCGCGGCGGTGAACGCGTCCAGCGGGCCGCCTTTGACGGCGAAGCCCTCGAGGAAGTGCGCTCATTTGAGGACTTGCGCTGGCGCCTCACGCGCGCGGCCCTCGGTGGGCGCGACGTACAACTGCAGGTCACCGACGGCGTGCGCGACTCCACCGGCGGCAGTGCTGCGGCGACCCGCAGCGTGCTGCTGCCGTTGGGGCAACTCAACGCAGCCGATGCCGATGCCCAGCTTTTCAGAAAGATCGGCATTCTCGGACCCTGGACACAGGCCGTGATCGGCGAAATCATGCCCGGCGGTGCTGCGGAAAAAGCCGGCCTGCGCGCCGATGACGTGGTGCAGCGCATCGGCGATCGCCCCATCGTCGACGGCCAGCAACTGCGGGAAACCATTCGCAGCGCCAAAGGCCCCCAGAGCTGGCAGGTCTTGCGAGGCGGGCAAACGCTGCAGTTGCAAGTCGAGCCAGAGATGCGCCAGGAGACCGGTCAGTCAATAGGGCGTATCAGCGCTTATGTCGGCTCGCCGCCAGCGCTGGTGACAGTGCGTTATGGGCCGCTGGACGGTTTGTGGAACGGCGCGGTGCGGACCTGGGAGGTGTCGGTGCTGACGCTCAAGATGATGGGCAAGATGCTGATCGGCGAGGCGTCGCTGAAAAACCTCAGCGGGCCACTGACGATTGCAGACTATGCCGGCAAGTCTGCGAGCCTTGGGTGGAGTGCTTACCTGCTGTTTCTGGCGCTGATCAGCGTCAGCCTGGGTGTGCTCAATTTACTGCCGCTGCCGGTTCTGGACGGTGGTCACCTGATGTATTATCTTTGGGAGGCGATCACCGGCAAGAGTGTGTCTGACGCGTGGATGGACCGCTTGCAGCGCGGTGGCGTTGCCATCTTGCTGGGCATGATGTCTGTTGCCCTGTTTAACGATGTCACCCGGCTTTTAGGCTAATACCTTTTTTTCATGCAAAAACAAAACAAACGATTCAAGCTCCGCAGCGTATCTGCGATGGTGGCCAGCTTTTTGATCGCGCAGGCTGCGTGGGCCGTGGATCCCTTCACCGTTCGGGATATCCGGGTTGAAGGTCTGCAGCGCGTGGAGCCGGGAACCATTTTTGCGTCGCTTCCGTTTCGTGTGGGTGAAACCTACAACGACGAAAAAGGCTCCAGTGCCATTCGCGCGCTGTTTGGACTCGGCCTGTTCAAGGACGTTCGCCTGGAGGTCAGCGGCGACGTGCTGGTGGTGATTGTCGAAGAACGGCCGACGGTGGCCGATGTGGACTTCGTCGGCGCCAAGGAGTTCGACAAAGAGGTGCTGAAAAAGGCGCTGCGCGATATCGGACTTGCAGATGGCAGGCCTTTCGACAAGGCCCTGGCAGACCGTGCCGAGCAGGAACTCAAACGTCAGTACATCAACCGCAGTCTGTATGGCGCCGAGGTGCTGACAACGGTGACCCCGATTGAGCGCAACCGCGTCAACGTGACGTTCAGCGTGATTGAGGGTGATGTCGCCAAAATCAAGGAAATCCGTGTTGTTGGCAACAAGGCTTTCAGCGAGTCCACCTTGCGTGGGCTGTTCGACCTCAATACCGGCGGCTGGCTCAGCTGGTACACCAAGTCCAACCAGTACTCACGCGTCAAGCTCAATGCCGACATCGAAACCCTGCGTTCCTACTACCTGACACGGGGTTACCTGGAATTCAAGGTCGACTCCACCCAGGTGGCCATTTCGCCGAACAAGCAGGACATCTCGGTGACCCTCAACATCACCGAAGGCGAGCGTTTCACGGTTTCCGGCGTCAAACTTGAAGGTAATTTCCTGGAGCGCGAGGAGGAGTTCAAGTCGCTGGTGACCATCAAACCCGGTGATGCCTACAACGCCGACCTGGTGGCTCAAACCGTCAAAGCGTTTACCGAGTATTACGGCAGTTTTGGCTTCGCTTTTGCCAAGGTGGACGCCAAGCCCGAGATTGATCGGGTCAACAACCGCGTGGCTTTTGTGCTGCAGGGCGATCCCTCGCGCCGCGCCTATGTGCGTCGCGTCAACATCAGCGGCAACAACCGCACACGCGACGAAGTTGTGCGCCGTGAATTCCGTCAGTTCGAGGCGTCCTGGTATGACGGCGACAAGATCCGTCTGTCGCGGGACCGTGTGGACCGCCTGGGTTACTTCACCGAGGTCAACATCGACACGCAGGAAGTGCCTGGCACGCCGGACCAGGTCGACCTGAACATGGCGGTGGTTGAAAAGCCCACCGGTAATCTGCAACTGGGGGCGGGCTTTTCCAGTGCTGAAAAACTGTCCCTGATTTTCGGCTTCAAGCAGGAAAATGCCTTCGGTACGGGCAACTATCTGGGCCTGGAAGTCAACACCGGAAAATTCAACCGGCAATTCGTGCTGAGCACGGTGGACCCCTATTTCACCAACGACGGTATTTCGCGGACTTTTGACCTCTATTCCCGAACATCGCGCCCCTTTGACAGCCAAGGCGGTGACTATCAGCTCAAGACCACTGGTGGCAGTGTGCGTTTTGGCGTGCCGTTCAGCGAAGTGGATACCGTGTATTTCGGCGTCGGGGTGGAACAGATCGATATTTCCGGTCCAGTTCTTCCCCAGGTGTATCGCGATTACATCCGTACCTTTGGCGCCAAGAGCAATACGGTTCCGTTGACGGTAGGCTGGTCGCGGGACGACCGGGACAGCGCGCTGGTTCCGAGCAAAGGTACCTTCCAGCGGGCCTATGGTGATTGGGGTGTGGCGGGTGATGCTCGCTTCCTGCGCGGCAACTACCAGGTTCAGAAGTACATTCCGCTGAACAAACAGTTCACCGTTGCCCTGAACGGGGAACTGGGTTGGGGCAAAGGCCTCAATGGACAGCCTTTCCCGGTTTTCAAGAACTCCTACTCTGGCGGCCTTGGCTCGGTGCGCGGTTTTGAACCGGGCACACTGGGTCCGCGTGATGCGCAGGGCAATGCCATCGGCGGACCGAAAAAGATCACGCTGAACGCTGAAATTCTGGCGCCTTTCCCCGGTGCCGGCAACGACCGCACCCTGCGCCTCTTCGGTTTCGTGGACACCGGCAATGTGTTTGGCGAAAACGACAAATACAGTCTGGGTGACTTGCGTTCGTCGGTAGGTATCGGCATCAGCTGGATTTCACCGCTGGGCCCTTTGCGCCTGGCGATTGCCAATCCGCTCAGCAAGAAGCCAACAGATAGAATCCAGAGATTGCAATTCCAAATTGGTACATCGTTCTAATGAAGTATTTTTCATCCAGAGTATTTCTTGCCACGCTGATGGCCCTGATCACCTGCACGGCAGGTGCTCAGGAGTTCAAGATCGGCATTGTCAACATCGACCGCATTTTCCGCGAGGCCAACAGCGCCAAGGCGGCGCAGGCCAAGCTGGAACAGGAATTCGGCAAGCGCGAAAAAGAACTTGGCGACCTGGGTACACAGCTTAAAACGCTGGCCGATAAATTTGAACGTGAAGCACCGACGCTGTCCGAGAGTCAGCGCGCGACCCGCCAGAAACAGCTGGTTGATCAGGATCGGGAGTTTCAGCGCAAACGCCGTGAATTCCAGGAAGACCTCAACGCCCGCAAGAACGAAGAGTTGCAGCAGGTCATCGAGCGCGCGAACAAAGTGGTCAAAACGGTTGCCGAGACTGAAAAATACGACCTGGTCCTGCAAGAGGCGGTTTATGCCAGCCCCAAACACGACATCACGGACAAGGTCATCAGGGCGCTCAACGCCGCCAGATAAGTACTGATCACAGGCCAGGTGTGACGCTCAGACTCGGGGATATCGTCGCATCGCTGGCAGGTGATTTTGACGCCAGGTTGGTGGGCGACCCGGATATCCTGATCCAGCGGCTCGCGCCTCTGGAGTCGGCCGGCCCCTCCGAGCTCAGTTTCCTCAGTCACATCAAGTACCAGTCCAAGCTGGGTCAGTCTTCGGCCGCCTGTGTGGTGGTTGGGCCCCAGGTCGAGCAAGTGGCAACACTGCGAGGCGCCTGTATCGTGGTTGGCGACCCGTATCTTTATTTCGCCCGCATCACACAGCTCTGGAAAATGCGCCACCAGCTTGCCGATGCAGCCAGGATTCATCCCAGCGCGTTTATCGACCCCTCCGCCAAACTTGCGCAGGATGTGTCGGTGGGTGCTTTTGCCTGTATTGGCGCACATTCAATTCTGGAGGCTGGTGTCCACGTTGGTGAACATGGCGTGATCGGCCGGGACGTTTTTGTGGGCGCGAATACACGGCTGGCCGCGCGTGTCACGATGGCGGATGGTTGCGTGATCGGCGCGCGCTGCATTGTGCATCCCGGCGCTGTCATCGGTGCCGACGGTTTCGGTTTTGCGCCGCATGAGGGTGCGTGGGTCAAGATCGAACAGCTTGGTGCAGTGCGTATTGGCCATGACGTAGAGATAGGCGCCAATACCTGCATCGACCGCGGCGCTCTGCAGGACACGGTGATCGAGGACGGCGTCAAGCTCGACAACCTGATCCAGATCGGCCACAACGTCCACATCGGTCGGCATACGGCGCTGGCTGGCTGCGTCGGCGTGGCCGGCAGCGCCACCATAGGCGCGCACTGCACCGTAGGCGGCGGCGCTGTGGTGCTGGGGCATCTGAGTCTGGCCGACCATGTGCATGTCTCGGCGGCCTCGGTGGTCACACGGTCCATCCGCAAGCCGGGGCACTACACCGGGCTGTTTCCCATCGACGACAATGCGAACTGGGAAAAAAATGCCGCCACGCTCAAGCAGCTTCACGGATTGCGTGAACGCCTCAAGGTGCTGGAGCAAACCACAGACATCGCCTCTCGAAAGAACCCAGAAAAATCATGATGGACATCCACCAAATCCTCAAGCAGCTTCCGCACCGCTACCCCTTTCTGCTGGTGGACCGGGTGCTCGAACTCGACAAGGGCAAGCGCATCAAGGCGCTGAAAAACGTCACCATGAACGAGCCGTTTTTTACCGGTCATTTTCCGCACCGGCCGGTGATGCCGGGCGTGTTGATGCTCGAAGCCATGGCACAGGCGGCGGCGCTGCTGGCTTTTGACATGCAGGGCATCACGCCCGACGAGAAAACGGTGTACTACTTTGCCGGCATTGACGGCGCGCGTTTCAAGCGCCCGGTGGAGCCCGGTGACCAGTTGATCATGGAAGTGACACTGGAGCGGCTCAAGGCCGGCGTGTTCAAGTTCAAGGGTGTGGCCCGCGTGGACGACAACATGGCCTGCGAAGCCGAACTGATGTGCACCATGCGCACCATCGCCTGATCGAGTCAGCGAAAGCGCTTCCGTGACAGGCATTCATTCCACCGCGCTGGTTGACCCTGCAGCCCAGCTCGACAGCAGTGTCAGCGTCGGTCCCTACACTGTGATCGGCCCGCATGTACGCATTGGTGCTGGCACGACGGTAGGTGCGCACTGCGTGATCGAGGGCCACACGACGATCGGGCGCGACAACCGCATCTTTCAGTTCAACTCCCTGGGCGCGATTCCGCAGGACAAGAAGTATGCGGGCGAGCCGTGCGAACTGGTCATTGGCGACCGCAATACCGTGCGGGAGTTCTGCACCTTCAACATCGGCTCTCCCGGCGACAGTGGCGTCACGCGTGTGGGCAACGACAACTGGATCATGGCCTACGTGCACCTGGCGCATGATTGCAATGTCGGCAACCACACCATTTTTGCCAACAACGCCCAGCTCGCCGGCCATGTGCATGTCGGCGACTGGGTGATCCTCGGCGGTTTCACGGTGGTGCACCAGTTCGTGCGCCTTGGGGCCCACAGCATGACGGCCATGTGTTCGCTGTTGTTTGCCGACCTTCCGCCGTTTGTCATGAGCCAGGGCCAGCCTGCCGCCGCCCGCTCCATGAATTTCGAAGGTTTGCGCCGCCGCGGGTTTTCCCCCGACCGCATCGCCGCCGTCAAGGGCATGCACAAGGCGCTTTACCGCGAAGATCTGACGCTGGCGCAGGCGAAGGTGCGTATCGCATCGCTAACGCACCAGCATCCAGAAGCAGCGCCCGATGTCCAGATGATGCTGGGCTTCCTGGAAGACACGTCGCCGCAGCGCGGCATTGTGCGTTAGGCCGCGTATGCCGGAAGCACCCAGCGCTCTGCCGGTCCGTGGAGTGGCTGGAACCTCCACCACACCTTCGTTCGCCATGGTGGCCGGCGAGACCTCCGGAGACCTGCTGGCAGGGCTGCTGCTCGACGGTTTTCGCGGGCGCTGGCCGGACCTGAGCGCCGGTGGAATTGGTGGGGTGCAGATGATGCGGCGCGGGTTCCAGGCCTGGTGGCCCAGTGAGAAGCTGGCCGTGCGCGGTTATGTCGAAGTGTTGCGCCACTACCGCGAGATCGTCGGCATCCGCACGCAGCTCAGGCAGAAATTGCTGGCCGACCGGCCCGACCTCTTCATTGGCGTCGATGCGCCCGATTTCAACCTGGATCTCGAGGCCGACCTCAAGGCAGCCGGCATCCGGACAGTCCATTTCGTGAGCCCCGCCGTCTGGGCCTGGCGCGCCGATCGGGTTGCGAAAATTCGGCGCAGCGTGGACCACGTGCTGTGCATTTTTCCATTCGAGCCAGCGCTGCTGGCCCAGCACGGCATTGCCGCCACCTACGTCGGGCACCCGCTGGCCAATGTGATCCCGATGAAACCCGACCAGGCCGCAGCGCGACTGCAGCTTGGACTTGATCCGGACGAGCTTGTGCTGGCCCTGTTGCCGGGCAGCCGTCGCTCCGAGGTTGACTACCTGGCTCAGCGTTTCTTTAAGGCGGCAGCCCTTGTCCAGAAGGCGCATCCAGCTATCAAAATCATAGTACCGGCGGTCCCTGCTCTGCGCGTACAGATCGAGCGGGCAGCGCAGTCCGCGGGCATGCTGGCGCGTGTGCAGATTGTTTCAGGCCAATCCCACACGGTGCTGGCTGCCTGCGATGTGACCCTGATTGCCAGCGGCACGGCCACGCTGGAAGCGGCGCTTTACAAGCGCCCCATGGTGATCGCCTACAACATGAACTGGCTGTCCTGGCAGATCATGCGCCGCAAGAAGCTGCAGCCCTGGGTCGGCTTGCCCAACATCCTGTGTCGGGATTTTGTGGTTCCCGAGCTGCTGCAGCATGCCGCCACGCCACACGCCCTTGCGGATGGCGTTTTG
This sequence comes from Polaromonas sp., assembly GCF_043778355.1. GTDB lineage: Bacteria > Pseudomonadota > Gammaproteobacteria > Burkholderiales > Burkholderiaceae_C > Polaromonas. The sequence goes on from NZ_JAYWHI010000015.1 coordinate 7,530, forward strand.
CAGTGGCTGGATGCGAAAATCGCCGCACCTGAAAATATCCGCGCGCTTGAACAACGATTTACAAAGCTGCATGAGGAATTGCAGCGTGATACCGCGAAAATAGCCACCGATGCGATCCAGAAAATTCTTGCAGGCTGAACAAAGCATGCTGTCCTGGGACACGCCGGGCCTGTGGGCCGGCGTGGACGAGGCCGGCCGTGGGCCGCTGGCCGGCCCGGTGGTGGCCGCGGCGGTGATTCTGGATGACCTGCAGCCGATCAAGGGCCTGGCCGACTCCAAGGTATTGACCGCTTCGCGCCGCGAAAAGCTTTACGACGAAATCCGTGCCAAGGCCCTGTGCTGCTCGATCGCCATGGCGACGGTGGAAGAAATCGACAGCCTCAACATCCTGCAGGCCACCATGCTCGCCATGCGGCGCGCGGTCGAAGGCCTGCGCCTCAAACCGGTCAAGGTGCTGGTGGATGGCAACCGCCTGCCGACGCTGAGCATCCTCGCGGAGGCCATCGTCAAGGGGGACGCGCTGGTACCGGCGATCTCTGCGGCTTCCATCCTCGCCAAGGTGCACCGCGACCGCTGGTGCGAGCAGTTCCACCTGGAGTACCCGCAATACGGCTTTGCCGGCCACAAAGGTTACGGCACGGCCGAACACCTGGCAGCCCTGCGTGAGCATGGCGCCTGTCCGCAGCACCGGCGCTCCTTCAGCCCCGTCGCCGAGGTCCTGCGTTGAGCGCTGGCGCACCGGTTCTGGTGACCTCGCGGGACAACACGCTGCTCAAGGACTTGCGCAAGCTCTCGCAGGACAACACCGCCTACCGCAAGCAGGACCGCGTCTGGCTCGAAGGTGATCACCTGTGCCGCGCGGCGCTGGCTCGCGGCGTGAAACCCGCTGTGGGCGTTTTTTGCGAGTCTTTTTGGCCTCTGGCCCCTGCCGAATGGGCCCAGGCAGCTATCAAAACCATAGTAATTCCCGATGCATTGATGGCCGACATCAGTGGGCTTGAGTCGCCCGCGCGCATGGGCTTCGTGATGGAACTGCCTGTATCGCCCACGCTGGCCCCGGGTGCGGCTTCGCTGATCCTGGACCGGGTGCAGGACGCCGGCAATGTTGGTTCCGTGCTGCGCAGTGCAGCGGCCTTCGGGTTCAGCCAGGTGCTGGCGCTCAAGGGAACGGCGGCGCTGTGGTCGCCCAAGGTGCTGCGCGCCGGCATGGGCGCGCACTTCGCGCTGCAACTGATCGAAGGACTGGCACTGGAGGACCTCGATGCACTGGCGGTGCCGGTGCTGGTGACCAGTTCCCACCACGGGAGCTTTCTACATCAGCAGGCCCTGCCCATGCCCTGTGCCTGGGCCATGGGCCACGAAGGGCAGGGTGTCGGCGACGCATTGATGGCACGCGCCGCCCTCAAGGTCCGCATTGATCAGCCGGGTGGCGAGGAGTCGCTGAACGTGGCCGCCGCGGCGGCGATTTGCCTGTACGCCAGTTCGCTGTCCCTGCCCAGGGCCTGAGCAGATCGACCTCGTGCTGGCAGCGCGCCATGCCACAAACGCATAAAGGCGATCTCGTCCGCAAGCTATAATCAGTGGCTTTTCAAAACACAGCTTCGCCCAGCGCATACCAAGCCAACCCCCTCACAAAAGCAGCCCGCAAGAGTCTTACCGAGACGTTTCTTGTGCACGCTTGGGCGAACCGTAACCCATCCGGAGAACCCAGTGCTTTTGTCTCTACAGGGAAAATCAGGAAGAAGCCCGCACGCCATCCTGGCGCTTGCAGACGGCACCGTCTTTCTCGGCAATTCCATCGGGGCCCCAGGCTCCACCGTCGGTGAAGTGGTGTTTAACACCGCCATGACCGGTTACCAGGAAATCCTGACCGACCCGAGTTATTGCCAGCAAATCGTCACGCTGACCTACCCGCATATTGGCAACTACGGCATCAACGCCGAAGACGTGGAAGCCGAGAAGGTCCACGCCGCCGGCCTGATCATCAAGGACCTGCCGCTGCTGGCCTCGAACTTCCGCATGGACATGACCTTGACCGAGTACCTGGTCAAGGAAAACACCGTCGCCATCGCTGGCCTGGACACGCGTCAGCTGACGCGCCATCTGCGCACACAGGGCGCGCAAAACGGCTGCATCCTGGCGCTGGCTGCAGGCGAGGACATCACCGAGGCCGCCAAAGACAAGGCCATTGCCGCAGCCAAGGCTGCGCCCAGCATGGCCGGCCTGGACCTGGCCAAGGTGGTCTCGGTCAAGCAAACCTATGAGTGGACGCAAACCGAGTGGAAACTGGGCGCGGGTTATGGCGTTCAGATAACGCCGAAATTCCATGTCGTGGCCTTTGACTACGGCGTGAAGAAGAACATCCTGCGCATGATGGCCGAGCGCGGCGCGCGCATCACGGTGGTGCCGGCGCAGACGCCGGCGGCCGACGTGCTCAAGCTCAAGCCGGACGGCATCTTCCTGGCCAACGGCCCCGGCGATCCGCAGCCCTGCGACTACGCGATTGCTGCGGTGCGCGAACTGATAGAGACCGGTATCCCGACCTTCGGCATCTGCCTGGGCCACCAGATCATGGCGCTGGCCAGCGGTGCGAAAACCTTCAAGATGAAGTTCGGCCACCACGGCGCGAATCACCCGGTGAAAGACCTGGACAACGGCCGCGTCAGCATCACCAGCCAGAACCACGGTTTTGCGGTCGATGAAAAAACGCTGCCGGCGAATTTGCGCCCCACGCACATCAGCCTGTTCGACGGCACGCTGCAGGGCTTGGCCCGCACCGACAAGCCGGCCTTCTGCTTCCAGGGCCACCCGGAAGCCTCGCCTGGACCGCACGACATTTCGTATTTGTTTGACCGTTTCACTGCCCTCATGGAACAGCATGGAGGGAAAAAATAATGCCAAAACGTACAGACATCAAATCCGTCCTCATCATAGGCGCTGGTCCCATCATCATCGGCCAGGCCTGCGAGTTCGACTATTCCGGCGTGCAGGCCTGCAAGGCGCTGCGTGAGGAGGGCTACAAGGTCATCCTGATCAACAGCAACCCGGCGACCATCATGACCGACCCGGCCACCGCCGACGTCACTTACATCGAGCCCATCACCTGGCAGACCGTCGAGAAAATCATCGCCAAAGAGCGCCCCGACGCGATCTTGCCGACCATGGGCGGTCAGACCGCGCTTAATTGCGCGCTGGACCTCTGGCACAACGGTGTGCTCGACAAGTACAAGGTCGAGCTGATAGGCGCCACGCCCGAAGCCATCGACAAGGCTGAAGACCGGCTGAAGTTCAAGGACGCGATGACCAAGATCGGCCTCGGTTCGGCGCGATCCGGCATTGCCCACAGCATGGACGACGCCTGGACGGTTCAGAAGACCTTGGGTTTCCCGACCGTGATCCGCCCCAGCTTCACGCTGGGTGGTACCGGTGGCGGCATTGCCTACAACTCGGAAGAGTTCGAAGTCATCTGCAAGCGCGGCCTGGAAGCCTCGCCGACCAACGAGCTGCTGATCGAGGAATCTCTGCTCGGCTGGAAAGAGTACGAAATGGAAGTGGTCCGCGACAAGGCCGACAACTGCATCATCGTCTGCTCCATCGAAAACCTGGACCCGATGGGTGTGCACACCGGTGACTCGATCACCGTCGCGCCGGCCCAGACCCTGACCGACAAGGAATACCAGATCCTGCGTAATGCCAGTCTGGCCGTGTTGCGTGAGATCGGTGTGGACACCGGCGGCTCCAACGTGCAGTTCTCCATCAACCCGGCCGATGGCCGCATGGTGGTGATCGAGATGAATCCGCGTGTGTCGCGTTCGTCGGCGCTGGCCTCCAAGGCCACAGGTTTTCCGATTGCCAAGGTCGCGGCCAAGCTGGCGGTGGGCTACACACTCGACGAGTTGCGCAATGAGATCACCGGCGGCGCCACGCCCGCGAGTTTTGAGCCCAGCATCGATTACGTGGTCACCAAGATCCCGCGTTTCGCGTTTGAAAAATTCCCGGCTGCGGATTCACGTCTCACCACGCAGATGAAGTCGGTTGGCGAGGTCATGGCCATGGGCCGCACCTTCCAGGAGTCCTTCCAGAAAGCCCTGTGCGGCCTGGAAGTTGGTGTGGACGGCATGAACGAAAAGACCCAGGACCGCGAGGTGCTTGAGAAGGAACTCGGCGCGCCCGGCCCGGACCGCATCTGGTACGTCGGTGATGCGTTTGCGCTCGGCATGAGCGTCGATGAAGTGTTTGCGCTGACCAAGATCGACCCCTGGTTCCTGGTGCAGATCGAGCAGATCGTCAAGATCGAGCTGGAGCTGGAAACCACCTCACTGGACAAGATCGACGCGGCCACGCTGCGCACGCTCAAGCAAAAAGGCTTCTCTGACCGGCGCCTGGCCAAGCAGCTCAAGACCACCGACACGGCGATCCGCGAACGCCGTGTCGCGCTGGGCGTGCGCCCGGTCTACAAACGCGTGGACACCTGCGCGGCCGAGTTTGCGACCAACACCGCCTACATGTACTCGACCTACGAGGCCGAGGGCAGCGAGTGTGAAGCCGCGCCTACAGCCAACAAGAAGATCATGGTGCTGGGCGGTGGTCCGAACCGCATCGGCCAGGGCATCGAGTTCGACTACTGCTGTGTGCATGCCGCGCTGGCGATGCGTGAGGACGGCTACGAGACCATCATGGTCAACTGCAATCCCGAAACCGTGTCCACCGACTACGACACCTCGGATCGCCTTTATTTCGAGCCGCTGACGCTGGAAGACGTGCTGGAAATCGTCGATAAGGAAAAACCGCTGGGTGTGATCGTCCAGTACGGTGGACAGACGCCTTTGAAGCTGGCGCTGGACCTCGAGAAAAACGGCGTGCCCATCATTGGCACCTCGCCCGACATGATCGATGCGGCCGAAGACCGTGAGCGCTTCCAGAAGCTGCTGCATGAACTGAAGCTGCGCCAGCCGCCCAATGCCACGGCCCGAACCGAGCCGGAAGCACTGGAAAAAGCCGCTGCCCTTGGTTACCCGCTGGTGGTGCGTCCCAGCTACGTGCTGGGCGGCCGGGCGATGGAAATCGTGCACGAGCAACGCGACCTGGAGCGTTACATGCGCGAAGCCGTCAAGGTCAGCCATGACTCGCCGGTGCTGCTGGACCGCTTCCTGAATGACGCCATCGAGTGTGATGTGGACTGCATCCGCGACCCGGAGGGCGTGACCTTTATCGGCGGCGTGATGGAGCACATTGAGCAAGCCGGCGTGCACAGCGGCGACTCGGCCTGTTCGCTGCCGCCGTATTCGTTGGCTGCCGACACCATCACCGAGATCAAGCGGCAGACCGCTGCCATGGCGAAAGCGCTGAATGTGGTCGGCCTGATGAATGTGCAGTTTGCGATCCAGCATGTGGACGGCAAGGACGTGATCTACGTCCTGGAAGTGAACCCGCGTGCCTCCCGCACGGTTCCCTTCGTCAGCAAGGCCACCGGCATCCAGCTGGCCAAGGTGGCCGCGCGTTGCATGGTGGGCCAGACCCTGGCTTCGCAGGGCATCGGCAAGGAAGTGACACCGCCGTACTTCAGCGTCAAGGAAGCGGTCTTCCCCTTCGTCAAGTTCCCCGGCGTGGACACCATTCTCGGCCCCGAGATGAAGTCCACCGGCGAGGTGATGGGTGTGGGCAAGACCTTTGGCGAGGCGTTTGTGAAGTCACAGCTCGGCGCCGGGACCAAGCTGCCGACCTCGGGCAAGGTTTTCCTGACCGTCAAGAACAACGACAAGGAGCGCGCCGTGGACGTGGCGCGCGCACTGGCGGCCCTGAAGTTCGAGCTGGTGGCCACCAAGGGCACGGCTGCCGCCATTACCGCAGCGGGTATCGCCTGCGGCGTGGTCAACAAGGTCACCGAAGGCCGGCCCCACGTGGTGGACATGATCAAGAACAACGAGATTGCGCTGGTCATCAATACGGTGGAAGAGCGCCGCAACGCGATCGCCGACTCGCGGCAGATCCGCACCTCGGCGCTGCTGGCCCGGGTGACGACCTTCACGACGATCGCTGGCGCCGAAGCTGCGGTGGAGGGCATGAAGTACCTGGACAACCTGACCGTGCATTCGATCCAGGAGCTGCACGCACAGCTGAACTGATCGGGACAAGTACCGAGCCGGTGCCGGCGCATTTGCATTAAACTGGCACCAGGACAATCATTGTTAAGACGCCGCCGCCAGGTGACTGGTGGCGGTTTCGCTTTTGGAGCACACAAACCATGGCAACCATTCCCATTACAAAAAAGGGCGCAGAAAAGCTCAAGGCCGAACTGCACCAGCTCAAGACGGTGGAGCGCCCGCATGTGATCAACCTGATCTCGGAAGCGCGCGCCCAAGGTGACCTCAGCGAAAACGCCGAATACGATGCCGCCAAGGACAAGCAGGGTTTTGTTGAAGGCCGCATCCAGGAAATCGAAGGCAAGTTGTCGGCGGCGCAGGTCATCGACCCGTCCGAGGTCGATGCCGGCGGCAAGGTGGTGTTCGGCTCCACCATCGAACTTGAAGACGAGGACAGCGGCGACAAGGTGACCTATCAGATCGTCGGCGAGGACGAGGCCGACATCAAGCTTGGCCTGGTCAACATCAGCTCACCGATCGCGCGCGCGCTGATCGGCAAGGACGAGGGCGACACCGCCGAGGTGCAAGCGCCGGGCGGTATCAAGCGTTACGAAATCATCGCGGTGATGTACATCTGAGCTGCCGCATGAAACCCCGTATCAGCATCCTGCTGGCCGCCCTCTGGTGGGGCAGCCTGAGTACGCTGGGTTTTCTGGTGGTTCCCCTGCTGTTTGTGCACCTGCCCAGCCCGGCCGCTGCCGGTGCGATGGCGGCAAAGCTGTTCACTGCCCAGACCTGGCTCAGCGTGGCCTGTGCCATGCTCCTGCTGCTAGCATTGAATAAAAAAGAGGCGCCAGCCCTTTCCCCGACTGCACAAGCCGCTATCAAATATGTAGTAGCTGGGTTTTTTCTGGCGGTGCTGGTGGAGTTCGGCGTGGGGCCGAAGATCGTCAACGCGCGCGCCAGCGGAGGTGACCTCCGGTTCTGGCACGGCTTGGGCAGTGTGATGTACCTGGCCCAATGGCTGTCTGCCGGCTGGACCGTGTGGTGCCTGAGTCGGGCGTCGGAAGCGGATGTGAGCCCGGCAGCGTAGTCAGCCTCGCTCTGCAGCCTCAAGGGTGTTGACCAGCAGCATGGTGATGGTCATTGGCCCCACACCGCCCGGCACCGGCGTGATCCAGCCGGCCACTTCCTTCACACCTTCAAAATCGACATCGCCGCAGAGCTTGCCCTCGTCATTTCGGTTCATGCCCACGTCGATGACCACCGCGCCGGGTTTGACCATGTCGGCGGTCAGCATATTGCGTTTGCCGACAGCGGCGACCACCACATCAGCCTGCAGCGTCAGCGCCTTCAGATCTTTCGTGCCGCTGTGGCAAATGGTCACGGTGGCGTTTTTCTGCAGCAGCATCAAGGCCATGGGTTTGCCGACGATGTTGCTGCGGCCTATGACGACCGCGTGTTTGCCCTTGAGCTCGTAGCCAATACTTTCGAGCATCTTCATGCAGCCGTAAGGTGTGCAGGGCCAGAAGCCGGGCTGTCCGACCATCAGTGCACCGGCGCTGGCGACGTGGAAGCCGTCGACGTCTTTCTCGGGTGAAATGGCCTCGATCACTTTCTGGGCGTCGATGTGGGCTGGTAAGGGCAACTGCACCAGGATGCCGTGAATGGCCGGGTCGCGGTTCAGGGCGTCCACGCGTGCCAGAAGATCGGCCTCGCTCAAGGTGACGGGGTACTGCTCGAGCACGGAATGCAGGCCGCTGTCCTGGCAGGCCTTGACCTTGTTGCGCACATAGACCTGGCTGGCCGGGTTCTCGCCGACCAGCACCACCGCCAGGCCCGGCACAATGCCGCGCGCGCGCAGCGCGGCAGCCCGCAGGGCGACGTCGCCGCGCAGTTGTTTGGACAGGGCGTTGCCATCAATCAGTTGTGCAGTCATGTGTTCAGTTCTTTGAAGTAAAAACGCCCGCCAGTCCTTGGACCACGGGCGCAGGCAGCTATCGCATCGATAGCGGCAGGAGAGGGTGTTCAGGCCTTGGGTGCGCTCGAGCCCAGGGCGATTTTCAGCAGGTCGGCGACCGTGTTGGCATTGAGCTTTTCCATGATGTTGGCGCGGTGCGCTTCCACCGTCTTGATGCTGATGCCGAGGTCGTCAGCGATCTGCTTGTTCAGGCGGCCAGCGACGATACGTTCGAGCACCTGGGCTTCGCGTGAAGTGAGCTTGGCCAGCAGGGCGTCGCGGCTGGCCGACTGCTGGTGTTCGCTGAAGGCTTCCTTGGCCTGGTCCAGCATGCGTTCGACCAGGCTGACCAGGGCTTCTTCCTGGAACGGTTTCTGGATGAAGTCCATCGCGCCTTTTTTCATGGTGTCCACGGCCATCGGCACGTCGCCGTGACCAGTGATGAACACGATGGGCAGCGGCGACTTGCGTTCGACCAGACGGTCCTGCAGTTCCAGGCCGGTCATGCCACCCATGCGGATGTCCACGATCAGGCAGGCCACTTCGCGCGCGTCGTAGCGGCTCAAAAAGGTTTCGGCGGAGTCGTAGCAACGCACCCGGTAGTCCTTGCCTTCAAGCAGCCACTGCAACGAGTCGCGCACGCCCTCGTCATCATCGACGACGTAGACGGTGCCTTTTTTGGGAATCAAGCTCATGCCAAACCTTTTGCTTAGACGGTATCAAACAGCTAGTCAGTGAACGCCAGCCGGTGGGGATGGCGTTTCTGTGGCAGCCAGGGCTGGTGAAAGCAGGGGAGTCACGGGGATCCAGAACGTGAACCGGCACCCCACCACTTCGTCGCCATTGTAGAGGTTCTCCGCCTGCATCCTGCCCTGGTGCGACTCGACGATGCTGCGGCACAACTTCAGGCCAATGCCCATACCTTCGGCCTTGGTCGAGTAGAAGGCTTCATAGAGCCGGCCCATGACTTCGGGCGACAGGCCCTTGCCCGAGTCCAGCACCGAAAACTCGATCACGCTCAGGTCGTCGATGGTCTTGGGCACCACGCGCAACTCGACGCTGCGACGCGCTGTCGGCCGCCTGGCTTGTGCGATCGATTCGGCACCGTTTTTCATCAGGTTGATCAGCACCTGCTCGATCAGGATCGGGTCCACCATCACCGGCGGCAGACGAGCCGCGATGTAGTGGCTCAGGCGTACGTTGTGGCGGCGCAGTTCGATGTCGGCCAGCTCCATCGCATTGCTGACCATGGTCGCCACGTCGGCGGCGCTGCGGTTCGGTTCGCTGCGTTTGACGAAGGAGCGGATGCGCTGGATGATCTGACCGGCGCGGTGCGCCTGCTTGGCGGTTTTCTCCAGCGCCACCAGCAAATCTTCATTGCTGATCTGCTGGCCCTTGATGCGCGAGACCATGCCGTTGCAGTAGTTGTTGATGGCGGTCAGCGGCTGGTTCAGCTCATGCGCCACGCTCGATGCCATTTCGCCCATGGTGATCAGGCGGCTGGCCGACTGGGCGCGTTCGGCCTGCAGGGCAGCCTGTTCCTCGGCGTGGCGCCGCGGCGTGATGTCGGTGGCAATCACCATCTGGGCGAGTCGTCCGTCCACCCAGGTCAGGTAGCGCGAGCGCACCTCCAGCCACTTGCCAAGTTCGGGCACAAAAATCTCGGCGTTTTCGGTCTGGGCCGTAGTCAGGGTGTCGGTCGGGAAACCAGCCAGCCCGTCGACGGCATCCAGCGTGTCCTCGGTCGGTGCCGCAGCCGGCACGCCTGCCTGTGCAATCAAATTCATGTGGCCGGCGACTTCACCGCCAAACCAGGCGCGGTACAGCTTGTTGGCAAACAGCAGCTCCTCGCTGCCCAGCGGCGCCACCGAGACCGCCGCGTCCAGCCCCTCCAGCACGGTGGTAAAGCGCTCGTAGGAGGCTGACAGTTCTTCGCGGACACGTTTGGGTTCGGTGATGTCGGTGACCGAGGTCATCCAGCCTGTTTGTTGGCCCCGCGGGTCGATCAGCGGCGAGACATACATGCGGGCGTCGAAAATTGCGCCGCTTTTGCGCTTGATGCGCACCTCAAACCCGCCGGGCGTGGAGCGGCCGTGCAACTCGTCGTCAAGACGTGCCGCCAGCGTGTCGCGATCCTGATCCGGCCAGTAAGGAAAAGGCGCGGTGCGTCCGACCAACTCGCCCTCGCTCCAGCCCGTCATCTGGCAAAACGCCGGGTTCACGTAGGTGATGCGGCCCTGCAGGTCCAGCGCGCGCATGCCGGTCAGCATGGAGTTCTCCATGGCGCGGCGGAAGTTGGTTTCAGAGATCAGTGCCTCCTGGGCCTGCACACGCCGCCGCGTGTGGCGCCAGGTGCCCAGCAGCATCCACACTGTGAGGGCACTCAGTGCGCTGACCAGCCAGAAAAAACCGCTGCCCACCACACCCAGCGATGCCCGGTAACCCTGGGCCTTGAGCAGCAGCCCGTTGCCGACCGGCGATACCGGAATTTCGTATTCCTGCGCCTCGTCGGACCAGGGCAGCAGCTTGGCAGCGGTGTTTCGCGGCGGCGGCAGGTTGCCGGCCAGCAGCTTGCCCTGGTCGTCCAGCAGCGCCACCGCGTATTTGGCGGTGACTTCCGTGGGCACGCCGAAGCGCAGCAGGCCGTCTACCGCGTATTCACCCATGATCACACCGCCGAATTTTCCCTGCTCATCGAGCGGTATCTGCAGCTGCAGGCTGGGGCCGTTGTAACTTGCGTCGTCCTTGTTGGTCAGAGGCCGCGAATAGACCGGTTGGCGCAAATCCCGCGCCAGGCCAAAGGTGCCTTCGGTCTCACCGTATTTCAGTTGGTCCCCGGACAGGCGGGCCTGCGCCAGGTTGGCGCTCGGCGACACGTAGGCGGCTTTCACCTTGCGGCGCGAATCGACCCAGGTCACCGCCAGCAACTCGGGATACTGGTTGACGAGGGACTCCGCCTGGGCGATGAACTCCTCGGTGTCCACGTCCTTGTTCGACACATCGCGGCCCAGGCGCATCAGTTGTTCCTGGCGCTCCAGCAGCCGCAGTCGCAAGCGTTGTTGGGCGTATTCGACATCGCGTTTGACCGCTTGCTGTTCGCGGTCGATCTCCTCGATGCGCAGGTAGGCGAAAGCGGCAATCACCGCCGCCAGAAACAGCATCACTGCCAGCAGCGGGCCGAGGGTGACAAAGCGGTCCTGCCGTGTCGGGGACTGTTTGCGCCACCAGTGGCGCCACCGCGCCAGCGGCGCAGTGCCGGAAGCGCGGGCGGGAGTGGCGGGTGTGGGCACAGGCATGGTGGGCCGCCAGTTTAAGTGAGTTGGGCTGCTCCAACCGTGCTTCTGCCCGGCCAGGACCTTGTCCATGGGGTATTTTGGCCATGTCTGTGGGTCTGGAAGTGGCTGATCACCGAGATTCTAAATGTCGTAATGTGAAATCAATTGGCGCTATTTGAAATTTTATTAAAGTTGTGAGAAACTAGGGGCTTGAATCTAAATTGCGTTACAACGTGATGAAGACGCCACTCAACACAGGCTAGCACCCTAGCCAACAGCAGGAGACAAACCATGGCTGCAAATCCGGAACAGGCACGTGTGGACACTTTGGGTAAAGCCGCGAACGACGCGCTTGACAAAGATGCCCAGGAAACGCGGGAGTGGCTCGAAGCCCTGACCGCCGTCATCGAAAGTGAAGGCCCGGAGCGCGCCCACTTCCTGCTGGAGCAACTGCTTGAGCATGCCCGCCAGGGCAGCATCGACATGCCGTTTTCGGCCAACACCGGTTATGTCAACACCATCGAGGTGGACCAGGAAGAGCGTTCTCCCGGCAACCTGGAGATCGAACGGCGTCTGCGCGCCTACATGCGCTGGAACGCGATGGCCATGGTGGTCAAGGCCAACCGACTGCATCCGGCTGACGGCGGCGACCTTGGCGGCCACATCGGCTCCTTCGCTTCGCTGGCCAGCATGTTTGGCGCCGGCTTCAACCATTTCTGGCATGCCGAAAGTGAAAACCATGGCGGCGACTGCCTCTACATCCAGGGCCATGTGTCGCCCGGCGTGTATGCGCGTGCCTACCTCGAAGGTCGTCTGACCGAAGAGCAATTGCTCAATTTCCGCCAGGAGGTCGACGGCAAGGGCCTGTCGAGCTACCCACACCCCAAGCTGATGCCCGAGTTCTGGCAGTTTCCCACGGTGTCCATGGGTCTGGGCCCACTGATGGCGATTTACCAGGCGCGCTTTCTGAAGTACCTGCATGCCCGCGGCATTGCCAACACGGAGAACCGCAAGGTCTGGGTGTTTTGCGGCGATGGCGAGATGGACGAGGTCGAATCGATGGGTGCCATCGGCCTGGCCGCGCGCGAAAAACTCGACAACCTGGTGTTTGTCATCAACTGCAACCTGCAGCGCCTGGACGGCCCGGTGCGCGGCAACGGCAAGATCATCCAGGAGCTCGAAGGCGACTTCCGCGGCGCCGGCTGGAACGTCATCAAGCTGATCTGGGGCAGCAGCTGGGACCCGCTGCTGGCACGCGACAAGGACGGCGCGCTGCGCAAGATCATGATGGACACGGTCGACGGCGACTACCAGGCCATGAAGGCCAACGACGGCGCCTATGTGCGCAAGCATTTTTTCGGCAAGGATCCGAGGACCCTGGAAATGGTCGCCAAGATGAGCGACGAGGACATCTTCGAGTTGCGCCGTGGCGGCCATGACTCGCAGAAGGTCTATGCGGCCTTCCATGCGGCCGTCAATCACGTCGGCCAGCCGACGGTGCTGCTGATCAAGACCGTCAAGGGTTTTGGCATGGGCAAGATCGGCGAGGGCAAGAACAACGTCCACCAGACCAAGAAACTGTCGGACGAGGACATCAAGGCCTTTCGCGACCGTTTCAACATCCCCATCCCCGACAGCCAGCTCGCAGACATTCCGTTTTACAAGCCAGCCGACGATACGCCCGAGATGAAGTACCTGCACGAGCGTCGCAAGGCGCTGGGGGGCTACCTGCCGCACCGCCGTGTCAAGGCCGACGAAAGCTTCACGGTGCCCGCGCTGGAAACATTCAAGTCGGTGATCGAACCGACCGCCGAAGGCCGCGAGATTTCGACGACGCAGGCCTATGTGCGTTTCCTCACGCAGTTGTTGCGTGACCAGGCGCTCGGCCCGCGCGTCGTGCCCATCCTCGTCGACGAGGCGCGCACCTTCGGCATGGAAGGCCTGTTCCGCCAGATCGGCATCTACAACCCCGATGGCCAGCAGTACACACCGGTCGACAAAGACCAGGTGATGTATTACAAGGAAGACAAGAAAGGCCAGATCCTGCAGGAAGGCATCAATGAGGCCGGCGGCATGAGCAGCTGGATTGCGGCAGCGACTTCATACAGCACCAACAACCGGATCATGATCCCGTTCTACGTGTATTACTCGATGTTCGGTTTTCAGCGCGTCGGTGACCTGGCCTGGGCGGCCGGCGACATGCAGGCGCGTGGCTTCCTGCTGGGCGGCACCTCCGGACGCACCACGCTCAACGGCGAAGGCCTGCAGCACGAGGACGGCCACAGCCACATCCTGGCCGGCACCATCCCGAACTGCATCTCCTACGACCCGACCTTTGCGCATGAAGTCGGCGTGATCCTGCACCATGGCCTCAAGCGCATGGTCGAGCGCCAGGACAATGTGTATTTCTACCTGACCTTGCTCAACGAAAACTACGCCATGCCCGGACTGCAACCCGGCACCGAAGAGCAGATCATCAAGGGCATGTATTTGTGCAAGCAGGCGCCGGCGCTCGCAGCCAAAACGCCGACGGTGCAGCTGCTGGGCAGCGGCACCATCCTGCGCGAAAGCATCGCCGCTCAGGAGCTGCTGGAAAAGGACTGGGGTGTTGCCGCCGGTGTCTGGAGCTGCCCGAGCTTCAACGAACTCACGCGCGACGGCCAGGATGCCGACCGCTGGAACCTGTTGCATCCTTTGGATACGCCACGTGTGCCCTTCGTGACGCAGCAGTTGTCGGCCAGTACCGGCCCGGTGGTTGCTTCCACCGACTACATGAAGGCCTATGCCGAGCAGATCCGCCCCTTCATTCCCAAGGGTCGCACCTACAAGGTGCTCGGCACCGACGGCTTTGGTCGCAGCGACTTCCGCAGCAAGCTGCGCGAACACTTCGAGATCAACCGCCACTACATCGTGGTCGCCGCACTGAAAGCCCTGAGCGAAGACGGCGCTGTGCCGGTCGCCAAGGTGGCCGAAGCCATCAAGAAATACGGCATCAATGCCGACAAGATCAACCCGCTTTACGCCTGATTCAGGCCTGACCAAGCGAACGGAGACAAGAACATGGCATTGGTAGACATCACCATTCCCGACATCGGCGACTTCGACGAAGTCACCGTCATTGAACTGCTGGTCAAACCCGGTGACAGCATCAAAGCCGACCAGAGCCTGATGACGGTGGAAAGCGACAAGGCCTCGATGGAAATCCCGTCCAGCCAGGCCGGCGTCGTGAAAGAGTTCAAGGTCAAGCTTGGCGACAAGGTCAAGCAGGGGTCGGTCGTGCTGGTGCTGGAAAGCGGCGATGCCGCAGCGGCACCTGTGGTGGCCCCGGCCCCGGTTTCGGAACAAAAACAGGCTCCAGCCCCCGTTGCGCCTGCGCAAGCAGCTACAAAATCAGTAGCACCACCAGCCGCTGCCGCTGGCCCGGTGGAAGTGCGCGTGCCTGACATCGGCGACTTCAAGGACGTGGTCGTGATCGAGGTGCTGGTCAAGGTCGGTGACACCGTCAAGGCGGAGCAGTCGCTGGCGACCGTGGAGTCCGACAAGGCCTCGATGGAAATTCCATCCAGCCAGGCCGGTGTGGTCAAAGAGCTGAAGATCAAGCTTGGGGACAAGATCAATGTCGGCGATGTGTTGCTGGTGCTCGAAGGGGTAGTCGCCAGTGCGCCGGCTGCGGCTGCTGCATCACCTGCGGCCGCGACTACTTCCGCGCCCGCGCCGAGTGCTGCGCCTGCGCCTGCGTCCGTCGCCGCCGTGCCTGTGCATGAACCCTCTACACCCACCGGTCAGTTGCCGCATGCCTCACCCTCGGTGCGCAAGTTCGCGCGCGAGCTCGGCGTGCCGCTGGCTGAGGTCAAGGGCAGCGGTCCCAAGGGTCGCATCACCCAGGACGACGTGCAGGCCTTCACCAAGTCCGTGATGGCCGGCGATGTGCGCACCCAGGCGCAGTCGGCCAAGGCACCGGCCGCAGTCAGCGGCGGCGGTGGTGCCGGCCTGGATCTGCTGCCCTGGCCCAAGGTGGATTTCACCAAGTTCGGCGCGGTTGAGCGCAAGGACCTGCCGCGCATCAAGAAGATCAGCGGCGCCAACCTGCTGCGCAACTACGTGATGATTCCGCACGTCACCAACCATGACGACGCCGACATCACCGATCTGGAGGCCTTCCGCGTGTCCACCAACAAGGACAACGAAAAGTCCGGCCTCAAGGTCACCATGCTGGCCTTCCTGATCAAGGCCAGCGTCGCAGCCCTGAAAAAATTCCCCGAATTCAACAGCTCGCTGGACGGCGACCAACTGGTCTACAAGCAGTACTACAACATCGGTTTTGCCGCCGACACGCCCAACGGGCTGGTGGTGCCTGTGCTCAAGAATGCCGACAAAAAAGGCATCATGCAGATCTCGCAGGAGATGGGTGAGCTCGCGAAGAAAGCGCGTGACGGCAAGCTGGCCCCGGCCGAGATGCAGGGTGCAAGCTTTACCATCTCGTCGCTGGGTGGCATTGGCGGGCGCTATTTCACGCCCATCATCAATGCGCCTGAAGTCGCTATCCTCGGCGTGTCCAAAAGTCAGACGGAGCCGGTATGGGACGGCAAGGCCTTCCAGCCGCGCCTGATGCTGCCGCTGTCGCTGGCCTGGGACCACCGCGTGATCGACGGCGCCGGCGCTGCGCGTTTCAATGCTTATCTGGGCTCGATACTGGCTGATTTCCGCCGGGTCTTGCTTTGACCCCCATGCGCGTCACTCCGTGGACGTCGCTGCCCCCCGAGGGGGCTGGCCTTGCTTGGGGCGGCCCTGCGCTGCAGCCGCTATGACCACCCTGGTTGTTGTCAAAAAGGCCGGGCAGGCGGTGATCGCGACCGACGCGCTGATCACCTTTGGCGACATGCGCCTGAGCAACCGCTTTGAAGCCAACAGCAAAATCTTCAAGGTCGAGGCGCCGGCCGGTGTCAGCTACATCGGTATGGCCGGCACCGTGGCGCATTTTCCGGTGTTGCGCAAGGCTCTGGCCTCGCTGCCCAAGGACCAGTTGCGCTTTGGCAGCAAAGACGAAGTCTTTGACACTTTCAACAAGGTGCACCCGGTGCTCAAGGAGGCGTTTTTCCTGCAGACCAAGGAAGACGACAACGACCCCTACGAGTCCAGCCAGTTCAGCGTGCTGATTGCCAATGCCAGCGGTATCTACGGCCTGTACAGCTACCGCGAGGTGTTCGAGTTCAAGGAGTTCTGGGGCATTGGCTCCGGACGCAGCTTTGCACTTGGTGCCATGCACGCGAGCTGGGACAAGGCCAAAACGGCACGCGAAGTAGCACTGGCCGGCATGAACGCCGGCTGCGAATTCGACAAAAACTCCGCCGGCCCGGTGGAACTGTTCACGGTCAAACTCAAAAAGTAAGCCGACCCCCTCAAGCGGAGACAAGCGACATGGCAACGATAGACATCCAGATTCCTGACATTGGCGATTTCGACGAAGTGACCGTCATCGAGGTGCTGGTCAAAGCCGGCGACAACATCCAGGCCGACCAGAGCCTGCTGACGGTCGAAAGTGACAAGGCCTCGATGGAAATTCCGTCCAGCCACGCCGGCGTCGTGAAAGCGCTCAAAGTCAAACTGGGCGACAAGGTGAAACAAGGCACGGTGGTTCTGTCACTCGAAGCTGAAGGCACCGCTGCTGCCCCGGTTTCAGAACCAAATAAGTCCCCAGCCCATGCTGCACCTGCGCAAGCAGCTCCTGAAAAGATAGCGCCTGCAGCAGCGACCTTCACCGGCAGCGCCGACCTCGACTGTGACCTGCTGGTGCTGGGTGCAGGCCCTGGCGGTTATTCCGCAGCCTTCCGTGCGGCCGACCTCGGCCTCAAGGTGGTGCTGGTCGAGCGTTACGCCACGCTGGGCGGTGTCTGTCTGAACGTCGGCTGCATTCCGTCCAAGGCGCTGCTGCATGTGGCCGCCGTGATGGACGAGGTCAAACATTTCGAGTCGCTGGGCGTGACATTCGCCGAGCCCTCGGTGGACATCAACAAGCTGCGAACCCACAAGGAAAAGGTGGTCGGCAAACTCACCGGCGGCCTGGCCGCCATGGCCAAGATGCGCAAGGTCACCACGGTGCGTGGCATCGGCCAGTTCATTGGCGCCAACCACCTGCAGGTCGATGAAACCGCCGGCGCCCAGGGGCAGGAAAAAACCGGCAAAAGCCAGACGATTGCCTTCAAGACCTGCATCATTGCCGCCGGTTCACAGGCCGTACGCCTGCCTTTCATGCCGGACGACCCGCGCGTGGTGGACAGCACCGGCGCGCTGGCGCTGAAAGAGGTGCCCAAACGCATGCTGATCCTGGGCGGCGGCATCATCGGCCTGGAGATGGGCACGGTCTACAGCACGCTGGGTGCACGCCTCGACGTGGTTGAAATGATGGACGGCCTGATGCAGGGCGCCGACCGCGACTTGGTCAAGGTCTGGCAGAAGATGAACGCGCCGCGCTTCGACAACATCATGCTCAAGACCAAAACCGTGGGCGCGAAGGCGACCCAGGCCGGTATTGAGGTGACGTTTGCGGCGGCAGAAGAGGGCGGTACCGCACCCGCGCCACAGACCTATGATCTGGTGCTGCAGGCCGTGGGCCGCACACCGAACGGCAAAAAGCTGGGAGCCGAGAAAGCCGGCGTCAGTGTGACCGACCGCGGCTTCATCCCGGTCGACATCCAGATGCGCACCAACGTGCCGCACATCTTCGCGATCGGCGACATCGTCGGCCAGCCGATGTTGGCGCACAAGGCGGTGCACGAGGCGCATGTGGCGGCCGAAGTGATTGCCGGCGAGTTGCAGGGCAACAAGGAACTCGCCAGCGCCGCCTTCAATGCGCGTGTCATTCCGAGCGTCGCCTACACCGACCCTGAAGTAGCATGGGTGGGCCTCACCGAAGACCAGGCCAAGGCGCAAGGCATCAAGGTCAAGACGGGCCTGTTCCCATGGACGGCATCAGGCCGCGCCATTGCCAATGGGCGCGACGAAGGCGTCACCAAGCTGCTGTTTGACGACAGCGAAGAAGCCCACGGCCACGGCAAGATCCTGGGCGGCGGCATGGTCGGCACCCACGCTGGCGACATGATTGGCGAGATCGCTTTGGCGATTGAAATGGGCGCCGACGCGGTGGACATCGGCAAGACCATCCACCCGCATCCGACGCTGGGCGAGAGCATTGGCATGGCGGCAGAAGTCGCGCATGGCAGTTGCACCGATTTGCCACCGGCGCGCAAGTAGACCAAGCCTTCAATCTGGTAGCAGCCCGAGCCCTCGCCGGCGCGATTTTTTTACCCGATGTCCTGTCACTTATCCTGGTGACTTCGAGGGGGAGCAGCGCATCGCTTCGGCGGCGCAGGCAAGCCATGCCAGAAACAAAAAAGCGGGCCGAAAGGCCCGCTTGTAGGGAAACAAGTCGACGACTTACTTCTTTTCCATCATCTTCTTGCATTCGGCCTTCATCTTGTCGTCGGCCTTGGATGCGTCCATCTTTTTGCACTCTTCCATTTTCTTGTCATCTTTCATGGCACCGCCGTGCGAGGCGGCAATCGACGTGAAAGAAACAGTGGCGAAGGTTGCGGCGATCAAAACTGAAAATAGTTTGCGCATGGGTAAACTCCAAGATTAATTCAATTAGCTGCCAACAAAATGGCTGGCAACTCAGCAAACAACAGACATGGCTATTCTTTGGTTGACAGGCCCACTTCGGATCAGGGTTTTCACTATGTTGTTGACGTCGTTGATGCTGGCGGTGGTGTCGCACGCGGCGCCTCGCACGCCCGCCAACGATGCCGAGGTGCTGGAGAAGTTGCCGATCCGCGCTACCGACAGCACCGCGCGCGAGTTGGCTGCCCTGCGTGCGGCCGTGGCCAAAGCGCCGACCGACGCCGCCTTGGCCACAGAGTTGGCCCAGCGTTACTTTGACCTGGCATTGTCCCAGGGAGACCCCCGTTATGTGGGTTATGCCGAGGCCGTAGTGACGCGCTTTGCCAATCCTTTGCCAGCGCCCTTGCTGACGGCGCGCGGTGTGCTGCGCCAGTACCGACATGATTTTTCGGGGGCCTTGAAGGACTTTGAAGCCGCCCTGGCGCAGACGCCGGACTACGCGGCAGCCCACGCCTGGCGCGGCGCCATTTATCTGGTGCAAGCTGACTATGGCGCTGCCCAGAAGGAATGCGCAGCCTTGAAGCAATTGGATCGCCAGACGCTGGCGGGGGCCTGCCTTGGGTTGTTGCAGGCCTACAGCGGGCAACTGGCCGTGGCGTACGTGACCCTGCAGAAGACCCTGGACCAGGTCACCGATACCGACAACCGCCTGTGGCTGCTGACCCGGCTCGGCGAGGTCGCTGCCTGGCGCGGGCAGGATGCGCAAGCTCAGGCGCATTACCGCGAGGCCCTAAGTTTGGGACGCGACGATGTGTACCTGCTGGCTGCCTGGACCGACTTTCTGCTGGATGCCGGTCAACCCGCCGAAGTGGTTCGGCTGCTGGCCAAATGGGAGTCGGCCGACAGCCTGCTGTTGCGGCTGGCCGAGGCCGAGACCCTGCTCAAGCTGCCCGAAGCCGCCCGGCACCAAAAAATGCTGATGGACCGGTTTGCGGCCGCCCGCGCCCGTGGTGACACGACCCATCGGGCCGAAGAAGCACGGTTTGAACTTCGCTTGCGCCAGGATCCGGTCACCGCCTTGCGTCTGGCGCAGGAGAACTACGCCGTGCAGCGCGAACCGCGGGATGCGCGTGTGCTGCTGGAAGCCTCGGTTGCCGCTAAGGACCGTGCCAGCGCCCAGGTGGTGCGCGACTGGTTGCTGCGCAGTAGTTTTGAAGACGCCCGCATGCGCCGTCTTGCACAGGCGTCTGATTCATCGACCTCGGCCGGCGGTCAAAAATGAAGTGGCACATCTATTTACTGAGCACCTTGCTGTTGCTCGCGGGCCCTGTGTGGGCGCACAAAGCCAGCGACAGTTACCTGGTGCTCGATGTCAAAGGCCAACAGGTGACCGGTCAGTGGGACATTGCCTTGCGCGACATCGACTTTGCCATCGGGCTGGATGCCGACGGCAACGGCGAGATCACTTGGGGAGAGCTGCGCGCCCGTCACACAGATATCGAAGCCTGGGCCTTGCGTGCCCTGACATTGGACCGGGGTGGTTCCTGCGCGTTGCGAGTGACCCAGCACCAGGTGGATGCGCACACCGACGGGACCTATGCCGTTCTTAGATTGGGCGCCTCGTGCCCGTCGGCCGAGGGCGAACTGGGTGTCAACTACCGCCTGCTGTTTGACCAGGATGCGCTGCACCGGGGTTTGCTGCGCCTGGACCTGGAAAACATCACCCACTCGGCCATCATGGCGCCGGACAAGGCCCAGCAGCGTTTCAGTGCCGACAAGCCGTCGAGCGTGGCGCAATTCGGACAGTTTTTTGGGCAGGGCGTCTGGCACATCTGGATCGGGTTTGACCATATCCTGTTCCTGATATCGCTGTTGCTGCCGGTGGTGTTGGTGCGCGAGGGGGGACGCTGGCGCGGGGTCGGTCGGTTTGGCGAGGCCTTGCGGGAGGTGCTGTGGGTGGTGACCTCCTTCACCGTGGCCCATTCAATCACGTTGTCGCTGGCTGCGCTGGGGTGGGTCTCGCTGCCTTCCCGGTGGGTGGAGTCGGCGATTGCCTTGTCGGTGGTGCTGGCAGCGCTGAATAACCTCAAGCCAGTGGTCAACCGGCGTCGCTGGCTGATTGCCTTTGTGTTTGGCCTGATTCACGGTTTTGGCTTTGCCAGCGTGCTGGCTGATCTTGGCTTGCCGCAAGAAACGCTGGTGCTCAGCCTGGTGGGTTTCAACATCGGGGTCGAGATCGGGCAGTTGGCGATTGTGGCGGCATTTCTGCCCGCAGCTTTTTACTTGCGCAACACCGGCTTTTACCGCCATGGCGTCTTTGCCGGGGGCTCGCTACTGACGCTTCTGGTTGCGCTGGTATGGCTGGCGGAGCGCGCGCTGGACCTGAAGCTGATGGATTTTTAGGCGTCTTCGATCGCATTGGCGAGTTCGCGGCTGTTCAGGCGCCTCTCGCGTGCGGGCTTCGTGATGGCTGCCTCATGGCCTGTTTTCTGCCAGGCTGAAACCCTACTTTGGAAGGGTTTACCGCGTGCGGCGAATTTTCGATACTGCGCAGGTCCCATTCACCAAGAGGCCTTCGCATGACTATTCGTAACTTCAAATTAAGCATTTGCAAAAGTGCTGTGGCACTGTCCGTTGTGGGCTTGAGCGCCTGCGCCGCAACCATCAGCCAGGATGGTCTTGAGCAACGTACTTCGGCAGCCATCGGCCGCGATGTCGGTAGCTTCACCATCGCCAAAACCGGCGAAGAGACGGGCGGGCGCATCAACTACACCGTCAGGACCAAGGATGGTGTCACGTATCAGTGCTACATGTATTCCGCCACAGGTTTCCAGAAGGCCATGTCCTTCGGGCAGACGCCGCATTCGGACGCCATTTGCACACAAATGGGCCGGGGCGGACCTGCGGCTGGCGCCGACAGCAAGCCTGCGCCCAACTGCAATGCATTGCTGAAGGCCGCTGGCAGGTGCTGATGCCTTAGATCGTGCAAGGCCGCAGCAGCGGTGTTGCGCTTGTTTACCTGGCTGGCCGCGCCCATTCTGCGAGGAATTTCCGAACCTGCGCGACAAGCATTTCTGGTCGTTCCAGCTGCGGCCAGTGACCCACTCCCTCCAGGCATGAAACCTTGGCATCAGGCACCAGGGTGCGGTAGCGGTCCACCATGTGTTGCCCCGAGTTCGGGTCACTGGTGCCGTTGATGAACAGCACAGGGAAAGCGCGTTTGAGCAGGGGTTCGACCAGTCGCTCGCGCAAGGTGAGCCGCTCTTGCCAGAAGCGCCCGACGCCATGCGTGACACGAAGCCCCTCGTTGTGCGTCACCAGGGCCCAAAAGTCATCCAGTAAAGCTTCCCCAGGCGGGGTGTTTTGTCCAAACAGGGCCTTGATCGTCCGTCCAAATGCGGAACGCGACATGCGCGAACCGATCCAGGGGCCCAGGGGTGAGGACAGGATGCGAAGAATCAGGCGCGGTCGGTAGGCCTCCGGGAACAGCCCGCCATTGAGCATGACCACTGCGTCAATTTTTGCCAGGGGTTCTCCTCTCATGCGTCTTGCCAGCATCTCCTGTGCCACGCTCACACCCAGATCGTGCGCCATCATGCAGACGCGCTTCAGGCTCATTGCGCTGATCAGCCACTCATGCAGGTCGGCGTGGTCATGAATGGAATAGGCCAGATCGGCAGGTTTGTCTGACAGGCCCATCCCCAGCATGTCAACGGCGATCAGGGTGTAGTGTCGTGAGAGCTCCCCCCAGACCCGGTGCCAGTCATAGGACGCAGTGGGGTAGCCGTGAATCAACAGCAGCGCGGGCCCCGAACCGGCAACCCGCACAAACACCTGGCGGCCCCGATACGGGACCAGTTTCCCCTGCGAGAGCCACTCCCGAACACCCGGCGTCAGTTCGCTGGCAGTCATCGCAGCAGCATCCCCGCCGCAGTGAGTTGGGCGAGCAGGCTGGTCACATGTGCCAGTTGCCGCAGACGCAGCCAGCGTTGAAACATGGCCAGGGCATGCACTACCCGCGCCAGGACGAATACCGCGCCCAGCCAGGCAAGCAAAGCCGCCTCACCGGTGGCCTGGTTGTGCAGTGCCAGCACCAAGACGGCAAACAGCAGGGACTGTTCCAGTGCGTTGCCATGCGCCCGGATGGCCACAGTCAGCTCACGGTGCCCGTCATCGCCGTAGCTGACGCCGTATTTCAGGCGCAAACGGGATACGTTCAGCGAGAGCACGGTGAGCAGCATGGCCAGCAGTGCCAATAGATGCGCGACGGTGAGATTCATGTCATGGCCTTTTTCATCGAAATGGAGATGGATTCTCCCGGGCCGTCTTTTGCCTGTGAACCCTACCAAAGAAGGGCAGAGCCGGGCATCGCCAACACCTCAGCTGCTCCATGCGTCTTCAGGGGGGTGAACCGGATGTTGACAACACAACCCTACTGAAGTCGGGTGTGGGAGGTGCGCCAGACAGGAGGATGGATGCTACGATTTCAAGCCATCCTTGCCACCTTCATGCCCACCCCAAGCTGCCACGCCATCATTCTGGACGACCATCCTCTGGTGGGGCGTGGCATGGCACAGTACCTGCAATCGGTTCGTCCGGAATTAAGCGTTTGCGCCGTTACCACTTGGGAGGAAACGCTGAACCTTGTTCAGACGCAAGGTTGCCCGCGCCTGCTGGTGGCTGACCTGTGGCTGGCCGAAGGCAACAGCCTGCCCTTGCTGGCGCGGTGGCACGCCGGACACCCGGAGACCTCCTGGCTGGCCATCAGTGCCGACGACGATCCGGCGACTGCGCAGCGGGTTCGCGCCGCCGGAGCCCAAGGCTTCGTGCACAAGCAGGCGGCCCCGGAGACGTTTGGCCAGGCGGTAATCACTGTGCTCAACGGGGGGCAGTGGTTTGAGATCGAACAGGCGGCGAACGCGAAGGATCCCGCCAAACGCGAGTGGCAAGTGACGCCTGCCGAGCTCGGCCTGACGCCCAGGCAAGGCGATATCCTGGCCCTGTTGCTCAAAGGGCTGTCCAACAAACGCATCGCCCTGACGCTGGAGATCACCGAAAGCACCGTTAAAGAGCATGTGACTGCCATTCTGGAGCGGCTGGGTGTGCGAACGCGGGTGGAAGCCATCATGGCGCTGCAGGGCCGCCAGGTCGCCCGCTCGGGGATCGTCTGATGGCATCGGGCTGGTGGGACCAGGCGCGCGCAGTGCTGTGTCCCGCCGGCATTACAAGGCTCGGCGCCAAGAGCCAGGCCGAGTTGCTCGACATGAGCTTTTCGCGCCTGCGGTTCAGCGTCTACATGATGCCGCTGATCGCGCTGCCACTGCTGGCTTACTTCGGCTGGCGAATCGAGGCCGTGCCCGTGCTTGCATGGGGATTGGGCTACCTCCTGCTGGCCGGGGCGGTACGTTGCCTGGCGCATCGCTATACCGGGGAACAGGGCCGCCTCTCGCATCCGGCATTGGTCAAACGCTGGCTTCCCCGGGTGCAGAACCTCGCCTGGGTGCACGGCGCAGGCTTGGGTTCATCGGTGATGGCGATGGCGCCTGGCGCTTCGGAAGAGTTCCGGATGTTGTTGTACGTCGTCATCGCGCACATTGTTGCCACCAACACCACGCACCAGACCCCCACCTTTGGCATATTCCTTCGTTTTTTTGCGCTGGGCTGGCACATCCCGCTCCTGCTGATTTTTTGGCTATTCCCTGATCTTTGGCCTATCGCGATCCCCCTGGCCCTGATCTACAGCCTGGTGATCTACCGGCATGCGCTGACATCGCACCGGTTCGCCATTGAGCAGGTTCAATTGAAAGAGCACAGTGAACGGCTGGCCGGACAGTTTCGCGCGGCCAAGGAGCAGGCGGAAGCGGCACTGCAGGAAAAAAACCTGTTTCTCACGACCGCCAGCCACGATCTGCGTCAGCCCATCCATGCCATGTCCATGCTGGTAGAGGCGATTGCGCTGCGCAACCAGAACACGGCGATAGCCCCCTTGTTGGGCGACCTGAAGCACTGCATGGTATCCATGAACCAGATGTTCAATGCCCTGCTGGACCTGTCCAGACTGGACGCTGACGCACCGCCACAGCGGGCTGCACCGCTTGTACTTCACACGCTGGTACGCGACACCGTCACCCTGTTTCGCGAACAGGCCATCCAGCGCGGCCTGGCGCTGCGCATGCGCGTGCCCCAAGGTGAAGCCCTGGTCTGGGCCGATCATGCCTTGGTTCGCCAGGCGCTGGTCAACCTGGTGCATAACGCGCTGCGTTACACCCAGCAGGGCGGCATTTTGATTGGACTCCGACGGCGCGCAGCGGGCTGGCAGATCGACGTCTGGGATACTGGCATTGGCATCGCGGCTGAAGACAAGGAACAGATTTTTTCACCTTATTTCCGCAATGAACATGCGTGGCGCATCGACAGTGCTGGCCATGGACTGGGGCTGGCTGTTGTGGCGCGTTGTGCGCGCTTGATGAACGCGACGCTGGGATTTCAGTCGCGGTTGGGCCGCGGTTCCCACTTTTGGCTTTGTATCCCCGCGCTTCAGGTTGGCGTCGCGGAAACCCAGTCACAAACCGCAGCGTCTGTGGCCCTTGATTGCGTTGGCGCGCCTGTGGCGCCACTCGGTGGCCGCTGTCTGGTGCTGGACGATGACCCGCAGGTGATCGGGGCATGGAAGGCACTTCTGGAAGGCTGGGGTGTGGACGCGCGCTACGCCGCAAGCGCCGAGGTTGCCATGAACCACCTGAACACCGGATTCGCGCCGGACGCGATCTTTTGCGACCAGCGGTTGCGCTCGGGTGAAAGTGGATTCGACGTCCTGCGGGCATTGCTTGCCCGCTGTCCCGGAGCAAGCGGCGCGATGGTCAGCGGTGAAATCAACTCGCCCGAATTGCAGGACGCGCAGGAAGAGGGCTACCTGGTACTGCGCAAGCCCCTGGACACCGCTCAGCTCCGTGCCGTTCTGACAACATGGGCTGTGAGATGACCGCAGGGATTACACGGGCCATTGGCCAGCCATTCACGCACATCTCCTACCGGCGGAAGTATTGCCATGGCGGCAGCAGTGGCGATGAAAAGTTGTACCGATATAGCACCGAACTGTAAATGGTGCGTAGCTCAAAGCGCCCGTGGCAAGGCGCTTGATCGCACGAAAGCTTCAAAGCTTGGCAGCAACCTCGACCGTGCCTTTCATGGTGGGGTGCAGGCCGCAGATGTAGCCGAAGGTGCCCGCTTGGTCGAACTGTAAAGTCGCAGTTTGGCCCTTGAGCATGACCTCGCTGCGTTTGCCCTGCGGGCCTGTCAGCGTGATCTGGTGCGGCGTCTCATCGGCATTGACCCAGGTCACTGCTTGCCCCGCGCTGACCTTGATCGCACCTGGCCCGAAACTGAAGCCCTCGATCGCCACGTCGCCCGGCCCGCTTTTCTTCGCCACTGTGGCTACGACCGGAAACTTGCCCGCCAGTTTGGCCAGGTTGGTGAGGTAGTCGTCCTTCGCGAAAGGCAGGTGACACTGGTAGCAGGACGTCAAGTTGGCCTTGTCATTGACTTTGCCTTCGGGCGAAAACGACTGATAGATCCAGTCGCCATTGCGCAGGTCGGCGGGAATGTCCTGGCCCCAGCCGGCTTTTTTCTGCATGGAATTGACGACAACCAGTTTGTCCTTGATGAAGCGCCCGTTGACATCCCGCAGCGGTTTGCCATCAGCGTCGAGTTTGGCCATGTAGGCCGCCAGGGTGAGGATGGTGCCATCAGGAATCGGTTTGCCCTCGCGTGCAGCCTTCACCGCTTCGGCACTGCCATAAAACTCGCGAAACTGCTTGGTGTC
>NZ_JAYWHI010000016.1:0-13521 GCF_043778355.1 Polaromonas sp.
CTGCCGCAGTTGCCAGGCAACTGCGGCGTGTACCGGGTTTAGCGGCTGTAGGCGGTTTCGCCGTGCGAAGTGATGTCGAGGCCTTCGCGCTCGTCTTCCTCGCTAACACGCAGGCCGATGGTCAGGTCCACCACCTTGTAGGCGATGAAGGACACCACACCGGACCACGCCACGGTGATCAGGACCGCCTTGAGCTGGACCCAGACCTGGCTGACGATGGAGTAATCGGCTGCCGTGACCATGGTCACCGTGACCCAGTCCGCGACATAGCCGGGGCCGCCCAGGCTTGGCGAATTGAACACGCCGGTCAGCAGGGCGCCGAGGATACCGCCGATGCCGTGCACGCCGAACACGTCGAGCGAATCGTCTGCACCGAGCATCTTCTTGAGGCCGTTGACACCCCAGAGGCAGGCAAAACCAGCGATCAGGCCGATGACCAGGCCGCCACCGATGCCGACGTTACCGGCTGCAGGCGTGATCGCCACCAGGCCAGCGACGGCACCCGAGGCGGCACCGAGCATCGAGGCCTTGCCGCGCATCAGCGCTTCACCGACACACCAGGCCAGCACCGCAGCAGCCGTGGCACCCAGGGTGTTGATGAAGGCCAGGGCCGCGAAGCCGTTGGCTTCCAGCGCGGAGCCGGCGTTGAAGCCGAACCAGCCCACCCACAGCAGGGCCGAGCCGACCATTGTCAGAGTCAGGCTGTGAGGTGCCATGGCTTCCTTGCCGTAACCAATACGCTTGCCCACCATGTACGCGCCGACCAGGCCAGCCACAGCGGCGTTGATGTGCACGACGGTACCGCCGGCGAAATCAAGCGCGCCCGACTGCCAGATGTAGCCGGCTTTGGAAGTCATTTCGTCGACCACGCCAGCGGCGGTGTAGGCGTCAGGACCCAACCAGAACCAGACCATGTGGGCAATGGGGGCGTAGCTGAAGGTGAACCAGATGACCATGAACATCAGCACGGCGGAGAACTTCATGCGTTCGGCAAAGGCACCCACGATGAGCGAGCAGGTGATGCCGGCGAAGGTGGCCTGGAAGGCTGCGAAGATGATTTCAGGAATCACAACGCCCTTGCTGAAGGTTGCCGCATTGGCAAAAGTTCCCGCTGCGTTGTCCCAGACACCCTTCATGAACAGCCGGTCAAACCCACCAAAGAAGGCATTGCCCTCGGTGAAGGCCAGGCTGTAGCCGTAGATGAACCAGAGCACCACGATCATCGAGAAGGTGACCATGACCTGCATCAGCACCGACAGCATGTTCTTGCTGCGGACGAGGCCGCCGTAAAACAACGCCAGGCCAGGGATGGTCATCAGGATGACCAGCATGGTCGAAACCATCATCCAGGCGGTGTCGCCCTTGTTGGGAACGGCAGCGGGTGCAGCCGCTGCGGCAGCCGGGGCGGCTGCAGCGGCGGGAGCCGGTGTGGCTGCAGCAGCAGGTGCAGCAGGTGCAGCAGCTTCAGACGCGGCGGGTGCGGCGGGAGCGGCTGCAGGGGCCTGGGCCAGCACAGCGGCGGCGCCGGTGAACAGGCTCAAACCCAAAGCCAGGGAGGCAAGTAGTTTTTTCATAGTGATGTTCTCTTGATGGGTAGAGCCTTACAGCGCCTCTTTGCCGGTCTCGCCGGTACGGATGCGCACTACCTGCTCCAGGTTGTAGACGAAGATCTTGCCGTCGCCGATCTTGCCGGTGCGGGCTGCGCCCTCCACCGCTTCGATGACGCGGTCAACGAGCTCGTCGGACACGGCCGCTTCGATCTTGACCTTGGGCAGAAAGTCGACGACATATTCAGCGCCGCGGTACAGCTCGGTGTGGCCCTTTTGGCGACCGAAGCCCTTGACTTCGGTCACGGTGATGCCCTGCACGCCAATACCGGACAGCGCTTCGCGCACTTCATCCAGCTTGAACGGTTTGATGATGGCTGTGACTAGTTTCATGAGTTCTCCTCGATGGGAATGCTTGCTTTTAGAAGACGTATTTCAGGCCAACCACCACTTGACTGTCGGCAATGAATTTTCTTTTCAGGTCGGTGTAGAAGCCACCTTTTTTCGCATTGGTGTCGGTTGCCATGATGCTGGCGGACAGACCGTTGCCCAGGTCTTTGGCCAGCGTCAGCGAATAGTCGGTGTAGTTGGCTGCATTGCCCCGCTTCACCTCACCGGTGATGGCGTTGGTGTTGTTCTGGTTGGGGATCTTCTGGCGGCCCACATGCGGCGTCAGGGTAAAACCGTTCCCCAGGTCGAAGGTTGCGCTCAGGTCAATGTAGGTGCTGCCCGAGCTGTTGTTGTTGCCGAGGAAACGACCGGCGCTGCGGCTGTATTTCAAGGTAACCACGCTGTAGGTCAGCGCGCCGTAGTATTCAGTGGTGCTGGCATTGCCATAGTCGCCCGCTGCGACGGCGTTGGGGTACCTGGCATTGGCAACGCCCGAGTTGTTGCCAGGGTACTGGTAAGTGATCAGGCCCACGTCATAGCCGATGCCGTTGGCGATAGGGCCCTTGAAGCCACCGTAGAGGTCAACCTCATAGGAGCCCTTGGTCGCGCCATTGACTTCCTTGACCCACTTCACATTGGAGCCCCAGGCACCCAGGTAAAACCCGCTGCTGTGTACAAAGTCAACACCGCCCTGCAAGGCCGGCTTGCCGGACGTCTGTGTGATGCCGCGGAAGCGATAGTCAGAAACAACACCGACGTTGTAAGACAGGGTGTAATCCGGCGCAGGGGCAGCAGCCTGGGCAAAAGCGCTGCCTGCGGCAAGAAGGGATACTGCGACTGCGACAAAGGTGGCTTTAAGTTTCATCGATGGCTCCAAAGGGTAAGTTGAAAGAACATGTTTCTTGGTACCGGCTCTCCTTAGCACAGAGCGTGCCAAAATTTGTAGGCCTTACGCTTGTTGTCGTCTCCCGCGAAGGGTGCCGCGTTACAGTGGACTGAAATAAATACAAGATATGCACTTTTTTGGTGCGCACGAAATTGCGCCTTTATGGTGCAAAACAGGGAGAAGTCGAGCCATGAGCCTGTCTTTAGTGCAAAGCCGTGCCTTGCTGGGTATGCAAGCGCATCCGGTCTGTGTCGAGGTTCACCTGGCCAATGGGCTGCCCAGCCTCACCCTGGTCGGCCTGGCCGAGACCGAGGTCAAGGAAGCCCGAGAGCGGGTGCGCTCCGCCATCCAGAACACCGGGCTGGAGTTTCCGGGCAACAAACGCATCACCGTCAACCTGGCACCGGCCGACCTGCCCAAGGACTCGGGCCGTTTCGACCTGCCGATTGCGCTGGGCATCCTGGCGGCCAGCGGGCAGCTCGACACCCGCAAGTTTCAAGGCTACGAATTTGCCGGCGAGCTGTCGCTGGGCGGCGAGTTGCGCCCCATCCGCGGCGCGCTGGCCATGAGCCTGGCGCTACCTGGGGCGGACGCCGGCGCCGCCAAACCCAAACTTGTGCTGCCCGAAGGCAGCGCCGAGGAAGCCGCACTGGTGCCGGGCACCGAGGTCTACCGCGCCACCCACCTGCTCGACGTGGTGCGCCAGTTCCTGCCGGGCGACACGCCGCCCGAGCCCGTAGCCGGCTGGGCGAGACTGCAAGCCAGTGCGGCGCACCAAGAAGCAGCCTACCCGGACCTGTCGGACGTCAAGGGCCAGGCAGCGGCCAAACGCGCGCTCGAAATTGCCGCAGCCGGCGGCCACAGTGTGCTGATGATGGGTGCGCCGGGTTCCGGCAAGTCGATGCTGGCCCAGCGCTTTGCGGGCCTGCTGCCGGCCATGAGTACTGAAGAAGCGCTGCAAAGCGCCGCCATCGCTTCATTGGGTGGCCGCTTTTCGCTGGAGCGCTGGGCCCAGCGCCCGACCTGCTCGCCGCACCACACGGCCAGCGCCGTGGCGCTGGTGGGTGGCGGATCACCGCCCAAGCCGGGTGAGATTTCGCTGGCGCACCATGGTGTGTTGTTTCTCGATGAGTTGCCCGAGTTTCCACGCGCCGCGCTGGAGGCGCTGCGTGAACCGCTGGAGTCGGGGACCATCACGATCTCGCGCGCGGCGCAGCGCGCAGAATTTCCTGCGCGTTTCCAGCTCATCGCGGCCATGAACCCCTGTCCTTGCGGCTACCTCGGCTCCTCGCTGCGCGCCTGCCGCTGCTCACCCGATCAGGTCTCGCGTTACCAGGGCAAGCTCAGCGGCCCCTTGCTGGACCGCATCGACCTGCATGTTGAAGTGGGCGCGTTGGCGGCCGACGAATTGATCAACACGCCGCCGGGGGAAAGCACCGCTTCAATTCGGCAGCGTGTGGTCGCTGCGCGCGAACGGGCGATGGCCCGCCAGGGCAGCAGCAACCAGGGGTTGCAGGGCAAGGCCATCGACAGCCAATGTCAGCTCGATGAAGCCGCCGCGAAATTCCTGAACACGGCGGCGGCGCGACTGGGGTGGTCGGGCCGCAGCATTCATCGCTGCCTGAAAGTGGCGCGAACGATTGCCGATCTGGCCGGCGCCGAATCGGTGCAACTCACGCATGTGGCCGAGGCGGTGCAATACCGGCGGGTGTTGAAGGCGTCAACCTGAGCGCTGCTGCCGGCGCCGCCGCTTACTGGTTGCTGGCACACCGGAAGCCGATGTACACCACCGCTGTGTCGCGCGGTTTGCTCTGACGATGGTCGTCGCGCATGCTGGCAGCGCCATACCACCATGAGCCGCCGCGTGTGCGCTTGTCGCCGCCTGCGCCGCTGTCGACCCACTCCCACGCATTGCCGCCCATGTCGTACAGGCCGTTCACGCCAGGGCGTGTGCTGCCCGTGAGCGCGTGACCGCGCCCACGCGATGTCACGGCCGTGGTCACTGTTTTGACGGTTCCACAATCACCCAGGCAATTGGCGCCCAACGGCTGGTCCCCGGTGGGATACGTATACGTCTTGCCGGCAACAAAACCCGCAGGAGGGCTGGCCCGGCGTTCGGTGTAAGCAGCTTCTCCCCACTCGGCATCACGCGGAAGGCGTTTACCTGACCATTGGCAGAAGGCGGCCGCTTCATCGTAGGTCACATGCACCGCCGGCTCCAGGGGCGCGGCGGGTGTGCCAAAAGGCGCTTGCCAGGTCCAGCCCTTGCGTTGCTCCCAGCCGTTTTCAAAAGTGCTGCCGCCCCCGGCCCGCTCGGCAGCCGTGACGGTGCGCGTGGCATGGACAAACTGGCGGAACTGCTCGACGGTCACCTCGGTACGGTCGATGCTGAAAGCTCCGATCGGCTGCATGTCGGTCTGCGCCCTCACAGCGGGCGCCCCGGACAGCATGATCGCCAGAACAAAGGCTTGATGAAAAGTCATGGAAGCAGTTCTCACGCTATCGATGGTGCCACGCCCTGCCCGCCGCACGGCAGGGCCTACAGATTCGGCGCCAGCAGCCGTTGCAAATCTTCGGCCTTTTCGCCGCGCCGTTTCGCCAGGTCCTGCAACTGGTCGTCACCGATCTTGCCGACGTTGAAGTAAACGCTATCGGGATGGCTCAGGTAAAAGCCACTGACGCTGGCCGCCGGTGTCATGGCCAGGCTGCTGGTCAGCGCCATGCCGATGTCGCCGGCCTGCAGCAGCTCGAACATGTCTTTCTTGACGCTGTGGTCCGGGCAGGCCGGATAGCCCGGCGCCGGGCGTATACCCTGGTATTTTTCGGCAATCATGTCCTCGGGGCTCAGGGTTTCGCCGGGCGCGTAACCCCACAAGTCCTGGCGCACACGCTTGTGCATGGCTTCGGCAAAGGCTTCGGCGAGACGGTCGGCCAGCGCCTTAAGCATGATGGACGAGTAATCGTCGTTGTCGTCGTTGAAGTATTTTTCCTTCTTCTCGGCGCCCAGGCCAGCCGTCACCGCGAAGATGCCGATGTAATCCTCGATTTTTGAGTCATTTTGGCCACCAGCCCTTGTCAATCGTGCGCGAGCAGCTATTAAATCAGGAGCAAGCACCTTGGGGGCGACAAAGTCCGACAGACATCGGCTGGGCCGCATCACGCCGTCGAGCGCGGTTTTTTCGGCCTGCTGGCGCAGGCCGTACCAGGTCATCGCGACTTCGTTGCGCGACTCGTCGGTATAGATCTCGATGTCGTCGCCGACGCTGTTGGCCGGGTACAGCCCGATCACGCCACTGGCGGTCAGCCAGCGGCCTTCGATCAGGCGTTTGAGCATGCGCTTGGCGTCACCAAAAACGCGCACCGCTTCCTCGCCGACCACCTCGTCCTTCAGGATGGCCGGGAAGGGACCGGCCAGGTCCCAGGTCTGGAAGAACGGGCCCCAGTCGATGTAGTCCGCCAGCTCGGCCAGATCGAAGTTCTTGAACACGCGCCGGCCGATGAACTTCGGCCTGGGCGGTGTGTAAGTCGCCCAGTCGACCGGTGTGCCGTTGGCGCGCGCCTTGGCCAGCGGCCACATGGGCGTCTGCTTCTTGTTGGCGTGCTGGGTACGCACCTTGTCGTAGTCGCTGTTGAGTTCTTGGATGTATTTGGCGGCCTGGTCCGAGAGCAGGCTTTGCGCCACGCTGACGCTGCGCGATGCGTCGGGCACGTAGACCACGGGGCCTTCGTAATGCGGCGAGATCTTGACCGCGGTGTGCACCCGGCTGGTGGTCGCGCCGCCTATCATCAGCGGAATTTTCTTGATGCGGAAATGCTCGTCCTTCTGCATCTCGCCGGCCACGTACTGCATCTCTTCGAGGCTGGGCGTGATCAGGCCCGACAGCCCGACGATGTCGGCGCCTTCGACCTTGGCGCGCGCCAGAATCTCATGGCAGGGCACCATCACCCCCATGTTGACCACGTCGAAGTTGTTGCACTGCAAAACCACGGTCACGATGTTTTTGCCAATGTCGTGCACGTCGCCCTTGACGGTAGCGATGATGATCTTGCCCTTGGTCTTGACGTCGCCGCCGGCCGCTTCGAGCAACAGCTTCTCGGCCTCGATGTAGGGCAGCAGATGCGCCACGGCTTGTTTCATCACACGTGCGCTTTTGACCACCTGCGGCAAAAACATCTTGCCCTGGCCAAACAGGTCGCCGACCACGTTCATGCCATCCATCAGCGGGCCTTCGATCACATGCAAGGGCCTGCCGCCTTCGGCCTTGATCGCCTGCCAGACCTCTTCGGTATCTAGCACGATGTGTTCGTTCATGCCGTGCACCAGCGCGTGTGACAGGCGCTGACGCACCGGCAGCGCGCGCCACTCGTTGCGTTTGCTGTCGTCCTTGGCGCCGCTTTTGGCGGTCTCGGCGACTTCGATCAGGCGTTCGCTCGGACTCAGGTGTTCTTCGCCGTCCTTGTAAACCGGCGTGCGGTTCAGCACCACGTCTTCGACACGTTCGCGCAAGGTCGGCTCCAGGTCGTCGTACACGCCGACCATGCCAGCGTTGACGATGCCCATGTCCATCCCGGCCTGGATCGCGTGGTAGAGAAACACGGTGTGGATGGCTTCGCGCACCGGGTCGTTGCCGCGAAAGCTGAAGGACACGTTGGACACACCGCCCGAGACCTTGGCGCCGGGCAGGTTCTGCTTGATCCAGCGCGTGGCGTTGATGAAATCGACCGCGTAGTTGTTGTGCTCTTCGATGCCGGTGGCAATCGCAAAAATATTCGGGTCGAAGATGATGTCTTCGGGCGGGAAGTCCAGCTCGTCAACCAGCACGCGGTAGGCGCGTTCGCAGATCTCGATCTTGCGCTCGTAGGTGTCGGCCTGGCCTTTTTCATCAAAAGCCATGACCACGGCGGCGGCGCCGTAACGCTTGAGCAGTTTGGCCTGGTGCTTGAAGGGCTCCAACCCTTCCTTCATCGAGATCGAATTGACGATGCCCTTGCCCTGGATGCAGCGCAGGCCGGCCTCGATCACGCTCCACTTGGAGCTGTCGATCATGATGGGCACACGCGCGATGTCGGGTTCGCTGGCGATCAGGTTCAGGAAACGCACCATGGCGGCCTGGCTGTCCAGCATGGCCTCGTCCATGTTGATGTCGATGATCTGCGCACCGTTTTCCACCTGCTGGCGTGCCACGACCAGCGCCTGTTCGTACTCGCCATTGAGGATCATGCGGGCAAAGGCTTTGGAACCGGTCACATTGGTACGTTCGCCGATGTTGACGAACAGCGTGCCCGCGCCGATGGCCACCGGCTCAAGGCCGGACAACTTCATGGGGGGAACCTGGATTTCGGACATTCACTCTCACCTTAAGAATCAAAGGTGAGCGCCGTTGCAAAGGCAGGCCGTGGGCACTGCTGTCACCCAAGCCTGACGAAACGGGGTTTCGCTGCAACGCTCCTTGGGTTGCGCGTATTTTAGACCAAGGTCTGGGCCAGCGGCTCAGGCTGTCAACCGCGTCAGCGCTTCCTGGTACTTGGCGGCGGTTTTCTCGACCACCTCCTGCGGCACGCGCGGTGCCGGCGGGGTTTTGTCCCAGGGCTTGCCGTTGACCAGGGTCTGCTCCAGCCAGTCGCGCACAAACTGTTTGTCGTAGCTGGGCGGGTTGCTGCCCGCGGCAAACGCCGCCTGGTAACCCTCCACCGGCCAGTAACGCGAGGAATCCGGCGTCAGCACCTCGTCCATCAGCGTCAGCGTGCCGGCTTCATCAAGGCCGAACTCGAACTTGGTGTCGGCAATGATGATGCCCTTGGTCAGCGCAAAGGCCGCCGCCGCTTCGTAAATACGGATACTGATGTCGCGAATCTGCGCAGCCAGCACGGGGCCGACCACTTTCACAACCTGCTCGAAGCTGATGTTTTCATCGTGCTCACCGACGGCCGCCTTGGCTGCTGGCGTAAAAATCGGTGCGGGCAGTTTCGAGGCGTTTTTCAGGCCCGCAGGCAGCGGCACACCACACACCGCCTGGCCGTCCTGGTATTCCTTCCAGCCGCTTCCGGCCAGGTAACCGCGCACCACGGCCTCGACCGGGATCGGTTTGAGGCGCTTGACCAGCATGGAGCGGCCGGTGACCTGCGGCACCTCGGCCGGTGTGACGACGCTTTCGGGCGCTTCGCCGGTCAGGTGATTCGGGCACAGGTGGCCCAGCTTGTCGAACCAGAACAGCGCCATCTGCGTGAGCAGCGCACCCTTGCCCGGAATCGGTTCGCCGAGGATCACATCAAAAGCGCTCAGGCGGTCGCTGGCGACCATCAACAGGCGGTCTTTGCCAACGGCGTAGTTGTCACGGACCTTGCCGCGCGCCAGCAGCGGCAGGGAGGTCAGGGCGGAGGTGTGCAGGGCTGGAGTCATGGTGCTCACAAGTCAAAAGGCCCGCGCAACTCAAGACGAGTTGCCTGCGGGCCCTGAATTATCGTCAATCCGATGTCAGTGAACCACCTGGGCGAGTTCGCCTTTGGCATAACGGGCGGCCACCACCTGCAGCGTGTCGCCCTTGATCTTGGCGCCCTGACCTTCGCAGCCGAACTCGATGTAACGCTGCTTGCAGATCGCCTTGGCGGCCTCGCGTGCCGGCTTGAGCCACTCACGGGCGTCGAACTTCTCGGGGCTCTCGGCCAGGAACTTGCGCACCGCAGCGGTCATCGCCAGCCGGATGTCGGTGTCGATGTTGATCTTGCGCACGCCGTGTTTGATGGCTTCCTGGATCTCTTCCACCGGCACACCGTAGGTTTCCTTCATGGTGCCGCCGTACTGGCGAATGATCGCCAGCAGGTCCTGCGGCACGCTCGACGAACCATGCATCACCAGATGCGTGCTCGGAATGCGTTTGTGGATTTCCTTGATGCGGTCAATGGCCAGGATGTCGCCAGTGGGCTTGCGGGTGAACTTGTAGGCGCCGTGGCTGGTGCCGATGGCAATCGCGAGTGCATCGATCTGGGTTTGTTTGACGAAGTCGGCAGCCTGCTCGGGGTCGGTCAGCAGTTGCTCGCGCGTCATGGTCGCGTCGGTGCCGTGGCCGTCTTCCTTGTCGCCCTTCATGGTTTCCAGCGAGCCGAGGCAGCCGAGTTCACCCTCGACCGTGACGCCGACCTTGTGCGCGAGTTGCGCCACTTTTCTGGTCACGTCGACGTTGTACTCGTAACTGGCAATCGTCTTGCCGTCGGCTTCGAGCGAGCCGTCCATCATCACCGACGAAAAGCCGAGGTTGATCGCACCCTGACAGACATCCGGGTTCTGGCCGTGGTCCTGGTGCATGACCAGCGGAATCTGCGGATACATCTCGAGCGCGGCCTGGATCAGATGTTTGATAAAGGGCTCACCGGCATATTTGCGGGCACCGGCGCTGGCCTGCAGGATCACCGGAGCGCCGGTTTCCCTGGCGGCTTCCATGACGGCCTGGACCTGCTCGAGATTGTTGACGTTAAAAGCCGGAATGCCGTAGCCGTTGACGGCTGCATGGTCCAGCAGCTCGCGCATGGAAACGAGTGCCATAAAAATATTCCTTAGGGGGTGACTGGTTGCGGGTGACCCGGAGGTAACCGGATGGTAACCAAGCCCATTTTACCCGCAGGGTGTGGATTCACCGTGCGTTACCCCGCACAAAGCCCCGCGCCCTCAGGCCCGTGCCTGGGCGATAAAACGCGCGATGTCGTCGAGTACCGGCGCCAGCCCGCGCAGCGGCGAGGCCAGCGCGGCCACCAGGGTCACGTGGCTGACCCGGTCATAGACCTGCAGCTCCACCGGCACGCCGACGGTTTTGAGGCGGCGGGCCAGGGCTTCAGAGTTGCGCACCGGGTTGACGGTGGTGTCGCCGCGCGCGGCCAGCAACAGCGCCGGCGGGGAGTTTTTCGAAGCATGCACCAGGGGCTGCGAATCGGCCGGTGTACCCGGCCACTCGAAGGCGACCTGCACGTCGCGGTTGCCTATGGGCAAGAAGTCATAGGGCCCGGCCAGGCCGATCCAGCCGGCCAGTTGCGCGGGCTTCAGGCCTGCGCCGGTGAGCCAGCGTGGGTCCAGCGCCAGCATGGCGGCGTTGTAGGCGCCAGCGCTGTGGCCCATGACAAACACCTGGCGCGGATCGGCGCCAAGCGCGTCCAGATTTTCAAACGTCCAGCGCAATGCCTGCGCGCTGTCCTGCAGAAACACCGGGTATTTCACCTGCGGGCTGAGCCGGTAGTCGGCCACCACCACCGCGATGCCGCGCGAAGCCAGCGCCTCGCCAACAAAGCGGTAGGTTTCTCGTTCACCGGTGGTCCAGCTGCCGCCGTAGAAAAACACCACGACGGGACCGGGTGCCCGCCGCCCCAGCGGCAGGTAGACATCGAGCCGCTGCCGCGCCTGCGGGCCATACGCCAGGTCCGTGCGCAGTGTGTAGCTGTCGCTGGGGACCAGGGCATTGAGCGCGCCGGAGGCCGAACAGCCGCTCAGTGCGGCCAGGCCAAACACCGACGCGAGGCCGAGCCAGCCGCGACGCGAAAGAAGTGGGTTTCGGAGAGTCATCTTCTGACTACGCCGCGTGAGCGCCGTCAGATTCAAAACCGCCCGTCGCTGAGGTCTTCATTGACGCTATGGTTTTAATAGCTGGTTACGCCTGACCGGTATGGGCTGGCGCCCGATTTGATCACTCTACCCGGCAAATCTTGAGCATGTTGGTGCCACCCGGCGCCCCCATGGGTTCGCCGCAGGTGATGGCGTAAATGTCGCCGCTGGCGACGATGCCACGCTTTTTCAGATGCAGCTCCGCCTCGCCCAGCGCCATATCGCGTTCTATGCTCTGGTCCATCAGCAACGGACGCACATTGCGGTACAGCGCCATCCTGCGCTGGGTCGCCAGTTTGGGTGTCAGCGCGTAGATGGGGATGTGGATGCGGTGGCGGCTCATCCACAGCGCAGTGGAGCCCGAATCGGTCAATGCGACGATGGCTTTGCAACCCAGGTGATAGGCGGTGAACAGCGCGCCCATGGCAATCGACTGGTCGATGCGCCCAAAGGTCATACCGGTGAAGTCAGCGTCCAGCTTGACGTCCTCGGCCTTTTCGGCTTCGGCGCAGATATTGGCCATCTCGACAATGGTTTCCAGCGGGTAACGGCCGGCGGCAGTTTCGGCCGATGTCATCACGGCGTCGGTGCCGTCGAGCACGGCATTGGCTACGTCACTGACCTCGGCGCGGGTCGGTACTGGGGCCGAGATCATGCTCTCCATCATCTGCGTGGCGGTGATGGTGAGCTTGTTTCGGTCGCGGGCGCGTTTGATCATGCGCTTTTGCAGCGCGGGCACGGCAGCGTTACCGACCTCGATGGCGAGATCGCCGCGTGCGACCATGATGCCGTCGCTGGCATCGATGATTTCGTCAAGCGTTTGCGGAATGATCGCTTCGGCACGTTCGATCTTGGCGATGAGTTTCGCCTTGCCACCAGCCGCCGCGAGGATGGTGCGCGCCGTCTGCATGTCGTTGGCGCTTTTGGGGAACGAGATCGCGAGGTAATCGCAATCAATCTCCACCGCCGTTTTGATGTCGGCCATGTCTTTGGCCGTGAGCGCCGCAGCGGTCAACCCGCCGCCGAGACGATTGATGCCCTTGTTGTTGGACAGCTCGCCGCCCAGCTCGACGAAGGTGAAGACCTTGTCACCCACCACGCGCTCAACTTTGAGCTGAATGAGCCCGTCCGACAGCAGCAGCGTGTCGCCCACTTTCACGTCCTGCGGCAATTCCTTGTAGTCAAGGCTCGCCTGCTTATTGTTGGAGACCGGTGCCTTGTTATCGAGCGCGGCGTCGAGCAAAAAGCTTTGACCCGCTTCAAGCCATGCCTTGCCATTCTCAAATTTGCCAACGCGAATTTTTGGGCCCTGCAGGTCGCCCATGATCGCCACCTCGCGACCCACTCGCGCGGCGGCTTCACGCACGCGGTTGGCGCGACCGAGATGATCCTCAGGCGTGCCGTGCGAAAAGTTCAGACGAAAGACGTCGCACCCCGCCTCGATCATGGCGGCTATGGTGTCAACGGTATCGCTCGCGGGGCCGAGCGTGGCAACGATTTTGGTGGCTTTCATACTGGAGAGTGTAGTCCCCGTATGTGGCTGTAGTGTGGCGTAGTTTCTAAGGCTCACCGCACTGTCGACGAAATCGGCAGGCGGTGGCAGACGGCTTGCGCTGCTACTCTTTGCAATCGCCCGTGCGAACCGCGGTGACCTGCTCCTTGCGATGCTGCTTCTCACCGAACTTGATACCGCTGGTATCCACCTCAGCGCTGTATTGATCAGGGCTCGCGATGGCGATGATGGTCGTATTGCTGCCAGAGATTGCACCAAGATTACAGCGCGCCTGCGCCTGATACCGGTTGTCGGCCAGTTTGGTGACGTTGGTCTTGCATAAAAAACTCATCGCCTTCAACGTGCGCGTCAGTTCCTTTTTGGGATCGGCGCAGTATTCGCTGTTGCGCGTCTCGTATTCAACGGGCGTCAAATCGAGCTTTTCGATCTTTCGCTCAACTTTCCAAAGGCCGGGGCGAAGCTGGTCGAGCGGGATGGAGTCGATGGCGAAGGCGGGCATTGCAGTCGCCAGGGCGAACATAGTCGGTACAAATTTGTTCATCAGGCTTTAACGCGGAAGTCATACTGATGTTGACCCCGTAGTGTGGGAGCGGTTCCA
>NZ_JAYWHI010000017.1:0-13512 GCF_043778355.1 Polaromonas sp.
TCTCGGGCACAAAGTTCGGGACCGGACCGGTCGACGAGAAGGCCAGCTCCTGCGTGCCGAGCTGGGCCGCTTCAATCGACTCGCGCTCGCCGCCCAGAGAGCCGCTGTAGAAGGTCTGGATCTTGTAGCGTCCACCCGTGCGTTTTTCCACTTCACGCGCAAAGGTGTCGATAGCCACACCCTGGTGCGAGTTCTGAGCCGTCGAGATGCTGATCTTCATCGTGGTTTGGGCCGCAGCGCCGGCCACCAAGCCCAATGCCAACGTCATGCCCAGAGCCAGCCTGGAAAGTGCGGGTTTGAAATAAGTCATCAATGTCTCCTCGGATTAAATGGCGAAAACGGGATTAAGAGAGGTGAGTCAGAAAGTTGTCATACAACTTGCAATTCTCACCGCACGGCTTGCTTCACCGCATAGGGGTTTTCGCTGAGGTAGGCGCGAATGATGTCGTCGAAATTTTGCTCTGGCAGCAAGCCCAGGCGGGCCGCCCGTGCGGCGTCGATGTGGGCCGGCCAGCTGGTCACGATGTTGGCGATCACGGGATCGGGCTGCCAGTCAATCAGCGCAGCGACGTCCTTGCCGGCCACGCGAGCCAGCGCTGCGGCCATCTCGCCGGCGGTGGTTTTGAGCGCCGGCAGGTTGATGGCGGTGCGCGCGCCCCAGTCTGCATCGCTGGCCACGGCGGCGCGAATCAGGCCGTCTATGGTGTGGCCGGGCGAGGACAGCGCCACCGGCGTTTCCGGCGAGACCGGGCAGACAGCGCGCACGCCGGCCAGCGGTTCACGGATCATGCCGCTGAGAAAACTTGACGCCGCGCCGTTGGGCTTGCCGGGGCGCACGCTGACGGTCATCAGCCGCACATTTCGGCCCCGCACAAACCCTTTGCGCGCATAGTCGGCCACCAGTTGTTCGCCGATGAATTTCTGGATGCCATAGCTGTTTTGCGGCGTCGGCAGGGTGGTGTCGGTGATCACGGCGGGAAGAGGCTGCTCGGGCGAATTGCCGAACACGGCCAGCGAGCTGGCAAAAACCAGGGTGGGTGAGGTCTTGAGCGCGCGGCAGGCTTGCAGCAGCGCGCGGGTGGCGTCCAGGTTGCTGCGCATGCCGAGGTCGAAGTCGGCCTCGCACTCGCCGCTGACCGCAGCCGCGAGATGAAAAATCAGCGATGTTTCTTCGGTCACCACGGGTGCTGCCGTGTTGTCCGGCGCCAGCAAGGCGTTCAGGTCGCCTTCCATGGCGTGCACCCGGCTGTCGGCCAGCAAGTCTGCGGGCGGCGCGGCGCGGTCCACCAGCGTGATGCGGGTGATGGTCTGCGCTGCACTGCCGGCCAGCGACAGCGTTTTGTGTTGAAGCAGTTCACGGGCCAGGCGCACGCCCAAAAATCCGGCGCCGCCGGTGATGACGATGTTCATGAGTGTGGGGCTTTCAGTAGGCGTTGTGGGCCAGCGATGTGCTGGCTGCAAGGTCACCAGTCTAGCGCGCCCTGAGCGTGAGCAGTCTTTCCCTGGCGGCGGCCAGGTGCTCGCGCAAGGTGTACCAGCGCTCGGAAAACTCGGCCGGCAGGTCCAGTTGTGTGACCTGTTTTTCGATGTTGTCGAGCTGGGCCAGCAGTCGGCGCAATGACATCGGATCGTCGGTGACGGTTTTTTCGATATCGGTTTCAAGAAACTTCAGTTCACCGTAGAAATTCTGCATCGCCGCGCTGATGCGCCAGTCGAACAACCGGGGAATCCAGGCCAGCAGAAAGCCGCTGAGCAGCAACACGGGAAGCACCGCATACAGCAGCAGCTCGGCCCATTGCGCCAGCCGGTAAGGCAGCAGCGACTCCAGCCACGGCCGGCTGCCCAGGCTCAGCGCGCGTGCATGCGGGGACAGCGGAAAGTCGCTGCCGCGAAAGCCTGGAAATTGCCCGTGACGCTGCAAAAAACTGGGGAACTGGTGAATGTCGACGGCGGCTTCAATCAGCGCACGCTGCAGCGCCGGGTGCATGTCCGGCCGCACCAGCAGATGGGTTTGCATGCCCATCAGGATCAGGTCGCGTGGCGGGACATCGCCGCGCAGTTCGATGGCGCCCTGCGGCAACAGGATGGACTGCAAACGCGGCTCCTGTGCCGACAGGGCGCCGGCGCGCTCGGTTCCGAGCAAATGAACAAGGTTGCTCTGGTTCAGCAACCGGATGGCTTGGGCATCTTCGCCGGCGGCTTCGAAAAACAGGTCGATTTTTCCGTCCAGCAGGGTGTTGGCCGCGTCCAGGCCAGCGCTGTTGACAAAAGT
Source organism: Polaromonas sp. (assembly GCF_043778355.1). Taxonomy (GTDB): domain Bacteria; phylum Pseudomonadota; class Gammaproteobacteria; order Burkholderiales; family Burkholderiaceae_C; genus Polaromonas. The sequence continues at coordinate 2,273 of NZ_JAYWHI010000017.1, forward strand.
CACCTCGCCTTCACGCACGCCGGCATGGGCCAACAGCGTCCGGGCGGCGCTCCGTGATGACGAGTCGACGGGCCTGGCGGCCAGCTTCAGCCCCCTGGCCTGCGACAAGGATGCCAGCCCCGGCAGGTGCGTGAAAATCCAAACCGGTTCGCGTCCGATCACGGCCAGGGCCTGTACATCGTTGCTGCTGCCCGCATAGATGCCATGTGCAAAACCAATGTCTGCGTTGTCGCCGGTCCGCAGGCGCTCCAGCGAGCCTTTTTGCGTGTCTGAGTAAACAATCTCGACGCCGAGCCCGAGTTGCTCCAGGTGTTCGGCATAGCGTTGGGCCAGTTGGGCATAGCTGCCTTGCTGGGAGCCGGCGGCGATCAGGACCCTGCTTGGCGGCAGCGCCTTCCACGAGGTGGCCGACCACCACAGCGCGGCCAGTGCCAGCAACATCAGCGGCAGGTAAAACAGCGCCCAGCGCCGGCGATAGAGCAGCAGCAGTTTCATCGCCCGCGCATCCGGTAAAGCCGCTGGCGCACAAACTCGATGTGTTGGTGCAAGGTGTAGCAGCGGGCGATCAGGTCTCTGGGGGTGGCGAAAGCCAGCAGGGTGTTGTCAATGCTGTTCAGACGCAGCAGGAATTTGCTGAGATCCAGCCCGGTCAGATCGGGTTGCGACAGATCGTTCTCAATAAACTTCAGCTCGCCATACCAGCGGTTGACCCGGCTCTCAAGCACCCAGCGCAGGTAAGCGGGGATCAAGCGCATCAGGCAGGCCGCCAGCAAGACCAGAGGCAGGCAAATCAGCAAAATGCGGCTGGTGAGCTGCGCCCACCAGAAGGGCAGCACCTGTTCCAGCCAGGGCAAGCCGTGGGCCAGTGTCTCCCTCGCATGGGCAGAGGTCGGAAAGTCGATGCGCCGCAGCGAGGGGAAGTCGCCGGGACGGTGAAACAGGCCGCCGCCCGCGTGCACCTCGATGGCAACCGCGATGGCGAGCCGCTGCAGCGCGGGATGCAGGCCTTCACGTGCCACCAGACTGGTCGAGGTGGTCAGCAGGGTGCTGTCGCGCGGCGGCAGCCGGGTGTCCAGCGTTCCCTGTGCCAGCAGGCGAGACTCCAGATAGGGGTTGCGTTCGGTGATGGCGGCCGATTTCCTGAGATTGGCAATCTGGATGCCCGGCACGCTCAGCATGTTTTGCAACGCGGCAGATTCGGGCGCCACCACCATCAGCACGGCGTCAACCGTCCCTTGCCGCATGGCCTGCACCGACGCATTGCCGCTCAGCGGCAACAGGGTGAGTTCGTTTTTACCGATGCGCGCCTGCTCCAGCAACTTGAGCGCAACCTTGCGGTGGCCACTGCCTTCGGGGCCGATGGCCAGGCGCATGCCCTGCAACTGGGTCAGCGAATCAATTTCACGGTTCTTGGAGAACAGCCAGACCGGCTCGACATCGACGTTCGCCAGGGTCAACACACGGCTTCGGTCACGGCCCTCGAAGGAGGCCCCGAGGTAGCCGAAGCCGCCCTGCATCAGGGCCAGATCGGCGGGTGTATCCGCCTGCCGCAGGCGCTTGAGGTTTTCTTCAGAACCCGCCGAGCTCAGGATCTCCAGCGTGACGCCGTGTTGCGCCAGTTTGTCGGCGTAGCGCTGGGCGTGCAGGTGGTAGGCGCCGTCGGTTTGCGCCGTGGTGATGCTCAGCCGCGTGGGCGGCATGGGCCAGACACAGACCCACAGGTAAACCGCGACGGCGATTGCGGCCAGAACAAGCGGCAAGCGAATCAGCAGCCACTTGCGTTGATAAAGCTTTGCCATGCGCACAGGGGGGCTTCCTGTTGAGTCTGGCTCTTTTATATCCCAAAGCCGTGTCTTGAGGATGACAACGGGCTACAAACCAGAGTAAACCCCTGTGCGGCTTACATGCCGCTGTAGTTGGGCCCGCCGCCCCCTTCAGGGGTGACCCAGACGATGTTTTGCGTCGGGTCCTTGATGTCGCAGGTCTTGCAGTGCACGCAGTTCTGCGCATTGATCTGCAGGCGGTCACTGTTGTCCGGGTTCTTCACGTACTCGTACACGCCAGCCGGGCAATAACGGGATTCCGGCCCGGCGTAGGTGGCCAGGTTGATGTTGACCGGCACGCTGGCGTCTTTGAGCGTCAAGTGCGCCGGTTGCTGCTCTTCGTGGTTGGTGTTGGAGACGAACACCGAACTGAGGCGGTCGAAGGTGATTTTGTTGTCGGGCTTGGGATAGATGATCTGCGGGCATTCTGCTGCCGGTTTGAGCATGGCGTGGTCGGCCGCGGTGCGGCGCAAGGTCCAGGGTGGGTTGCGGATGCCCAGCTTGGGCAGCAGCCATTGCTCGATGCCGGTCATGAAGGAGCCGAGGTAGACCCCTTTCTTGAACCACTGCTTGAAGTTGCGCGACTGGTTGAGTTCGGCAAACAACCAGCTTTTTGCAAAAGCTTCCGGATAGGCCGTGAGTTCGTCGTGCTGGCGACCGGCTGTCACGGCGTCGTAGGCGGCCTCGGCGGCCAGCATGCCGGTCTTGATCGCTGCATGGCTGCCCTTGATGCGCGCCGCATTGAGGTAACCGGCTTCACAGCCGATCAGCGCGCCGCCGGGGAACACGGTCTTGGGCAAGCTGACGAGACCGCCGGCCGTGATGGCGCGGGCGCCGTAGCTGATGCGTTTGCCGCCTTCCAGGTAGGCCTTGATGCTGGGGTGGGTCTTCCAGCGCTGCATTTCCTCAAACGGGCTGAGCCAGGGGTTGGTGTAGTCCAGGCCGACCACCAGGCCCAGCGTGACCTTGTTGTCTTCCAGGTGGTACATGAAGCCACCACCGTAGGTCTTGCTGTCCATCGGCCATCCCGCGGTGTGAACCACCAGGCCGGGCTTGTGTTTGGCCGGGTCGATTTCCCAGAGTTCCTTCACGCCCAGGGCATAGGCCTGCGGGTCCTTGCCGTCGTTGAGCGTGAACTGCGCCATGAGCTGGCGGCCCAGGTGGCCGCGTGCGCCTTCCGCAAAGATCGTGTATTTGCCGTGTAACTCCATACCGAGCTGGAAGTGGTCGCTGGGTTGGCCGTCCTTGCCCACACCGAGGTTGCCGGTGGCCACACCCTTGACCGAACCGTCCTCGTTGTAGAGCACTTCAGCCGCTGCAAAACCCGGGAAAATTTCCACGCCGAGATTTTCGGCCTGTTGTGCCATCCAGCGCACCACATTGCCCAGGCTGATGACGTAGTTGCCTTCGTTGTGGAAACACTCTGGCACCAGAAAGCCCGGCGTTTTGGTGGCGCCGGTTTCGCTGAGAAACAGCACCTCGTCGGCGGTGACGGCCTGGTTCAGGGGTGCACCCAGTTCTTTCCAGTTCGGGATCAGTTCGGTCAGCGCCCTGGGGTCCATCACCGCGCCGCTGAGGATGTGTGCGCCCGGTTCCGAGCCTTTTTCGAGCACCACCACCGACAGCTCCGTGCCTTTTTCGGCAGCGAGCTGTTTCAGGCGGATGGCAGTGGCCAGGCCGCCGGGGCCGCCACCGACCACGACCACGTCGTATTCCATGGCTTCACGGGGGCCGAACTGGGCCAGGATGTCTTGGTTGGTCATGTGGGGCTCGCTGATAATGAATTGCGGAACGTGCCGGCTGTGCTCGCCGTACAGCACCTGATTTTATTCTGCTAATGTCAGCAGCAGGAAAGACGCTGATCTCTAATCAACAGGAGTTTGCCATGGCTTACAGCATGGATTTGTCGGGACGGGTTGCACTGGTGACAGGCGCTTCGGGCGGGCTGGGCGCCCAATTTGCCAAAACCCTGAGCCGCGCGGGCGCGGCGGTGGTGCTGGCAAGCCGGCGCATGGACAAGCTGAAAGACCTGCGTGCGCAGATCGAGGCCGAGGGCGGTGATGCACATGTGGTGATGCTTGACGTGACGGACACGGCCAGCATCCGGGCCGCCGTGGCGCATGCCGAGACCGAGGTTGGACCCATCGATATCCTGGTCAACAACTCTGGCGTTAGTACCACTCAGCGTATCCAGGATGTGGGCGAGGAAGACTACGACTTCATCTTCAATACCAACGTCAAAGGTGCTTTTTTTGTCGGCCAGGAGGTCGGTAAACGCATGCTGGCCCGCGCACGCGGCACGGCGCCGGGCGCATTTTCCGGCGGGCGCATCATCAACATCGCCTCGATGGCCGGCTTGCGTGTGTTGCCGCAGATCGGCGTGTACTGCATGAGCAAGGCCGCGGTGGTGCAAATGACCAAGGCGATGGCGCTGGAGTGGGGCAAGTTCGGCATCAACGTCAATGCCATCTGCCCTGGTTATATCGACACCGAGATCAACCACCACCACTGGGAGACCGAGCAGGGCAAAAAGCTGGTGCAGATGTTGCCGCGCAAACGCATTGGCAAGCCCGAGGATCTGGACGCTCTGCTGGTGATGCTGGCCAGCGGCCAGAGCCACTTTATCAATGGCGCCGTGATTGCCGCCGATGATGGCTTCGGCATTTGAAGCCGCGAACGAACGACCCATGAAAATCGAGATACCCGAGCGCAAGAAACTGGTCTTTGAGAAGAACATGCCGATCCGCTGGGGCGACATGGACGCGATGGGCCACGTCAACAACACCAGCTACTTCCGCTACCTGGAAACGGTGCGCATCGACTGGATGTATTCCATCGGTTGCGTGCCGGACCCCAAAGGCGAGGGCCCGGTCATCGTCAACGCCTTCTGCAATTTCTACAAACAGCTCGAATACCCTGGCGACATCCTGATCCGCATGTATGCCAGCGACCCCGGCCGCACGACGTTCGAAACCTGGGGCACGATGGAACGTGTCGATCAGCCCGGTGTGATTTGCGCTGCTGGCGGTGCCACCACCATCTGGGTGGACTTTCCAAGCCAGAAGGCGGCCAATTTGCCCGACTGGATGCGGGCCATCGTCACTTGAGGAAGCGCTGAACAAGCCCCCTGCGGCGCGCGATCATCCGGACTTGGGCGGGCTGCTGCGTTGAATGCCTTGCCAATAGCCGGCTATTGGCTGCGCCATCCGTCTTGCATCCCATCCCAATCCGGTTGCCGCGCATCCGCAAGGACTTATTCAGCGCTTCCATAGGCATCAAATCGGCCTACAGCCCGCGACGGGCGGTGGCAGCAAGCTATCAAATAAATAGCGGATAACGCAGGCTTACTTCTGTTTGGGTACGCGGCCCATCAGGTAAAACTCCGGGTTGGGCATCATGCTGGAGAAGCTGGCGATGCGGTTGGACAGGCCGAAAAATGCGGTGATTGCTGCGATGTCCCAGATGTCCTCGTCGTTGAAGCCGTGCGCCTGCAAGCCGGCAAAGTCGGCTTCTTCGACCTCGTGCGAGCGCTCGCAGACCTTCATCGCAAAGTCCAGCATGGCGCGCTGGCGCGGCGTGATGTCGGCCTTGCGGTAGTTGACCGCCACCTGGTCGGCCACCAGTGGCTTTTTCTCGTAAATCCTCAGCAGCGCGCCGTGGGCCACCACGCAGTACAGGCACTGATTGGCGGCGCTGGTGGTGGTGACAATCATCTCGCGGTCGCCTTTGCTAAGGCTTGATTCTTCCCGGAGCATCAATGCGTCGTGATACGCGAAGAAGGCCCGCCACTCGGCCGGGCGACGCGCCAATGCCAGAAACACGTTGGGCACAAAGCCGGCTTTCTCCTGGACCTCCAGGACCTTGGCCTTGATGTCGTCAGGCAGGGTGTTGAGGTCGGGCAGCGGGTAACGGATGCTCATGCGGTGTCTCCATGGGATATGGATTGATCATACGTTCGGACAGCGCGGCAAAGACATCTGATGAAAACCGGCAATCTCACCTCCGTCCGGTAACGACGGCCAGCGTTCAGTCCGGCCCCGGTGTCAGGGCTGCTGCGCGGCCTGCCAACCCCCACCCAGGGACTGAATCAGCGCCACGGCGGTGGTCTGGCGATCTGCCATGGCCTGCACCAGGGCGCGGCGGGCATTCAGGGCCGTGGCCTGGGCGGTGATCACTTCGGTGAAGCCGACCTGGCCGGCGCGGTAACGGTTGAGCACCTGCTGCTCCACCTGGTCGGCCGCTTCCGAGGCCTGGCGGCGCAGCGCCTGCTGTACCTGCAGGACGCGGGTGGCGGCGAGCTGGTCTTCCACGTCCTGAAAGGCCACCAGCACGGTCTGGCGGTAACGCGCCACCGACTGATCGTAGGACGCGGTGGCGCCATCGACGCGTGCACGGGTGCTGCCTGCGTCAAAAACAAGTTGTGCGGCGGACAGGCCCAGCGACCAGAGCAGGCTGGGCGCGGAGAACAGGTCGGCAACGCGGCTGGCGCCGGTGCCGGCCGACGCACTCAGCGAGATGTTCGGGTAATAAGCGCTTTTGGCGATGCCGATCTGTTCGTTGGCCGTGGCCACGCGGCGTTCTGCGGCCGCGATGTCGGGCCGGCGCTGCAGCAGGGTCGACGGCACACCGACGGGAATGTCGGGCACGGACGGCTTCCAGGCCACGGGGGGCAGCGAGAAGTTGCCCGGTGCCTCGCCCACCAGCACCGCAATCGCGTGCTCGAGCTGGGCGCGCTGGCGCACCAGGCCGGCGTTGTCGGCCTGGGCGTTGGCCAGTTGGGTCTGAGCCTGCAGCACATCGGTTTTGGCGACGATGCCGGCGGTGTAGCGGTTTTGGGTGATCTCGACCGAACGCTGAAAACCCTGCAGCGTGCTTTCGAGCAAAACCTTTTGCGCGTCGGTCTGGCGCAGCGCAAAGTAATTGGCGGCGAGTTCGCCCTGGGCCGACAGTTTGGCCGAGGCCAGGTCGGCGGCGCTGGCCTGGGCGCCGGCCGAAGCGCCATCGACTGCGCGGCCGAGCCGGCCCCAGACATCGGGCTCCCAGCTGCCGCCTATGCTGAGCTGGTAGTTGTTGCCGACGCGGCCGGTGGCGCCGGTGCTGGTGTTGCCGGCGCTGCGGGCGCGTGAGGCGCCGCTGTTGAGCGAGACCAGTGGAAACAGCGAGGCGCGCTGCTCACGCACCAGCGCGCGCGCCTGGGCGTAAGCCGCAACGGCCACCGCCACATTCTGGTTGGAGACTTCGACGCGTGCCGCCAGTTCGTTGAGCACCGGGTCGCCGAAAAGCGTCCACCAGGGGCCGCGGTCCAGCATGTCGGCCGGCGCCGCGCTGACCCAGTCGCCAGCTTCCTTGAAGGCGGCGACTTCGGCGCTGGCCGGCCGCTGGTAGTCGGGTCCAACCGCGCAACCGGCGGTCAGCAGAGCCAGCATCAGCGGAGCGAGCAGGTGGCGTCGGAAGTGCGAGGGCAGGTGTGGCGTGGTCATAGGGGTGTCATTGCAGTTGCAGCGGTGCGTGGGGCGGCGACGCGCTGGTGTCATCAGTTTGGCGGCTGAGATGGTGTTCGGACGTGCCGCGGCGGCGCAGCTTGTCCATCAGCACGTACACCACCGGCGTGGTCAGCAAGGTCAGCAACTGACTGGCGATCAGCCCGCCAATGATGGAGATGCCCAGCGGCCGGCGCAGCTCGGCGCCTTCGCCGAAACCGATGGCCAGTGGCAGCGCGCCCAGGATGGCGGCCAGCGTGGTCATCAGGATGGGGCGGAAGCGCAGCAGGCAGGCCTCGCGCACCGCATCGACCGCCGAGAGCCCGCGCGAGCGCTCGGCCTCGATCGCAAAGTCAATGATCATGATGGCATTTTTCTTGACGATGCCGATCAGCAAAAACACGCCGATCAGCGCGATGATGGAGAACTCCATCTTGAACATCAACAGCGCCAGTACCGCGCCAACACCGGCCGAGGGCAGGGTGGACAGCACGGTGATCGGGTGGATCAGGCTTTCATAAAGAATGCCAAGCACGATGTAAATCACAATCAGCGCCGCAAGAATCAGCAGCGGCTGCTCCTGCTGCGACTGCTGCGCGCTCAGCGCAGTGCCGGAAAAACTGCCGCGCACGTTGTTGGGCAGGCGGATTTCGGCTTCCGCCTTTTTCACCGAATCCTGCGCGTCGCTGAGCGGCACACCTTCAGCGAGATTGAAAGACACCGTGGTCGAGAGTTCACCGTCTTCGTGGCTGATCGACGCGGCGGTGGCGTTTTCGCTGAACTTCGCAATCGCCGACAGCGGCACCATGGTGGTCAGCGAAGAACTCAGGGCCTGACCCGACGACGGGTCGCGCAGTGCCGGGTTCACCACGGTCGTGACAGCGCCCGGCACGGCGCTGGCGAGCGTGCTGCCGCTTCCGCCCTTGGCGGGAACATAAATGTCCTTGAACGACTCCGGGCTCTGAATGTAGCGCGGCGCCACACCCATGATCACCTTGTACTGGTTCAGGTCGGCGTAGATTGTCGCGACCTGGCGCTGGCCGAAGCCGTTGTAAAGCGCGTTGTCCACGTCACGCGAGCTGATGCCCAGCCGCGCGGCGCTGTCCTTGTCCACCGTGACCATGGTCTCCACGCCGTTTTCCTGCTGGTCGGTGTCGACGTCGGTCAGTTCGGGTTGCAGCTTCATCTGCTCGGCCAGGCGCGTGGCCCAGAGCTTGAGGTCCGCGCTGCTGTCGCTCTTGAGCGTGTACTGGTAGGTGGAATTGCTGGAGCGCCCGCCGCCGCGCAGGTCCTGCACCGGGCTCAGGAAGATGCTGATGCCGGTGATCTGCGCCAGTTGTGGCCGCAGGCGCGCAATCACCGCCTGGCCCTTGTCGGTCCGTTGTCCCACCGGCTTGAGGTTGATGAACATGAAACCGCCGCCGGCGCGCGACCCGCCGGTGAAACCGACCACGGTATCAACGGCCGGATCGGCGCGGATGATGTCGACGATGGCCTTGAGCTTGGTCTGCATGGCCTGGAAGGAAATGCTGCGGTCGGCGCGTATGCCGCCGCTGATCTGGCCGGTGTCCTGCTGGGGGAAGTACCCCTTGGGAATCGCGATGAACAGGTAGACATTGAGCGCAATCACCGCCACCAGGCTCAGCATCACAATGCCGCGGCTGGCCAGCGCCCAGTCCAGGCTGATCTCATAACCACGGTGCACGCGCTTGAAGGCGTTCTCGAACCAGCTTGCCAGGCGGCCCTGCGGCTTGTCCTGCGACTGCGGCTTGAGCAGCCAGGCACACATCATCGGCGTGGTGGTCAGCGAGATCACCAGCGAGATCAGCACCGCCGCCGACAGCGTGACAGCAAACTCGCGGAACAGCCGGCCGACCTGGCCGCCCATGAACAGCAGCGGGATGAACACCGCCACCAGCGACAGGCTGATCGAGAGCACGGTAAAACCGACCTCGCGCGCACCCAGCAGCGCGGCCTTGAAGCGGTCCATGCCGGCCTCGATGTGACGGCTGGTGTTTTCCAATACCACGATGGCGTCGTCCACCACAAAGCCGGTGGCGACGGTGAGCGCCATCAGGCTCAGATTGTTCAGGCTGAAGCCCAGAAAGTACATCACGCCGAACGTGCCGAGCAAGGACACCACGGTGGCCACGGCGGGGATGACGGTGGCGCGTGCACTGCGCAAGAACGCGCTGACCACCAGCACCACCAGCACAATCGAGATCAGCAAGGTGATCTCGATCTCATGCAACGAGGCGCGTATCGAGTTGGTGCGGTCAGATGCAACCTGCAAGACCACGTCCTGCGGTAACTGCGCCTGCAGCTCGGGCAGCAGCGCGCGCACGCCGTCAACCGTGGCAATCACGTTGGCGTCGGGCTGGCGCGTGACCAGCACAATCACGGCCCGTTCGCCATTGAACAGGCCCAGGGTGTTGATGTTTTCCACACCGTCGACGACCTCCGCCACGTCGCGCAGGCGGATGGCTGCGTTGTTGCGCCAGGCCACGATCAGGTCGCGGTAGTCGGCTGCCTTGCGACCGCCGCTGGCGGTATCGGCACCTGAATAGATCTGCAGGCGCTGGCCATTGCCCTCGATCGCACCCTTGGGCCGGTTCGCATTGGAAGCCTGCAGCGCGGCGCGCACGTCCTCGGCGCTGACGCCGTAGCGGTTCAGCGCAAACGGCAGCAAATCCACCCGCACGGCGGGCAGCGAGCCGCCGCCGAGTTCGACGTCGCCGACGCCCGGTACCTGCGCAATTTTCTGCTGCACCAGGTTGGAAACCTCGTCATAGATCTGGCCCGGCGAGCGGGTCTTCGAGGTCAGCGCCAGGATGATGACCGGCGCCGCGGCCGGGTTGGCCTTGCGGTAGGTCGGGTTGCTGCGCAACGTGGCCGGCAGGTCGGCGCGCGAGGCATTGATGGCAGCCTGCACCTCACGCGCCGCCGCGTCGATCCTGCGGTTCAGGTCGAACTGCAGGTTGATGCGGGTCGAGCCGTTGCTGCTGTTGGACGTCATTTCGTTGACCCCTGCGATGGTGCCAAGCCGCCGCTCCAGCGGTGTCGCCACACTGCTGGCCATGGTGGACGGGCTCGCCCCCGGCAGCGAGGCGCTGACCGAGATCACCGGAAAATCGACCTGCGGCAGAGGCGAGACTGGCAACACGAAAAACGCGCCTATGCCGGACAGCGCCAGGCCTATGGTCAGCAGCACCGTGGCTACCGGGCGGCGGACGAAGGGTTCGGAGAGGTTCACTTGCCGGCTCCTCTTGCCGCCGGCAGGGCGTTTGCGCTGTTCACCAGTTGCAGTAGTGATGCCTGCGACCGTTGGCCGGCGGGTGTCCTCTGAACCGTTCGGACTGAGCCTGTCGGGGTTGTCTTTGTCTCTACCGCTTGTGGTGTGCCAGCAAGCCGGGGGTTGCCCGGCGGCAACTCACTTTTCTTTTGCGTCGCCAAAAGAAAAGTAAGCAAAAGAAAAGGCGACCCTGCTGTCTGCGTCCCTCCGCTTCGCTGCGGGCAACCTGCGGTGCTCGGTCCAGCCGGGGCCGAGCTCGAACTCGCCTTCGGCTCAGACAATCGCTCGTCCTGATCCGTCTGGCCCTGTGCTCCTCGGCGCATACAGAAGGGTGGTGGGAGCGAATTCGGGTTCGGGTTCGGGTTCGCAATCGGGCTCCGGCGAGGACGCGCTTTGCGCGTCCTCGCCTCCCCGCATCCGGATTTCTTCCCCCACCCGGCGGGCTGGGCCGTGGAGCGCAGCCGAAAGCGGATCAGGGCGAGCGATTGTCTGAGCGAAGCGAGTTCGAGCTCGACCCCGCTTTCGGCGAGCACCGCAGGTTGCCCGCAGCGAAGCGAAGGGACCCAGACCATCGGGTCGCCTTTTCTTTTGCTTACTTTTCTTTTGGCGACGCAAAAGAAAAGTGAGTTGCCGCCGGGCAACCCC
>NZ_JAYWHI010000018.1:0-33764 GCF_043778355.1 Polaromonas sp.
CTGGCCACCGGCCAGCCAACCCATAACGAGGAGATCACATGAACATCAAGCAATTCGCGCGCCGTGGAGCGGCAGCGCTGGGTATCTGCCTGGCGCTGGCCGCCCAGTCGCAAGCCGGCGACGTTTTCGCAGACGCTGCGCGCAGCAACGCGCTCGGCCGGGACGTCAAATTCACTGTTTACCTGCCTGACGGCTACAAGGACGGTGCGGGCCCCTACCCGGTGGTTTACCTGTTGCACGGCGCAGGCGGTGACGAGAACGAGTGGCGCACCAAGGGCGGCGCCGTTGAAACCCTGGACGGCCTGATCAAACGCGGTTTGATGCGTCCTTCGGTTGTCATCATGCCCACCGCAGGCCCCGCTTCCTGGTGGGCCAACGGTGCCAGCGAAAAGGCCGAGTCGGCGATCATGGACGACCTGCTGCCCTATGTCGAAAGCAAATACAAGGTGTCGCGTGATCGCAAGGGCCGGTCCATTGGAGGCTTGTCCATGGGTGGGTATGGCGCACTGAACCTTGCACTGCGTCACCCGGCCAAATTCTGTGCGGCGGCCATTATCAGTCCCGCCATCTACGACCCACTGCCACCGGAAACCTCGGCAGCGCGACGCGCACCGCAGTTTGTCCGCAACGGTCAGTTTGACGCCGACACCTGGAAATCGCTCAACTACCCGGCACATCTGGACGCCTACAAAGCCCAGCCCAACCGCGTGCCCATGTGGATCGTCTCGGGCGATCATGATTTTCTCGGCATTGCGGTCATGTCGGCGAATCTGTACTGGCGCCTGCATCAGATCCAGCCCAAACAGGCCGAGCTTCGGGTGATTGATGGCGACCACGAATGGCTGGTGTTTCGCGACGCGCTGCCGGACGCGCTGCAATATGTAGACCGGACCTGCGCACGCGGCTAAATCGGCGACTCACCCACCCCGCACCTTGACGGCGCTGTACGCAACGGCTTCAAGGCGCGTGCTTGCCGGCCGCCAGCGCCTGCATGGGCGCTGCTGCGGGGCTTGAAAACCGGCGTGGTCAAGCAGACATCGAAGGGGGTTTGAGCTCCGGCGTGGTCTGTGCCGGCAAGGGTGTCAGACGGGGCAGAGTGCCTCTGTCAAGGCCAGGGCGCTGGCAGTCAGTCAGTGCCGATATGCCGCGCGCTTTTCCATGTTTGCTGTCACTTGGGCCGTGGCCGCGCCAAACCCTTGTCGGGTTGCGACAGTTTGCCGGCGCGCAGTTCTTTCACTGCGTTCGCCACCGCGGTGGCCACATTGCGCACCTCGGCCTGCATGGCAGTATCGGCGTCCAGCGTCTGGTGGCTGGTGGCATACGGTTCGTAATAACCCACATACCGGTCCAGCCGCGACTGACTGCCGGCGTCGATCAGACCCATCCAGTCGAGCCAGTCTGACAAGCCGCGCCGAGAGCCTTCGATGCCGGCCACGTCGCCGTGCACCACCAGGCCGTAGACCCGGCCGGCCAGGTGTTTGGGATAGTCCCAGCCTTCGAGTTCAAGCGCCTTGGCTTCGGCCGGTTTTTTGCCGTGGGTGGTAGTCGGGTCGGGGTTGCCGCCGTCGGCGCAGACCAGACGGTCGATCATGAGTTTGAGCGGACTCGGCGACTGGTACCAGTACACCGGCGTCATGATGATGACGGCGTGCGCAGCAGTCCAGCGTTCATAAATCTCGTTCATCCAGTCGCTGGTCTGACCCAGTGAATGGTTCGGGTAACAACTGCAGGGCCAGTGGCACAGCGGCATCGCGGTCGACGCGCAACCCTTGCACGGGTGAATGTTCAGGTGATAGCTCGATGTGAGCAGGCTCAGGTCAAGCACGTCGGGTTCCATCTTCTCTTTCTTCAAAACCTTCTGCGCCCATTCGATCATCCGGAAGGTCTTGGAGATTTCACCGGGGCAGGTGCCGTCGTTGCGGGCCGAGCCGCAGATCAGCAGAACCCGTGAGGGCGTTGCAGGTTTCTTCCATGCCGCTGCAGCTTTGTTGATGCGGCTTTTCGCGTCCAGCCATTCCACCGACAAATCGTAGTCGGGGTCGGCATAGCCGCGTCCGGCCTTGCGCGTGACCGGCGCCTTGCGGCCTTCCTTGTAGGCCTCCCAGGCAATCTGCTCGACCCGCGAGATGGCCTCTTCCTCGGCCCGAAAGGCCGGGTCCATGAAGGACTGCATGAAGCGTTCGTGGAAGGTGCTGCGCGACAGAACGGCCGGCGCCTGGCCTTTGCGGATATCGGTCATCGGGCCAGTGTAGGCAGGCGCCCGTGTGCCAATCTGCTAATTCGGCTTTGTCCTACGCGGTTTTCGGAAGAGGCCCCCTGCCCGTCCGCAGGCATGGAAGATTTGAGACGCTATCAAATCGATAGCTGATGAGGACTGCTGGGTAGGAGCTAGAGGCCATTTTTTCTTACATTTACCTGGTGAGGCGTGGCTCAATGCGACTGTCGTGAACTCTGGAAACTTCCGATAAATCATTCGCCTGTAAGAACCCGCTGCGGAAACCGACTCATTCCTTCATGACCCACCCTTCAAACGCCGGCAAGCGCGCCCGAAGTCACCGCCAAGTAGCCAGCTGGCGACTCCCGTGGCTGGCGGTGCTCTGGCTCGCAGGCACCTGTCACGCGATGGGCTTGCAGCTACAAGCCGCACCGGCCGAGTGCGGCGTGCCAGCGCTGGTTGCGCCTGCCCCGCCCGAGGCAGCCCGCCAGCGCCTGGCGCAAAGCCAGGCCGTACGCGGGCAGCGGGACATTGCCTGGGCCTGGCTGGGTTCGCCCACGCAACGCTACCCGCATGGGGCGCTGGGTTCGCTCACCCATGCAGCCAGCCTGCATGTGCTGGCGCGCACAGCGGAGGCAGGCCTGCAGGAGCGGGTCTACACCCTGCCTGTGCGCCGGGTGTTTGAGGACCGGGTGCCCCGGCTGGCCGATATTGACGGCGACGGCCGAGACGAAATCATCCTGGTGGAGGCGGATGCGTTTGAGGGCGCAGCGATGGTGGTGTTTGGCCTGCGTACTCCTGGCACGGGCGCGGCGTCCAGCGCGGCGTCAGCCCCTGTGCTTCTGACCGAACTGGCACGCGGACCAAACGCGGGCTCTGCCTTTCGCTGGCTCAACCCGGTGGGCGTGGCAGACTTTGACGGCGATGGCCAGCTCGATATTGCCAGCGTGATCACGCCGCATATCGGGGGCGTCCTGACCTTGTACCACTATCGCCCGCCCCGGCTGGAGCCGTATGCCAGGGCCATGGATGTCTCCAATCACCGCATGGGCATGCTGGAGCAGCGGCTCGCCGTGATTGTTGATCAGGCGGGCCATCGACCCACCATTGTGCTGCCCGACATGCAACTGGGCGCCTTGCACGCACTGCGCTGGGTCGCGCCGGGAAAGTGGGAGGAGCTTGCCGACCCCCTGCCACTGCCGGCCCGGGTGGAGCGGCTGACCCCTCTGCCCGGCGGCGGCTGCCTGCTGCTGGCCAATGGCTCCTGGTGGCGCATCCACCTGATGCCATGACGGCCGCACAAAAAACTCTGGCAGCCGCAGATAGATCGTTGACTGTTTTTTCATCCCAGGAGACCCCATGCTGATTCCCCGCCAACCCGTTCCCACTTTGCAGCTCGACACGCTGGCTCATGGAGCCTACGAGCTCGCCACCGATGCCCCCGAGAAATTTTCCATGGTGGTGTTCTACCGCGGCCTGCACTGCCCTGTCTGTGCCAAATACCTGCTGGAGCTCGGCCGCCTGCTGCCGGAGTTTGAAAAGCGCGGCGTGAACGTCATCGCGGTTTCCAGTGACGACGCCGGACGTGCGAGCGAGATGGCCGCCAAGGCCCAGGCACCGGCACTGCGTTTTGGCCATGGCTTGTCACTGCCCAATGCGCGCGAATGGGGCTTGTATATCTCGACCAGTCGCGGCAAGACATCCATCGGTCTTCAAGAGCCCGCGTTATTTTCAGAGCCCGGCGTTTTCCTCGTGCGACCAGACGGCACCCTGTACTACGGCGCGGTGCAGACCATGCCGTTCGCACGTCCGCACTTTGATGAGCTGCTGGCCGCGATTGACTTCGCCATCAACAAAGACTACCCGGCACGCGGCGAATACATCGGACCGATCTGAGGCCTGAATGGCATGGACATAAACCGTGCTGGCTGTATCGGCCAAAGCCGGCCTTGACCCTAGGAAGGCTGGTGTTTGCCAGCCGACCACCCCTGGCTGCCCAGCGCCTTCACAGCTACCGCCGTCGGGCTGGCCTCCAAAGGCGTGCCCATGGTGTCGTTCCAGCGGTTCAAAAAAGCGAACATCGCGACCACGCCAAGCATCTCGGTGATCTCGCCGTCGCTCCAGTGCTGCTGCAGTTGTGCAAACTGTGCGTCAGTGACCGCATTGGGCTGGCTTGCGGCGGCGAGCGCAAAGTCGAGCGCCAGCCGCTCCTTCTGGCTGTACAGCGGGCTCGTGCTGTAGGTCCAGACATCTGCCAACTTGGCGTCGCTGATACCGAAATTTTTGGCCCCCAGCAGCGTATGTGCCTGGCAGTAAAGGCAGCCTGCCACCTTGCTGACCACGTGGCCGAGCAGACGACGGAAACCCAGATCGACCTCGCCGTCCGGATCCATCACCGCCGCATTGAGTTGCGCCAGCGCCTGCACCAGCTTGGGCTTGCGCTGCATGGTCAGCACGCTGTTGGGTGTGAAGCCCAGTGTGCCCAGAAAAAAATCAAAGTGAGGCTTCAGTTCGGGAGAGGTTTCCGGAGGGAGCGGAGCGAGTCTGGGCATTGGTTGGCCTTGTCGTGGGGAGCTGGGCGTTGAATTCAGGGGAGACTTACGACTGCATGAGGACCCAGAGCCGCGACGGGCTCAAAGGCATCTGCAGCCGCGGCGACTGCGCCCCCAAGCCGGCCCGCGCCAACGCGTCGGCCACCGCATTGACCACTGAGGGGCCGGCGCCAATGGTGCCGAGTTCGCCCACACCCTTGACCCCGAGCGGGTTGTTCAGACAGGGCGTCGCTTGGTCCATCTCGGTCAGAAAAGGCGGCGAGTCACCAGCGCGCGGCGCGGTGTAGTCCATCAGGCTGCCGGTCACCGGCTGGCCGGTCTCGCGGTCGTACACCAGGTGTTCGTGCAACGCCTGGCCAATGCCCTGCACGGCGCCGCCGTCCAACTGCCCGCGCACAATCATCGGGTTGACGACGCGTCCGACATCGTTGACCGAGGCATAGGCGACCACCGCCACATGGCCGGTCTGGGGGTCGATCTCGACCTCGCTGATGTGGCAGCCATTGGGCCAGGACGGTCCGGCCACGGCGGTGGTCGAGTCCATGAAGATGCGCTGATCACCCTGGCGCGCTGCCAACGCAAAAATGTCGATACTCAGGTCGGTGCCAGCCACGGTGAACCGCCCGTCGGCGTAGCTGATGTCCTGCTCGGCCGCTTCAAACTCCTTGGCCGCGAGTTGCCTGGCCTTGTCAATCGTGCGCTCGGCACCCACACGCACCGCCGAACCGCCGGTGAACAACGAGCGGGAGCCGGCGCTGCCGAAACCATCACCGCGGTCGGTGTCTCCAAGCACGACACGCACTTTCTCGGGTGGCACACCAAAGGCATCGACCACCAGTTGTGTCAGCGAGGTCAAAATACCCTGCCCCATCGCGTTGACAGCCGAGAACACCTCGATCACCCCGTCGTCGGCGCGCACAGACAGGGTCACACGCTCTTCCAGTGCGTTGCCGCCAGTCCATTCGAGAAAGGTCGAAATGCCGAGCCCGCGCAGCAAGCCGCGCTGCTGGGACGCGGTTGCACGTGCTTCAAAGCCTGGCCAGTCCGCCAGTACCAGCGCCTGGTCCATCACGGCCTCGAAACGCCCGCTGTCATAGACCTGGCCCATGGGATTTTTATACGGCATTTGCGCGGGCTGGATGAAGTTGCGGCGGCGCAGCGTAATGCGGTCCATGCCGATCTGGCGCGCGGCCTCGTCCATCAGCCGCTCCATGATGAAGATCGCTTCGGGCCGTCCTGCGCCGCGGTAGGCGCTGGTCGGCGCGGTGTTGGTCAGCACCGCGCGAAAATGAAAGTCAATGGTCTGGATGTCATACACGCTGGTCTGCACCCAGGGGCCGATCAGCAACTGGATGGCTGCGCCGGCCCCGGTCGGGTAGGCGCCGACGTTGGCCAGCGAAGCCAGCCGCAGCGCCAGAATTTTGCCGCTCTCGTCGAGTGCGAGTTCGGCGTGGCTTTGCAGGTCACGGCCGTGTGTGGCGGAGACAAACTCCTCACTGCGGTCGGCCACCCACTTGACCGCGCGCTGCAGCTTGCGCGCGCAAAAAGCCACGGCCACATCCTCGGGGTAAACGCCGGTCTTCATACCGAAGCCTCCGCCCACGTCGCCAACGATGACGCGCACCGCCTCTTTGGCGATGCCCAGCGCATCACACACCGAATTGCGCACACCCGAGGGCATTTGTGTACTCATGCGGATGGTCAGGCGCTGCGAGGCGGTGTCGAAACCGGCCAGCACCGAGCGCGGCTCCAGGCTCAGCGCGGCCAGGCGCTGGTTCACGATGTCGAGTGTGACGATGTGGCGGGCAGCGGCAAAAGCGGCGGCGGTCGCGACGGCATCGCCATAACGCGTCTCGGCGGCGATGTTGTCCGGCGCCTCGGGGCAGAGCGCAGGCGCGCCGGCGGCCATGGCGTCGTTCACATCAACCACCATGGGCAATTCGTCGTAGTCCACCATGACAGCCTCGGCCGCATCACGCGCCTGGCGCAGGCTCTGGGCCACCACCGCGGCCACCGGCTCACCGACAAAACGTACACGTTCATGGGCCAGGGCGCGCCGTGGCGGTGTCGCGCAGGGGGAGCCGTCGGCGCGTTTGAAACCGCCTATGCCCGGAATTGCCTTGACACCGGCCGCGACCAGGTCGGCACCGGTGACGATGGCCAGCACACCCGGCATCGCCAGCGCAGCCGAGCTGTCCACCGAGGCGATACGTGCATGGGGATAAGGCGAGCGCACAAAAAACAAATGGGTCTGTTCCGCCAGCGTCACGTCGTCGGTGAACTGGCCGGTACCGGCCAGCAGCGCGTCATCTTCAAGGCGGCGTACGGCCTGCCCGCTACCGAAACGCGCCGAAGTTGGCAAATCAGGTGACGAGAAAGTGTTCAAAAGATGTCCTTCTTTAAATAAGGCGCAAATGCCAGGTAGCTAACAGGCCGAAACAAGTGTGTACGCAAATATAGATGCATCCGTTTAAGGCCGCCGTCGCGACCAGCGATGCCCCTTTTTACTCAGCCGATGTACGACTGCTGATCGCCCGCGCATCACAAGGTGTAAACCCGCAGAAGCTTGTCCTACATCGGGTAACGCAAGTAACTCACGAAACGCACATTTGCGAGAGTTACCGTTTTTTATGACTACTTACATTCCCCTCTGCAAATTTTCCCCTCCACTTTAGATCAACCATCATGTCCCCCCACTTCGCTCTTGCGTCCCGTCCGGTTGGGCTTTCTTCGGCCTTTCTGCTCGCAAATTTGCTCGCCTTACCGCTTGCGTCGCTGGCGCAGTCGCAGTCTGCCCCACATGCCCATGCAAGGCCCGCCAAGGCCTGCCAACCCGCTGATACAGAAGCGAAAAAATATCGCCATGAAACGGAAACACTGGGCCTGCGTCACGCTGACCAGCATGCCCAGATGCGCCTGGTTCAATGCGAGGTTGAACGCGGCGTGCGCAAGGTGCCGGCGGCCGGCATTCTCAAGTCTGCCGACCAAACACTCAAGGACGATGAGGCTGCCAAACAAGCAGCGTTCAAAACCCGCAGAGACAAACCTGCAGACCTCCGGGGGCTGGGTGGTGGTTCAGCGTTGGCAGAGCCTGGGGGTACCCCAACCCTCGCTGCGGCAGCGGGGAGTCTGGATCCGGCCACGATGGGTCGCTGGAGCGACCCGTTCATCATTCCCGTCGTGGGCGTTGCCACGGTGCTCTTGCATACGGGCAATGTCATGTTCTGGTCCTACGATCCGGTGGACTATCACAACCCCGCCAACTCTAAAAACGGGGTCGCATACATCTGGAACCCGACCAGCCGCACCGGCTACAACATCCCGCCGCCAGAAAATATCTGGTGCGCCGGTCAAACCATTCTGAGTGACGGTCGTGTCTATGTCGCGGGAGGCAATCTGCGCTACCCCGACCCCAACGCGCTGGGGGGCGCCACCAACTGGGCCGGCACGCTGACCAATTACACCTTCAACCCATTGAACGAACTGTGGGCCAAACAGCCCGACATGGTGCGCGGCCGCTGGTACCCGACGGTGACCCAGCTGGCCGACAACCGGGTGGTCATCACCAGCGGTATGGACGAAACCGGCTTCGGCGCCATCACCAACGCCGTCGAGGTGTTGACGCCCGATCCCAACATGAATGGCATAGGCACCATCCAGGTCGTCTCCACCCACAATTCTTCCGGCCTCTACCCCTTGCAATTTCTGTTGCCTTCGGGACAAATGCTGGAGTCCGGACCGAACGCCGCCAGCAGCTTCCAGCTGAACCCGGCGACCTGGAACTGGAGCAGTCTGCCGCGCATGAAAAGCGACCACTACTACCTGGGCAATGGCATTTCCTACACCGATGCCTCGCCCGCGCAGCCCCGGCAGCTGATCATGGTTGCTGGCGGGCATAACGAGAGAATCCCGCTCGCAGCCAACGAATGGCTGGACGGTTTCAATCCTGCACTGGGTTGGAAAACCTACCCGCAATGGCAGACGCCCCGGCATAACGCCAACACGGTTATCCTGCCCGATGGCACACTGCTGACCGTTGGCGGCAACAAGGGCTTGTACGGCTATGAAGAAGCCGAGTTCAGTACCGAGCTTTACTCCAAGCCAGCCATCGATACCACCGGTACCTGGCTGAAACTGGCACCCCACACCATCCAAGCTGCCTACCACTCCACCGCCATCTTGCTGCCAGACGCGACGGTTTTGCTGTCGCAGGACGACATGGACTATTCTGCGCAAGCTGCCTTCCAGCACAAGGCCCAGGTCTACTCGCCACCGTATTTGTTCAAAGGTCCCCAACCCAAAATCACTGCAGCTCCCACCCAAGTCGGGTACGGCCAATCGTTCACCATTTCCACCGACCGCAGTGACATGGTCAGCGCAGTATTGGTGGCGCCTGGCGCCACGACGCATGGCAATGACATGCACCAGCGGGCGATCAAGCTGCGCGTGCAGCCGCGCAGCAACGGGCTGACAGCGACCGTCCCGTCATCAAGCGCCCTGGTTCCGCCGGGCTACTACATGCTTTTTGTGACGGACTCGCAGGGCATCCCCTCGGTTGCAAAATTCGTCCGGGTCGCCTGATCCGGCGCCCAATGGTGAGTCGTCGGGTCCAGACCCGATGACTCACCCGGTCAAATTCAGTTGAGCGGCACGACAGAAGATTTGGCCCGACAATCAGGCCATGCCCCTACCTCTTCCTCCCACGCGCCGCCACAGCAACAAGGCCAACAACGAGCTGTTGTTCAAAGGCTGTCTGTGCGTACTGATCGGAGCGGCCGTTCTGGTCTCTCCCCATTTCATCAAATCGCCGGGCATGCAGGGCATTGTGGCGGGCGCATCGCTGGTCGGCTGGTTCGCGCTGGTGCTGGGTCTGGCGTTCTGCGGCCTCTACCTGAAGCGAAAGTTGTCCAGCGCGCCGGTACGGACCGGTCCCAAGTAAGGTCTTTGCTAGCAAATCGGTAGCTGACCGGCCCCTCCCGGAAAGCCCTGGCAGCGATTTGCAACCAACAGCCGGTTGCGGCAACGTGCTTGCTTTTCGATCCCGCGCAGCGCTCGGGATGTGGCCTGCTGTCCTACACCGGTGCAGTGCAATCCCTTGCGGAGCGGTCCCGATGCGCGAGGGAAACTGAAGTTGTGAATCCGATGAACTTTTCCGGCGATCCCTCTCACGGATCAGCCAGCTCCCAACCCCTTCAGGACCTTATGGCAACGAAGGCTTATATCGTGGAAGACAACGAACTCATCCGCGACAACTTGGTGGAAACACTAACCGAACTGGCGGGTGTGCAGACGGTTGGATTTTCAACGAACGAGGCCGAGGCCTGCTATTGGCTGGATCGGCATCCTGAAGACTGGGACCTGCTTGTTGTCGACCTTTTTCTGGGGCAGGGAACGGGACTGGGCGTTCTCAGAAAGTGTGCCTATCGATCTGCAGTGCAGAAGGTGGTCGTGCTGTCCAACTACGCCACCGCCGAGATGCGCACGCGCTGCCTGGCTTGCGGGGCCGATGCCATCTTTGACAAATCCACCGAACTTGATCTTTTTCTCGACTACTGCACAGCTCGGCATTAGCGCGCGCTGAGACCCCGAGTCAGGATACGTCGGGGCGCGGAATCTTCTTGAACTTGACCAGGCGAGCGGTTTCAATCTTGTCCTTCTTGACCTGACGTTCGGCGTCAAGCAACTGACCTGCCGCCAGCCAGCCGGCGAACTCTTCCGGCGTCTCCAGCGTGATGCGCCCCAGCGTTGAGGCGCGAAATTCATGGATCACGATTTCTGCAGCTTTCTGCAAATTGATGCGCCCCTTGCCGAGCACCGCGCCGCGCTTGCGGCCTATGGCTTCGAGCAGTTGCTCGTCAGTGATACCGGGCGGCAACTCGACCTTGTAACGCGCCTGCAGCGCAGCCGGGTAGTGTTTGATCAGGTAGTCGAGCAGTTCCAGTGCGACTTCTTCCTCATTGAAGGCATTGCGGCCAATGGCGCCGCTGGCGGCCAGGTTGTAACCGCTTTTGGCCACGATGATGCGCGGCCAGAGCATGCCAGGCGTGTCCCACAAATAGAAACCGTCGGCCAGCACAATACGTTGCTCGAGCTTGGTGATGCCGGCCTCGTCGCCGGTTTTGGCTGCACGTTTACCAGTCAGCGTGTTGATCAGCGTCGATTTACCGACGTTGGGAATACCGCAGATCAGCACCCGCATTGGTTTGACCATGCTGCCGCGCGTGGGCGCCAGCGCATGGCAGGCGTCGATCAGCCGGCGTGCCGGCGTGGTGGCACTGGCGTCGAGTTCGATCGCACGGGTGGCGGGCTGGCTGTTGTAGTAATCCAGCCAGGCCGGCGTGCGCGCCGGGTCGGCCAGGTCCTGCTTGTTGAGCACCTTGAGCGCCGGCTTGCCGCCGGTCAGCTCGGCCAGCATAGGGTTGGCGCTGGAGCCGGGCAGGCGCGCGTCGAGCAATTCGATCACCACATCAATTTCCTTGATGCGCTCGCTGATGGCTTTTTTGGTCAGGTGCATGTGACCGGGAAACCACTGGATGGCCATCGGGATGTTCTTTCTGGGTGGGGGTGCGGCGGGCGCCGGCAGTCAGCCGGCGCAGCGCCGATTGTCGCTGACCCGGCGTGGCGTCCGGGTCATCAGCTCAGGCCGCGTGTGCCAGACTGCGGATGCCCAGACGCTCGGCCGAGACGTACTGCTGGCGGTAAATTTCAAACGGCATGGAGTCCGCCGCTTCAATGGTCTTCTGCTCCGCCAGCGATTGCCGCGTCAGCTCTTCAAACCGGGCCTGCTGCTCACCGGAGAACGGCAGGTCCAGCAAGGTTTGCCGGGTGGCCAGCGACTGTGCGCGGGCAAAAGCCACAAAGGAGCTGCCGTGGTCCTTGACAATGGCGTCCAGCACGCGGGCCGAAGGCAGGGTTTCAGGCTGACGCAACGAGGCCTCCGAGGCACGCAGCGCATCGGCGTAGCTGCTGCCACCCTGCGCGGCATCCAGTGCCGCAGCAACCGGCGCACACTGCGCGATCAGCTCGGCGCCCCACTGCGTGAGGCTGACCTCCTGGCCGCCGCGTTCGAGCAACAGGCCGGGCTCGCGTCCGCGCGCGGCCACGCGGTGCTGGTTGCGCGCCAGCGCAGCGATCTCCTGCGGTGTATCCGGCGGGCTGTCGGTCAGCAGGCAATGCAGCAAAAACACATCGAGAAAACGCATGGTGTCAGCGGCGATGCCGACCGGCACAAACGGGTCCAGGTCCATCAGGCGGACCTCGACGTATTCGACGCCGCGTTCGCGCAGCGCGTGCAGTGGGCGCTCGCCCGGAAAAATCACGCGTTTGGGGCGGATGGTGCCGTAAAACTCGTTCTCGATCTGCAGCAGGCTGGTGGCAAGCTGGTTGTAGTCACCGCCGGGGTTCTGGATGCCGACCGCCTCGTAAGCGGGGTAAGGCCGGGTCAGCGCGTCCTGCAGCGAGGCACCGTAACCGTCGAGGTTGTTGTAGCTGACCTTGAGCGAAGCCTGGGCGTCGCTCTGGTAACCCAGGCGCCCCATGCGCAAGGACGTGCCGTGCGGCATGTACATGGTGCCGCTGCCCAAAGCCTGCAGTTCGTGCTGGCGGCCGGCGACAAAGCTGGAGCAAACCGCCGGCGAGGCACCAAACAGGTAGAGCAGCAAAAACGCGTGGCGGCGGAAATTGCGGATCAGGCTGAAATACTCCTCGCTGGAGACGCCGGGCAGCGACCAGTTGTAGTGAATGCCTGAAATCGTCTGCATGCGCCGGCCATAACGGTGGCCCAGTCCCATGCGGTAAACGCTTTTGGCGCGGCCTACATTCGACGAGCCATATCGGCCGATTGGAATTGTTTCGTCCGTCGGCAGGCCACAGGGCATGCTGGAAACCCACAACATCTCGTCGCCGAGCGCTTTCATGGCGCGGTAGGTGAACTGGTGAATCTGGGTCAGCTCGCTGAGCGCGGCCTCGGCGCCATCGCTGAGGCCGGCGTGCGCGGCGGTGACCAGCTCGACCTGCGATTCGCTGAAGTCGGTGGTGATGCTCGGGTGGGTCAGCGCCGAACCCAACGCAGCGGGATGTGGCGTCAGCGCCAAGCCGCCGCCGGGTTGGGCGCGCAGGCTTTCTTTTTCCAGCCCGCGGCGCATGCCTTTCAGCCTCGCAGGGGCCAACGCCTGAAGGCGGTCTCCCAAAAGCGCGCCCTGGCGCGCATGCAAGCTGTTCATAACGTCTTCCCTCTGTTCTTTCGTGGCGTGCAAGGTATCACAGGCCGGGCTTGTTTGCAGGCGGGCCGGCGCCTGGGCCCCTGCGGCCAGGATACCGGGGCAGCGGGCGCGCCCCCCAACCCGTCGATTGCTACGATTTTTATAGCTGCTTGCGCTTACCGCTTATGGGCTGGAGGCCTGTTTGATGCTTCAAACACGGCCGGGGCGCCGGCGTATGGCGCAGCCCGGCCTTGAAAGCCCCTACGCCAGCGCACGCAGCAGCCAGCTGTTCATGTCCGCGATCTCTTCCATGCAAACCGAATGTTCCATCGCGTACTCGTGCCAGTCAACCGGGTAAGCCAGCGCGGCCAGCGCATCGCGGGTGGCAGTGGCGGCGGCCAGTGGCACCACGCCGTCGCGCCGCCCGTGGCCCAGGAACACCGGCAAGCCGTGGTTGGCGGCGCTGCGTTCGGCTGCCAGCTTGTCGGCCAGCGGCAGGTAGCCCGACAGGCCGATGATGCCGGCCAGCCGCTCGGGGTAACGCAGCCCGGTCATCAGCGCCATCGCGCAGCCCTGAGAGAAGCCGGCGACCACGATGCGGCGGGCCGGGATGCCGCGCGCAATTTCGCCCGCGATCAGCGTGTTGATGCTGGCCTGGGTCTTGCGAAGGCCTTCTTCGTCCTGGCGCTGCGTCAGGTCGGCGCCCAGAATGTCATACCAGGCCGGCATCTGGTAGCCGCCGTTGATCGTGACCGGAATCACCGGCGCGTTGGGAAACAGGAAACGCACCGGGCCGACCGCCGCGAGCGCAAGCTGCTGCGCGATCGGCACAAAATCACCGCCGTCAGCGCCCAGGCCATGCATCAGCACAACGCTGGCGGTCGGGTTCGCGGCGGTTTCAACTTCAATGACATCAAGTGGCATGGCAGGAATAAAAAGTGGCAGTTGACCAATTGTGCCTGTGGCAAGGTCACAGCTTGACTTGCCACCGCACTTGGACGACCATCAATTACACACAAGCCGCCGGTAGCGCAGCGACCGGTTCGCGCCAGCCGGTCTGCCGCAAGGAACGCACAGCCATGAGACAAGCCATTAAAAAATTATTCGGTCTGAAAAGTCCGCAAGCTCCGGAAAAATCGGCCCCTGCGCCTGTCATGCCCCTGAAAAGCGAACGCGCCGAAAGCCTGGACGCCCCGCACACCATCGAAGACAACTCCGACAACGCCACGCGCCGCCAGCTGGTCCAGATGATGCTGCGCGACGGTTTGCGCAAACACGGTATTCCTGCCGACTGGGTCGAATGCCGCATGTTGGTGGTCAATAGCCGCAGCCGTGGCTCCGGCCTGTATGTGCGCCTCGTCATGCGCCATTGGGACATGCTGCTGCTGACCTACGCGCATGCTTTTCAGCAGCAATTTATTGCCGCCATCACCGATTTCGAGCCGCAGGCATCAGACTGGCTGCATGGTGTGTCCTGGGAGCTGGATGTGGGCAACACCTGCCCCTATCTCGATATGCCCGACCCGTCGGTATGGCGCGATGTGTCAGAGCCGGTGCAAACATCCAGGCCAATGCCGGTCGTCTCCCTCATGTCCGAAGACACGATCAGTCCGCTCGCCGTCCCGGCCCCCTCGATGAGCAGCGCCCCACCCGCCCCGGACCACGACGCCGACGTTCTGCAAGACCTGCAGCGCATGTTTGCCATCCGCGACGCTCACCTGCAGCAGCCGGTGGATGGCATGCCTCCACCCGACTTTCAAAATACCCAACCGTCTTCGCGGCGCGCCTGAGAAAGCTTCCTCAGCGCGCCAGCGCGGCTAGCCGCCTTGAGAAATCCGCCTGGGTGTTGAGCTCCGCATACCAAAGCCGGTAACCCGCATCGCTGGGATGCAGCCCGTCTTTGGCATTGAGCTCGTCGGGCCGCTGCGCAAACGGGTCTTCTGCCTTGTCCTTGTACAGGTTGACGTAAAGCGCGCCGTTGTCGCTGGCTACTTCACGCACGAAGCGGTGCAGCGTTTGGGCGCGTTGCGTCATCAGCCACGACCAGGGTGGAAAAAAGAAGGGCGCGCTGCCGACGTTGCCTGAAGGCATCAGCACCACCAGCCGGGCTTGCGTGCGCGCCAGCGCCGCAACGCGCGCAATATGCTCTTCCAGCGGCGCATCAGGCGTCAGGCGGATCACATCATTGCCGCCACCCAGCACCACAATCGCATCAAAGCGCTCGCCGCCCGCCACCTCGAGCTGGCGGGCGATGTCGGCAAACCTGGCGCCGTCTTTGGCGCGGTTGACGATCTTCAGCGAGGGATGGTCGCGCGCAATCAGTCCGGCCAGGCTGGCGGCCGGTGAAGACGCACCCGTGCCCACCCCGGTGCTGTCGCCCACCACCAGCAAACTCGCCCCGGCCCCCGGCGGCGACGCCTGGAACGGCTCGCTTTGCCGGGCCAGCTCCACCGACTGCTTGATGCGCCAGGCAGCGCAGCCCGAGGTCGTGAGCACCACCACTGCAGCCAGCAGGGACACCGCACCGAGCGCTGAGGGACGGCGAAGTTTCATGAAATTCTTCATCGGTTCAGCCATGTGATGCTCAGTTGCAGAACGGTGGCAAAACCGACCCATGCAAGATAGGGAAGATTGACCAGCGCCACCCAGCGCGCCCGCCGCCATATCGCCGCCAGCGCCCAGACCAGCGTGACCAGCACCAGCACGATGTCCAGGCTCGCCAGCAGGTTGTTTTTGAGGCCAAACTGGATCGGTGTGTAGATCGCGTTGAACACCAGGTTCAGGATGAAAGGCAGCAGCACACCAAAGGGCAGCCGACGCTTGAGGTACTGCAGCAACACAAAGCCGAAACTGATGGCAATGATGATGTAAAGCACCGTCCAGACCGGGCCGAACACGGCTGCGGGCGGTGCGAAAAAAGGCTTGGCGAGTTGCGCGTACCACGCGGCGCTGCTGGTGCTGTCCATGCAAAGTTTCTGGGTTGGGTTTGACGGGGGCTGCGGGAAACCAGGGTCTATTTTCATCGCTGGCCGGCATTGAGCGCGCAGCCCGCGCGCTCAATGCGGGGTAGGACGCAAGCGCATCCAGTCACGCCTCTGGCCCGTATAGACATCAACGCCGCACATCACCCCCACGCGCCGTCTTTTACTTTTATCAGCGGCAGGTGGACAATCCGTCCACCGCCCCAAGGAGATCCCCATGACCCGCCAGCCCGCCCTTCTCAACCGCCTGACGCTGCTGCTGGCTGCCGCAAGCTGCGCGCTGGCCTTGTGGGCGCCGGTCCAGGCCGCGTCCTTGACCCCGGCCGACGAAAAAAACGTGCGCACCGCCGTGCAGGGCCAACTGGCCGCCTTTGCCGCAGACGATGCCGACAAGGCGTTTTCTTATGCCGCGCCCAACATCCGTGAAGCACTGGGCACGGCGGCTGGTTTTATGGCCATGGTGCGCAACGCCTACCCGGTGGTCTACCGTCCGGCGTCGGTGGCTTTTCTCAAGCCCGAAAGCAAGGACGGGCAGGTGATCCAGCGGGTGCAAATGGTCGATGCCAGCGGCGACGCCTGGCTGGCGATTTACAGCCTGCAGCGCGAGGGCACGTCCTGGCTCATCACCGGCTGCGTGGTGGTGGCCAACAAGGGGCGTATGGTCTGAGCCCGCATATTGCTCCTTTTTTGATAGCTTGATACTTATAACCGGTATGGGCTGGAGCCTTTTTTTATCAACAACTGGCAGGTTTCAAAGGATGTTTGCTGACAGCACAAACACCTGAAGGCCTGCGGCTCAGTCGGCCCGCCGGTCTGATGATGGAGCTTTACGAAAGGTCTGCGCATGACACCCGTCCTGAAATACGTGCTTGGCGTTTTGCTGACCGCCACCGTGAGCGGCCAGGCGCTGGCCTGCTACACCGTCTACAACCGCGCCAACCAGGTGATCTACCACGCGGCGGCGGCGCCGGTGGACATGCGTTACCAGTTGCACCAGACCCTGCCGGCGGTGTTCAACGACGGGCACATGGTGTTTTCCATCACCGATACCAATTGCCCGGCGGTCAACCAGACCCGCAGCAACATTCGTGATTCCGCGGGTGGAAACATGGTGTACGTGGTCGACCGGGCCCAGCCACGCACCCGGCCTTACCGGGATCCGCGCAACTGACAGTTGCGCGATCGGGGCTTGTTCACGCCCTCAGTGCGGAAGCGCGCCGAATAACGCGTACACGCTCGAGTCTTCAGGCAGGACGTACACCACGCTGCGGCCTCTGCCGAGCAGCGGTGTGATCACCCCTTCGTAAAACGCCACCGGCACCACGACGCATCCAAGCGAGATGCGGTTGTCATCTGGTGTGGCGGACGCCAGGCGCTCGCGCCGCTGCTCGTGCTTGTTGCCGGGGCGCACGCGGTGAATCGCCAGGCCCTCGCTGTAGTTGACCCAGATGACGTCTTCACCCTGCAAATTGCGCCCCGGCTGCGCCAGAAAACGCCCCGCCGGTGTGGTGCGCTCAGCGGGCAGAATCTGTGACACCGGCCGCTGGCCGATGCCGGGCACCGAGCGGTCTCCGCTGGCCAGCCCCAGCAAGGCGGCCGAGGCGCCGCGCAGGCGACCGCCAGCGTCGAAAACAAACAGCTTCGCGTCTTTTTTGTCGACGATTACAAAAGGCAGGCCTTTGTTGTCGGACGAGGCCATCACCAACGCGGCGGCATAACGGGCATCGGCGGACGCCGCTTCGCCAGCAAAATCAGCCGACAGGGGCAAGGACAGCGCGGGCAATGCGGGCATGGCGGAAACCGGCGCCCACAGCACAAGCAGCGCCCCCAAGGCAGCGGCGGCGTACAGCGTCGTTGTGCTTCGAATGCTCATGCAGTGTCCTGCCAGGGTGGATCGGCCCGCAAAGAACCGGGCAGGCGCCCGGTGTTGTAGGACACATCCTACCTACCGGAGGTGGACTTGAGCAGGCGTGGGGCCATGTAACAGGCCCATCTGCTCTATTTTTGATAGCTGTTGACCCGCATTTGCTATGGGCCAAGTGCCAATTTAGCAAAAAATCGGGGAATTCCCGAAGAAGATGGCGTTGTAGGTTTTATCCGACAAGCCCGTTTGATGGCGATCAGCTCGCGCCGGTCGCCTTGAAGTTCTGGAACACGGCCTGCACCGGCCGGGTTTCAGGAAGCACGTAGACCACACCCCGCTGCGAACCGAGCGCCGGTTTGACCACATCGTCATAAAAAGCCACCGGCAAGTTGATGCATCCGAAAGAGATCCGGTTGTCGTCCGGTGTGGCAGAGGCCAGCCGCTGCAGCCGGCGTTCGCTGGGTTCCTTGGCGCGTACGCGGTGCATGGAGACCGCCGCTTCGTAGTCGACCCAGACGATGTCCTCACC
Organism: Polaromonas sp.; assembly: GCF_043778355.1. GTDB lineage: Bacteria > Pseudomonadota > Gammaproteobacteria > Burkholderiales > Burkholderiaceae_C > Polaromonas. The sequence continues at coordinate 18,343 of NZ_JAYWHI010000018.1, forward strand.
GAAAGAGTTGGTGCCAGGCTGCGATACAAACCGTCCGGCCGGCGTGGTGCGTTCATGCGGAAGAATGGCGGACATTTCGCGCTCGCCGATGCCCTGCACCGAATCGTCGCCGACGGCGGAGCCCATCAGCGCCGGCGTGGCGCCATCGAGCATGCCGGCCGGCTTGAATACAAACACCCTCACATGCGGTTTGTCAACGATGACAAACGGCATGCCACGGTGATCGCGTGTGTCCATCACCCAGTTGGCCATCTGGCGCGCTTCGGGCGACGCCTGCTCCTGCGCAAAGTCTGCATGGCGGGGCAGATGCGCCAGCGACGCCGCCACCACTGCCGACGGCGCTAGCGCAGACGGTCTGGAGGTGACCTGACCGGGAAGAATCAGCGCAATCGCGGCGCAACCCATGCCCAGCCCCTTGAGGACGGCATCGAACTGCGAGGATTCAGTGGTGGCCATGGTGCTAAAAAATCTGAAATGAATGCGTCCAACAGGATGCAGGGGAGTCGGATGAAATCACCCGGCTCCCCCGCGACCTATGAGACATGCGTTGCCGTGTTAGTTGCGGTCAGCGCGTGGCTCAAGCGTGGTGTCCATGCTGCGGGGCGCCGCGGTCGTGTTGTCCATCGAGGTGCCGGTGCTGGTCGAAGGCTGGGCCTGCATGGTGCTACCGCTGTTCATATTGGTGGATGGTTGTGCTTGCATGGTGGTCGTGCCCTGGGCATTCGTCTCGCCGGGGACATTGGTCACAGCGGTTTGTGCATAAGCAAAACCAGCGCCCGCAACAAGTGCGGCAGCAGTGATGGCGGCAGTCAGAGATTGATTCAGTTTCATGGATAGCTCCTGGTTTAACACCCCGAGGGGTTGTTGATGAAAAACGCCGATCGGTGATCGACTGAGTTCAATCTAAACCGCCAGATCCTCCCGACGGTCGGCCTCATCCGCGTGCGCCTGTAGGACAGGCACACCCCGGCCGCAGATGCTTGCACCTCGTTACGTGGGGAGCGGAAAAGAGCCGAAGTTCTACAAAATGCTACGTTTTCAGTAGCAGATCAGGCTTGTTGGACAAGGGTTACAAGCGCTCAACAAAAGCTCGACAACCAAGGACAAGACAAGGGCCAGCGCCCGAACGACAGACGCGGACTACACAAGTCATCACTGGCGGACTTCAACCGCATCGCAGGGTATGTGGTCAAACTGTCGTTGTGCCAGCCGGGTTTCGCGCTACAACGACAGGTATGAGGCCTCCGCCCCCAGGCGAAACGTCCAAACATTGTCCAGCGAACCCGGCTGCATTTTTTTTGCCTGCGTGCATTCGCCTTGTTGATCAGGTGGCGGCGGAAGTTTTCCCGGCCTGTGCCATCGCCAGACTGACCTCGTTGCCGCCTTGCGCCGATCCGCTTTGCGGCACCATCTCGCCGCCGCGCTCACGCACTTCATCCAGCCTTAGCGCCAACGCCTCAGGCACTTGCTCCCCCGTGCCCAGCCACAGGCCGCGCGTCAATGTGATGTGGGCCGCTTCAAAGGTGCCGGCACCCGCACACAGGATGGCGCGTGTCGGCGCATCCTGCGCCGCCAGCACCAGCATGGCCGGCACCACCGCCTCGGGTTGCAGCGCACGCAGCACTTCTTCGGGCATCAGGCCTTCGGTCATGCGGGTGGCTGCAGTGGGCGCCAGGCAGTTGACGCGAATGTCGTTTTTGGCGCCCTCGATGGACAGCGTCTGCATCAGGCCGACCAGCGCCATCTTGGCCGCGCCATAGTTGGACTGGCCGAAGTTGCCGTACAGCCCCGACGACGAGGTGGTCATCACAATGCGCCCGTATTTCTGCGCAGCCATGATGTCCCACACCGCCTTGCAGCAATGCACGGCGCCCATCAGGTGCACGTCCATCACGAGTGCAAAGTCGGCCAGATCCATCTTGGCAAAACTCTTGTCACGCAGGATGCCGGCGTTGTTGACCAGGATGTCGACGCGGCCCCAGGCGTCTATCGCCTGCTTCACCATGGCCTGCACCGCGACAAAGTCGGTGACCGATGCGCCATTGGCGATGGCCTCGCCGCCGGCTGCGCGGATTTCATTGACAACCGCTTCGGCGGCACTGACCGATCCGCCAGAACCGTCACGCGTGCCGCCAAGGTCGTTGACCACCACTTTGGCGCCACGCGCGGCCAGCGCCAGCGCATGTTGCCTGCCGAGTCCACCGCCGGCGCCTGTGACGATGGCCACACGGCCGTTGAAATCCATACCCATCTGTTGCCCCCTGTCGTGTTGGTGATCTGGTGCGCGCCACCAAGCTGCTAGGCTATGGCGCAGGAAGCCTGTACTGTAATGGACGGTGTAGCGCCCCGATGAAAGCCGACACCCACCATGGAACTGAACCTCGAAACCGTCACCACCCCGCCGCGCCCGGCCGCCACCGTGGTGCTGCTGCGTGATGCGCCGGCTGGCCTGGAAGTGTTCCTGATGAAGCGCCACGGCCTGTCCGATGTGCTGGGCGGGGCCTATGTGTTCCCGGGCGGCAAGGTCGATGCGGCCGATGCCGAGCTCGACATGGCGGCGCATGGGGACCAGCCACTGGACGCGCTGCACGCCGGACTCGGCGAAACCGACATCACCGGGACCACCGCCGGCGCACTGTACATCGCAGCACTGCGCGAGGCCTTTGAAGAATGCGGCGTGCTGTTTGCACATGGCCTTGCTGCGCAGCCAGCCACCCAAGCCGCCGCGCTGCTGCGTGAAGGTCACACTTTCAATGCGGTGCTGGCGCAACTGGCGCTGCGTCTGCAGACCCGCAGCATCCTGCCCTGGTCGCGCTGGATCACGCCAACCCGGCCTTCGGTCATGAACAAACGTTTCGACACCCGTTTTTTTGTGGCGGCTGTTCCCGATGACCAGATTGCGCGGCACGACGACTTTGAGACCACCGAGAGCGTCTGGCTCAGCCCGCGCGAAGCGCTCCAGCAGTACTGGGCCGGCCAGATCGAACTGGCGCCGCCGCAGATCATGAGCCTGGCGCACCTGGCGCGGCACAGTGCCGTGGACAGCGTGCTGAGCGCCGCACGTGCGCGGCGCCCGCCGGTGATCCAGCCCGAGTCCTTCGACGACGACGGCCAGCGCATGATCTGCTACCCCGGCGACCCGCGGCACTCGGTCCGTGAACTCGCGCTGCCCGGCCCGACCCGGCTGTTCTACCGCAACAAGCGTTTCGAGCCGCTCACTGGTTTTGAGGGGCTTTTTTCGTAAGGCATCCGTCATGCCTGGCTTGTCATTGCGGGCTTGACCCGCAATCCATGCCTCGCGGTGTAGTGAGCAGCGTGGATCCCGGATCAAGTCCGGGATGGACAAACTCCCGGCTCAGGCCGCCTGCAGCCGTTCTTCAGCAGCAGGATGCATATCGGCCTGCGCCTGAACCGCCCCCGCCAGCCACTGGTCGATCAACACCGGGTCGTTGATGGTCTTGAGCGTCTGGTACGCGGTTTCCGCTTCAGGATAACGCCGGCGCAAAAAGTTGAGCCACTGCTTGAGCCGGCCGGGCCGCGAGCGTGCATCCAGCCGGGTGCAGACCAGGTGCCAGAACTCGGCCAGCAAGGGCACCAGTTCAGGCCAGCCGAGCGCCCGTGCAGGGCCATCACCCACTGACGCCTTGATCGCCAGGGCGAGGCCAGGGTCGGCCACCGCACCACGGCCAATCATCAGCATGTCGCAGCCCGAGGCCTCGCGGCAACGGCGCGCATCGTCAACGGTCCAGATCTCGCCGTTGGCCACCACCGGTATGGCGACGGCCGCGCGTATGTCGGCAATACGCTCCCAGTAGGCGGGTGGCCGGTAGGCCTGCGCCTTGGTACGTGCATGCACCACCAGTTCGTCAGCACCGCCGCTGGCAATCGCCTGCGCACACGCGACAGCCAGCGTATCGTCGTAGAAGCCCAAACGCATCTTGGCCGACACCGGCAGATGCGCCGGCACGGCGCGCCGCACCGCTGACACGATCGCGGCCAGGGTGTCGGGCTCCTTCAACAGGGCCGCGCCGCCGCCGTGGCGATTGACGACGTTGGCGGGGCAGCCGAAGTTCAGGTCAATGCCGTCCGGACCCAGCGCCGCAAGGCGCGCAGCGTTTTCGGACATACACACCGGGTCGGAGCCCAGCAGTTGCGCGCGCACCGGGACACCGGCCAGCGTGCGCCCGCCGTTCAGCAGCTCGGGAACGATGCGTGTGAAGACGCGCTCGGGCAACAATTGGTCGGTGATCCGGATGAACTCCGACACACAGCGGTCCACACCGCCGGCTCGCGTGAGAATGTCGCGCAGCACAAAGTCCACAAGCCCTTCCATGGGCGCCAGCAAGATGGTCATGGGTTGATGCTACCGCGTGCGCCGGGCGACAGTCCGCGCCAGGCACCCGCCTCCATGGTTAATGCATCAAAACGTCCTGCAGCCCACGCCAAATCTGCGGGGAAAGCTCTGTTTTTAATAGCATTGGAGTGGCCCTTCGTCCTACAGAGATGGCAGGCACGTCTTACAGCTTCCTGCAGGTGCGGCGCCTAAGGTAGCTGTTTCATTGAAGGAGACACCATGGCTCGGCCCCCTGCCCCTTACACCGACCCCGGGCGATCCGGCCTCCGGGGCGCCCCGGCGCAGCAAAACCAGACCCTCGCTCCGCGCAAGGGCTGGCCTTTTGCCAAAGGTTCTCAAAACCATCTTGATGAAACCTCCGCGCCCTGGCCGCGGCCCTCCTCCCGACCGGCACCTGCCAAAGCGCCAGCGCCCCACACGCCGGATCAGTAAGTCCCGACGTAGTCCTTCTTGCCCACTTCGACGCCGTTGTGACGCAAGATGGCATACGCCGTGGTGGTGTGAAAGAAAAAATGCGGCAAACCGTAGTTCAGCAGGTAAGACTGGCCGCTGAAGATTTTCTCCTTGGGCGTCCCCGCCTGTGTCACGATGCGGCGCTCCTCGCTGCCATCAATCTGGGCTGCTTCCAGCGTACCCATGAAGGCCAGCGTTTTTTCAATCCGCGCCTGCAGATCGGCAAACGTCTCCTCGGTATCCTCAAAACCCGGCACCTCCGCGCCCGCCAGGCGCGCCGACACGCCCTTGGCAAAGTCGCAGGCAATCTGCACCTGGCGCAGCAGGGCAAACATGTCGGGGTACAGACGGGCATGCAGCAAGGCATTGGGCTCGATTTTTTTAGCTGCGGCGTGCGCTTCGGCCTTGGCCAGCACCGCGCTGAGCGCGCCCAGCATTTGCCTGAAAACGGGAACGGAAGCCTGGTACATCGAGAGGGTCATGGGGATAGTCCTTGTCAAGAAAAAAAAGGAGGTCAAGCCGCAGTGGCGCTGCGTTTGGGCAGCAGACGTTTGACCAGTGTCACCGCCGCCAGCACCAGCGCACCGGCCACGATGCCAACCACCGCGTCCGCCAGCAAAGGCGTGATGGCACCGAGCACAGGACCGACGGCAGCAGACAGGGATTCGATCGCGTGGTCCAAGGCAGGGATGCCATGGGTCAGGATGCCGCCGCCCACCAAAAACATCGCGGCAGTGCCGGCCACCGACAGCGCCTTCATGAGCCAGGGTGCGGTGGCCAGAATGCCAAGACCGAGGCTGCGCAGGGCACCGGTCTTTTTGCTCAGATAGAGGCCGCCGTCGTCGAGCTTGACGATGCCGGCGACCAGGCCGTAGACCCCCACCGTCATCAGGATGGCAATACCGCTGAGCACACTGAGCTGGGTGATGAAGGGGCTGTCCTGCACCGTGCCGAGTGTGATCGCAATAATTTCTGCCGACAAAATGAAGTCGGTGCGTACGGCGCCCTTGATCTTGTCTTTTTCAACCGCGACCAGGTCCACGGTCGGGTCGGTCAGGGCTTCCAGCAGCGCTTTCTCATGCGCAGCGTCTTCCTCCTTGCTGTGCAAAAACTTGTGCGCGAGTTTCTCGAAACCCTCGTAACAAAGAAAGGCCCCGCCAATCATCAGCAGGGGCGTGACGGCCCAGGGCGCAAACGCGCTGATGGCCAGCGCGGCCGGCACCAGAATGGCCTTGTTCAGCATCGAGCCTTTGGCGACGGCCCAGACCACCGGCAACTCGCGCTCGGCCTTGACACCGGCGACCTGCTGCGCGTTGAGCGCAAGATCGTCGCCGAGCACGCCGGCGCTTTTCTTGGCTGCGACCTTGGTCAGCAAGGCCACGTCGTCAAGCACGGTGGCAATATCGTCAAGCAGGGCAAACAGGCTGCTGGCCATGGAAACTTCCGAAGTAGTGATTACCCCCATTGTCGCAGCAGGCACGGGGTCTTTGCAGCAAACGGCATGCCGGTCCACAATGGCCCATGCTCAAGACAGCTCTGATCGCTTATGCCGGCACCCTGGTGTTTTTCCTGGCCGCCGACATGCTCTGGCTGGGCCTGCTGATGACGGATACCTACCAGGGCTGGATAGGGCCACTGATGCGGGCGCAGCCGCTGCTGTTGCCCGCAGCGGTGTTCTACCTGCTGTACCCGGTGGGTCTGGTGGTATTTGCGGTACGCCCCGGCCTGGACAAACAAGACTGGACACATTGCGCCGCACTGGGCGCTTTTTTCGGCCTGCTGGCCTACGGCACTTATGACCTGAGCAACCTGGCCACGCTCAAGGGCTGGCCCTGGCAGCTCACACTGGTGGACATGCTCTGGGGCGCAGCGCTGTCCTGCGGCAGCGCGCTGGCGGGGTATGCGGCTGCCAGGGCTTGGGGTTCGCGCCGCTGGGTCTAAGCCGGGTCAGTCTTGTATTCGGCGGCTTCGCAGCCACATCCAGAGAGCGCCAACCGGCGTTGCTCTGGTCAATACCCATGCCGCTGTTTCTCTTTTCCCTGCTTCTGCACGCCTACCTGGGCGTTCGCCTGATCCCGGCGCTGGCAGCCTGGCCCGTCGTGCAGATGCTGCTGGGCCTGAGCCTGCTGGCGTCCATGGTGCTGATGCCGATGGGCCTGACGGCGCGGCGCATCAAGTCACCGGTGCTGGCCGATCGCGTGGCCTGGACCGGCATGGTGTTCATGGGCCTGTTCTCGTCGCTGTTTGTGCTTACCTTGCTGCGCGAGCTCGCGTTGCTGGGGGGCTGGTTGTGGCTGTTGGCCCAGCCGACGGCTTTTTCATGGCCAGTCCTCAGCGCAGGATCCGCAGCGGCGGTGGCGCTGCTTGGGTTGCTGATGACTTTTTTCGGGTTTTTCAACGCCAGACGTACCGCCGCTGTGGTCCGTGTCGACGTGCCGATTGCCGGACTGCCGGCAGCGCTGCATGGTTTTGCGATTGCGCAGATCAGCGACATCCATGTCGGCCCAACCATCAAGCGCGGCTATCTGCAGGCCATCGTGGACGTGGTCAACCAATTGCAGGTGGACATGGTCGCCGTGACCGGCGATCTGGTGGATGGCACGGTGGCCGACCTCGCCCCGCATGTGGCACCGCTGGCCGGCTTGTCGTCGGTTCACGGCACCTACTTTGTCACTGGCAACCATGAGTACTACTCGGGCGTCCACGCCTGGATCCTGGAGCTGAACCGCCTGGGCGTGCGGGTTTTAATGAACGAACATGTGGTACTGCCGCACGGCCTGGTGTTGGCCGGTGTGGCCGACTGGAGTGCCGGGCATTTTGACAGCACGCACCGCAGCGACCCGCATGCAGCACTGGCCGGTGCCCCGGCGGCCACAACCGTCAAATTGCTGCTGGCGCACCAGCCCCGCAGCGCGGTCGAAGCAGAAAAAGCCGGGTTTGACCTGCAGCTGTCGGGCCATACCCATGGCGGCCAGTTTTGGCCTTGGGGCTTCTTTGTGCGTTTCCAGCAACCGTTCACGGCCGGCTTGAACCGGCTGGAAAATTTGTGGATCTACACCAGCCGAGGCACCGGCTACTGGGGGCCACCCAAACGCTTTGGCGCCCCCTCAGAGATCACCCACCTGCGACTGGTGCCCGCTCAGTAGTTCAACAGCTCAATGGCGGCTGGCGGTCAGGCGGCCGAAAATCAGCCCCACCAGCAGTGCAGCACCCACGGCCTGCAGTGGATGGTCTTTGATATAGGCCTTGGAGTAATCCACCGCCTGCAGCGGTGCGTCGGTAAAACGGTGCGCCTGGTCGCTGAATTTGCCGGCGACGCTGGTGGCGCCACTGGCGAGTTTGTCCACCGTGTTGTGGGCGACGGTCGCGGCACGGTCCACGGTGCTGCGTGCCGGTTCGGCGACCTTGTCGATGGTGCTGTGCAGCGAACTGCCCGCCTGGCTGACGCCACGCAACAATGCGCTTTCGCCGGTGCTTGTGCCGCTGGATGTGCCGTTGGATGTTTCCATGATGAGTTCCTTAAAAAGTGAGGGGTTGCAATCTGCTCAGCGCGCCGACACGGCCGGTGTGTGAACGCATTCTTCACTTTGAGACAGCACGCCCGGCTTGCCTGTGCGCAAGGGGATGACGCGACTGTAGGACAAGGCAGCCAGTCAGTCGAACAGGCCAGGTGTACCGCGCATTGCGCCTTCAATGATCAGTAAGCGCAGCTTGGTGCGGATGCCGCCGCTCGCGGAAAAACCGCCCGGCTGGTCACCGGCGGCCAGCACGCGGTGACACGGCACCACTGGCGCAAACGGATTGCGCCCGAGCGCCTGCCCGACAGCGCGGGCAGCGCCGGGTTCACCGAGCCGGGCTGCCACCTCGCCATAGGTCAGGGTCTGGCCCGGCGGGATGGCACGCGCGACGGCATAGACCCGTTGGTGGAAGGCCGGGACGCCGCGCATGTCAAAGACCAGCGTATCGAGCGCGTGCGCCTCCCCGCGCAGCATGGCGCTGATGCCGTGGATGGCCGCCTGCACCTCACCGTCAGGGAAGGCTTCGGCCGCATCATGAAAACGCTGGTGCATGCGCACACGTGTCTGCGCGGCATCTGCTTCGGGCAACTGCACGCCGCAGATGCCGGCATCACCCCAGGCAATGCCGCAGGCGCCAACGGCGGTGTCGAACAGGGCAAAAAAGACGCTGGGGGTGGCGGTGGTCATGCTGGCGGTCATCCTGATACACAAGAGGGCTCCGCGCCGCCACAAGCGGGCAGATTTGCTACTGAATTGGTAGCTGCCCGCCCTTTCCGGGTATGGGCTGGAGGTCTGAAACACTGTTCAAATTTCTGTCAGCCGTCACCGACAGCAACTGGCAGGATCTTCCTAGGAGTGGTCTGCAGCAAGCGGCGCACCATGGGCGCTTAACCGGAGCATGACCATGACATCTCTTTCCGACCGCTACACCGCTGGACGCCCGCGCGAGGTCAACCCGGAGGAGTCCGGTGTTGGGGAAGACACCGAAGACCTGCCGCTGTCACCGGATGAAGACATGTCGGTGATTCCCGACGAGGAGCGCGTGCTGGACGTGCCGTCCTGAAGCAGACCAGGGGTCAGCCGACGTCGCGCTTGAGACGAATTTCTTCAAGCTTGACGGTGCCGACCACCACCGTTTTCAGCGAGGCCATGTCGCGCTTGAAACCGGCGTGTTCGTGAAAGCGCATGGCGCGCTCATTGCGCACAGGCACCCAGACCGTGACCTTGGTGCAGCCTTCTTCCTTGAGACCGTCGTTGGCGGCGTCCCACAGGGCCACGCCCACACCCTTATTCCAGTGGGCCGGGTCCACGTAGATGGCCCAGATTTCGCCGCAGGTTGACGGTGTGCCCTTGTCGCGTGATCGGTCAAAGCCGACAAAACCCACCACCTTGTCGCCCTGCGTGGCAACCTGCACCTGGGGCTCCATGAACTCGATGGCATCGCGCCAGAACTGCTGGCGCTTGTCGATGGACAGGGTGCCGAGCTGATCGTCGGGAACCAAGCCCTGATAGGCGGCGCGTGAAGAAGAGGCGTTGATTTCGGCTATGGCTTTGGCATCGCGCACGGAAGCGGGTCGGACGTGGTAGCTGGACATGAAAGAGGCTTTGGGGGAATCGTTGCGGGGGGACCCGGATTGTCGCAGCAAACGAAAAACCGCCGCGCCCTACACTCACCAAGCATGACAAAAACGCCGACCGGCCCGGTTTTCAGGGCGCGCCTGCTGCCGGGCGGGACGCCCTTCGACGCATCGGCCAACCAGCCGCTGCTGCAGTCGGCGCTGCAGGCCGGTATTTTTCTGGAAAGCTCCTGCCGCAATGGCACGTGCCGCAGTTGCATCTGCCGCTTGACCAGCGGGAAGGTGCGTTACCGCATCGCGTGGCCGGGTCTGAGCGCCGAAGAAAAAACGGAGGGCTGGATTTTGCCCTGCGTCGCCTTTCCGGCGTCTGACCTGGTGCTGCAGCCACCCGATCTTTAAATGAAGCGAAATGGGCTCCCAGCCCATTACCCATGAGCGCAAGCAGCTCCTGTTTTCATAGCAAACGGGTCGACATGGCGCCGTGCAGTGATTTGTCACACAAATCTGCAAGGATGGAGAAATGGATTTTTTGCACCCGCCTCTTGATGCCTACCGCCTCGCCCGCACCCCCGATGCTGCAGCGACTTTTGCCGAACATGAAGATTTCAAGTCTCTCCTGCGGGCTGGCAGCGCGCACCTGGAGGTGCAGAGCGTGGCCGAAGTGCATACCGCCGGTCCCTCGTTTGAGCTGTTTACCGCCGCCATCGGTTCACGCGACCGGCAGGTCCCGGCCATCGGTTTTTTCGGTGGCATCCATGGCCTCGAACGCATAGGCACGCAGTTGATCCTGAACTACATGCGCGCACTCCTGAGCCGGCTTGAATGGGACACGCTGCTGCAGCAGCAACTGCAAAAGGTCCGTCTGGTGTTCATGCCCATCGTGAACCCTGGCGGCATGTGGGCACACAAACGCGCCAACCCGCGCGGGGTGGACCTGATGCGCAACGCCGCGCAGCGGGCCGAGAGCCGGGTGCCTTTTCTGGCCGGGGGTCAAACCATGAGCCCGCTGCTGCCCTGGTACTGCGGCCGACCCGGCGCGCCCATGGAAACCGAAAGCACGGCGCTGCTGCAGGTGGTGCGTGAGCAACTGGCAAGCCGGCCCTTCAGCCTGGCGCTCGACTGCCATTCGGGATACGGCTTTGATGACAGCATCTGGTTTCCGTATGCCAAAACACGCCGGCTGATGGCGCACCTGCCCGAGATGTTTGCGCTCAAGACCATGCTGGAGCAAGCCATGCCGCACCACGACTACAGCTTTGAACCCCAAAGCAACCAGTACCTGCTGCATGGCGACCTGTGGGACCACGCCTATGAACACACGCCCGCAGGCCACGTCTTTTTACCGATGACGCTGGAGCTCGGTTCCTGGCTGTGGATTCGCAAGAACCCGCGCCAGTTGTTCTCGCGGCACGGCATTTTCAACCCGATCAAGGCGCACCGCATCAAACGCGTGTTACGCCGCCATGTGGACCTGCTGGATTTCCTCACACGGGCCGCCTATGCCGCGCCGGGCTGGTTGCCGCTGGCAGAGCGCCGGGCCGAGCTGCAACAACAGGCCAGCGCCCACTGGCGGCCGAGGCGGGCTAGTGTCCTGTCGCGCAAATAAGGTGATGCAATGAAATCGCTCATTCAGTTGTCAGGCAAGGCGGGAGGAGGCGACATAGCCGTAGCTATGGCAACGACGAGCAACGCCGCATGGCGGCCGAATGGGCGATTTCATATCGCCTTTATTTGTGGGACAGGGCACTAGATGAGCTGGGTGCTGCTGCGCGGCCTGACACGGGAGGCACGCCACTGGAACGGCCTGCCGCAGCAACTGGCGAGCGCTGGGGAAGCCGTGATCGCGCTGGACCTGCCGGGCAACGGCGTCTACTGCGGCCTGCGCTCGCCGGCGACAGTGCGCGCGATGACGGCGTTTGCGCGCGCGCAGTTGCAGCGCCAGGGTTGCGAGCCGCCCTACCGGTTGCTGGGCATGTCGCTGGGCGGCATGGTCGCCACCGACTGGGCTCAGCAATTTCCCGGCGAGGTGGCCGCGCTGGTGCTGATCAACACCAGCATGCGCCCCTTCAGCAGCATCACCGAGCGGCTGCGTCCGGGCAACTGGCCGACGCTGCTGCGGCTGGCCGCACGCTGGAACGATGCCAGGTACAGCGAGCGCGTGATCCATGCGCTGACTTGCGAGCGCCGCGAAACGCTGGAACAGGATCTGACGGCCTGGGATCAGATCCGCAGCAGCGCTCCGGTGGCGGCCGGCAACGCCTGGCGCCAACTGTGGGCAGCGGCGCAATTTACAGCAGCTCCCGGCAGACCGACCTGCCCCACGCTGCTGTTGTCGTCCGAAGCCGACAGGTTGGTCAGTCCGTGTTGCTCGAAGCGCCTCGCGCAAGCCTGGCAGGTCAGCCACCAGCAGCACCCGTGGGCCGGCCACGACCTGCCGCATGACGACGCCGACTGGGTCTGCCAAACCCTTGCCGACTGGCGCTAGTCAGCCAGAATTCAGGCTTCAGGGCTAAGGTCAGGCGCAGCTCCTGCCATGACCCATCTCGCCGACCCGCCAAACACAACCGTCGAACCTGCATCAATGCCGGCAGCAGGGCCGCCCAAACGCGCCTGGGCATTGGCGCTGGGCACCGCCGCCGTCTGGTACCTGGACCCGGTGCTGGTCGAACTGGCCGAGTTGATCGGTGGCATCGCCTTGTCCAACAACAAGTCACTGGCGAAGGACGCCATTGCCGAACTGCGCCGCAAGGCTGCGGATTTGCGCGGCCAGATCGGACCGCTCCCGGCCAGCGCACTGGCCAAGGTGGTCAGGCGCACCGAAGCAGCGGGCGGCGCCGTGCTCGACAAGGGCGCACGCGTGAAAGAGCTGCAAACCAGCTGGGACCTCTTTCTGGCCTGCCTGCGTTCCAGCCCGAAACGCTGATAAACGCTGACAGCCTGCGGGGCCATGCGCGCCGGTCGGTGCGTCAGCGCGCTTCCCAAGGCATGATCGCCGGATGACGATGCTTCCCAGTGTGTGGCGCGCCCCGGTATCGCGATGGCTGACGGGCCTGGTGCTGCTGGCTGCAAGCGCCACGACCAGCCTGGCCGCCGCCCCCTTTGAAAACACTATCGCCCAGCGCACCCTGGCCTGCACCGCCTGCCATGGCCCGCAGGGCCGCGCCGCGCCCGACGGATATTACCCGCGCCTGGCCGGCAAGCCGGCCGGTTACCTCTACAACCAGTTGCTCAACTTTCGCGACGGGCGTCGGCACTACGGGCTGATGACGCAACTGGTGGAGCCGCTCAGCGACGCCTACCTGATGGAGATCGCGCACTATTTTTCGGACCTCCAGGTGGCTTATCCGGCGCCGGTGCCGGCCGCCGCTTCTGCCGATCTGCTGCGCCAGGGCCGCCAACTGGTGCTGCAGGGTGATGCGGCGCGGCGCGTGCCGGCCTGCGTGTCCTGCCACGGCCAGGCCATGACCGGTGTCGTGCCCGCAATCCCCGGCCTGCTGGGCCTTCCGCGCGACTACCTCAACGCCCAGCTCGGTGCCTGGAAAACCGGCCAGCGCCGGGCCCAGGCACCCGACTGCATGAAACAGGTGGTGGAGCGCCTGAACCTGGATGAGCTCAACGCCGTCGCGAGCTGGCTGGCCGCGCAACCCCTGCCCGCCAACCCGCAGCCAGTGGCCAGCCTGCCGGCACCGGCACCCGGCGCCGTCACGCTGACCTGTGCCAGCGCCCCGGCCACAGCGCTGAAGGCCAGGCCATGAAAAAGCTGCTGACCGGGTTGCTGGCGGCGACCCTGCTGTTTGCCGCTGCTGCGGCGCTGGTGGCCTGGCTCAACCTGCGCGACGAGGTGGATGTCCGTGTGCCGGTTGCCACGATCACCCCGAGCGATACCCGGCTCGCACGCGGCGCCTACCTGGCACGTGCCGGCAACTGCATGGGTTGTCACACGGCGCGCGGCGGCCCGGCGTATGCCGGCGGGCGCGGCATTGCCACCCCTTTCGGCACGGTGTTCAGCTCCAATCTCACCCCCGACGAAAAAACCGGCATCGGTAGCTGGTCGCCTGCACATTTCTGGCGCGCCATACACAACGGCCGCTCCAAGGACGGTCGCCTGCTCTACCCGGCGTTTCCCTACCCGAACTACACCCAGGTCACCCGTGAGGACTCGAACGCCTTGTTTGCCTACCTGCGCAGCCTGCCGGCGGTGGAACGCGCGAGTCCACCGCATGCGCTGCGTTTTCCCTACGACACGCAGGCGGCGCTGGCGGTCTGGCGCGCGCTGTATTTCAAACCCGGCGTCTACGAAGCGAACAAGCAGCGCAGCGCCGAGTGGAACCGCGGCGCCTACCTGGTCAGGGGGCTTGGACACTGCGCCGCCTGCCACACCGCGCGCAACGCGCTGGGTGCCAGCAGCGAAGCGCTGGACCTGGCCGGCGGGCTGATACCGATGCAAAACTGGTACGCGCCCTCGCTGAGCTCGCCGCACGAAGCCGGCGTCGGCGACTGGGATCGCCAGCACATCGTGGATCTGCTGAAAACCGGCGTCTCGCCACACGCTTCGACCACCGGCCCGATGGCCGAAGTGGTGCTGCGCAGCACCCAGTACCTGAGCGACGCCGACCTGGGCGCTGTGGCGCAATTTTTGAAGGAACTGGCGCCGCCGGCATCGCCAGCGCCTCAGGCCGCAGCCCCAGCGCCGGCCAGCGTGCTCAAACAAGGCGCCAAGCTCTACGAGCAGCATTGCGCGCAGTGCCATGACGAGCGGGGGCGCGGTGTGCCCCAAGCCTACCCGGCGCTGGCCGGCAACCGCACCGTGACCATGCCGCAAACCGCCAACCTGGTGCAGATTGTCCTCAACGGCGGTTACGCACCGGCCACCGACGGCAATCCTCGCCCCTTCGGCATGCCGCCTTTTGTGCTGGTGCTCAGCGACAGCGAGGTGGCCGCCGTGCTGACTTACATCCGTCAGTCCTGGGGGAATCAGGCGGGTGTGGTGACACCGCTGGAGGTGAACCGGATGCGGGCGGCATCCGTGCGTTAGCCGAGCGCGTTCCGGCATCACGCTGCTTGTGCGTTGACGGCATCACGCTGCTGCCGCGGCTTGCTACAGGCAGCAGTTCCAACTCCCCACTCCCAACCCCCCGCCCTTCCCTCGCCCCGCTGGGCGAGAGAAGGGAGCCTCATTTGGCCGCGTGTGCTGCACTCGCGTGCAAACTTGACCGTTCGTTGGGATTCCCGTGCAGGAAGCGCTGCGCGCTTCCTGCACTCCGGAGGGGAGCTTGGTGTTTGTATGGGGTGTTGGTTTTCTCCCCCCACCCGTCGGGCTGGGCCGAGGAGCGCAGCCGAAAACGGATCAGGGCGAACGATTGTCTGAGCGCAGCGAGTTCGAGCTCGGCCCCGTTTTCGGCGAGCACCGCAGGTTGCCCGTAGCGAAGCGAAGGGACCCAGACCATCGGGTCGCCTTTTCTTTTGCTTACTTTTCTTTTGGCGACGCAAAAGAAAAGTGAGTTGCCGCCGGGCAACCCC
>NZ_JAYWHI010000019.1:0-74619 GCF_043778355.1 Polaromonas sp.
GCCCGTGTTGTCGATGAAGGATTTGTTGAACGATGAATCCTTGCGCGCCAGTGGCTCCATCGTTGAAGTACCGCACAAAGTGCGCGGCAGCTACTTCACTGTGGGCAGCCCGATCAAGTTCTCTGACACCAAGCCCGAAGTGACGGCATCGCCCCTGCTGGGCGAGCACACCGACGAAGTTCTGGCTGAGCTCGGCTACAGCAAGGACCAGATCGCCGCCATGCACACGGCGAAGGCCGTCTGATCTCGGCAAGGTAGTCCTTGGTCGTCAAGGCAAGAAAAGACGGCGTTCAAATGAGCGCCGTCTTTGTTTGAGGCACTAGCCAGTTTAATTGCCAGCCCCACGATTGGACCTATGCAAACAACTACCGATCTGAAGCAACTCGTCGAGGCAGTGGGTGATGCCATCGTCGCTTCCGACGCTGGCGGCGCCATCGTTTTGTGGAACCCGGCCGCCGAGCGCATGTTCGGGTTCACCGAAAGCGAGGCACTTGGCCAGTCGCTCGACATCATCATTCCGCAACGCCAGCAGCAGCGCCATTGGGACGGTTACCACCAGACCATGGCGACCGGAAAAACCCGTTATGGCAATGATGTGCTGCGGGTACCGGCGGTCCACAAGGACGGGCACGGACTGTCCATTGCCTTCACGGTGGCTCTGCTGCACACCGCCGACGCCAAGGTGTCGGCGATCGTGGCTGTCATTCGCGACGAGACCAGCCGTTTTACCGAAGAAAGAAACCTCAAAAAACGCCTGACCGAACTTGAAATCCAGCTGGCTGCTCCAGTCAAAGCTGCCTGAACCTGAGCGTATGCACCCAGTGATTAACATAGGGGTTGAACCGGCCGCCAGCGCTGCCGGAGCCATGTTTGAGCAATCCATTTCAACTTCCAGGCAGGTATTTCCATGAGCAAAGCATTAGACGGTGTTCGCATCCTCGATTTCACCCATGTCCAGTCGGGCCCGACCTGCACCCAGTTGCTGGCCTGGTTTGGTGCGGATGTGATCAAGGTAGAGCGCGCCGGCGAGGGTGACGCGACACGCGGACAACTGGCCGACATCCCCGGCGTGGACAGCCTCTACTTCACCATGCTGAACCACAACAAGCGCTCGATCACGCTGAACACCAAGAATGCCAAAGGCAAACAGGTGCTCGACGAACTCATCAAGACCTGCGACGTGCTGGTGGAAAACTTTGCACCGGGCGCCCTGGACCGCATGGGCATCACCTGGGAACACATCCAGACGCTCAATCCGCGCATGATCGTGGCCTCGGTCAAGGGTTTCGGCCCCGGCCCTTACGAAGACTGCAAGGTCTATGAAAACGTCGCACAGTGCGCGGGCGGCTCGGCCTCGACCACCGGCTTCGACGACGGCCCGCCCATGGTGACCGGCGCCCAGATCGGCGACAGCGGCACCGGCCTGCACCTGGCGCTCGGCATCATGGCCGCGCTGTACCAGCGCAACACCACCGGCCGTGGCCAGAAAGTGCTGGCGCCCATGCAGGACGCCGTGCTGAACCTGTGCCGGGTCAAGCTGCGCGACCAGCAGCGGCTGGAGCGCACCGGCACCATGCACGAGTACCCGCAGTACCCGGATGGCAAGTTTGGCGCGGCTGTTCCGCGGGCCGGCAATGCCTCTGGCGGCGGCCAGCCCGGCTCCATCCTCAAGTGCAAGGGTTGGGAAACCGACCCCAACGCCTACATCTACTTCATCACGCAGGGTGGCGTGTGGCCGGCCGTCTGCAAGGTCATTGGCGAGGAAGGCTGGATCACCGACGAGGCCTACGCCACCGCCGCCGCCCGCCTGCTGCATCTGAAGCCCATCTTCGCGCGCATCGAGCAATGGACCATGACCAAGACCAAGTTCGAGGCCATGGACATCCTCAACAAGTACGACATCCCCTGCGGCCCCATCCTGTCGATGAAGGAAATTGCCGAGGAACCCGCACTGCGGGCCAGCGGCACCATCGTCGAGGTGGACCACCCGACACGCGGCAAGTACCTGACCGTGGGCAACCCGATCAAGCTGTCCGACAGCGCCACCGAAGTCACGCGTTCGCCCCTGCTCGGTGAACACACGGACGAGGTGCTGACACAGCTTGGCTACAGCGCCGAGTACATCGCCGAGTTACGTACCGAACACGTTATCTAGCGGGTCATCCCGCGCCACCTTCAGAAAAGTCATCAGCCCCCATGAACTATCCCGTCATCCCCATCGCCGTCCTGGAGGTCTCCTCCAAGCAGAGAAAACGCCAGGCGCCCAAAGGTCGCCGCGTCGACCCGGCGGCGTTGGCCGATGTACAGCGCTTGCTGGGCACCGGGTCGCGCCAGGCCGATTTGCTGATCGAGCACCTGCACAAGCTGCAGGACCACTTCGGCCACTTGTCGGCCGCCCACCTGGCCGCGCTCGCGCAGGAAATGCGCCTGGCGCAGACCGAGGTCTACGAGGTCGCGACCTTTTATCACCACTTCGATGTGGTCAAGGAAGGCGAAGCCGCTCCGGCCCCGCTGACAGTGCGGGTGTGCGACGGCCTGTCCTGCGAACTGGCCGGTGCCCAGGACCTGCTGGCCAAACTGCCCGGTCTGCTGGGACGCGAGATCCGTGTCATTGCTGCGCCCTGCATCGGGCGCTGCGAGCAGGCCCCGGCGGTGGTGGTCGGGCAAAACCCGGTGCCGCAAGCCAGCTGCGAAGCCGTGATGGCCACTGTCGCGGCAGGCGCCGTCAAACATGTGCCAGAAGGTTTTGTGGACCTCGCTGCCTACCAGGCCGCCGGCGGTTACGCCCTGCTCCACCAATGCGTGTCGGGCAAGCAGGATGTCGAGGCGGTCATCAAGACCATGGAAGACTCTGGCCTGCGCGGACTCGGCGGTGCCGGTTTTCCGTCGGGCCGCAAGTGGCGCATTGTCCGTGCTGAAAAAGGCCCGCGCCTGATGGCGGTCAACATTGACGAGGGTGAACCCGGCACCTTCAAGGACCGCGTCTACCTGGAGCGCGACCCGCACCGTTTTCTCGAAGGCATGCTGATTGCCGCCTGGGCCGTCGGCATCGAGAAAATTTATGTCTACCTGCGCGACGAATACCACGGCTGCCGCAGCATGCTGGAAGCCGAGCTTGACAAGCTGCGTGCATCACCACTGATGGCCGGCATGCCGGCGGTCGAGTTGCGCCGCGGCGCCGGTGCCTACATCTGCGGCGAAGAATCCGCCATGATCGAATCCATCGAAGGCAAACGCGGCATGCCGCGCTTGCGCCCGCCCTATGTGGCACAGGTCGGTCTGTTCGGCCGCCCGACGCTGGAGCACAACTTCGAAACCCTGTACTGGGTACGCGACATCCTCGAAAAAGGCGGCGAATGGTTTGCCTCGCACGGTCGCAACGGCCGCAAGGGCCTGCGCTCCTTCTCGGTATCTGGCCGCGTGAAGCAACCTGGGGTCAAGCTGGCGCCGGCCGGCATCACCATCCAGGAACTGATTGACGAGTACTGCGGCGGCATGGTTGATGGCCACGCGTTTTATGCCTACCTGCCCGGTGGCGCTTCGGGCGGCATTCTGCCGGCCACCATGAACACCATCCCGCTGGACTTCGACACGCTGCAACCCTATGGCTGCTTCATCGGCTCGGCCGCGGTGATGGTGCTGTCCGACCACGACACGGCCACGGACGCGGCACGTAACATGATGCGTTTCTTTCAGCACGAATCCTGCGGTCAGTGCACGCCCTGCCGCGTCGGTACAGCCAAGGCTGCGCATTTGATGGCGCAACCCAAGTGGGACCTGCCCCTGCTGGCTGACCTGTCGCTGGTGATGCGTGACGCATCGATTTGCGGCCTGGGCCAGGCGGCGCCGAATCCGATGGACTGCGTCGTCAAATACTTTCCGCATGAGCTGTGAGCCCCCACGCTTGTCACTCCGTGTACTTCGCTGCCCCCCGAGGGGGCTGGCCTTGCTTGGGGCGGCCCTGCGCTGCGGCCCTGGCGTCACGCTGACCATACGTCTTTAAGGATCCAACATGAATGCAATCACACGACAAGAACTGGCCGAACTCGACGCGCCGCTGGTGAGCTTCAGCCTTAATGGCCGTGAAGTCCAGGGCCGCGCTACCGAATCCCTGCTGCAAGTCGCCAAACGCGAGGGTGTGGAAATTCCGCACCTGTGTTTCAAGGAAGGCATGGAAGCCGTCGGCAACTGCCGCTCCTGCATGGTCGAGATCAACGGCGAACGTGTGCTGGCGCCCTCGTGCTGCCGCGCGCCGGCGGCTGGCATGAAGGTTGTCACCGACAGCGAACGCGCCGTTGCTTCGCAAAAGCTGGTGCTCGAACTGCTGCTGTCTGATATGCCCGAAAAGGACTACACGCGCAACAACGAAGTAGACCAGTGGGCCGCGAAGATCGGTGTCGGAAAGCCGCGTTTTGAAGCGCGTCAGCAGGTGCGTCAGGACCTGTCGCACCCCGCCATTGCCGTCAACCTTGACGCCTGCATCCAATGCACCCGCTGCCTGCGCGCCTGTCGCGACGAGCAGGTCAACGATGTGATCGGTCTGGCCTTCCGCGGTGACCAGGCCAAGATCGTGTTCGACATGGACGACGCCATGGGCGCGTCCACCTGCGTGGCCTGCGGCGAATGTGTACAGGCCTGCCCGACCGGCGCGCTGATGCCGGCGCGTGAAGCGGCCCTCACTGTGCCGGACAAACAGGTGGCGTCGGTCTGCCCGTATTGCGGCGTCGGCTGCCAGCTCACCTACAACGTCAAGGACGACAAGATTCTGTTTGTCGAAGGCCGCGACGGCCCTGCCAACCATGAGCGCCTGTGCGTCAAGGGCCGCTACGGCTTCGACTATGCCCACCACCCGCACCGTCTGACCAAACCGCTGATCCGCCGCGAAGGCATGCCAAAAACCGGCGACTTCACGATGGACCCGGACCGGGTGATGGACGTCTTCCGCGAAGCCAGCTGGGAAGAGGCGCTGGAATTTGCCGGCGGCAAACTCGCCGCCATCCGCGACACCCACGGCAAGAAGTCGCTGGCCGGTTTCGGCTCAGCCAAGGGGAGCAACGAAGAGGCCTATCTGTTCCAGAAGCTGGTGCGCACTGGTTTTGGCAGCAACAACGTGGACCACTGCACCCGCCTGTGCCATGCCTCGTCGGTTGTCGCCCTGCTTGAAGGCATTGGCTCTGGCGCGGTGTCCAACCCGGTCATGGACGTGACCAAGGCCGATGTTGTCGTGATCATCGGTGCCAACCCGACGGTCAACCACCCGGTGGCCGCGACCTGGATCAAGAATGCCGTCAAAAACGGTACCAAGCTGGTGGTGCTGGACCCGCGCCGCTCGGACCTGACCCGCATGGCGCACCGCCACCTGCAGTTCAAGCCCGATACCGACGTGCCCATGCTCAACGCCATGATGAACGTCATCGTGACCGAGGGCCTGGTGGACCAGGCCTTCATCGACAGCCGCACCATCGGCTACGAGGAACTCCGCAAAAACGTCGAAGGCTACACGCCCGAACTGATGGCGCCGATCTGCGGCATCGACGCCGACACGCTGCGTTATGTGGCGCGCCTGTACGCCACCTCCAAGGGCTCGATGATTCTCTGGGGCATGGGTGTGTCACAACACGTGCATGGCACCGACAACGCACGTTGCCTGATCGCCCTGTCGCTGATGACCGGCCAGATCGGCCGTCCCGGCACCGGTTTGCATCCGTTGCGCGGCCAGAACAATGTGCAGGGCGCGTCTGACGCGGGCCTGATCCCGATGATGTTCCCCGACTACCAGCATGTGTCCAGCCCAACGGTGCGCGCGAATTTCGAGAAAGCCTGGAAGGTGCCCGAGGGCTCGCTTGACGACACGCCTGGCCTGACCGTGGTCGAAGTCATGCACGCGATCAAAAAAGGCGGCATACGCGGCATGTATGTGCAGGGCGAAAACCCGGCCATGTCTGACCCCGATGCCAACCACGCGCGCGAAGCGCTGGCGGCACTCGACCACCTGGTGGTGCAGGACATCTTTCTGACCGAAACCGCCTACCTGGCCGACGTGATCCTGCCGGCCAGCGCCTTCCCCGAAAAGGACGGCAGCTTCACCAACACCGACCGGCTGGTGCAGATGGGCCGCAAGGCCATCAATCCGCCTGGCGACGCGCGCCAGGATTTGTGGATCATCACGCAGATTGCCAACCGCATGGGTTGCGGCTGGCACTACAACCACGTCAGCGAAGTTTTCGACGAGATGCGCCACACCATGCCCAGCATTGGCGGCATCACCTGGGACCGGCTGGACCGTGAACACTCGGTCACCTACCCGTGCATGAAGGAAGGGGACCCCGGCCAGTCGGTGGTGTTTGTCGACAGCTTTCCGCGTGAAAGTGGGCGGGCCCAGTTTGTGCCGGCCGACATCATCCCCGCCGATGAACGCCCGGACACCGAGTACCCGATGGTGCTGATCACCGGGCGCCAGCTCGAACACTGGCACACCGGCAGCATGACGCGGCGCGCCACCGT
This sequence comes from Polaromonas sp., assembly GCF_043778355.1. Classification (GTDB taxonomy): domain Bacteria; phylum Pseudomonadota; class Gammaproteobacteria; order Burkholderiales; family Burkholderiaceae_C; genus Polaromonas. The sequence goes on from NZ_JAYWHI010000019.1 coordinate 6,505, forward strand.
GCTGGACGCGATCGAGCCCGATCCAGTGGCGCTGGTGCACCCGCTGGACCTGGCCGACATGGGCGGCAAGCCTGGCGATGTGGTGACCATCGCGTCGCGCCGCGGCGAAGTCGCGCTGTATGCCAGGGCCGACGAAAGCTCGCCGCGCGGTGCGGTGTTTGTGCCCTTCTGCTACTACGAGGCGGCTATCAACAAGCTGACCAACGCGGCGCTGGACCCGTTTGCCAAGATCCCGGAGTTCAAATACTGCGCGATCCGTGTCACGCTGGGCGGCGTACCGCCCGTGCAGGACAGCTACGGCGGCGGCCAGGCGCTGGAAAACTCGGTCGCACTGGCCGGTATTTGAGAGAGCACCGTTCGGGCTGAGCTTGTCGAAGCCTGTCCTGAGCACGGACGAAGGACCCTTCGACGGGCTCAGGGCGCGCGGAATTTTTACCCGTGCGCCAGGCGTGAATCGGCGGGCGCCTCTTCGCGCTCCTTCAGGTCATAGTCACGCGTCACCTCGGCGATGCGCAGCCGGTAATCCTTGAACATGGTGCTGCGCCCTGCGTTCTGCGCAGCGCGGTGCGCCTCCAGGTTGCGCCAGGCGGTCAGGCAGGCATCGTCGCGCCAGAACTGCAGCGACAGTAGCTTGTCGGGGTCGCTGAGGCTCTGAAAGCGTTCGATGGAGATAAAGCCGTCCATCTTGAGCAGCTCGGTCTTGAGTTCAGCCGCCCAGTTCAGGTAGCCCTCGCGGTGGGCCGGATCCGGCCAGACTTCAAAAATCACTGACACCATCGTGTGCTCCTTTGTTGTGTTGCTGTCATTCTTCAAACACCGGGATGCGCGCATTGCCGAGCGGGCGAAACCCGGATTGCATCCCAAAGTATGAGCCGAATTGGGCTCCAGCCCCTAGCCATCGGGCGCAAGCAGCTACTGTTTCGATAGCGATGGCAGCACCCGGACAGGCATGTGCGCCAGCGCCAAAACCGAGGCTGCGGCCGTCACTGCGCTGCGGATCGAAGTGATCGGGGTGCGCATGGAGCGCTTCGTCGCGGTTGCCGCTGGCCAGCACCAGCAGCACACCCTGTCCTGCTTCGATCGGCTGGCCGGCCAGGCTCAACGACTGCGCGGCATAACGCCGGGTGTTCTGGATCGGCGCCTGATGGCGTTCGACCTCGGCGACAAACTCGCGCATGGCCTGCGGCGCGTCGCCTGCCGCTTCAGCCAGTTCGGGGTACCGGGCCAGCATCAGCACGCTGTGCCCCAACAACCCGGCGGTGGCATCCAGCGCCTGCTGCATCAGCGCGATGCGGTTGGCTGCCTGGACCGCGTCCAGACCCTCTGCCTTCCCCTGGTTCATCAGGGCCTCGGCAGCGTCCGAGGCCAGCGCTACGGCCGTTCCAGAGGCTCCTGCAGCGATGCCCTGGACGAAGGTCTGCACCTGGCTGCAGGTGGCGTCCAGCTCGAGGTCTGGCACCGACAGCAGCCGCGCCATGGTTTGCCCCGGTAGCCGGCTCAGAAAGTTGTTGGCGCCCAGACGCGGCCACAGGTCGGCTGTGGCGGCCGTGCTGGCGGCGGCCAGCTCAGCCAGGCTCCAGCGCCGCACCTTCTGCTTTACAGCCGGCTTGTGCGCCGCGTGGAAGGCGCCGTCCGTCATGCGCACCAGCAAGGCAAACACCTCACCTGCTGCCGTGCCCTGCAGGGCCGCAGGCACCGGCTCTCCCGGCGGTCGCACGGTCAACGCGGGGTGGTGCAAGGCCTCGACGATCACCGACTGGCTGCTGGCCACCCAGAGTTGGAGGCCGGCGTCGAAATACGATGGTCGGCTTTCGCGCAGTTGCCGGTAGTACGGCCACGGGTCGGGGTGTGTGACGGCTGCGATGGGGTCACCAGGCGGCTGGATGGCCGCGTCAAACATCGCGGTACACCGGTTCGCAGCGGACGTCCGTGCGCACCGAATTGGCAATGAAACATTCCTCATGCGCTTCATGATGCAGCCGGTCCAGTTCCTCCCGTGTGGGCAGACGTTCCCCGGAAAAAATCACGTTCGGCCGCAGGGTGACCACGGTCATCGCCATCTTCCCTTGCTCATTTTTGGCCATCACGCCCACCGCTGCGTCGGTATACCGGTCGACGCAGAATTTGCGTTTGGCGGCTATCGCCAGAAACCAGAGCATGTGGCAGCTCGACAGCGAGGCCACAAACGCCTCTTCTGGATCAACCGCGGCGGCGTCCGACATCGGCAAAGGTACCGCGTGCGGCGAGGACGAACCCGCCACTTCGGCGCCACCGTCAAAACGCATCAGGTGGCGCCGGCTGTAGCGTCCCCCCAGAAAATCCTGCGCGCCGCGCTCCCAGGTGATGTCGGCGGTGAACTCAGCCATGGTTTGCCCTCTCGCTTGAAAGCCTCCAGTGTCGCGAGCTGTGCCCGACTTGTCGAGCAACAACCGTTGCGCCCCGGAAATCGTGAACCACGGGTATCAAGACGCGGAAACGGCTCGCGCTGTCGTTTTTATGGCGCCCCTTCAAATCGCCGGACGCGAACGCTCTTGAGAGGGTCAGCGCTGCCTTTGGCAGAGTGTTTGCCAGCAGCGGGTGGATGGCGCAGCATCGCCAGTCGGCACGTGTCGTACGGCAGCGCCGGTCTCCACCGACACGCCGCTGGCCTCGGCGCACACACGGAAAATGCCGTGTGCTGGCGCGGTGTTAAGCGCGCTACCTGCTGTGCTGCATGAGGGCGGTGTGCGTCAGATGCGCGTGTTCGATGCGAACAAAAGTGTGGGTGGTCGCCGCATTTTTTCACTGCGCCGGCGTGCCGGTGGAGCGCGCAAGAGGCAGCGCCTTGCGGCTGCCGTGAGATTTTCACTGGGCGTTTTTCGATTTTCAGAGGTGAATCAGCAACAAAAAAGACCAAAAAAAAAGCGTTTTCCCTATGAAACAGCGGTTTTCTCCAGTAGCATCCCCCTTGCCAGTGAAGAGTAGTTATCTGCATTGGTGATTTATCAACTTCTAGAAGGAAAATCAATCATGGCAACTGCAAAAAAAGCACCGGCAAAAAAAGCAGCCGCAAAAAAGGCTGCACCGGCAAAGAAAGTAGCTGCGAAGAAAGCAGCTCCAGCGAAAAAAGCCCCTGCGAAGAAAGCACCGGCTAAAAAAGTAGTGGCGAAAAAAGCCCCTGCGAAAAAGGTTGTGGCCAAGAAAGCCCCTGCGAAAAAAGCGCCCGCCAAAAAGCGTACGCCCAACGCAGCGTTCATGAAGCCACTGACACTGAGCCCCGCGTTGTCGGCTGTGGTTGGCGCTGCTGCGCTGCCCCGCACCGAGATCGTGCGCAAGCTCTGGGTCTACATCAAGGCCAAGGGTCTGCAGGACAAGATCAACAAGCGCATGGTCAACGCCGACGAAAAATTGCGTGCCGTTTTCGGCAAGGCGCAAGTGTCGATGTTCGAGATGGCTGGCCTGATCGGCAAACACGTCAAGTAACTCGAAGCGACCTTCCGCGTTCACGCGGACTTCGCCGAAAGGGCCACGCAAGTGGCCCTTTTTTTATGTCAAAACATGCTGTAGCCCATACCTCACGGGCGCAAGCAGCTATTTTTTCTGTAGCGCCGAACTTGTACCCCACGTTCGCTCACGACGTGTCACTCTCTGCCCCCCGAGGGGGCTGAACTTGCTAGGGGCGGCCCGTCGCTGCGTTCGTGATGCCGGACAGCGTACCGCGCGTGCTGATGACTTCCGGGTCCAGCATGATCTCGATCAGCGCGCCCTCCTTGCCCTGCAGCGCCTGGCGCATGACGGCTTCAAACTCCTCGGTGCGCGTGATGCGTGTGGCCGTGTAACCGTAGGCCCGCGCGAGTGCGCAGAAGTCCGGGTTCTGCAGGCGGGAGCCGCTGACGTGGCGCGGGTACTCGCGCTCCTGGTGCATGCGAATGGTGCCGTACATGCCGTTGTTGAGCAGCAGCACGATGCTCTTGGCGCCATGCTGCACGGCAGTGGCCAGCTCCTGGCCGTTCATCAGAAAGTCGCCGTCACCGGCAATCGTGAACGCCGTCCGGCCGGTGGTGATGGCCGCCGCAATCCCGGCCGGCACGCCATAACCCATGGCACCCACCGTCGGCGCGAGCTGCGTCTTCAGGCCTTTGACCAGCCCGTGGTGCTGGAAAAAACGATGCACCCAGCTCGCGAAGTTGCCGGCGCCGTTGGTCAGCACCGCATCTTCGGGCAGCAGCTTCTTCAACGTCGCGACGATGGCTGGCATGTCAATGCTGCCCGGCAACACCACACCACCGTTGGCCGGATCAATGTTGGCGAGGTAATCCGCGTTGGCCGACTCGGTCCAGGCCTGCCAGGGCACGGTCACCGGCGCAGTCAGCACCTCCAGCGAACGTGCCGCCGCGTTCATGGTCGCGTTGATCGCCAGGTCGGCCTGGAACACGCGGTTCAGCTCTTCCGCGCTGGCATGGATGTGCACGAGCTTCTGCTTCGGCCGTGGTGCCTCGATCAGCGTGTAGCCGCCGGTGGTCATCTCGCCGAGCCGCGGCCCGATGGCCAGGATCAGATCGGCCTGTTTGATACGTGCCGCCAGTTTGGGATTGAGGCCGATACCAACATCGCCGGCATACAGCGGATGGTGGTTGTCAAAGGTGTCCTGGAAACGGAAGGCATTACCGACCGGCAGCGACCAGTTTTCGGCAAAGCGCTGCAGCGCCTGCGCCGCCTGCGGTGTCCAGCCACCGCCGCCGGCGATCACCAAAGGCCGCTCGGATTGCAGCAACATTTCGCGCAGCTTGCGCAGCGAGCCGGGGTCGCTCCAGGCCTCGACCGCTTCCACGCGCGGCAACGGCAGGACGTCCACGGTCTGCGTCAGCATGTCCTCCGGCAGCACCAGCACCACCGGCCCGGGCCGACCGTTCATGGCGGTGGCGAAGGCGCGCGCCACATATTCAGGAAGACGTCGCGCGTCGTCGATACGCTCCACCCGCTTGGCCATGCCCTTGGTGGAAGGTCCGAAGAAGCTGCTGTAGTCGACCTCCTGGAAGGCCTCGCGGTCGCGCGTGTCGCTGGCCACATCGCCGACAAACAAAATCATCGGCGTGGAGTCCTGGAAAGCCGTGTGTACACCGATCGAGGCATTGGTGGCGCCGGGCCCGCGCGTCACGAAGCAGATACCGGGCCGTCCGCTCAGCTTGCCCTGGGCTTCGGCCATGAAGGCCGCGCCACCCTCCTGCCGGCAGGTGACAAACTGAATCTGGTCGGGATACGCATGAAAGCCATCAAGCACCGCAAGATAACTTTCACCGGGAACGCCAAACGCGTGGGTGACGCCCTGGGCCACAAGGCATTGAACAAGAAGATGGCCGGCAAGTTGTTGTGTCATCCGGATATTGTGCCGTGGTGGCGAGACCGACAACCGCTCGCCCTGAGCCGTCTGTCCTGAGCCCCGTCGAAGGGGTGCAAGGCTTCTTCGTGCAGCACGGGACAGGCTTCGACGGGCTCAGCCCGAACGGAGGGACAGCGCCGGGCCCGTCAAGCCGCCAACTACTCAGGCGTGGCGGCGTCGCCGTCTTCACCGCCGGCTTCCAGCGCCTGCCGGGCCAGCTCTTCGTCGCTGAGCGGTGCGGCAGTTTCAAGCGCCCTGAGCTCCTCAAGAAACTCCGGCGTGGGCTCTTCATGCTCCAGCAGCACTTCCTCGAGCTTTTGCCGGCCGGTCTCCACATGCACAGAAGGTGAATGCAGTTCGGTCGGCGGTACCGGGAATTTTTCCCCGAGTTCAAACTTGAGTGCCTCGGACTTCTCCTCAACCCAGCTTGCGAAGTCGCCATCCTTGGGGGTGCTTGAATCATTCATGGCCGTCTCCTTGAAGTGGTAGCAGCGCGGGTGGCCGCCACCTGCTTCATTATGGGACGGGCTTGTTAAAGTCGCTGTCATCCAATGGCGCGATCGCTCCGCGTGGTGTCGTCACATGATGCCGGTCTTGTATTAATTCACCAAACAGTTAAATTAGCTGCCATGCCAAGCGCCAAAGCCAAACCGACCGAACCACGCTCGCGCGATGCCGATCGCTCCCAGCTCGCCATCCTGCTGGCAGCCCGCGACGAGTTTGCACAGCACGGCCTGGGCGGTGCGCGGGTAGACCGCATCGCCGAACGCGCCGACGTCAACAAGCGCCTGATCTACTATTACTTCACCAGCAAGGACGAGCTGTTCCTGGCGGTGCTGGAGCAAGCCTATGCCGACATCCGCGAGGCCGAGAACCAGCTCCACCTGCGAGACATGCCGCCCGCGCAGGCGATCCAGCGGCTGACCCAGTTCACCTGGGAGTACTACATCGCCCATCCCGAGTTCCTCACACTGCTCAACAGCGAAAACCTGCACCAGGGCCGGCACCTGGCGATGTCCGGACGGGTGCGCGACATGAATTCGCCGCTGATCCAGACACTGGCAGAAATCCTCGAGCGCGGCCGCAGCGAAGGCCTGTTCCGCGGCGGCATTGACCCGATCCAGCTCTACGTGTCGATTGCCGGCATGGCCTATTTCTACCTGTCGAACAACCACACCTTGTCGGCGATTTTCGGACGCGATCTGATGACCCCCAAGGCGCACCATGAGCGGCTCTCGCACATGTGCGACGTGATCCTCGGGTATGTCCTTAGAAACTGAAGCTTCACCTCCTGAAGTGGCGGCCGTGCGTGCTTTACAATTTTTAATTCACTTAATGGTGAATTAAGCGTAAACTCCGCCGTGCTTGTGTTTGCCGGATTCCCGTTTCTTCCAAATATCCTTCAGGAGACAACCATGACCTTTGCACGCCGCGCCGCCTTGGCTTCGCTGACTTCCCTCGCCGTGCTGGCCACGCTTTCGCCGCTGGCCGCCAGCGCCCAGGGGACCTACCCGAACAAGCCGATCCGTGTGATCGTGCCTTTTGCCGCGGGCAGCACCACCGACATCATTGCCCGCGCCATTGCCGACAAGATGGGCCAGAGCATGGGCCAGACCCTGATCATCGACAACCGCGGCGGCGCCAGCGGCACCATCGGCCAGCAAGCCGTGGCCACAGCGGCACCGGACGGCTACACCATCATGGTCCACTCGTCCTCGCACACGGTCAGCCCTTCAACCTTTGCCAAGCTGCCCTTCGACACCCTGGGTGACTTCGTGGGCGTCACACCGATCTCCAGCACGCCCAACGTGCTGGTCATGTCGCCGTCAAAAAACATCAAGACCCTGCAGGAACTGCTGGCCGCCGCGCGCGCCAAACCCGGCAGCATGAACTTTGCGTCGGCCGGCCAGGGCAGCGCCACGCATCTGAACGCCGAGAAGTTCAAGCTCGCCGCAAAAATCGAAGCCACCAACATCCCGTTCAAAGGCTCCGGCGAAGCCGTGACCGAGGTCATGTCTGGCCGGGTCGACTACTACTTCTCGCCAATTGCCCCGGTGATCGGGCAGATTCGCAGCGGGCAGTTGGTAGCCCTCGCCGTCGGCTCACCCAAACGCGCGACCGCCCTGCCCCAGGTGCCGACCACCGCCGAAGCCGGCGTGCCAGGTTCCGAGTTCAATTTCTGGATCGGCATGATGGCCCCAAGCAAGACGCCGCGTGACATCGTCAACCGCCTGCACGACGAAGTTGTCAAGGCGCTCAACACGCCGGAAGTCAAGGAGCGTTTCGCCACGCTGGGCGCCGACGCCTGGACCCTGTCGCCCGAGCAGTTCGACAGCTACATCCGGGACGAGATCAAGAGCAACGCCGTGCTGGTCAAAGCCGCAGGCTTGCAGCCCGCCCCCTGACACGAAGTTGTCATTGCGGGCTTGACCCGCAATCCATGCCCCGCGGGCCTGTGCAGTGGAACATGCGGCATGGATCCCGGATCGAGTCCGGGATAACAGCTTTTGGCTTCGGCAAGTGCCGTGGCCCTTAACACCCGACCATTTTTATCGGCGTCGCCGCTTCCGATCACAGACCAGACCCGTCCGGCGCGGCCGCCGCATTGCCCACCAGACCCAAAGGAAACCCATGGCCACCCAACGACTAGGACTCATCATGCACGGCGTCACCGGACGCATGGGCATGAACCAGCATCTGATCCGCTCCATCGTCGCGATCCGCAAGCAAGGCGGCGTGACACTCTCCAACGGCGACAAGGTGATGCCCGACCCGATCCTGATCGGCCGCAACGCCGAAAAGATGGAGGCCCTGGCCAAGGCCTGGGACATCGCCCGTTGGGCCACTGACCTCGACGAGGCGCTCAAAAACAAGGACGACACCCTCTTCTTCGACGCCGGCACCACCCAGATGCGCTCGACCTTGCTGGCCAAGGCGATACGCGCCGGCAAACACGTCTACTGCGAAAAGCCGATTGCCACCAACCTCAACGAGGCTGTGGAAATCGCGCGCCTGGCTGAAAAGTCCGGCCTGAAACACGGCGCAGTGCAGGACAAGCTCTTTCTGCCCGGCCTGCGCAAGCTCGACATGCTGCGCCGCGCCGGCTTCTTCGGCAAGATGCTGTCGGTGCGCCTGGAGTTTGGCTACTGGGTGTTTGAGGGCGACCTGCAACCGATTCAGCGCCCGAGCTGGAACTACCGCACCGAAGACGGTGGCGGCATGATCCTGGACATGATGTGCCACTGGCGTTATGTGCTGGACAACCTGTTCGGCGAAGTCAAATCCATCTCCTGCATAGGTGCCACCCACATCCCCGAGCGCTGGGATGAAGCCGGCAAGCCCTACAAGGCGACGGCCGACGACGCCGCCTACGCCACGGTTGAACTCATCGGCCACAACGGCGAGCCTGTCATTGCGCAGATGAATATGTCCTGGGCCACCCGCGTCAACCGCGAAGACCTGGTCACCTTCCACGTCGACGGCACCCACGGCTCGGCCGTCGCTGGCCTCTCCTCCTGCAAGGCCCAATCGCGCGTCAACACGCCGCGCCCGGTCTGGAACCCGGACGAGAAGCAGACCATGAACTTCACCCAGCAGTGGCAGGACGTGCCGGACACCCAGATCTACGACAACGGTTTCAAGATCCAATGGGAGCACTTCATCCGCCACGTGGTCGACAACGAGCCCTACAAGTGGACGCTGCCTGAAGGCGCCAAGGGCGTGCAACTCGTAGAAGCCGCGCTCGAAAGCTGGAAAGAGCGCCGCTGGGTGGACGTACCCACGCTACAAGTTTGATAGCTGTATCCCCATATCCGACATGGGCTGGAGCCCGATTTGATACATAAACAGGTGATTTCATGGCTTTGACGCTTTCCCTGCCCATCGCTGCGGGTAGCCTGCAGCCTTACACGCTGCGCGGCACGACACTGGTCCGGCCAACGGCTGGCGTAGCCTTCAACCGCATCGCCTACTCGGCAGCACATGTGGTGGCCGACCCGCTGGCAGTCAGCGACCCCTGGGTGAACTGCGCCATCGACTGGGACAGCACCATTGCATACCGCCGCCACCTGTGGTCGCTGGGCCTGGGCGTGGCCGAAGCCATGGACACGGCGCAGCGTGGCATGGGCCTGGACTGGCCGACTTCGCTGGAGCTGATCCGCCGCTCGCTGGACGCCGCGAAGGATATGCCTGGCGCTCTCGTCGCCTCGGGCTGCGGCACTGACCATCTGGTGCTGGATCGCGTCAGGACGGTTGACGAAGTGATTGCCGGTTATGAAGAACAGATGGCGGCAATTGAAAAACTCGGCGGCAAACTGATCCTCATGGCCAGCCGCGCGCTGGCACGTGTCGCCAAATCGCCGGCCGATTACGAACGGGTCTACGACCGCATCCTGAGCCAGGCGAAACAGCCGGTGGTGCTGCACTGGCTGGGCGAAATGTTTGACCCGGCGCTGGCAGGCTACTGGGGCAGCAGCCATGTCGAAAAAGCCATGGACACCGCGCTGGGCATCATCAATGCCCACCCCGACAAGGTCGACGGCATCAAGATCTCGCTGCTCGACAAGGACAAGGAAATCGCGATGCGCCGGCGTCTGCCTTCAGGCGTACGCATGTACACCGGCGACGACTTCAATTACGCCGAGTTGATTGCCGGTGACGGGCACGGCAGTGAGCTGTTCCACGGCCAGAGCGATGCGCTGTTGGGCATCTTCGACGCGATTGCACCGGCCGCCAGCGCCGCGCTCGGCGAGCTGGCGCAGGGCAACATCGAGAAATTCCACGCCATCCTCGGCCCGACCGTGCCGCTGTCGCGCCACATCTTTACCGCGCCCACGCGCTTCTACAAAACCGGCGTGGTGTTCATGGCCTGGCTCAACGGCCACCAAAGCCACTTCACCATGGTCGGCGGCCAGCAGAGCACACGTTCGCTGCAGCACTTCGCCGAGCTGTTCCGGCTGGCCGATGCGGCCGATTTGCTGGAACAACCGGAGCTGGCAGTGCGGCGCATGAAGACGCTGCTGGCGCTTCATGGTGTCGAATGACTGTCATTGCGGGCCTGACCCGCAATCCATGTCGGCACACCACCGTGGATGCCGGATCGAGTCCGGCATGACAGGACTTTGACAATGCGCGACTTTTCCACCGACCACCGCTGGCTTTCCATCAACACCGCGACCGTCCGCAAAAGCCGGGGGGCCGAGCAGCCGCTGACCGACATCATCGAAGCCTGTGTGCAGCGCGGCATCCGGGCGATCTCGCCGTGGCGCGACCAGGTGGCTGCCGCCGGTCTGCCGGCCATCTCGAAACTGGTCAAGACCCATGGTTTGGCGCTCTCGGGCTACTGCCGCGGCGGCATGTTCCCGGCTCTTGATGCCGCCGGCCTCAAAGCCGCGCGAGACGACAACCGCCGCGCGGTGGACGAAGCCTGCGAACTCCAGGCCGCCTGCCTGGTGCTGGTGGTCGGCGCCCTGCCGGGCGCGCTGGCCGGCCAGGCCGCGCACAAAGACCTCGCGCTGTCGCGCAGCCAGGTCAGCGACGGCATTGCTGAACTGCTGGCGTACGCCAAGGCCAGCAAGATGCCGCTGGCCATCGAGCCACTGCACCCGATGTACGCCGCCGACCGCGCCTGCATCAACACCATGGAGCAGGCGCTGGATCTTTGTGACGCCCTCGATCCGGCCAAGAGTGGCGCCTTGGGCGTGGCGGTCGATGTGTACCACGTCTGGTGGGACCCGAAACTCGAAGCGCAAATCAAACGCGCCGGCAAGGACCGGCTGCTGGCCTTCCACGTCTGCGACTGGATGACCCCCACCACCCATCTGCTTGAAGACCGCGGCATGATGGGCGACGGCGTGATCGACATCCCGCGTATTCGCGGCTGGGTCGAAGACCAGGGTTTCGCCGGTTACAGCGAGGTCGAGATTTTTTCGTCGGGCAACTGGTGGCAGCGCGAGTCCGCCGAGGTTTTGGACACCTGCATTGCCAGGCACCGCAGTGCGGTTTAAAACCCGCGATGCACCCGTGTTTTTGTGCGGGCCGTCCATCACGGCCGGCCCCCTGTGATACGGTAAGCACATGAGACGCCGCGACCTCCTGCAACTTGTTCCCACACTCGCCGCAGCGAGCGCCTTTGCACAAACCCCTGCCCAGCCGCAAATCCTGACCCGGCCCATTCCCTCCTCTGGCGAGCAGATCCCGCTGATCGGACTGGGCAGCTGGATCACTTTCAACGTCGGCAATGACACGGCGGCACGCGCGCAGAGCGCGGAAGTCATGCGGCAGTTTTTTGCGGCCGGCGGCAAGCTGATCGACTCCTCGCCAATGTACGGTTCCTCGCAGGGTGTGATCGGCGAAGCGCTGCAAAAATTGCAGGCCCAGGCCAAGGTGTTTTCAGCGGACAAGGTCTGGACCTCGTCGGACGGCGCGACGCAGATCGAAGCCTCACGCAAACTCTGGCAGGTACCGCGTTTTGACCTGCTGCAGGTTCACAACCTGCTGGCCTGGGAGAAACAACTGCCATTGCTGCAGGCCATGAAAGCCGCCGGACAACTGCGGTATGTCGGTATCACCACCTCCGAGGGACGGCGCCACAGCGAGTTCGAGCAGCTCATGCGCAGCCAGCGCATCGACTTCGTGCAGCTCAGCTATAACCTGCTGGACCGCGAGGCCGAGCAACGCCTGCTGCCGCTGGCGCGTGAACGCGGTATCGCGGTGCTGGTGAACCGGCCGTTTCGCGAAGGCGCGCTGCTGCGCCAGTTGCAGCGCCAGCCGCTGCCGGCGTGGGCGGCCGAGATCGACTGCACCAGTTGGGCGCAAGTCGCACTCAAGTTCATCGTTTCGCACCCCGCCGTGACCTGCACCATCCCCGCCACGAGCAACCCGGCCCACCTGCGCGAAAACATGGGCGCAGCGCGCGGCCGACTGCCGGACGCAGCCTTGCGCCAGCGCATGGCCGAACACGTGGCGAAGCTCTGAAATGCCGGAGTGGTGGACCTACACGTTGTCGGACTTCCTGATGTTCTCGCCCAGGATCTACTGGCGGATGGTGGAGCAGTACAACCGCGACTTCTGGCCGCTACACGTTCTTTTTCTTGCAGCCGGCCTGGCCGGGATGGGACTCGCTGCGTCCGGGCGCGCCCTCGGCTTTCGCTGGATCGCGTGCGGACTTGCTGTCGTCTGGTCATGGGTCGGCTGGGCCTTTCTCTGGGAGCGATACGCCATCATCAACTGGGCCGCGCAGTACATGGCAGCGGCCTTCGCCGTGCAGGCGCTGCTGCTGCTGGCCGCAGGCCTGATGTGCAGCAGGACTGAAACGACGCCCGGTACGGCCGCGCGTATGTCCGGCGGGCTGCTGGCCAGCGCCGGGCTGTTGTATCCCTTGCTGGGCATGGCCCTCGGCCGCCCGTGGGTTCAGGCCGAAGTTTTCGGCATGACGCCGGAGCCAACCGCGCTGTTCACACTGGGCCTGCTGTTGCTCAGCGGACAACCGGCCTCGCGCGCGTGGCGCTTTCTGCTTTTCCCCATTCCCCTGCTTGGCCTGCTGCTGGGCGCGGCAACCGGCTGGACCTTTCTGAATTGAACACATCCCCATGACACTGCGTGCCACCGCCGCCGCCAACCGCCGCGGCATCATTTGCATGGTGGGTGCCATGGGCTGCTTCGTCACCAACGACGCGCTGGTCAAGTTCGTCAGCCAGAGCCTGCCCAGCGCGCAACTGATCTTCATCCGCGGCCTCATGTCGGTGCTGCTGGTGCTGGCCGTGGCCCACGCGCTGGGCGCCACGCCCCGCCTGCGCGAAGCCGCGCGCGGTTGGGTGGCGGTCCGCGCGCTGGTCGACGCCATCGCGTCCATGCTCTACCTCAGTTCGCTGTTTCACCTGCCGATTGGTAACGCCACCGCCATCAACCTGGCGGCGCCGCTGTTCATGACGATGTTTGCAGCACTCTTCATGGCCGAGCGCGTGCGTGGCGCACGCTGGATCGCGGTTGGTTTCGGCTTCCTCGGTGTGCTGCTGGTGATCCAGCCGCGTGCGGAAGGCTTCAACGCCTGGGCGCTGGTCTGCCTGCTGGGCACGCTGTTTCATGCCGCGCGCGACCTGATGACGCGGCGCATCCACGCCGGCATTCCGTCCATCCTGATCACGCTGGCCACGGCCGTCGCAGTCACGGTGCTGTCCGGTGTGAGTTCCCTGTTTCAGGGTTGGCGGCCGTTCGGCCTGTTCGAGCTCGGGCTCCTGGCCCTGGCCTCTGTCTTTCTCACGGGGGGCTACTACTTCATCATCAGCAGCATGCGCCACGGCGAGATGACGCTGGTCGCGCCCTTTCGCTACAGCGGCCTGCTATTTGCGCTGGTGCTGGGTTATGCGATCTGGGGTGAGGTGCCGAACGCTTTGGCCTGGTTCGGCATCGCGCTGCTGATCGCCTCAGGCCTCTACGTGCTGGTCAGTGAAAAACGGCGCGCGCCCGAGCCCCCTGCGGCGCTGCCCGACTGAAGCAGCATGGCTCGGCTGTCCATCAATTTCATGGCCTCATCGCCCGAGGTCGCGCGCCGGCTGATAGGTGCCACCCTGCTGGTAGAGGGCGTTGGCGGGATCATCGTCGAGACCGAGGCCTACGACCGCGAGGATCCTGCCTCACACAGCTTTTCCGGCCCCACACCGCGCAACGCAGCCATGTTCGGACCGCCGGCGCATGCCTATGTGACAGCCCTGGCGCTTCGGGCTGGAAGGCTCGCGGTTCTTGAGCCGTCCATTTCGCGAGGTTTCAGCAACCAACGGGGGAAACCGTGTTGCAGTTCGTTCACCGAAGTACGACGGCACTCTTGAGCAACGCGACCAGCTCCGTCTGCCGACTGGTGTTCGTTCTGGAAAAAATACTCTTCAGTTGACTGCGGACTGTCTCAAGACTGACATCCAACTCGCTGGCCGCTTCGCTGAGAGTGGCGCCTCTGAGCAGTAACTGCGCAAGGCGGCACTCTGCGGGGGTCAACGCGTACATCAGGGAAATTGCCCTGATCTGCGGGACCGTGACGCTGGTCGGGTCAGATATGGTGAGCACAAAACGGTCCGCCCCCTCCAGTTGCAGCAAGGTCTGGTGAGCTTGCAATTTGCGCAGGATCAGCTGCAGCGCGGCCTTGCCCGACGGACGCACGGCAATCATCGCGGCATCGGGCCCCGTTGGGTGGGCCGTAGACCCCGGTGCGGGCCCAGGCAATGCTTTGCTGCGGTCCAGCATGACGCGAAAGCGGCGCTGAGAGCCGATGTCCTGCAATTGCAGGCGGTCCCCCTTCAAGGTGATGCCATCTGCACTTCGCAAAAACTCAAACGCGGCGTCGTTCGCAACAACCACCGCACCCTCGGCATCACATACCAGCGCGGCGTATCCCATTGCATTGAGCAGCGCCCGTATCATCGTCCACTGGTCGTGCACCGCCATGTTGCCGCGCTACAGTTCAAGTGCTCGCTGCCAATGCGGTGTCAGACGCTCAAGGACTGCCAGTGCCGCACCCTCCAGAGGCAGTTGCTCGACCCCACTGTGGATCCCGATCATCCCGATGGGCGAGCCGTTGTCAAAGATGCGCGTTCCGGTGTTCCATCGCAAGTCGTAGGGGATGAGGAAGTCCTGGTAAAAGGGAAACTTCTCGACCAACCCGGGAGGGATATAGCGATGACATTGGAACCACTCGCCGACAGGCGAGGTCATGCCATATTGGGCGCGCGGGTCTACGACCCCGTAGCGTTCAACATAGTCGAAGTCCGCCATGGGAGACGAGCCGGTAGTCACCGCCATGACGGCGGTTCCGCGCTTTCTTTCAACGATGGTAAGAGAGCCCGCCTTCGCTGAAACAGCGGCAACCGTCGCCGCCAACGCCTCCTTCAGCAAAACTGGATCACGCGCAGCTTCGTAGATCAGTCCCAGCAAGCCATCGTACGAACGAATTGCCGGCGCGGAACGCACCACGTCCACCGAAGGCTCCCATTGCGCTTGTGTCATCGATATCACCTCTCGCAGCAATGCCGCATCCCCCGTTCGGGTGAAGACGCCTGCGCCACTTGTCGCGAGCATAGGCATACATTTTTTTACATCTCGGATTTCAACATGATGAGCGCCAAACAGTTATCCCGTATCCGCGCTACCCCTTCCGGGGGATTGGGCAAAAGCCTGGTCGCACCAATACTGGCTGCATGAACTTAAACCGAGGATCCGGTGTGCTGTCATCCACCACTTGGATTCCCGCCAAACACCGTTCTGTAAAACCAGTTGCCCCATGAACCACGATTCGCACCCGCCCACCGTTCTACACACCACGACACCGCCATGACCCTGCTATCCGCTGCAATCCCGATCCAGCCGACCGGACTGCAGGCCGGCGTCCTGGCTGAGATCCAGCGCCTGTGTCGCGCCAGGGGGCCACAGCCGCACGAGTACGGCACGCTGTACGACTACTCCGCGCACTTGCAAGAGCAACTCCGTGCGGGCGTGATCGGCAAGCTTGAAATCGCAGCGCTGCGGGACGCATTCGGCCCCGCAATGGGTGCTGGCACCGTGCAGGGGCGCGCCTGGCTCAAGGCGCACGGATATGCTGGCGACTACCAGATCATCGACGACATTTACACGCAGCGTGTGTCCGAAGACCCGATGCTGCGGGGTTGGGACGAGTTTTTTCATGCAGGCCTCGCGCCGCAGGCCGTACGCAACCGCAAGGGCTACTTCAAGCAGTTGCTGTCGCGGTACGTTGTAAAGCACACAGGCCCCGGGCCCTTGCGGGTTCTGAATGTGGCATCAGGGCCTTGCCGCGATGTGGCAGAGTATTTCGAACAGTCGCATTCGGCGCCAGTCCACATCACCTGCCTGGACCAGGACGCCAATGCCATTGCGCATGCACGTCGGCTGTGCCGGCCATTTGCGGACAGCGTGGACTTTGTGCAAGGCAATGCGCTCAAGTTTTCAAGCGAGCGCAAATACGACCTGATATGGAGCGCGGGCCTTTTTGACTATTTCAACGATGAGTGGTTTGTTACCGCGCTCAAACGCCTGGCCAGAGCGCTGACCCCAGGCGGCAGTCTCGTCGTCGGCAATTTCTCGCCGTCCAACCCCCAGCGCGCGTACATGGAAGTCTTTGGGGAATGGGTGCTGCACCACCGCAGCACTGAGCAACTGCTGGCGCTGGCAGAGCGGGCTGGCCTGCACGACGCAGTCATTGGGCAGGAGCCGTTAGGAATCAATCTTTTCATCCACGCGCACGCCGGGGCTCAGGTCGCATGAATTCTCTCGAAGAGCCGGGGCTGGGCTTTGCAGATATCCGCGCCACGATTCCAGCCCGATCGTACGAGCGAAGCGTCACTTGGGCGCTTTCCCTTGCAGCGGGAACGCTCGCCCTGTATGGCGGGTTGACCTGGCTCACCTATCAGACGGATTCACTGATTCTGCTGGCGGTGCTGGCAGTGGCAAGGGGGCTGGCGGTGGGTCCGGTGTTCATCGTCGCGCACGACGCCTGTCATGATTCGCTTTCGCCCTCGACGCGTCTGAACTATTGGCTCGGTCGTCTTTGCTTCCTGCCCAGTTGGCACTCCTTTACAGCGTGGAAGGTCAGGCACAACCATCTGCACCACCGCCACACGAATATCCTTGAGCTCGACCCGGGATACGCGCCGGCTTCTCCGGCGCAGTACCAGGCTTGGTCGCCGGGACAGCGCCTGCGCTATCGTCTCTCGCGCACACTGCCGGGCGCCGCGCTCCTGTATTTGCCGGAAGCACTGAAGGGACAGATTTTTCCCTCACGCCAGTTGCGCGAAGAATTTGGCCGTATCGATGCACGATACACGATGGAGTGGCTGTGCGTCTGGCTCTGGATCGCCGTGGAACTGGCCTTGTTCAGCGGCCTGGCGGCCGCCGTGGGCGCAGTTCCGCCATCACCCCAACCGGCCCTGGCCTTGGTCGGCGCATTTTTGCTTACTCATTTGGCGTGGAATTGGCAAATGGGTTTCACAACCTTCCTGCATCATTTTCATCCCGACATCGCCTGGCACAGTGAGAAAGATGCCCCGCCCGCACCGCAGCGGCAGCTGGAATGCACCGCCCACGCCGACCTCGGCACTGCAATGCACTTGCCGATGCTCAACATCTTTGTTCACACCGCCCACCACGTGGACACGCGCATTCCGCTGTACCGGCTGCAAATAGCGCAGCGAGCCCTGGAGCAGCAGTTTGCGCCGCAAGTAGCGCGCTGGAAGTTCGCTCCCGCCACCGCGCTACGCTGCTTTCGTGAATGCCAGCTCTGGGACCCTGCCCAAGGGCAATGGCAAAGTTTTCACCACGCTTGTGGCAAGTCGAATTTTCCTGCTTCCTTGAAAGCCGCCGATGAATGACCTGACTGACGCTTTGCACCTGAGTGGCGACGTTTTCCAGTACGCCAGTGCGCCAGGCCGCCACCTCCTGAACCGCCTGCAGCCGCTCACGGCCTGGTCGAACGACCGCTTGCACAACGAAGTGGAGGCCTATTGCAAGGTCACGCATGGTCGAATCCAACCGCGAACCAGCGCTCAGGACCGGGGAGGCCGGCGGATCACGGGTGTGAACTTTGCGTCGCAGGACTACCTCAGCCTGGCCAGTCACCCTCAGATTGTTGCGGCTGCGCAGCACGCGGCGGCAAGCCGCGGAGTTCACTCTGCCGGGTCGGCTGCACTGATGGGTCTGACCGATTTGACGTTGGAGCTGGAGCGCGAAATCGCTTCATGGCTCGGCTACACAGATGCCACTGTCTTCCCGACCGGATGGGGCGCTGGCTACGGCGTGATCAAGGCGCTGGTACGCCCCACCGACCACGTAGTGATTGACATGTTGGCCCATGCCTGCCTGATGGAAGGTGCGCAGGCTGCCACGCCCAACGTTCATGCCTTTGCCCACCTCTCCGCGCGGGGGCTGGAAACACGCTTGGCCAGGGTGCGACGCGACCACCCCGACGCGGGCATCATGGTGGTGACTGAATCGCTTTTCTCCATGGATTCGGACACGCCAGACCTGCGCCACGCCGTGCGCGTTTGCCGGGCGCACGGCGCCACGCTGGTCGTGGATTGCGCGCACGACCTTGGCTGCATGGGCACCGACGGCCTGGGTCACCTTGCGGCGCAAGGCGTTCTGGGCGAGGTCGATATTGTGATGGGCTCGTTCAGCAAGACTTTCGCATCCAATGGCGGCTTTGTCGCCAGCAGCCACCCGGCGCTCAAGCTGGCGCTTCGCTACACCTGTGGACCGCAAACTTTTACCAACGCCATGTCGCCGATCCAGGCGGCGGTAGTGCTGAAGGCCCTGGAGATCGTGCGCTCTGATGAGGGTCGGGAACGGCGGGTTCGCTTGATGGACAACATCAACTATCTGCGCAGCCAGTTGGCAGACTGCGGATTCGTGACACTGGGCGCACCCTCACCCATTGTGCCCACGATGCTGGGAGACAGCGCGCTGTCGCGTCTGATCTGCGGTGAGACCCTGCGTGGCGGCGGCCTTGTCAATCTTGTGGAATACCCCGCCGTATCTCGCAACACCAGCCGCCTGCGCCTGCAGGTGATGGCCGACCACAGCGAGGCGGACATCGACGAGTTCTGCGCGATTCTGCGCGGTGCGGTGCCTTTGGCGCAAGCGGCGCTTGAGCTGGCGCTTCGACCGGTTGAGGCGTTTGCTGCATGAATGGTTTGAAACAACGCGCAATCGGCGCGCTCTGGCCCATCTTCATCGGCGCGATGGCGGGCACTGCTGCGGCCGGCTTCCTGTTGGACTGGACTGGCCTTTCCGGACACAGCTACCTGGCCTTTCCAAGATGGCTTTTCGCTGTAACCCTGGGCGGCGTAGGTGGCGCAGCACTGGGGCTACTGGTAACCAGCCCGCCCCAAGGCGGCTGACCCGCCGCCCATCCCCTGTTTGCGGTACATTCGCACCGTTCCCCGCTGCCACAATCGGCGACTGGAGCTAAACGGAGTTGTATGGGTACCAGCGTGTTGATAGTAGAGGACGAGCCCGAGTTCCTGCGGCGTTTTTCAGACGCGGTGATGGCCGAACCTGCGCTAGAGCTGGCCGGGGCGGTGTCCACGGTGGCCGCGGCGCGCGCGCTGATCGATGGGGTGGCCCCGCATGTGGTGCTGACCGACCTAGGCCTGCCGGATGGCCACGGCATCGAGGTGATCCGGCACGCCATCGCCCGCAACCCGCAATGCGACGTGCTGGTGGTCACGATGTTCGGCGACGACGGCAACGTCATCGACAGCATCGCCGCCGGAGCCACCGGCTACCTGATGAAAGACGCCCTGCCCGAGCACATCGCCACGTCCATCCTGGAGGTGCGCGCCGGCGGCTCACCCATCAGTCCAGCCATTGCCCGCCGCGTGCTGCAACGCTTTCGCGTCGCCCCACCGGCTACCGCTACTGGACATGCGGCAGCGCCGGGCCCTGCATCGCAACAGCAGCAGACGCCGCTATCACTGCGCGAGACTGAAATCCTGCGCCTCGTTGCCAAGGGCCTGAGTTTCAGGGATGTGGGTGAAATCCTGGCTATCTCGCCGCATACGGTGGTCACCCATGTCAAGCGGGTTTATCAGAAGCTGGCTGTTCATTCCCGAGGCGAGGCGGTCTATGAGGCGAACCAGCTGGGCCTGCTGTAGTTTCTGGCTGCTGTTGGTGCTGTGCGGCAACGCCAGCGCCCAGCCGCAGCAGCCTGTCAGCCCGGCAACGGCGCAAGTATTCCCCTCGGACTCCGCCACTCCGCCGCCCCCGGATGCGGCCTGGCGCAGTGTCGCGCTGCCGCACTCGGAGCCCGGCGCCGCCTGGTACCGGATGGAATTCCAGGCGCCGGAAAACCGCGCGGAATCCTGGGCGGTTTATCTGCCCTACTTCTACGCGGGCGGCGCACTTTACCTCAACGGGTTCCCCCTGGCAGAGGTGGCGCAATCAGACGACGCCTCGGTCGTCCGCTGGGAGCGCCCCTTCCTGCTGCCGGTGCCTGATGCAATGCTCAAGACTGGTGCCAACGAACTTCTGGTTCGCGCGGCGGCTAGCAGCAGCAGCCCCAACAGCCGGCTGCCGGCGCTCAGCATGGGACCACAGGCGCGGCAGCTTGCGGCCTACGAAAACCGGCGCTTCTGGGCGCGCACCATGCCGCAATTCACGGTAGTGGCCTGCACGCTGGTGGGGGTGCTGGTGCTGTTCATCTGGTGGCGCCGGCGGGAGGAACTGCTGTACGGCTTGTTCGGACTGGCCGCACTGCTGTGGGGTGCACGCACCCTGACCTTCATCGTCGAGGTGCTTCCCGCCGGATGGTGGGGTCCGTGGCGGATGTTCTATCACAGCGCCACAGGCGGCTTCGTCATCGTTCTGATGATCTTCGCTATGCGACTGGCCGGTAGTGTGCGCCCCCGGACGGAGCGGGCACTGCTGGCTTACTGGTTACTTGGGCCGCTGAGCTACGTGGCCGGCGGCGGCAGCGAAGTTCTGGCAGGCCGCATCTGGGCCGCAGGCCTGATCCTGATCGGGATGAGCATGGTTGTCTTCAGCGCCTACGCCGCGTGGCGTCACCGCCAGCCATCCACCACGGCGCTGGGTCTGGGCCTGGCGGTTGCCGTGGCGGCGGGCGTGCACGACTACATGCTGGCCAATAACACGCAGTGGTTGCAAGCGGCAGTAGGGCACTGGGCCAGCCAGCGCTTCTTCCTGCTGCACTACGCCGCCGACCTGCTTCTGCTGATCATGGGTGGCATCTTGAGCGGGCGCTTTGTGAAGGCGTTGCAAGACCTTGAGCACCTCAACCGCACCCTGGAGTCGCGCGTGGACGAGCGGGAGCAGGCGCTGGCGCTCAAATACGAGCAGGTACACCGGCTTGAGAAGCAGCATGCCGCAGACGACGAGCGGCAGCGCATCATGCGCGACCTGCACGACGGCCTGGGCTCGCAGCTGTTTGTCACGTTATCGCGCGTTGACGCAGGAACCATAGCGCAGGAAGGCATCGCGCAGGCCCTGCGTGACTGTATAGCCGACATGCGGCTTGCGCTGGAGGCGATGAGTCCGGACAGCAACGATTTTCTGGAAGCCTGGAGCAACTTCCGCTTCCGATGGGAGCGTCAGTTGGAAATGGCCGGGATTGCATCAAGCTGGCAAGTGGAAACACCTGATGGCATGCTCACGCTGGCGCCGCATGCGGGGCTGCAGTTGCTGCGCATTGCCCAGGAAGCCCTGACCAACGTGCTGAAGCACGCCGGCGCAAAACATGTGCAAATAAATCTGCTGGCGCAGCCTGGCGAGGTACGCATGGAAGTGCAGGACAACGGCGCAGGCATGCTCGGCAACACCCGACCGGGGCGCGGCCTGGACAACATGCGCTCGCGCGCCGCACGCCTGGGTGGCGGGATCGAGCTTGCGCCTGCCCACCCCGGCACGACGCTGCGCCTGCAGTTTCCTCACCTTTCTGCCCTGAGCGCCTGACTCCACAACCCCGACGGAGAAATTACGAATGAGCCAGATCGACCTGCAAATGACCGTGCTCGAAGACATCGAGCCGCCTGTTCTGCCCATCACCCTGCACAGCACCCCCAGCGGCGACTCGCCCGTCACCGGTAAGCTGAGGGCCGGCGAAACCGTCATGAGCAAAGAACTCGACGATTTATCCGGCTGCTGGGTGAAGGTGGAAGCCGAGGGTGGCGGGGGCTGGTGCCATCTGCGTGACCTGGTGCCCACCGCAGCGGCCGGGCTACCCTGGATGCCGTGGGCCCAGCGCCAGGTGGGCGTGAACAACAAGACCCACAAGAGCCGGATCGAGGAGTACATCCGCAGCGTGAGCAGCTCGCTTGCCATGGACAAGGATTGGTGTGCCTGCTTTATGTACTGGTGCATGAAACAATGTAATAAACCGCGTGTCAAAACCACCTTCGCCAAGGAGTGGAAAGCCTGGCCCGGCGCAGCATTGCGCAATGGCCCCGGTCGCATCCCCGAGGACACCAAGCCCGGCGACATGGCCATCGGCGAGCGGCTGCTGAAAGGCGGTAAGCTCGGTCATATCGCCTTCATCATTGCCTGGGAACAGGACCCGAAAGATCCGTTCAAGGACCGACTGCTGCTGCTAGGCGGCAACCAACGCATGGACCCGCGGGACCAGGACAAGGAGGGTCTAAAGAGCGTGCGTTACACCTGGTACCCGCGAGAGAACAAAGAGCCATACGGGAAATTTCTGTACACGCTGTATCAGCCGACGGTCACAAACGGCGACTGACAGGTAAGCGGGCGGTTAGGCGGTTGGCATCCTCTGACGGCCAGCGCTGCGTCGGCAGTGCACCATAAAGGCGGTATCTGAATGCCACGTCGAATCCCCTTTTTGGGGGATGGCAACGTCGGGCTAGCGTGAAACCATCTGCGCATGGCAAACAGTGGCGCTACCGACCCAAGCAAGACAGTCTCAGCGAATAGCGTACGCAAAGCGTGCGGCATGCTGCTCGTCAGCGTATGCCTCTGCGTGGCGACATCCGGCTGTGCTTCCGCCTACACCGATGCCGATGGCGCGACCTACTACCTGGGCCTGGTCCGCCTCAGTCCGATGCCCGCCGCCCAAACCCTCGACACTCGAATTTTTTCGATCAGCAGCGTCGGCCTTCGTGCCGGCGCCGGAGTCTCGCTGGGTGCTCATCACGAATTGTCTGTATCGATGCCGCCCGCATGCCGTGTCGTCGTTTTCAGCCAAGGTAACTCGAAAAGCACACTTTCTGCGAAATCAATAACGCCAGAGATCAAGGAGGGGATATGCGTCATCTCACAAGCCGAATAGGCCTCGTCATCGCAAGTGTGCTGCTTGCCGCCTGCGGGTCATTGCCGCAGCACAACAACACAGTGATCTTCTCCGTCAAGCGGGATATTGGTCTGGGAGTTGCAACACCTTCTGCCACGGATCCGGGAGCATCGATCACGCTGGGCTACAGGGAAAGGCAACTCGCCTGGGTGCCGGTCTGGGCTAACGGCGTGAATGGCCCTCTTCCTTGCGATGCATCGTCGAAAAAGACCGTCACGACCAACCTGGCCACGGGGAACCCAGACAAGGACCCGAACATAACAACCGTTACGGATGCCACGGGGTTTGAGCAGGTCAATTGCAACAAGGGCCCCAAGCTGCTCGGCGACGGCGACTCGGCCAAAGGCAACAAGAGCAGCGGACAGCGTACCAGCGATTCGCACGACGCCCTCTCGACCTTTGCCAGCTTTGGCGGCGACCTGGGCGCCAATGCAAGCGCTAATCGCAACGGCGGCGACGTCCGAGGCCGCATCGCCAGCTTTTTTGCCACGGGAATCGCCGCGCAGTACCTTGCCAAGCAGACTGGCCTGGTCAGTAACGTGTTTTCAGACAAGAGTATGAAGCACGACGACGTCAAAGACCCGTCCCAGGATCAGCTCGAACAGATCACGAAGTTCATTGCGATCGCGGAGGATGAAAACGCCAAATCTGACAAGGTGATTGAGGCTTGCGTGACCGCGCTTTCAAAGCGCGCGGATGTCAGCAAGGACGCCGCGACGAAGCTGAATTCGATTTCACGCGTTAACGCCAAAGAGTGGGTCGCCCAGTTTTACAAGAGACGGGGCGACTTCGAGGCCGAACTGCCCTTTCTGGGTCGTGCCGCCAGTCGGATGACCGACCAGTTCAAAGTTCAGACAAGTTCGGAAGGCAGAGAAAAAGTCAGAGCCACGCTTTGTTCAGTCACCTGACCCACGGCCAGTCATGTGCCGAACTCCGGTGGTAGGTCTGTGAACAGCGACGCTGCCTCGGCCCCCAATGAACCAGTTGCCACCAACCCCTTCAACCAGGAGATGAAGATGAAACACCTAGCAATGTTTGTCACAGCCGACACCCTTCACGTTCGTAAGGATCCCGGTGGTGAATCGCTAGGATTCGTACACCGTGGTTCCGAACTCTCTGCGACAGAGATCGACGCCACGGGTTGCTGGGCCAAGGTGAGTGGCCCAGCGATAAATGGTTGGTGCCATTTGAAGCATCTCATGCCGGTTGGTGCCGATGTTCCCCCGTGGCTGGCCATCGCGCAACGCGAAGTCGGTGTGAAAGAATTGCCCGGAAGCGGGCATCATCCGCGCATCCTGCAATACATGGCCACGGTTGACAATCTCTCTGGTAACAATGCATCCAAAGACGAAACCGCTTGGTGCTCCTGCTTCATGAACTGGTGCATGGAGGCAAGCGGCTACATCGGTACGAATTCAGCGATGGCCCTTTCCTGGAACCAGTGGCGCAACGGCAAGCCGCCAGACCCCGATAAGGCAAGATTGGGCGATATCGCGGTAGGAGAAAGGGTTAGCGCCAAAAGCGGATATGGTCACGTGGCTATTTTTGTGGCCTATGACCCGGAGAAAAAACGCCTGCTTCTATTGGGGGGCAACCAGGACAACGCCGTGCGCTACTCCTGGTACCCGATTGCCCAGACCAAGCCCTACGGCAAATTGCTCGGCTTTCGCTCGCTCTGACGCGCAAGTGGCCAGGCCGGCGCGAGCCGCGTGCGGCGCACCTTGCGCACATTAAATGCGCTCAGCACCAGCAGGCCCTGGGTGGCGATCAGGCCCAGCCAGACGCCGCGGTACTGGCCATGGTCCATCAGCGTGCCGAAGAACAGCGGCGCGACCGCCTGCCCGATGTCCAGCCCCGAATACACAATGCCGTAGACGCGGCCGGTGGCGTTTTCAGGGGTTGATTTCTTGACCAGCAGGTCGCGTGAGGGCCCCGAAATGCCGGTGGCAAAGCCCATCACGCCGAACAGCGCCGGCACCGCCAGCGCCGGCACCGGGCCGAAACCGATCAGCAGCGCCACCAGTGCGGCCACGCCGAAGCCGATGCCAACCACCCGCTCGCAGCGCGCCGGATCCGACGCCAGAAAACCTCCCAGCACCATGCCACCCGCACTGCACACCATGTAAACCGTCAGGCACATGGCCGCCAGCGTCATCGGCACGCCGTGTAGTTTTCGCGCCGCTTCCGGCGCGAAGGCCTGCACCACGCTGATGATCACGGCATACAGAAAGAAGAACAGAAAACACATCCAGACCGCCGGTATGCGCAGAAAGGCAAAGCTGCTTTCGGCAGCCGCCTGCGGTCCCGCCGGCTTGGCCGGCGCGACCGGGAGGTCGAACTTGCTGCCGTTGAGCATCAGCACGACCAGTACGCCAAAGGCCAGCGCGCCAGCAGCCATCAACGCCACGCGCCATGAGAACAGCAGGGCCAGCGGCACCAGCAGCGCCGGCGCCAGCGCCCAGCCCAGGCTGCCGGTGATGCCGTGAAAACTGTAGGCATGGCCCAGGCGCGGCGCACTGACCTTGCGGTTGATCAGCGTGTAGTCCACCGGGTGGAACACGCCGTTGCCAATGCCCGCAATCACGGCAAAGGCCGCCAGCATCCAGTAGCTGGTGCTGGCCGCATAACCGAAGGCCGCAATACCCAGCAGGCTCAGGCCAACGAACAAGATCGGCCGCGGTCCGAAACGGTCGACGATAAACCCCGACAGCGCCTGCACCGCGCAGGACACCACGAAAAAAATGGTCATCAGGAAGCCAAGCTGCGCATAACTCACGGCGAACTCGTCCTTGAGCCAGGGAAACAGCGGCGCCAGCAGCAACTGGCTGAAGTGGCTGATCATGTGCGCCAGTCCCACCAGGCCGATCACACCGGCGTCCTGGCGCAGGCTGACCGGGTTGAGGGCGGGTGGGTTCAGCGTGCTTGTGGTGCTCATGGCGTTATCGTAATATCAACTCGATATTCCTGAATGCGACAAAAAGACATGTTTTAGCGAATTTCAGCCAAACCATGCCCCGCCCTTCCAGCCCCCTCCCCGCACGCCCGGCCCTGATCTCGGTGGACGGCATCAACGCCTTCACGCCCAGCCCGGCGCGCCCGGTGCGGGTACGTGCGCGCAGCATGCCGGCCGACACCCACTTCAAGCCGCACCGCCACGGCTGGGCGCAACTGGCCTACTGCGCCAGCGGCATCCTGCAGGTGACGGCATCCGTACCGGACGAAGTCACCTACATCGTGCCGCCTTCACGCGCGGTGTGGATCGCGCCCGGCGCCCTACACGCCATCAACGTGCTGGAGGCGGCCGAGTTCCGCACGCTCTACATCCATGCCAGGGCCACGCCCGCCGGCTGGCAAGGGTGCCGGGTCATTGTGGTGTCGCCGCTGCTGCGTGAAATGGTGCTCGCCCTTGACGCGCATGACGGCCCGCGCCCGAGCGCAGCGCGTGAAGCCATGCTGAGCAGCCTGCTGATCGACGAGATCACCCACGCCGACACCCAGCCGCTGGGCGTGCCGCTGCCGCATGCCGAACACGGCGACAAGCGCCTGCGCGCCTTGTGCGAGGCGGTGCTGCGCGCGCCGGCTGAGCGCGCCACACTGGCCGAATGGGCGGCCGACATGGGCGCCAGCGAGCGCACCATGGCACGCTTGTTCCGCGACGAACTCGGCACCAGCTACCAGCAGTGGCGCCAGCAGGCCATCCTGGCACACGCACTGCCGCTGCTGGCACGCGGCACACCGGTCAGCCAGGTGGCCGCGGCCAGTGGCTACGCCAGCGACAGCGCGTTCTCCGCGATGTTCAAGGCCGCCATGGGTCAGTCGCCGAGTTACTTTCAGAACAAAAACGGGCTGTAGCCCTTGTCCTTATTGCGTAGGCAGCTATTTATTTCATAGCGTTTCCGCACCCCAACCCCTGCATTGCGACAAGCAGCTACCATGGGCTGATGAACACCTCCAGCAACTCCGTCCAGACACGCACGACATGGCACAGGGTCGCCGGAGCTCTGGCGCTGGCCCTTCTTGCGGCCACAGGCCCGGTACCTGCCCAGGCACAAGCCCCCGCAGTCAGTGCCAGCCAATCGGGCCTGTTGCGCGACATCAACGCCGTGCGACAGCAGGGCTGCGAGGGGGAGGCCGGCAAGTTACCGCCCCTGCGCGAAAACGCCGCCCTCTCGGCCGCTGCCGCGCGCCTGGCCGCCGGTGACAGGCTGGACGAGGCCATGAAATCTGCCGGTTACCGCGCGGTGAGCGGCGCGCAGATCATCCTGCGCGGTGCGGGCGCCACCCAGATGACACGCAATACGCTGGGCACCTCATGCAGTGTGCTGACCCAGGCCGATCTGACAGAAGCCGGCTTTCACCGGCAAGCCGCCCAGACATGGATTGTTGTGGCCCTGCCCTTCCTGCCCCCCGGCGCTGCGCAGGCCGACGAGGTGCAGTCGCGTTTGCTGACCCTGGTCAACGAGACCCGCGCCACGCCACGCAACTGCGGCAGCGCGTCGTTTGCCGCCACCCGCCCGCTGCGCTACAGCGCCAAACTGCA
Organism: Polaromonas sp.; assembly: GCF_043778355.1. Classification (GTDB taxonomy): domain Bacteria; phylum Pseudomonadota; class Gammaproteobacteria; order Burkholderiales; family Burkholderiaceae_C; genus Polaromonas. The sequence goes on from NZ_JAYWHI010000019.1 coordinate 34,222, forward strand.
GGCCATCGCCGCCGCCCACGCCGCCGACATGGCACAGCACAACTACTTTGACCACGTCGGCCGCGATGGCAGCCATGTGGAAGAACGCGCGAGCAGCGCCGGCTACCGCTGGCGCGCCATCGCCGAGAACATCGCCGGCGGCCACACCCGGGTTGAAGCCGCCATGCAGGACTGGCTGGGAAGCGCCGAGCACTGCGCCAACCTGATGTCGCCGGCCTACTCCGAGATGGCGACTGCCTTTGCAGTCAACAACAGCAGCAGCGCGGGCATCTACTGGGTGCAGGTGTTCGGGACAGCCAGATAAGGCATGAGGGCGCCGCCGGCGCAGCTCAGACCCGAGCCTCGCGCCTGTCTACACTGGCGGCCATGACCGCCATTCCTTCAGAACCGCACCTGCGAGACCAGCTTGCCTGCTTTTTCTGGAGCGGCGACACCCTGCGCAGCCGCAGCGTCAGCGACACGGTGTTGTCTGGCGCTGTCGAGGTCCCAGCGCCCCCAGCCCGGCTGAGCGCAGACTGGGAACGCGAGATCGCGCAGCAGTTGCAACTCGAAGCCGGCGACGTCGAGCCCCTTTCACTGCCACGCGCGCGCATGCGCTGGCCGGACTACAGGCACTGCGTGCAGGCGGTGGCAGACTGGACGCGCGGCCTCGCCCGCGGCGAGCTGCTTGCCGCTTCGGACGTCGCGCTGATGGCCTGCCGCGGCGCGAAGTACCACCATGACGGCGCGCAGTATGGCGCCATGGCGTTTTGCAACCTGTTCCTGAGTGAAGACAAGGGCCTGGACCTGCATTTCCCCGCGGCGGGCCGGCGCATTCCATTGAGGCGCGGCACCGTGGTGATTTTCGATACCGGGCAGCCGCACGCCGTCATTGACCGCGGCAGCAGCAGCTTTGACGCGACGCGCTTCGGCCCCGGTTGCGACTGCAGCCAGATCTTCCTGAGTTGGGAGCTGCCCGTGGAGGACCCCCATGTCGCTCACGCGCTGGGCATCCGCTTCGACGTCGACCCGGGCTCGGCCACGCACCTGGATCAACCGCAGTTGCGGCTGAATGGCGCGCCTGCCGAAGTCTCAGCCGCATCGGGCTTGTGGGCTGCACCCGTGCAGATTCCTTGATCCGACAGCTACGAAACATTCCACGGGTCTGTCCGCAAACACATCTTCAATCGGCAAAAGATTCCAGTGGTGGATTGCAAAACACTTATGACCCGTGTGAAGAATCGCCGAGGTGATTTCCGTTTGTAGCTCCCTCGCTCCGTCGTGGTGCAGCCGCACGATCCGAGTGCAGTTTGTGCGGATGTCATATCGAACCGGCACTGAACCAGTGATCCAAGCGAGGGGAATTTCAACTTTTCCTGCACAAACAATCAAAAAAAGTGAGCTTTGTTGACGTTTGGTGCACCAATTCGATATCCAGGCGCGTTGACGATGCCCCGACAAAACAGGGGGGGTCGAGGCGAGACTTCAAGAAACTCTTTACGAACCATTGGCTTGGCGCAACAAACCAGATGGCATGAGGTTTGCCTGGTGGATGGCATCAGGCTTGCATAGTGAAAAGGCTGACCAGTTGACAACCGTCAGTTTGCAGACCGTTCCACTCATCAACACAACAGGAGTTCCTCATGACGCTGATCCGTCGAAATTTCATCACTGGTGCTGCCGTCGCTGGCGGGATGCTGAGTGCGCCCGCTATCGTCCGCGCGCAAGCCAAGCTCAACTGGAAAATGACCAGCGCCTACGGCAAAGGGTCTCCGTTCTATATGGATGGCCCTGGCAGTGCAACCGACCTTGCCAAACGCATTCGTGAGATGTCGGACGGTCGCCTGAACATCCAGGTCTTCGGTGCAGGTGAACTGATCCCGGCCTTCGAGGGCTTTGACGCAGTGCGCGCCGGCACGGTGGAGATGAACCACGCCAACGCGTATTTCTGGACTGGCAAGACCGCCGCTGCCCAGTACTTTACCGCCGTGCCCTTCGGCATGAACTTTCAGGGCATGAACGGATGGTTGTACGACGGCGGCGGCATCGACCTGTGGAACGAGGTCTATGCGCCTTTTGGCATGGTGGCAATGCCCTGCGGCAACACCGGCGTGCAGATGACGGGCTGGTTCAAGAAAGAGATCAAGACTGTGGCCGACCTCAAGGGCCTGAAGATGCGCATCCCGGGCCTGGCTGGCAAGGTGTACGCCAACCTGGGCGTGGACGTAAAGGTGCTGCCGGGCGGCGAGATCTTCCCGGCGCTGGAGCGTGGGGTGATCGACGCGGCCGAGTTTGTGGGCCCCTTCCAGGACCGCCGTCTCGGCCTGCATAAAGCCGCCAAGTACTACTACACCACTGGCTGGCACGAGTCCTCCACCGTGTCTGAACTGCTGATCAACAAGGCCGCCTGGGACAAGCTGCCAAAAGACCTGCAGGCTATCGTGAGCAACGCCTCTGCCGCATGCAATGTCATCAGCGAAGGCTGGTGCCAGAAGGCCAACTCTGATGCCATGGAAGACCTGATCAAGAATCAGGGTGTCATCGCCAAGCCCCTGCCCGACGAGGTGATCAAGGCGCTGCGCGCGGAAACCAACAAGGTGCTGGCCGAAGGGATCAAGGACCCATTGACCAAGAAAGTGCACGATTCGTACATGGCATTCAAAGCCAAGTACGACCGCTGGAGCGAGATCAGCGAAGAGGCTTACCACATCAAAGTTCGCGGTTAAGTGGGGAATTCGCATCATGCTCAAGGCATTGCGGCCCCTGGCCGCGTTCATCGAGGGTCTGATCGACCGTATCGGCTCGCTCACTGCGTGGATCGCGCTGTTGATGATCGGCCTGGTCGCCACCAACGTGTTTCTTCGCTACAGTTTCAGCTTCGGCTCGGTCTGGGCGCAAGAGCTTGAGTGGCATCTGCTGGCCGCCCTCATCCTTCTGGGCATGAGCCACGCGCTGCAGCGCGGTGAGAATGTGCGCGTGGACGTGTTCTACGCTCGCTTCTCGCCAGCGCTCAAGCGCGTGATCGACGTGATCTCGGTGCTGCTGCTGATTGCGGTGAGCTTGGGCTTCATATGGCTGTCACTCGGTTATGTGGAGCAGTCGCGTTCGATCAGAGAAGTCTCATCAGACCCGGGCGGCATTCCCTACCGGTGGGCTGTCAAGGCGCTGATTCCGCTGGGCTTCGGGCTGCTGGTGTTGCAACAATTGGCGCAGCTGCTGCGACTGCTGGATGCACCTCGTTCCACCACCGAAGGGACGACCCATGTTTGAGATGTCGACCTACGCCATCCTGATGCTGGTCGGCTTCTTCGCGATGCTGATGATCGGCATCCCGGTGGCCATCAGCCTGGCGGTCACCGGCTTCTTCTTTGGCTGGCTGGGCTTTGGCGAAACGCTATTCAACCTGCTGCCCGCGCGCTTCTACGGCATCGTCAGCGGCTACCAATGGATGGCGATTCCACTTTTTGTGTTCATGGGTGTGATGCTGGAGAAATCACGCCTGGCCGATGACCTGCTCGACGTGATGGGCCACATTGCTGGCGGCCTCAAGGGTGGCATGGCCATCGGCATCGTGCTGTTCGGTGTGCTCATGGGCGCCACCACCGGCATCGTGGGCGCCACCATCATCACGCTGGGCCTGCTGACACTGCCCACACTCATCAGACGCGGTTACGACAAGAGCGTCGCCTGCGGTGTGATTTGCGCCTCCGGCACACTGGGGCAGATCATCCCGCCCAGCCTGATCCTGATCCTGCTGTCTGACATCATGCAGCTTTCTGTGGGCACGCTGTTCGCCGCCGCTGTGGGACCGGGCATGCTGCTGGCTGCGGTCTATATCGTCTACTTGGTCATCATGGGCTGGATCAAGCCCGAGACCATGCCGCCGATCCCGATCGCCGAGCGCGACGCGGTCTCGCGCCGACAGCTCTGGATTCGCTTCTTCAAGGTGCTGCTGCCACCGGTGATGCTGGTGGTGGCAGTACTGGGCTCCATCGTGGGCGGCATTGCAGCGCCCACGGAGGCCGCGTCCATGGGCGCCGTCGGTGCGGTGATCATCACCGCGCTGTCGGGTCGCTTCAACTGGGCCACGCTCAAGGCCACCGCGCTGGACACCAGCAAGATCACCGCCATCATGATGTTTATCCTCATGACGGCGCAGGTGTTCGCCCTTGCCTTTCGCGGCCTGCAGGGCGAAGAGCTGATCGTGAGCATGTTTGACGCGCTGCCCGGAGGCACCAACACCGCCATCTGGTTCATGATGCTCATCATCTTTGTTCTCGGGTTCTTCATCGAGTGGATCGAGATCAGCTACATTGCGGTGCCGCTGTTTCTGCCGATCCTGATCTCGCAGGGCGTGGACCCGGTGTGGCTGGCGATGCTGATCACGGTGAACCTGCAGTCGAGCTTTCTTACGCCGCCGTTCGGCTGGGCGCTGTTTTATCTCAAAGGCGTGGCACCGCCAGAGGTAAACATCAAGGACATCTACAAGGGCGTGGTGCCCTTCATCCTGCTGCAACTTTTAACTCTTGGGCTGGTGTTCCAGTACCCGCAAATCGCCCTTTGGCTGCCTAAAGCGATTGGCTGGTAACTGACTTTGCCCCTGTAATCTGTAATCTGCATCCCACAATCCAGATCACGCGTTGGCTTCCTTAGGCTGATTTGCAAGCCAAATTTCCTCGGACTGCATCGGGCGGACAAATCCCACCGTCGAATGCAGTCGAGGTTTTTTTACAGAAGCAAGCAATGGTTTGATTTTTGGTATCTCGCCGTGTCTTAAGCCACACTGCCACGGTATGTGGCTATCATGAACCGATGAACCAGACGCGCAGCAAGAGACTAAACATGCGGGCAAGAGTTGTGGCGGGATCGATGACCCTGGGCCTGCTGTCCATCTGCACCTGGCTCCACGCGCAGACACCCGTCCCCGGCAACCCGACCTTGCTGCGCGAGCTCAACACCATCCGGCAACAGGGCTGCGGCGAAGGCCCGGCGGGAACGCCCGCGCTGCGTGAAAACGCCGCGCTGTCGCGGGTCGCCGCATTGCTGGCCGATGGCAGCAAGCTCGACGAGGCCCTCAAAACCGCCAACTACCGCGCCGTGCACGCCACACAGATCACGGTGCGCTCATCAACCGCGCCGGCGACACTGCTGCCAAAAACACTGGGCAAGGCCTGCGCGGCGGTGATGCACCCGCCGATGACAGACGCCGGCTTTCACCAGCGCGGCAACCAGCTCTGGGTGGTGGTGGGCCAACCCTTTGTCGCACCCGCTGCCGCGCAGGGCGAACAGGTCGAGGCCCGCATCCTGGCGCTCGTCAACGCCGCACGGGCCCAACCACGGCGCTGCGGCAAGGAGCTGTTTGTCGCCGTGCCGCCACTTCAGCATCAGTCCCTGCTGACAGAAGTCGCTGCAGGCCACGCCGCCGACATGGCGCAACACAGTTACTTCAGCCACACCGCCCGCGACGGCAGCACCGTGGCTGGCCGCGCCACACGTATGGGCTACCGCTGGCGCAACATCGGCGAAAACCTGGCCGCCGGCCAGATGACGCCCGAGCTGGCCGTGCAAGGCTGGCTGGACAGCCCCAGCCACTGCGTCAACATCATGTCGCCAGCTTTTGTTGAAATGGGTTCCGCGTTTGTGGTGAACACCTGGAGCGCGCAGGCGATTTACTGGGTGCAGGTGTTTGGGGCCGGGCGCTAAGGCTACGTACTTGCATGATGCGCGCCGACCGACGCTGGCATCGTCAAATCAGCCGCTTGAGCAAACCCATCACCTGGTCAAACCGCTTGCCATACGGCGGGTAAAACAAGTCGCCCCGCGCCCACTTCGACTGCACCAGCACCGGCTTTTGCTGCGTCAGGCGCAGAAAGCCGGCCTCGCCGTGGTAGCTGCCCCAGCCGCTGTCGCCGACGCCGCCGAAGGGCAAATTCTCGTGGGCGATGTGCATCAAGGTGTCGTTAACGGTGACGCCGCCGCTGACGGTGCGGGCCAGCACGGCATCGCGCGCCGCCGCATCGGTGCCAAACCAGTACAGCGCCAGCGGGCGTGGCCGGGCGTTGATGTAGCTGACGGCTTCGTCCATGCTTGCGTAGGCCAGCACCGGCAGGATGGGGCCAAAAATTTCTTCGCTGAGCAGCTTGTCATCCGCAGCCGTGTCGAACACCAGCACCGGCGCCATTTGCCGTGCCGCGCTGGCCGCTGCGCCACCGGGGTTGACCACCTGCAGCCGCGCACCGCCGGCCTCGGCCTGGGCCAGCAAGGCCTGCAGGCGCTCATGGTGGCGCGGGCTGATGATGGCCGCGTAATCGGGGTTGCCGGCAATCGTGGGAAACAGCGTGGCCACGGCCCGGGCAAAGGCTTCGCCGAAGGCGGCTTCCTTGCCGCTGGGCACCAACACGTAGTCGGGCGCAATGCAGGTCTGGCCGGCGTTGAGCAGCTTGCCATGGGCAATCTTGATGGCAGCGGCATCAAGGTCGCAGGACGCATCAACAATGCAGGGCGACTTGCCGCCGAGCTCTAGCGTGGTCGGCGTCAGGTTGGCGGCCGCCGCTTCGGCGACCTTGCGCCCAACGGCAGTGGAGCCGGTGAAAAACAAATGGTCAAACGGCAGTGTGGCAAATTCTGCCGCCACCGCGCCGTCACCCTGCACCACACAAACCTCGTCAGGGGCAAACACCTGGCCCAGCAGTTTCTCCAGCAGCGCAGAGGTGGCCGGTGTCAACTCGCTCGGCTTGAGCATCACGCGGTTGCCGGCGGCAAGTGCCGTGATGACCGGGCCCAGCGACAACTGCACCGGGTAGTTCCAGGGCGACACCACCCCCACCACACCGAGCGGCTGGCGCTGCAGAAAAGCGCGGGCCGGCAGCAGGTACAGCGGCGTGCCAACTTTCACCGGTTTCATCCATTTCGCCAGATTCTTCAAGGTGTTCGACAACAGGGAGCGCAACACAAACAGGTCGGCAATCTCGGTGAGCTGTGGCGAGCGCACGCCAAAATCCTGTTGCACGGCCTGCGCCAGCGCGCTGCCGTATTCATCGAGCAGGCGGCGCAGGCGCAGCAGGCGGTCGCGGCGCAAGGCCAGCGGCACATCAATTTGTGCGCGGCTGGCGTGGTGCTGGGTGTCGAACAAAGAGCGCAGGGAGGGGGTGGGCGTGGTCATCGGGCGATGATAGGCCGCAGTGTGTGCTGGCGGTAGGTGGCTGACTCCAGGCGGGTGAGGCAGCAGATAATCTGGCCATGACATCGACCCTCACTGAGAGCCCCGCCGTCCAGCGGCTTGAAGCCGCGCTGGCAGCCATCACCGCCGCTGGCGACGAAGGCCGACGTATTTTTACCCGCGTTTACCCAGACACCGCCCGCGCCGCTGCCCAGGCCTCTGACCTGCGCAGAAGCGCAGGCAAGCGGCTGGGCCCGCTGGACGGCCGCATTGTCTCCATCAAGGACCTGTTCGACGTGGCCGGTGAAGCCACCACGGCCGGATCACAACTGTTGCAAGGTGCGGCGCCGGCGGCGCACGATGCGCTGGTGGTCAGCCGTCTGCACGCTGCGGGCGCCGTGATCATCGGCAAAACCAACATGACCGAGTTTGCGTTTTCAGGTGTGGGCATCAACCCGCACTACGGCACGCCCGGCAATGCGCTGGACCCCCGCCGCATCCCCGGCGGTTCATCGTCGGGCGCAGGCGTGTCGGTCGCGCGTGGCATGGCCGACATTGCCATCGGCTCCGACACGGGCGGCTCGGTGCGAATTCCCTCGGCGCTTAACGGCCTGGTTGGCTTCAAGCCGACACAGGCCCGAGTGCCGCGCGACGGCGCTTACCCACTGAGCTTCACACTGGACTGCGTGGGGCCGCTGTGCCGCAGCGTGGCCGACGCGGCAGCCACCGATGGTGTGTTGGCCGGCACGTCCGACCAACCCTTGCCGTCCCGCGCGGTGGCCGGTCTGCGGCTGGGCGCGCCGCGCGGCCTGCTGTTCAGCCAGACGCAGGACGCGGTGCTGGCTGCGGTGGAACTCGCACTCGGCCAGTTGGCAACTGCGGGCGCCACGCTCAGCAATGAGTCACTCGATGATCTGCTGGGTGAACCCTTCCGCCTGCAGGAAGGCGGCACGCTGGTCGCCGCCGAGGCGGCCTGGATTCACAAGGCTGGCGTCGCCACGCGGCCCGAAGCCTACGACCCCATCGTGCTCGGCCGCATCCGCCGCGGCCAGACGCTGGACGCCGCCACTTATGTCGGCATCCAGCAGGCACGCGCCGCGCTGCTGCCCGCGCTCGACGCCCGCATGGCCCATCTCGATGCGCTGGTACTGCCCACGGTGCCCTTGCTGGCGCCGCTTATCGCCGACGTGCAGGACGAAGATGTCTTTTTGCGTACCAACGCCTTGCTGCTGCGCAACCCCTCGGTGTTCAACTTTTTCGACCTGCCGGTGCTGTCGCTGCCACTGCCAAGCCAGAACGGGCTGGCCGTCGGGCTGATGCTGGTCGGCAAACGCGGCGGGGACCGCGAGCTGCTGGCGCTGGGCGCGGCGGTGGAAGCGCTGCTCAGGGTCACTTGATGCACTGTCGCGGTTCAGACCAACGCCTGAAAATTTAAGCCAAATCAGGCTGCAGCCCATGCCAGATAATCGCAAACAGCTACTGATTTAATAGCAAGAAGCGCTGTACTCAATACAGCGTGGCCCGCTGCCGCTCCGCCAGCTCCCGGTCGTACTTCTCGCCATCAATGGCTGCCGCCGTCAGCGCGGCCAGTATGGTTCCGGTGCTGGGCAGGCGTGACCGCGCATCGGCTGCAGGCGGTTGCCACAGGCCCGAGCGCTGAATGGCCCGCGCGCATTGGAAAAACACCGCCTCCACCTTGACGACGATCACACATTTGGGCAACTGCCCCTGCACGACAAACCGCGCCAACATCTCCGGCGCCGTGGTGACGGTGGCTCGCCCGTTGACACGCAGCGTCTCACCCACGCCGGGGATCAGGAACAGCAGCGCCACGCGCGGGTCAGCAAGAATGTTGCGCAGGCTGTCCACGCGGTTGTTGCCGCGGCGCTCGGGCAGCAGCAGGGTGGTGTCGTCCTGCAACTGCACAAAACCGGGCGCGTCGCCGCGCGGCGACGCGTCCAGCCCGTCGGGGCCAGCTGTCGCCAGCACCGCAAACGGCGAAGCTGCAATCAGCGCCCGGTAATGCGGGTGAACGAAGGCCACCTCTTTGCGGATGGAAGCGTCACCAACGTCGCCAAAAAGCGCTGCCAGTTGTGTCGCATCTGTGATGGCATGGGGGTCTGGGGGGAGGGTCATGTGACGGCCTGTTAACGAGGCCAAATTATCGGCGAGGCCGGATCCTGGGCGATGCATCACCGGCGTAAAAAAGTCTCGGAAACGTTGGCGGCTCAAACCTGGAAAATACCCCCACGGCCAGGGCGGGCTCGCTGCCCGGTGCGGCACCAGGGCGCGCTTGACCAGACAATTCTTTTCACCATGACAGCACTTTCCAACTTCCCCATCACAAGCAAATGGCCTGCACAACACCCTGACTGGCTTCAGCTTTATTCGCTGCCCACGCCCAACGGCGTTAAGGTGTCCATCATGCTGGAGGAGACCGGCCTGCCCTACGAGCCGCACCTCGTCGATTTTGCGACCAACGAGCAGATGTCGCCGGCGTTTTTGTCGCTGAGCCCGAACAACAAGATCCCCGCCATCCTCGACCCGCACGGCCCCGGTGGCAAACCGCTGGCCCTGTTCGAGTCCGGCGCCATCCTGATGTATCTGGCCGAAAAAACCGGTCAATTCCTGTCGCAGGATGCGGCGACACGTTACGAAACCATCCAGTGGCTGATGTTCCAGATGGGCGGCATCGGCCCGATGTTTGGCCAGCTCGGCTTCTTCCACAAGTTCGCCGGCAAGGACTACGAGGACAAACGCCCGCGCGATCGCTACGTCGCCGAATCAAAACGCCTGCTTGGCGTGCTCGACAAACGCCTCGAAAGTCGCAACTGGATCATGGGTGACGACTACACCATTGCCGACATCGCGACCTTCGGCTGGGTGCGCAACCTCAACGGGTTTTATGACGCCGGTGAGCTGGTCGATTTCAACAGCTTTGTCCACGTCAAGCGCGTGCTGGAAAGTTTTGTGGCGCGCTCTGCGGTTGTCAAGGGCCTGGCCATACCGGCACGGGCCTGATCACGCGCTGGCGCCGGTACAGGGCGTCAGCCTGCCAACTGTCTGGGCAGCAGGCGTGCGTACTCCTTCTTGACCACCGCGTAACACTCGCAGGACCGTTTCTCAAGGCCAAGGCGGTCCAAAACCGTGATGCGGCCGCGCGCGTATTTGATCAGCCCCGCGTCCTGCAGCTTGAGTGCGCTTTCTGTCACGCCCTCGCGGCGAACACCCAGCATGTTGGCGATCAGCTCCTGCGTCATCACCAGCTCGTTGCCGGGCAATCGGTCCAGGCTCAGCAGCAGCCAGCGACACAGTTGCTGGCCCAGCGAATGGTGGCGGTTGCAGACCGCGGTCTGCGACATCTGCGTGATCAGCGCCTGGGTGTAGCGCAGCAGCAGATGCCTGACGGGGCGGGATGTGTGGAACTCTTCGGTGATGACACTGGCTTTCATGCGAAGACCCAGGCCGGCGCTTTGCACCACGGCACGACTTGAGGTGGAGTTGCCACCCATGTAGAGCGAAAAGCCGACAATGCCTTCATTGCCCACCACTGCAATTTCTGCCGAGTCGCCGTTTTCCATGACGTACAGCAGCGAGACGATCGCCGAAGTGGGAAAAAACACATGTGTCTCGGTATGGTCTGCCTCGTACAGAACCTGACCCAGCGGCAGGTCGACCAGTTCCAATTCTGGGAGCCAGCGTTTCATTTCGGTGTCGGGCAAGGCGGCGAGCAGGCGATTGAGTTTGGCCTCGCCTGAGCTGGGGACGACCACGCGGTGAGTCGCTGGCTTTTTCTTGCTGCCGGTGCTGGGCTTGGTGCGGGGAGGTGCGATCGGCATGGTGGCCCTGGGTCAAACGAGACTTGCTCCAGGAAGCCAAAACACGGCACGCCCAAAAAGCCTTCATGGCCCACTCTAGGGAGCCGATGCTTGGTTGTATGTGCGCTACCGAACCTGTTTGAGCGCCAACGTAGCTTGCCTACAGCAGCGCGGGCATTTGCACTACAGGTCCGACAAGCTGGTCCCTCGGTGCGGCAAGTCGGCGGGCCTAGACCGGGCTTGGGCCGAGCACGGCGCGGGGAAATCGGCGGCACTGAAACCTGGCGAGGTGGAGGAACGCGGCCAATGTGCGTGCCAGGGTGTATAAACTCAACCCAAGTCAAAGTCAGGCGCATAAAGCGCCACAACACCAGGGAATTTCAAGCATGGGCGCGCAGTGGAAAGCAAAAGGCAAGGAATTGGCGGCCAATGCCAAAGGCAAGGTCTTCGGCAAACTTGCCAAGGAAATCATGGTCGCCGCGCGCAGTGGCGCCGACCCGGCTCTGAACGCCCGGCTGCGGCTGGTGGTCGAGCAGGCCCGCAAGGTGTCCATGCCCAAGGACACGCTGGAGCGCGCCATCAAGAAAGGCGCCGGCCTGACCGGCGAGGCTGTCCATTTTGAACATGTGATTTATGAAGGCTTTGCGCCGCACCGCGTACCGGTGATGGTCGAATGCCTGACCGACAACCTGAACCGCACCGCGCCTGAAATGCGGGTGTTGTTCCGCAAGGGACAGCTCGGCACTTCGGGCTCGGTGGCCTGGGACTTCGACCATGTCGGCATGATCGAGGCCGAGCCCGCAGCCGCCGGCGCCGACCCCGAGCTGGCCGCGATTGAAGCCGGCGCCCAGGACTTTGAAGCCGGTGAGGAAGAAGGCACAACGCTGTTTCTTAGCGATGCCACCGACCTCGACATCGTCAGCCGCGCCCTGCCGGCCCAGGGCTTCACCGTGCTGTCTGCCAAACTCGGCTACAAGCCGAAAAATCCGGTGGACCCGGGCTCCTTGAGCGCCGCCGAGCTCGAAGAAGTCGAAGCTTTTCTCGCGGCCATTGACGCCAACGACGATGTGCAGACCATTTACGCGGGCCTGGGCACTAGCCTGCCGATCAACTCCATTTGAAACCAGCATGAACGACACCGCCGCCCTTCCTCCCCTGCCCGACCACCTGTCCGTGGACCCGCGCAGCCCGCACCACGTCGCCGCCGTGTTCGAACACGACATCGGCATTCGTTTCAACGACAAGGAGCGCACCGACGTCGAGGAGTACTGCATCAGCGAACGCTGGATCAAGGTGCCCGCCGGCAAGGCGCTGGACCGCAAAGGCCATCCCTTGATGATCAAACTCAAGGGCAAGGTTGAGGCGTTTTACAAGTAACGGGCGCTCGGCCACACCTGTCGGTCATCAATAAAAAAGCCCTCCAGCCCATAATTGGCGGGCGCAGGCAGCTATCAAAAGAGGAGCGCCTTGACCGGCCGGGGATCAGTTGTCGGCGACGGTCGCGCCCACAATCGCGTGACGCGCCAGCGACGCGGCGACAAACCCGCTGTTTTTCATGCGGGCTACAAAATCATCGAGAAAAGCAGCCGCAGCAGCGCTGCGCGCTTTCGGCATGGCCATCGCCTGGTTGATCACCATGAAGCGCTCGCCCAGCAGACGCACGCCGCCAACGCGGCGCGCGTCCGCCTCCAGCCCCTGCTTCACGCCGGACGACACTTCCAGGCCGTCCTTGAGCATGGCATCAACCACCGCTTCTGACGTGGGCACCTGCACCAGCGTGGCGTGCTGGATATGGCGCTGCAGGTACAGGCCGTAGGCACTGCCGGCACCCATCACAATGCGTGTGCCGGCGCGGTCCACGTCGGCATTGGTCCGGATCGTCGAGGCTTCCGGAACGAGGTAGTAGCCCTCAATCTGCACATAGGCCGGCGTGAAATGTGTGGTCGCGGCGCGCAGCGGATCAATCGCCATGAAACCGATGTCGGCCTCGCCGGCAGCCAGCGCCGCCACCGATTTGGCGGCGGTGTCGAACTGCAGAAAATCCACCGCCACGCCCAGCTCACGCGCAAATTCACGCGACAGGTCGATGGTGACACCGGCCGGCTTTTCCGTGGCCGTGTGGCTGTGTGCCAGCACCGGGTTGCCCATGTTCAGCGAAGCGCGCAACCTGCCCGCAGGCGCAAATTCCTTGGCCAGATCAGTCATCGAGAAATCCTCCCTTGTAAAAACTCCAGGCCGTGCCGTCATGCAAATAAAAATAACCGTCGGCGCAATCATCCTTGCCGGGGAAAAACTCCCGGTAGGCCTTGGGCACCAGGCGCTCAAGCTGCGCGTCGGAAAGTTCGTCGAATTCTTCAGGGGTGATGGGCTGGCCGACCCGGAGTTTGCGTTCCATGGCCAGCCTCACTCGCCCATCAGCGCGCGCACATGCGCTGCCGTGCCACTGGCCAGGCCTTCCAGGCTGTAGCCACCTTCCAGAACGGACACCACACGGCCATCGGCGGTTTCGTCGGCCACCTTCATCAGTTCGCGGGTGATCCAGTGGTAGTCGTCGTCGGTAAACTGCAGTCCGCCCAGCGGGTCCAGGTGGTGGGCGTCAAAGCCGGCCGAGATGATCAGCAGCCCAGGCGCGAACTTGCGCAGGGCGGGCAGCAACTGGGTGGTCATGGCCGCGCGAAAGGCGCTTGACCCCGTGCCGCGCGGAAAGGGCACGTTGACGATGTTGCCGGCCACACCGGTTTCATGGCGCTCGCCGGTGCCTGGGTAAAACTGCGACTGGTGGCAGGAGCCGTAAAACAGGTCGGGGTCGTCATAGAACGAGTTCTGCGTGCCGTTGCCGTGGTGCACATCGAAGTCGACCACCGCGACGCGCTGGATGCCGTGTTGCTCGCGCGCATGTAGCGCGGCAATGGCGGCCTGGTTGAACACACAAAAACCCATGGCCTGGTCTGCCTCGGCATGGTGGCCGCAAGGGCGTGTGGCGCAAAAAACATTGGCCGCCTCCCCGGACACCACATCGTCCACACCGGCACAGGCCGCGCCCACACAACGCATCACCGCCTCCAGCGAACCCGGCGACAGGATGGTGTCACCCGCATCAAGCGCGCGGTAGCCCTCGGTCGGCGACGCGGCCTGAACCTGGTCCACATAGTCGGGCGTGTGCACATGCAGCACCTGCTCGAAGGAAGCCATCGGCGCATCGCGCCAGACTGCGCCCGAAAATTCCGGTGTCTTCAGTGCCTGCAGCACGGCTTCGAGGCGCGCGGGCGACTCGGGGTGATGCGGACCTGGGCGGTGGTCAAAGCAGGCTTGGTGGGTGTAGATCAGGGTGGTCATGATGGTCGCAGTAGCTGGACACCCATGATAGCGAACCCACCGTTCAACCCGGCGCCACCTCGGACCTGAACACGCCCGGATTCTGGATCGGATCCACATCGACCGGGATCGTGCTCTTGGGCGGAAAGCGCCCTTCGAGCAGCAACTTCGACAGCGGGTTTTCAATTCGCTGCTGGCCAGTCGCAAGAAGATGATGCCAGCTCAATAAAGCGTGGCCCGCTGCCGGTCTGCAAGCTCCTAGTGAGTCCAAAAGACTCGACGTCTTGCCCGCAGAGACCTTGAGCACGTGCGTGTAAATCATCGTCGTGCAAACATCGCTGTGGCCGAGAAGCTTCTGAGCCTCACGAAGGATCAGAACTTATCGGTTGATGAACCGATTTGCTTGACCCAACAGCCCAGCTGTCGGGGTTCGCTCAAGCAGTCGCAGCGATTGACTATCGATAACCAAACACTGCCAATAGCTAACACCAGCAGCCGCGGGAAAGCCCGTCAGATCGGCCGCGACGGGCTGCTTGCAATGCGCCTTGGCCATCATTGGCCGCGCTCGCAAGCAGTTCGCACTTGCAGCCCCCACGCCTTGAGCTTTCAGCATCAAATCCAACCCCGGCCCTTTTTCAGTCAGCGCTATTAGCTATTAAAGTTGTAGCGTCACCCCACCAGATACCGCGCCACCGCCTCCTCATCCCAGGCCATGCCGCTGCCCGGCGCTTCGCCTGGCGTGAGATTGCCCTCGATCACTTCAGGCGGTGACTGCAGGATAGGCGAGGCCCAGTCCATGTATTCGAGCCAGTGACAGGTGGGTGTGGCGGCCAGCAGGTGCACGCTGACTTCCGGGAACAGGTGCGACGACATGGGAATGTCTTGCGCGGCGGCCAGCGCTGCGGCTTCCATCCAGCCCGACACGCCGCCTATGCGCTCGGCGTCGGGCATGACAAAGTCGGTGCAGCACGCCGCCAGCGCGGTGGCCATGCCTTTGGGGCCGGCGAAGTTTTCGCCGATCTGCAGCGGTGTGGCCAGCTCGCGCCGGAGTTCGGCATAACTGGCGTAGTCGTCGTGACGCATGGGCTCCTCGATCCAGTACAGGCCCTCGCCGTCCAGCATGGCGCAGCGCGCAGAAGCGTCGACCATGTTCAAGGCCTGGTTGTAGTCGGCCATCAGCGCGACGCTATCGGGCAGCGCCTGGCGCACGGCTTGCACGGCGGCCAGGTCGGCCTGCGCGGTCGGGCGACCCAGGCGCATTTTGATGCCGGTGAAACCGCCCTCCAGCAATTCAAGCGCTTCATCGGCGGCCTCTTGCGGGCCGATCAGGCCCAGGCCGTTGCTGTTGTAGGCCTGGATGGGCCGGGGCTCGGAGCCGAGCATGCGCACCAGCGGCAGGCCGGCAGCTTTGGACAGCGCATCCCACGCGGCCATATCGACGCCGGCAGCCGCCATCGACATGATGCCGCGCTGGCCGATCAGGCGCGCGGCGTCGGCCATGGCTTTGCGAAGCAACATCGGCGTGACAGGCTTGCCCTTGAGGCGCGTGCCGACGTCGGCCAGTATGGCCGAAATGGCGCCGCCTGCCGCCTGCAGATAACAAAACAGGTAGGCATGGCCGGTAATGCCCTCCTCGGTGTGCAGATCGACCAGCAACAGCGGCGCCTGCCGCATCACTTGCGCACTGGTCCACAGCGGCCGGTTCATCGGCACCGACACCACACGCGCCGAGATGGCGCGCACCGTCAACAAGGCAGGCGCATCACGCATGGGGCTTGCCCTCTGAATGTATCGCCAGGATGTTGAAGACCGCCGTGTTCATGGGCGTGGCGACGCGCAGCTTGTCACCGCGGCGGCTGACGTCGCCGCTCAGCCACTGCAGCTCCAGCGGGTTGCCGCGCTCCAGGTCGCCGTGCATGGAAGACGTCATGGTCTCTGGCAACTGGTCGCAAAAAGCCATGCGGTTGGCCAGAAAACCGTCAGGCAGCGCCACGCCTTCGGCCAGACCGACGGCAATCGCCTCCTGCAGCAGGCCGGTCACCAGTTGGCGCGATTGCGGATGGGCGCGCACCTTGCCGATGGGGGTGCGGGTGGCAGCGGTGCTGCCCGACAAGGCCACGAGGAAAACAAACTTTTCCCAGATTGTTTTGTTGATGTCGTCGCTAATCTCGGCGTCGATGCCGGCAGCCTGGCAAGCCGCCAGAAAGCGCTCGATGCGCTCTGAGCGGCTACCGCCATATTCGCCGAACACCAGCTTTTGCATGCTGCCGGTGTGACTGATGACGCCTGGGCTGGCGATGGACGCCGCGATGTAGCAAACCCCACCAACCACGGCGGCCTTACCCAACGCGACCTGCAAAATTTCGTCCTTGACCACGCCGTTTTGAAACGAGATGACGGCCGTGTCCGGGCCGATCAGCGGGCGAATCTCCTCGGCGGCCGATGCGGTGTCCCACAGCTTCACGCCGAAGAGCACGAGGTCCACTGGGCCGACTTCTCTGGGGTCGGCGGTGGCCTTGGCGCCCTGGATGTGCAGGTCGCCCGCCGCGCTGGTGATCTTGAGCCCATTGGCCTGAATCGCCGCCAGATGTTTGCCACGCGCAATAAAAGTCACGTCGCAACCGCTTTGGGCCAGCTTCGCCCCAAAGTAGCCACCAACACCGCCTGCGCCCATTACTGCGATTTTCATATTCAACCTTTTTTTAAATGATCGTTTAATAATACATGAGAACTTTCAGTTGTAGTTTTAACTGCTATTTTTCATTTCACATTGGTAATAACGAAAAAATATAGCTGCAAGGAGCTCTATTACAAGAACGATCGTTATATAATTTTCGCATGGGAAGACCGCGCGAATTCAATACCGACGACGTGCTCGACCGCGCGGTTGACGTGTTCTGGGCGCGCGGCTTTGACGCCGTCGGCGTGCAGGAGATCTGCCGCGCCACCGGCCTGAATCCGGGCAGTCTTTATTCGGCTTTCGGGGACAAGCGCGGCATCTTCGTGCAGGCCCTCCAACGCTACATGCGGGTGGTGTCGCACGAGGCCATCGGACGCCTGAACGGCAACCCGTCGGGCTTGGCCAGCTTGGAGGACTATTTCGCCAAACTGATTGACGCCATGGTGGACGGCAAGCGTCAGTGGGGCTGCTTGGTGACCAACTCGGTTGTTGAGTTTGCGCTGCGCGACGCCGAGATCGCCGAGGCCTTCCGGCTGCACCTGACACGCCTGGAAGTTGCTTTTGAAGGTGCCGTCGAACGTGCAAAACGCGCTGGCGACGCGCACCCGGCACTGTCGGTGGGGGAGACCGCCACCTTTCTGGTATGTACGGTGCAGGGCTTGAACGTGCTCGCCAAGACGCGGCCCGAACGGCGGGTGCTGCAAGCGGTGGTCGCCACCGCGCTTGGCACACTGGCCGGTTCAGCCGCAGGCGGCGCCCTGCACTGAGCCATTCAGCGCTCAGAGCGTTCGGCCGCTTCGCTTTACAGATTTTTCTAGCGAACGAAAAACGCCTACAGAAGAAAAGGGGCGGGCGTTAGCAGCTATCCAAAAAATAGCGTGTCCGCTCCCACGTTCACCCCACCGCGCGGTCGAACCGGAACACGCCCGGATCAAGCACCGGGTCCACATCGACCGGGATCGTGCTCTTGGGCGGAAAGCGCCCTTCGAGCAGGAGCTTGCTCAAGGGGTTCTCGATGCGCTGCTGGATCGCGCGTTTCAGTGGCCGCGCGCCAAACACCGGATCGAAACCGACCTTGGCCAGTTCGGCAATTGCCGCTTCCGACACCTCCATCGTCAGGTC
Organism: Polaromonas sp.; assembly: GCF_043778355.1. Lineage (GTDB taxonomy): Bacteria > Pseudomonadota > Gammaproteobacteria > Burkholderiales > Burkholderiaceae_C > Polaromonas. The sequence continues at coordinate 52,295 of NZ_JAYWHI010000019.1, forward strand.
CATCTTCTGCAAGCGCGCGATCAGCGTCTGCAACTGGATGCGCGCAATCGACTCGATGTTTTTCGCGTCCAGCGAATGGAACACGACCGTCTCGTCGATGCGGTTCAAGAACTCGGGACGGAAGTAGTTTTTCAGCTCATCCGTCACCGCATCCTTGACCTCCTCATACGGCTTGCCAACCATGGACTGGATGATGGGTGAGCCGATATTGCTGGTCATGACAATGACAGTGTTCTTGAAGTCCACGGTGCGGCCCTGGCCGTCGGTCAGGCGGCCGTCGTCGAGCACCTGCAGCAGCACGTTAAATACATCGGGGTGGGCTTTTTCCACCTCGTCGAGCAGCAGCACGCTATAGGGCTTGCGGCGCACCGCTTCGGTCAAATAACCGCCCTCCTCGTAACCGACATAACCGGGCGGCGCGCCTATCAGGCGGGCGACCGAGTGTTTCTCCATGAACTCACTCATATCGACGCGGATCAGGTGGTCTTCGCTGTCGAACAGAAAGCCGGCCAGCGCCTTGCAGAGCTCGGTCTTGCCGACGCCGGTGGGGCCGAGGAACAGGAAGGAACCCGTGGGCCGGTTCGGGTCACTCAGACCCGAGCGTGAACGGCGGATCGCGTTGGCAACCGCACCGATGGCCTCGGCCTGGCCGACCACACGTTCGTGCAGCTTGCCTTCCATGAGTAGCAGCTTGTCGCGCTCGCCCTGCATCAGTTTGCTGACCGGGATGCCGGTTGCGCGAGCGACGACCTCAGCGATCTCCTCGGCACCCACCTGGGTACGCAGCAGGGTGGGTGCGTTCGATTTGCCTTTGCTGGCCTCGGCATCCTGCGCTTCCTTGAGCCGTTTTTCCAGCTCGGGCAGCTTGCCGTACTGCAGCTCGGCCACCTTGTTGAAGTCGCCCTTGCGGGTTTGCTCCTCGATCTGGAACCGGATGCGGTCGATCTCTTCCATCACGTCCTTGGAGCCCAGCGCCTGGGCTTTTTCGGCCTGCCAGATTTCGTCAAGGTCCGAGATTTCCTTTTGCAGCTTGATGATTTCTTCCTCGATCAGGCCGAAACGCTTTTGCGAGGATTCATCTTTTTCACGGCGCACGGCCTCGCGCTCAATCTGCAACTGGATCAGCCGACGGTCCAGCTTGTCCATCACTTCGGGCTTGGAGTCGCGCTCGATGGCGATCTTGCTGGCGGCTTCGTCGATCAGGTCAATCGCCTTGTCGGGCAAAAACCGGTCGGTGATATAGCGGTGGCTCAGTTCAGCCGCGGCCACGATGGCCGGGTCGGTGATCTGCACGCCATGGTGCAGCTCGTACTTTTCCTTCAGCCCGCGCAGGATGGCGATGGTGGCTTCCACCGAGGGCTCACCGACCAGAATTTTCTGGAAGCGGCGCTCCAGCGCAGCATCTTTTTCGATGTACTTGCGGTATTCGTCGAGCGTGGTGGCGCCCACGCAGTGCAGCTCGCCGCGTGCCAGTGCCGGCTTGAGCATATTGCCGGCATCCATCGCGCCTTCGGCCTTGCCGGCGCCGACCATGGTGTGCAGTTCGTCGATGAAGACGATGGTCTGACCTTCTTCCTTGGCGAGTTCCTTGAGCACGGTTTTCAGACGCTCCTCGAATTCGCCGCGAAACTTGGCGCCAGCCACCAAGGCGGCCATGTCCAGGCTCAGCACGCGTTTGCCCTTGAGCGATTCAGGCACCTCACCGGCCACGATGCGCTGGGCCAGGCCTTCAACAATGGCTGTCTTGCCAACGCCGGGCTCGCCGATCAGCACCGGGTTGTTCTTGGTGCGCCGCTGCAGCACCTGGATGGCGCGGCGAATTTCGTCGTCGCGGCCAATCACCGGGTCCAGCTTGCCCAGGCGGGCGCGCTCGGTCAGGTCCATGCAGTATTTTTTGAGCGCCTCGCGCTGGCCTTCCGCTTCCGGGCTGTCCATCTTCTCGCCGCCACGCACCGTGTCGATGGCTGCTTCGAGCGCCTTGCGGCTCAAGCCCGCCTCTTTGGCCAGCTTGCCGAGCTCGGCCTTGCTGTCGGCCACGGCCAGCAAAAACAGCTCGCTGGCGATGAAGGGGTCACCGCGCTTGATCGACTCTTTCTCCGTCGCCTGCAATAACTTGGCCAGCTCCGGGCCGACCTGGATCTGCTCCTGCCCCGACACCGTGGGCAGCTTCCTGACGGCCGCGTCAATGCTGGCCTGCAAGGTGGTCACGTTGACCCCGGCACGCTGCAGCAGCGCCCTGGGGCCGTCGTCCTGACCCAGCATGGCGGCCAGCAGGTGGGCCGGCTCGATATAGGCGTTGTCGTTGCCCAGCGCGAGCGATTGCGCGTCGCTGAGGGCTTCCTGAAATTTGGTGGTAAGTTTGTCCTGGCGCATGGGGCGTCCCTTGAATGTGATTGCTGTTTATCTGGGGCTCAAAGCGGGCAGTTTCAATAGTGCGGGCAGCAACCCTGTCCGGGTGAGACGATTAAAATCCTTGTCATGAACATACACCAGGTGTCGGTCAGTTACGTCCACGAACAGGACCGCCTGTTGATACGCATCAATGGCAAGGAAGGCGGCGAGTTGCGCGCCTGGCTGACGCGGCGCCTGGCCCTGGCGCTGCTGCCCATCCTGAGCCAGACCACCAGCGATCAGATGGCAAAAATCGCGGCGCCGGCGGCCCCCGCAGCCACCCTGGAAGACCAGCGCGGGCAACTGTTGACGGCCTTCCAGAAAGAGGCGGCCCTGCGCACCGGGGATTTTGAGACGCCCTACCAGAGCCGCCAGGGCGAGCCCGGCGACCCGGTGCTGGGCCCCGAGCCCTTGCTGCTGACAGAGGTCAAGGTCACGCTGCTCGACAACCACCAGTTGCGACTGCAGATGTTTGAAAAAATACCGGACCGCGCAACCATTCGCAATTTTCAGGTCATGATGGATCCGCAGCTCAGCAACGGTCTGCTGCAACTGCTGCACCATAGCCTGAACGCCTCGCAGTGGCTGCATTTTCCTGCGACCTCGCCCTTGCAGGATGTGGCCCCACCCACAGAGCCGGCCGAACTTGCAGCCGACCTGCCCAAACCCAAATACCTGAACTGAGACGTCAACCGGCCTTGGCCGCTTCGAGCGAAAAGCCGGCGACTTTTTTGTAGTGCTCCGATATCTCGCGCAGCTCCTGCTGGCTGATCAGCTCGTCAATGTTGGCAAATGGCTTGCCGCCGCTGAGTTCGTCGACCTTGATGTTGATGAAGTCTGGCGGCACCGAACGATTTGTCAGCACGATGTTGGTCGTGGGCGCCAGCCGCAGCTTTTCATAGGCCAGCAGCGCGGCGCGGCCGTCCCCACCGGCTCCGGCCAGTTGTTCGGCCAGCGTTCGCCCGTCGATGATGGCCTGCGCCGAACCGTTGGAGCCGCGCGGGTACATCGGGTGCGCAGCGTCGCCCAACAGCGTCACGCGGCCGAAGGTCCACTGTGGCACCGGGTCCTTGTCGACCATCGGGTACTCAAGGATTTGTTCGGCATTGGCGATCAGTGCCGTCACGTCCAGCCATGGGAACCGCCAGTCCTTGAAGATGTCCAGAAAGTCCTTGGCGTCGCCTGCGTGGTTCCAGTCGTTCATGGCCGCGTTGTCACGCTGGATCTCGGCCACCCAGTTGATCAGCTGGTGGCCCTCGTCATCGGGCCGATCAACAATCGGGTAGATCACCATCTTGCCGGTGTCGATGGAACCGATACGCATATAACTCTTGCCGGTCAGGATCGGCTTGTGCCGGGTCACGCCGCGCCAGGTGTTGATGCCGGCAAACGCGACTTTCTCGTCGGGGTAGAACTGGCGCCGCACGGTGGAGTTGACGCCGTCGCAGGCAATCACCACGTCGGTTCGCACCGGCGGCAGGGGCACGCCGGTTGATGTTTGCGTGAACTGCACGGTGGCGCCGCTGTCGTCCTGCGTCACGCCGGTGCAGCGTTGGTCGGTGTGGATGGCGTGTGCGCCCAGGCGGGCCAAACAAGCCTCGTAAAGCAGGCGGTGCAGCTTGCCGCGCGGAATGCCGATCTCGGGCAGCGCGTAACCGGCATGGCGGCCGCGCGGCTCCTTGTAGATGAACTGGCCGAAGCGGTTGAAAAACACGCTTTCTTCGTTTTCGATACCGACGGCCTCGATGGACGCCTGCAGGCCCAGCGTAGCGAGCTCGCGCATGGCGTGCGGCAGCAAGGTGATGCCAACACCAAGCTCCTTGACTTCAGGCACGGTTTCATGGACCTCGCAGGCCAGGCCGCGCTGGTGCAGGGCCAGGGCCAGGCTCAGGCCGCCTATGCCGCCACCGACGATGGTGATCTTCATGTGTTCTCTTTCCAAATGAACGGGTCATTGCGGACTGGATCCGCCATCCATGCAGGCACACCGCAACCGGGATTTATCCAGCATGGATCCCGGATCAGGTCGGGGATGACGGCGAATAAAAAATGACCATCAAATCGGTCGCTGGCCCATAGCGGACAAGCGCCAACAGCTATCAATTCAGTAGCAGATCAAATCGTCAGTTGGCGGTGATGCCCTGGGCCTTGATCAATTGTGCCCAGCGTTTGGCGTCCGTCTCGACCAGGGTTCTGAACTCACCCGGCGTGCTGCTGCTCGGGTCCATGCCCTGGGTCGAGAAGGCTTTTTTGACCTCATCGCTGAGCAAAATCTCCTTGATCTCGCGGTTGTACAAAGCCACCAGCTCTGGCGAAGTGCCGGGCGGCGCAAAAATGCCGTACCACATGTCCACGCTGACATTGCCGGCTTTGGCCTCGGCCAGTGTCGGCAACTCGGGCAACAGCGGGTGCCGCTTGTCGCTGCCAATGCCCAGCGCCAGCAGCCGCCCGGACTTCACATGCGGCAACGCGACATGGATGGGTAAAAACATGGCTTCAATCTGCCCGCCGAGCAAATCGGTCAGGGCCGGGCCGGTACCGCGGTAAGGAATGTGCGTCACAAACACACCAGCCGTGGCCTTGAACAGCTCCATCGACAAATGATGCGGCGTGCCAACGCCGGGCGAGCCGTAGTTGATACGGCCCGGCGCCTTGCGCGCGGCTGCCACCATCTCCCCCGCCGTCTTGAAACCGGTCTTCGGGTTCGCCACCAGGATCAATTGGCCCCAGCTCGTCAGCGTCACCGGTGTCAAATCTTTCACCGGATCGAAGGGCAATTGCGGGTACAGGCCAGCGTTCATCACCAGCGTGTTAACGGTGACCAGCAAGGTGCTGCCGTTGGGCGCGGCGCGCACCACCGCTTCAGTGCCGATGTTGCCGGAGGCGCCGGCGCGGTTGTCCACCACCACCGGCCGGCCGAGACGCTCCGACAATTTGGGGCCCACGGTGCGCGCAATCAGGTCGATGCCGGTGCCCGGCGTGAAGGGCACGATCAGCCGGATCGGCGCTTGCGGCAAGGCATTGGCAGCCGGCGCGGGCGCGGTTTGGGCCAGTAGTCCGGTGCTGAAGGCCACAGCGACCAGCAGCGAGCCCGTGCGCAGCGCGAGCCAGCGGCAAGGGAAGCAAAGAATATTCATCCGGGACCTCAATTGGTTTGCATGCTAACAAGTATTGGGCAAATCAGGCAAGGCACAATCCATGAATTCCCTTAGAGCCAGACCGACCCAGAACTTTTTACTGCCGTGCCCGCATTTCACAACCTCACCCAACTCTACGCACGTCCCGGCTTTTTGCTGCGTCGCGCCCATCAGATCTCCGCCGCCGTTTTTGAAGACGAATGCCGCAGCGTCGGGCTGACACCGGCCCAATTTGGTGTGCTCAGCGTGCTGCGCGCCAGCCCCGGTCTGGACCAGTCCAGCCTGGCGCGGGCCCTGGGCTTTGACAAGGTGACGGTGCTGCGCGTGTTGCGCGGACTGGAAACGCGCGGGCTGATAGCGCGGGTGCCCGCACCGCTGAGCCGGCGCAATTTGTCGATCTCTCTGTCGGAGACCGGTCTGGCACTGTTGAAAACAGCGCAAGACCCTGCCGAACGCGCCTACACCCGACTGATGGCGCCGCTGGACCCGAAGCAGCAGGCACAACTGGTGGACCTGCTGCAGGTGTTGACCGCCGGCTTGGAAGGCGAGGCGCGCGCGGCTTTTGTGCCACCGGGCCGAACAGACGAAGCGGCTTGAAACCGCACAGCTTCAGCCGTTGCTGGCCCGGATACCCCACTTGGCCAGCGCGGCATCGTCGCTGACACGGGCATCGACCCAGCGCGCGCCGTCCGGCGTTTGCTCTTTCTTCCAGAACGGGGCCTGGGTCTTGAGGTAGTCCATCAAGAATTCGCAGGCTTGGAAACTCTCACCGCGGTGTGCAGAGCTCACGGCGACCAGCACGATCTGGTCAAGTGGCTGCAGCAGCCCGACGCGGTGGATCACGCGGGCACCGTAAATGTCGAAGCGCTTGTGCGCCTCGTCAATCATGGCCTCGATGGATTTTTCGGTCATGCCGGGGTAGTGCTCGAGCTCCATGCTGCTGACGTTCAGGCCATCGTTCCGGTCGCGTACGGTGCCAATAAAACTGCAGACCGCGCCGACACGTTTGTCATCGGCACGCAAGGCGGCAATCTCGTCGGCGAGATTGAAGTCAGCGGTCTGGATACTGACGCGTTGAGTCATCTCAGCCCCCCGTCACCGGCGGAAAAAAAGCCACCTCGGCACCATCGGACAGCGCCGCCGATTCGTCCACCATCACCTGATTGAGCGCCATGCGAACCGCCCGACCACGCGCCAGGCTCTCGGCGTACACCGGTCCGCGTGCGATCAGTTCGTCACGCAATGCGCCTAACGTGCCAACGGCGGTCTCCAGGGACTCGCTGCCCTGCCCCATCGCTTCGCGGATGGACGCAAAATATTTGACTGTGATTTTCATGACAGGGCCTTTTGCCTTCAGGACAACAGCGCCGAAAACGGCAGGAAGGGCACGATGTCGCCATGGCGAATGGTCTGGCCCGGCGGGTTGTCGATCACGCCGTCGCCCCAGACCGCCGAGGTCAGCACGCCCGAGCTCTGGTTGGCAAACAGTTCGAGCCCGCCCTCGGCATTGCGCCGCACGCGCAAGAACTCGCGGCGCTTGTCGGCGCGCGGCCAGTCGAAATGCGCCACCATGGGCACAGGCAGCGGCATCAGGTCGCTGGCGCCCTGCAGCTTCAGCAGAAAGGGCCGCACCAGCACCAGAAAGGTCAGGAAGCTGGACACCGGGTTGCCGGGCAGGCCGATGAAGTGCGCGGCACCGACCTTGCCGTAGGCAAACGGTTTGCCAGGCTTGATGGCGATCTGCCACAGGTCCAGCGAGCCGAGTTGCTGCACCGCCGGTTTGATGTGATCTTCCTCACCCACCGAGACACCGCCGCTGGTCAGGATCAGATCATGGGCCGTGGCAGCGCTGCGCAGCGCGTCGAGTGTGGCGTCACGCCGGTCAGGCACGATGCCCATGTCGGTGACCTCGCAGCCCAGGCGTGTGAGCAAGGCGCGCAGGAAAAAGCGGTTGGAGTTGTAGATCGCGCCGGGTCGCATCTGCGCGGGCGCCACCTCGCCGGGCATCACGAGTTCGTCACCGGTCGAAAACAGCGCCACCCGCGGCTTTGGGGCCACCTCCAGGCGATCCATGCCAATACTGGCCGCCAGCCCAAGCGCAGCGGGCGTGAGACGCGCCCCTTTTGAGAGCACGGTGGCGCCGCGCCGCACATCTTCACCGGCGCGGCGAATCCACTGGCCGGCTTTGGGAAGCTGCCGGACGCTGACAAAGCCTTCGCGGCCCGCGACCGTTTCGCAGTCTTCCTGCATCACCACCGCATCAGCGCCGGCGGGAATGGGCGCACCGGTAAAAATACGGGCGACGGTGCCGGGCTCCAGCGCACTGCCACTGCTGCCGGCCGCTATACGTTGCGACACCCGCAGCACCACGCCCGCTTCTGGGAGCTCGGCGCTGCGCACGGCATAACCGTCCATGGAACTGTTGTCTTCAGGCGGCACCTGCAGCGCGGAGACCACATCAACGGCCAAAACGCGGCCGTCAGCGTCAAAAGTGGAAACGCTATCGATGCCTGTCAGCGCCACGGCATGGGCCAGCAACTCGGCCAGTGCGTCGTCCAGCGAGCGCAGCGGCGGGCGGGCAGCAGCAGCGGGAGTTGCGTTGGTCGCGCGAGCTGGGTTCATGCGTGCATCTCGGCGTTGTAGACAAAGCGGTCCTGATTGTTGATCAGCCACTGCGCCACGGCCTCAGGGTCGTTCAAATCCAGCACCGGCCTCAGGGTGGTTTGTGGCAACTGCGCTGGCGAGTCGGTCGCGATGGCAACCACAAAGTCGTCGTCCGGGTAACGCACCGGCTTGCCGGATTCGGCGCGCCAGACTTCGACCTTGAGCAGGTCGCTGCTCTTGAAACCTTCGACCAGCACCCAGTCCACACCTTCGTAGAGTTCGGCGATCAGGTGATGCACCGTGAGCGCGGCGGGCTGCTCGAACTCGCGGATCAGCGCGAGCCGGTTGCTCGATGCCACCACCACCTCAAAGGCGCCGGCCTGGCGGTGGCGGTGGGTGTCCTTGCCGGGGTGGTCAATGTCGAATTTATGGTGCGCATGTTTGACGACCGACACCCGCAGACCGCGCAGCTTGAGCGCCGGAATCAGGCTCTCGACCAGCGTTGTTTTACCCGAACCGGAATAGCCGGCAAATGCAACCACGTTCATGAAATGCCCTGGATCAATTCGAATTTGCTATGACTTTAGTAGCTACTTGAGCCCGCCCACCATGGGCTGAAGGCCGATTTACTTCACATTATTGGCGACGTAGGCCTTGACCAGCGCAGCGTCGGCAGGCATGACCAGCACACGCTTGGGCAGGGCCTCGATGCCCTCAAACTTTGCAGGCCGGTCCGGCAAGCGGCCCAGCGCCTCTTCAATTGTCTCGGCAAACTTGATCGGCAAGGCCGTCTCCAGCACCACCATGGGCACGCCCGCTTGCAGGTGTGAGCGCGCGACTTTCAGGCCGTCGGCCGTGTGCGTGTCGATCATGGTGCCGAAACGCTTGAAGGTGTCGCGAATCGTCTCCAGCCTGTCGACGTGGGTACTTTTGCCGCTGGCAAAACCATAAAGCTGCGCGGCTGACCGGAACACCGCATCGCCGCTGAGATCGAAATACCCCTGCTTCGACAGTTGCACGCCAAACAGATCAGCCACACGCGCCGCATCGCGGCCCAGCAGGTCGAACACAAAACGCTCAAAGTTGGATGCCTTGGAAATGTCCATCGACGGGCTGGAGGTCTCATGGGTGTCGGCGCTGGCCCGCACGCGGTAGACGCCGGTGCGAAAGAATTCGTCGAGCACATCGTTCTCGTTGGTGGCGACCACCAGTTTGTCGATTGGCAGGCCCATCATGCGCGCGACATGGCCGGCACAGACGTTGCCGAAGTTGCCCGACGGAACCGTGAAGCTGACCTTCGGAGTTTCCGTTCGGGCTGAGCCTGTCGAAGCCTGCGTCGCCTGAAAATAACCAGAAAAGTAATAGACCACCTGCGCCATCAAGCGCGCCCAGTTGATCGAGTTGACGGTGCCAATGCGGTACTTGCGCTTGAAGTCCAGGTCGTTGGACACCGCCTTGACGATGTCCTGACAGTCGTCAAACACACCTTCGAGCGCGAGGTTGTGGATGTTCTCGTCTTGCAGGCTGAACATCTGCGCCTGCTGGAAGGGGCTCATGCGCCCTTGCGGCGAGGTCATGAAGACCCTCACGCCCTTCTTGCCGCGCATGGCGTATTCGGCCGCGCTGCCGGTGTCGCCGCTGGTGGCGCCCAGGATGTTGAGCTCCTCACCACGGCGCGCCAGCTCGTACTCAAACAGGTTGCCCAGCAACTGCATCGCCATGTCCTTGAAGGCCAGCGTCGGGCCGTTGGACAGGGCTTCCAGATAGACATCCGTTCGTGCTGAGCCCGTCGAAGCATTTTCGAGCTTGCGCAAGGGAACAATTTCGGCCGTACCGAAGACTTCCTCGGTGTAGGTCTTCTCGCAGATCGCCTTCAGGTCAGCGGCCGGAATGTCGTCGATGTAGAGCGACAGCACCTCAAAGGCCAGGCTGGCATACGGCAGGCCACGCCACTTTTCGAGTGTCGCCGCATCGACCTGCGGGTAGGTCTCGGGCAGGTAGAGGCCACCGTCGGGCGCCAGGCCTTCAAGCAGGATTTCGCAAAAACGCTTGCGGTCGGTGTGTCCGCGGGTGGAAAGATAAAGCATCAAGCCAACTCTTCCTTGCGGATGCGCGTGATCGGCGACAGCACCGTCGGCAGCGCCTGCATCTGCGCGAGTGCGCTGTTCATCTTCGCTTCCACGCAGTCGTGCGTCAGGATGATCAGGTCGGTCTGGGTCGCGCCCTCGCCACCGACCTCGTCAGCCTCGCGCTGCAGCATGGCGTCGATGCTGATGCCGGCTTCGGCCAGGATGCCGGTGACTTTGGCCAGCACGCCGGCTTCGTCAGCCACGTTCAGGCGCAGGTAATAACTGGTAACCACCTCGCTCATGGCCAGTATCGGCATGTCGCTCATGGACTCCGGCTGGAAAGCCAGATGCGGAACGCGCTGCGCGGCATCGGCGCCATGCAGGCGCGCGATATCGACCAGATCGGCAATCACGGCGCTGGCGGTGGGCTCACTGCCCGCGCCCTTGCCGTAGTACAGCGTGGTGCCCACCGCGTCGCCCTGCACCACCACCGCATTCATGGCGCCCTCGACGTTGGCGATCAGGCGCTTGGCCGGCACCAGGGCCGGGTGCACGCGCAGCTCGATGCCCTTTGCCGCCTGTTTGGTGATGCCCAGCAGCTTGATGCGGTAGCCGAGCTGCTCGGCATATTTGATGTCCTGCGCGCCCAGTTGGGTGATGCCTTCCACATAGGCCTTGTCGAACTGCACCGGGATACCGAAGGCAATCGCCGACATCAGTGTGGCCTTATGCGCGGCATCGACACCTTCAATGTCGAAGGTCGGGTCAGCTTCGGCGTAACCGAGGCGCTGCGCCTCCTTGAGCACCACGTCAAAGTCCAGGCCCTTGTCGCGCATCTCGCTGAGAATGAAATTGGTGGTGCCGTTGATGATGCCGGCGATCCACTGAATACGGTTGGCGGTCAGGCCTTCGCGCAGCGCCTTGATGATGGGAATGCCGCCGGCCACTGCCGCTTCAAACGCCACCATCACGCCCTTGCGGTGCGCCGCAGCAAAAATCTCGGTGCCATGCACGGCCAGCAGCGCCTTGTTGGCGGTGACCACATGTTTACCGGCTTCAATCGCTTCCAGCACCAGCGCTTTGGCGATGCCATAACCGCCGATCAGCTCGATCACGATGTCGATCTCGGGGTTGGCGATGACCTTGCGCGCGTCGTCCACCACCGTGATGCCGACGCCCGCAGCGGCCTGCGCTCGCGCGGTATCGAGATCGGCGACCATGGCAATTTCAATGCTGCGGCCGGCACGACGGAATATTTCTTCCTGGTTGCGCTTCAAAACGGTGAACACTCCGCTGCCCACAGTGCCCATGCCCAGCAGGCCTACCTTGATCGGTTTCATAGTCGTCGATGTCGTCATGTTGGTTGTTCGGCTCACTTGATCAGTTCTGCGCTCTGTGCGCCGGCAGCGCGTACCGCATTTCTGCGGCTTTCGAGAAATTTGGCAATGCGGTTGATGGCCTCGCGCAGGTCTTCTTCATGCGGCAGGAACACGATGCGGAAATGGTCGGGCGCGGCCCAGTTAAAACCGGTGCCCTGCACCAGCATGACCTTGGTCTCCTTGAGCAGCTCCAGGAAAAACTGCCGGTCATCGGTGATTGGATAAACCTTGGGATCCAGCCGCGGAAACATGTACAGCGCGGCGCTCGGCTTGACGCAGCTCACGCCCGGAATCGCAGTGATCAGCTCGTAGGCCAGATCGCGCTGGCGGCGCAGGCGCCCGCCTTCGCAGGTCAGGTCGTTGATACTCTGGTAACCGCCCAGCGCCGTCTGGATGGCCCACTGGCCCGGCACGTTGGAGCACAGCTTCATGTTGGCCAGCATGTTCAGGCCTTCGATGTAATCCTGCGCCTGCTTCTTGGGGCCGGACACCACCAGCCAGCCCGCGCGGTAGCCGCAGGAGCGGTAGCTCTTGGACAGCGAGTTGAAGGTCAGCGTCAACACGTCGGTGGACAGGCTGGCCAGCGCCGTGTGGTTGACGCCGTCATACAGCACCTTGTCGTAGACCTCGTCGGCCAGCAACACCAGGCCATGTTCGCGCGCGATGGCAACGATGCCCTTGAGCAGTTCGTCGGAATACAGCGCGCCGGTCGGGTTGTTCGGGTTGATGACCACGATGCCCTTGGTTTTGGGCGTGATCTTGGCGCGGATGTCGGCCAGATCAGGCATCCAGCCATTGGCTTCGTCGCACAGGTAATGGACCGGCGTGCCGCCCGACAAGCTGGTGGACGCCGTCCACAGCGGGTAGTCTGGCGCCGGCAGCAGCAACTCGTCGCCGTCGTCGAGCAGCGCGTTGGTGGCCATGGCGATCAGCTCGCTCGCGCCGTTGCCCAGGTAGATGTCGTCCAGCACCACGCCCTTGATGCCCTGCTTCTGCGTCTCATGCATGACCGCCTTGCGGGCCGCAAAAATGCCCTTGCTGTCCGAGTAACCGGCAGAGGCCGGCAGATTGCGGATCATGTCCTGCTGGACTTCCTCGGGCGCGTCAAAACCGAAGGCCGCGAGGTTGCCAAGGTTGAGCTTGATGAGCTTTTGCCCCTCCTCTTCCATCTGCTTGGCGGCGTCCATGATCGGGCCGCGGATGTCATACAGAACATTGGCCAGTTTGGCGGATTTGGTGATCGGTTTCATGCATCTCTCAGGAAATAAGCGGGGGCCACACCGTCATGGGGGCGGATCACCCCAGCGGCAACCGGCATGAAGCGCGGCGCAGCAGCCAGAACACAGAGCGGAACTTATAATTTGACCACATAAACCCCCGGTTTTCCCGGTCCGCCGCCGCCCCCTCCTCCTCGCAAACACCGTATGAAGCTGCAACCCGACCGCCTCGATGTCCAATCCATCCTCGGGTATGGCCCCAACTGGATCGGCGTGGCCAACCAGGGTGTGGCTGAAAAAATCGAGCACAGCGTTGTGATCGGTTCACGCGGGGAAAAGTTGGACTGGGCCTGCAGCCGCTTTGAAGACCTCACCGAAGACCACTTTTCACGCTTGGTGGAAAGCCGGCCCGAACTGGTGATCTTCGGCAGCGGCACGCGGCTGCGCTTCCCACCGCCAGCGTTTTTACGCAGCCTGATGGCCGCCCGCATTGGTGTGGAAACCATGGACACCATCGCGGCCTGCCGCACTTACAACATTCTGGCCGGGGAAGGCCGCAAGGTAGTGGCCGCGCTGCTGGTGGAGGCACCCGAGGGCGCCCCGAAGTAACGACGGAGCTTTCAGAGTAAAATCTAGGGTTGCGTTTGGTGCAAGGTCCGGCTGGCTCCCACTGCCAGGCCCGCGACACGCACCAGAGCCAACGGCCTAATTACAACTACTTTCGTCAGGGTCCAAGCAGTATGGCAGTCGTCGTTAATAAACCACTCCCCGAATTTGAAGCCAACGCCACCAGCGGGGTCAAGGTCTCCAACCAGACCCATTTGGGCCATGTGGTTGTTCTGTATTTCTACCCGAAGGACAACACCCCTGGCTGCACCACCGAAGCAATGCAGTTCCGTGATCGCTACAAAGACTTCGTGAAAGCCGGCGCCACCGTGTTCGGCGTTTCGCGCGACAACATGAAGTCGCACGACGAGTTCAAGGCCAAGCTGGAGCTGCCCTTCGAACTGATCGCCGATACCGAAGAAAAGATGTGCCACATGTTTGGCGTCGTCAAGAACAAGATCATGTACGGCAAAAAGGTCAAGGGCATCGAGCGCAGCACCTTCCTGGTAGGGGCAGACGGCACACTCAAGGAAGAATGGCGCGGCCTGAAAGTGCCGGGCCATGTGGACGACGTGCTCAAGGCGGTCAAGGCCCTTAAAAAAGCGGCCTGAAAATACTGCAAAAAGGTCGCCTGAACCGCGCAATTTTCCGTCGGGCCGCCCCAAGGAAAATCAGCCCCCTCGGGGGGCAGCGAGTTACACAAGGTGAACGAGCGTGGGGGCCATGTTTTCAGTCATCTGAGTCGTGTATAGTGACTTCATGCTGTTGACCCTAGCGACTGCGCCCACCGAAAAAGCCGCCCTGGCCTCCAGGCGGCTTTTTCGCTTTCAGAACCCCCAAATTCCCCACAACCCAGCGAGCTTCAAGCACCATGCCCTTGCCACCCGCCCCGACAAAACGTGCCGCTCTGCTCTCCACCGAGGCTTTCGACGCCCCGGCCCGGTCGCCCTCCAAAGCCGCGCGAAAGACGGAACAGGCCGAGCTGGCCCACAAAACACCGGCACTTGATCTGTTCGACAGCCGTTCGGCTGGCGGTGAAGCCGAACACGCCGTGGCCTATCAGGCCAAAGAGGCCGACCGCCCAGGCAGCGCGGGCGCGGGCAGCTATCATAAAGAGAGCGCCTCGCCAGTACGGCCGCAACCTGCCGCCAAGCCCAAAAAGCCCAGACACACCGGCCCAAGCAAGCTGTTTGTGCTGGACACGAATGTGTTGATGCACGACCCGATGTGCCTGTTCCGCTTTGAGGAGCACGACATCTTCCTGCCGATGATCGTGCTCGAAGAGCTCGACGGCCACAAAAAGGGCATGACCGAAGTCGCGCGCAACGCCCGCCAGACCAGCCGCACACTGGACGCGCTGGCTGGCACCAGCGGCGCCGACATCGCCAAGGGCCTCAAGCTCGACACCACCGGCCACAAGGAAGCCGGCGGCTGCCTGTTCTTCCAGACCAAGGTGCTGGACTACTCGCTGCCCATGAGCCTGCCGCAAGGCAAGGCCGACAACCAGATCCTCGGCGTGGTCGAAGCGCTGCGCAAGGAATACGCGCCGCGCGAGGTGGTGCTGGTGTCCAAGGACATCAACATGCGCGTCAAGGCGCGCGCCTTGGGCCTGGCCACCGACGACTACCAGAACGACAAAACCCTGGAAGACGGCGACCTGCTCTACGCCGGCTCGCTGGCCCTGCCGACTGACTTCTGGACACGCCAGAGCAAAACCATCGAGAGCTGGCAACAAGGCAGCCACACCTTCTACCGCATCACTGGCCCCATCGTCGGCAGCCTGCTGATCAACCAGTTTGTGTTTTTCGAAGCGCCCGGCGAGCCACCGTTGTATGCCCGCGTGACCGAGATCCGCGCCAAGACGGCGGTGCTCAAGACGCTGAAGGACTACACCCACCTGAAAAACGCCGTCTGGGGCATCACCACCCGCAACCGTGAGCAGAACTTCGCGATGAATCTGCTGATGGACCCGGAGGTCGACTTTGTCACCCTGGCCGGCACGGCAGGCACCGGCAAGACGCTGATGGCCCTGGCCAGCGGCCTGACCCAGGTACTGGACGACCGCCGCTACACCGAGATCATCATGACCCGCGCCACCGTCAGCGTCGGTGAAGACATCGGCTTTTTGCCCGGCACCGAGGAAGAAAAAATGGGCCCCTGGATGGGCGCACTCGACGACAACCTGGAAGTGCTCGGCAAAAACGACAGTGGCTCCGGCGAATGGGGCCGCGCCGCCACCAACGAGTTGATCCGCTCACGCATCAAGGTCAAAAGCATGAACTTCATGCGCGGCCGCACCTTCCTGAACAAGTACGTGATCATCGACGAGGCGCAAAACCTGACGCCCAAGCAGATGAAGACCCTGATCACCCGCGCCGGCCCGGGCACCAAGATCATCTGCATGGGCAACCTGGCGCAGATCGACACGCCTTACCTGACCGAAGGTTCGTCCGGCATGACCTACGCCGTGGATCGCTTCAAGGGCTGGCCGCACGGCGGGCACATCACACTGGCACGCGGCGAGCGTTCACGGCTGGCGGACTTCGCCAGCGAGGTGCTCTGACGCCGGCGCACTGACAGCACGGCCAGGCTTGCCGGGGCCTATCGTCGTCTCTTGTTCGGAGACTTCACAGACCTCTTTGGCGCCAGCCCCACCGCCGCGCGCGCCAACGCATCGGCCTCACCATTGCGGTGCCGCGGTACCCACTGCAGCGAAGTGTGGGCGAATGTCGCCAGCAAGGCAGCAACTTCGTCATACAGCGCAGCCAGCCGCGGCACAACGGGCGCACCCGCAAGACCCAGCTGCGCCACGAGCAAACTGCTGTCTGAATAGATCTGCAGCGCCGTCGCCCCGCACGCCTGCGCATCGCGCAGCGCCAGCATCAGCGCCCGCGCCTCGGCCTCGTTGTTGCAACCCCGTGCATCAGTTGCCGCCGAAAGCACATGCCGCGTGCCGTCCGGCGCGACCAGCACCGCGCCCAGGCCCATGCGGCCAGGGTTGGGGACCGCGCTGCCGTCGCAGTGGATAGTCCAGACCGTTGAGAGAATCAAGAAGCTTTTCCGGTCATATTTCAAGCATGGGTACGCTGTAGGGAAGAGCGATCCAGCACATGATGAATCGTCGACGGCACCCACTTGCGCCCCCGAATACGCAGTCAGCCCTGCGCACCTATCTTTTGCTCTCAGGCGCTTTCAAGTCCGGATAGCCATTGGCGCGCAGAAACTCCAGGACGCGTGCTTGCCACACCTCGGGAGCGCGAGTGAACAAACCATGTCCGTCATCTCCGTGGGCTGGATACAGGATATGCTCTCCGACCCCGCCAGCCGCCTTGAATGCGTCAAACCATTCTCTGGGCAATTTGGGGCCGAAATACATGTCGTTCTCTGTGTAAACCCAGAGCGTGGGAATACGCGCCGTCTTGCCGTAGCCGGCAAACATGGATTTTATCAATGGCGCAGCGCACGGGTCTTGTGGCTTGGTTTTCGGGTTGCCGCCACCACCGCCGGCAAAGTTGATGGTGGCCTGGATGCCAGACGGGTTTTGCGCAGCGACTGTGATGGCAGCAACACCGCCAAAAGACTGGCCTACGATGATTGAGCGGTCCCTGGCTGTATCAGGGCGCTGGCGCAGGGTATCGAGAACTTTCAAGGTCTGTTCGGCAGCAGCGGCATAACCAGGCGGGTAGTTTTTTCGGTTGCAATCACCCGTGTCTTCTACGTCCTCGCCTCCACTTTCGCCGTAACCAATGCGGGTAGGCACGGCGACCATAAAACCAAGCCGGGTGAACCACCTTGAATTGACCGAATACTTGGCTCGACCCATAGCGGCGCGGCCGGCGGCTTCCCCATCTCTGCCGTGACCCAGGATCAGCAACGGATAGGGCCTGGGCGCGGTGTCCTCATAAAAGACCGTGACAACGATGTCCTGCGCCACCTCTTTGCCATAGTTGTTGGCAACTTTGACAGGCACTTTGATGACTTCTTCCACGAGTTTGGCATGAGCCAAACCAGACCATGGCAAACCCAGCACCACCGCACCAACGAAACACCACCGGGGAAGAAAAATATCGGCTCTTAGATTAAGGCAATACATGACTGGATTTTTTTGGAATGGTGGATTTTCGCCAGTACCTCGCGCTCCGATTGGGTCGCGCCTGCTTATAAAAAAAACCCGCCGAAGCGGGTTTTTTTGCAAGACACGCCGCAGGCTCACCCCATGTGCAAACCACCATTGAGCGAGAAGTCCGCACCCGTGGCATAACCACCTTCGTCCGAGGCAATCCACGAGATGATGGAGGCGATTTCTTCTGGCGTGCCGAGGCGTTTGGCGGGCACACCGGCGACAATTTTTTCGAGCACGTCGGGGCGAATGGCCTTGACCATATCGGTGCCGATGTAGCCGGGACTCACGGTGTTGACAGTCACTCCCTTGGCGGCTACTTCCTGCGCCAGCGCCATGGTGAAGCCATGCAGGCCGGCCTTGGCGGTGGAGTAGTTGACCTGGCCGAACTGACCCTTCTGGCCGTTGACCGACGAGATGTTGACGATGCGCCCGTAGCCGCCTTCGATCATGCCTTCGATCACCTGCTTGGTGACGTTGAACATGCTGTCGAGGTTCGTGGAGATCACCGCGTCCCAGTCGGCCTTGCTCATCTTGCGGAACTGGCCGTCGCGCGTGATACCGGCGTTGTTGACCAGCACGCTGACCGGGCCGTGGTCGGCCTTGACCTTGTCGAAGGCGGCAACCGTGGAGTCCCAGTCGCCGACATTGCCGACGGAGGCGTAGAAGGTGTAGCCCAGCGCCTTCTGCTCGTCGATCCATTTGGTGAAGTCGCGCGTCGGGCCGCAACCGGCGACCACGGTGAAGCCGTCCTTGTGCAGGCGCTGGCAAATCGCGGTTCCGATGCCGCCCATGCCGCCTGTGACGTATGCAATTCGTTTAGCCATGTCTGTGCTCCTTGAGTTTTAGTTGTCGATGAGGTGTGCAAAAGTCATGCCATGCTGCAATCCATCTTGCTATCAAATAAATAGCTGCTTGCGCTTGCTACACATGGGCCAGAGACTGTTTTAACCCAGATTTAGCGTTCCAGTGTGAGGGCAACCCCCATGCCGCCGCCAATACACAGGCTGGCGATGCCTTTTTTGGCGTCGCGGCGCACCATCTCGTGGATCAGTGTGACCAGGATGCGGCAGCCGGACGCGCCAATCGGATGGCCGATGGCAATGGCGCCGCCGTTGACGTTGACCTTGCTGGTGTCCCAGCCCATCTCCTTGTTAACGGCGCAGGCCTGCGCGGCAAAGGCTTCGTTGATCTCCAGCAGGTCCAGGTCTTGAGCTTTCCAGCCAGCGCGGTGCAGGGCCTTGGTCGATGCAGGCACCGGGCCCATGCCCATGAAGGCCGGGTCCAGGCCGGTGGTGGCGTAGCTGGCGATGCGGGCCAGGGGCGTGAGGCCCAGCGCAGCAGCCTTCTTCGCGGTCATGACCATCACGGCGGCGGCGCCGTCGTTGATGCCCGAGGCATTGCCGGCCGTCACGCCACCGGCCTTGTCAAACGCAGGGCGCAAGCCGGCCAGGCCTTCGGCGCTGGTTTTGCGGTTGATGAACTCGTCGGCGGCAAACACCAGCGGGTCGCCCTTTTTCTGCGCAATCGAAAACGGAATGATCTCGTCCTTGAACTTGCCAGCGTCCTGGGCGGCCATGGCCTTGGTCTGGCTGGCCAGTGCCAGCGCGTCCTGCATGTCGCGGGTGACGCCGTATTTTTTGGCGACGTTCTCGGCAGTGATGCCCATGTGGTACTGGTTGTAGACGTCCCACAGGCCGTCGACGATCATGGTGTCCACCATCTTCCAGTCGCCCATGCGCTGGCCGTCGCGCGAGCCGTTGAGCACGTGCGGCGCTGCGCTCATGTTCTCCTGGCCGCCGGCAATCACGATCTCGCTGTCGCCGGTGGCGACCGATTGCGCGGCCAGCATCACGGCCTTCAGGCCCGAGCCGCAAACGGCGTTGATGGTCAGACCGGGCACACCGTGCGGGAAGCCGGCCTTGACGACGCTCTGACGCGCCGGGTTCTGGCCCACGCCAGCCGCCAGCACCTGGCCCATGATGACTTCACCGATCAGGTCGGGCGACAGGCCCACGCGCTCGGCCACGGCCTTGATGACCGCAGCACCGAGTTCGGTCGCAGGGGTTTTGGCCAGACTGCCGCCGAACTTGCCGACGGCGGTGCGGGCTGCTGAAACGATGACGATGTCTTCCATGAGGGTCTCCAGTTGAATCCAGCTCTCCGTCATTGCGGGCTTGACCCGCAATCCATGCCGGTGCGCTGCTTCATCCGGTGCATGGATCCCGGGTCAAGCCCGGGATGACACGTTTTCATTCAGGCCTTGGCCTTGACGTAGCGGCCGGGCGCCGGCTCGATGGCCTTGTGGCCGCGGCTGCCATAAGTTTTGGGGGCAGCGATCTGCTTCCCGGCATGGCCCTTGAGCCAGTCTGACCAGTCGGTCCACCAGCTGCCGGGGTGCTCCGTCGCGCCTTTGAGCCAGTCGGCCTGTGCGGCAGGAAACTTGCCCTGGGGCAGTTTGTCATGGGTCCAGTAGCTGCGCTTTTTCTTGGCGGGGGGGTTGATGACGCCGGCAATGTGGCCAGACGCGCCCATGACAAAACGCTTCTTGCCAGGCAACACCTGGGTCGAGGCATAAGCGCCGCCGACGGGCACGATGTGGTCTTCGCGCGAGCCGTAGATATAGGTCGGCATGTTGAGCTTGCCGAGATCAACCTTCTGGCCACAGACCGTGAGCTTGCCGGGCTTGGCGAGGTTGTTCTCAAAATAGGTGTTGCGCAAATACCAGGCGTAAAACGGGCCGGGCAGATTGGTCGAGTCGCTGTTCCAGTAAAGCAGGTCAAACGGCGGTGGCGTTTCACCCTTGAGGTAGTTGCCGACAACGTAGTTCCAGACCAGGTCGTTGGGCCGCAGGAAGCTGAAGGTGGACGCCAAGTCCTGGCCCTTGAGCAGGCCGCCCTGGCCCATCTGCATCTCGCGGTAGCTGACAGATTGCTCGTCGATGAATATGTCGAGGATGCCGGTGTCGCTGAACTCCAGCAGCGCGGTCAGAAAAGTCGCACTGGCCACGGGGTTGTCACCACGCGCGGCCAGCACGGCCAGTGCCGTGGCCAGAATGGTTCCACCAACACAGAAACCGAGGGCGTTGATGGTTTTGGCGCCGGTGATCTGCTGCGTGACTTCAATTGCCTTGATGGCAGCGTGCTCGATGTAGTCGTCCCAGGTTTTTTCGGCCATGGACTCGTCGGGGTTGCGCCAGCTCACGACAAAGGTGCGGTGACCCTGCGCCACGGCGTAACGAATCAGTGAGTTGTCAGGCTGCAGGTCGAGGATGTAGAACTTGTTGATGCAGGGCGGCACCAGCAGGAAGGGCCGCTCGTACACCTTGGCCGTCAGCGGCTTGTATTCGATGAGCTGAAAAAACTCGTTTTCAAAAACGACCGCGCCTTCGGTCGTGGCGACGTTTTTACCGACTTCGAACACGCTTTCATCGGTCATGGACACATGGCCCTGCTTCATGTCGTGCAGCAGGTTGGTCAGGCCCTGGGCAATGCTTTCGCCCTGGGTATCAATCGCTTTCTTCTGCGCCTCGGCATTGAGCGCCAGGAAGTTGCTGGGGGCGGCGGCGGCCATCGCCTGCTCAACCGCAAAACGCACGCGGGCTTTGGTTTTTTCGTCGCCCTCGACCGCGTCAGCCAAGCCCATCAGGGCGCGGGCATTGAGCAGGTAGGCCGATGCGGCAAATTGCGAGACCGGGTTCTGGTGCCAGGCTTCGGCCGCAAATCGCCGGTCGGTAGAGCCTTGTGTACTGGCCTGCAAGCCGCTGTTCCACAGCTTGCTGATGTCTTCGAGATAGGTTTTCTGGATCTCCAGCAACTTGAGCGGGTCGATCTGCAGCGGTGGCATGGCAGACTGCGCATCACTCATGCCGATCTGCGCGAAACCGGGCGCCGCGCCGAGGCCGCCGCCGGCCATCGCGCCCATGACCTGTTTCAGGCCCTGCGCAAAAGTCTCTTGCATCTGTTGGGCCGCTTGCGCCAGGTTTGCGTCAGAATTCATGCTTGTCTCCGGAGATATCTGCGGGCTCTTTGGGGGCATTCTGTGTCGAGCTTGGATAGCCGCGGCAAGTCAACGCTAGTATCGTGTAAAAACTTTCCCTACTCATGAGGCAGCGCAAAGATTTATGTATTTGATTGTCATTGCCTGGATGTACGTTGTGCTCATGATGAGCGTCGCCGAAGCCACCCATCCGTCCGGGACGCTGCTGGGTGCACTGGTGACCTTTGTACTCTATGGCGTGGGTCCTGTGGCATTGGTGGTTTACCTGATGGGTGCACCATCGCGGCGCAAGGCCATCAAAGCACGCGAAGCTGCGGAGACTGCTGAGGCGACAACCTTGATGCCTTCCTCATTCGAGCCAGATGCTGGCAGCCATGCGGCCGGTGGTGCCAGAACCATTGCCACCGACACCGACACCGGCATCGCGCCGGTGCGAAAAGAAACGTGAGGCATTGCCTACGGTACACCACGGCGCACTGCCGTCATTGCCGAAGATCTGCGTGATCCCCAGCGCCTGAAGCCGCAGGCGGGCCAAACCAGGAAGGTCGGCCAGGTACTTGCCGGGCGCTGTCGCTGTAAAACAAGTGGCGGCGGCGGGATCGTTGCCCACAAAAGCCGCCCTCACCTCGGCACCCACTTCAAACGCCGTCGGGCCAATACACGGTCCCAGCCACGCTATGGTATTGATAGCTGCTTGCGCACGCCCCTTATGGGCCGGAGCGCTGAAAGACTCAAAAGTCTGCTCCAGCACGCCGTCACCCTGGCTGCCAGCCAGGCCGCGCCAGCCGGCGTGGGCAGCGCCG